>DYJL01000006.1:0-146071 GCA_020723105.1 Nitrospira japonica | reverse complement strand
GTGGATATGGAGCGCCATCAGGCGGTTACGGCCATTAATAACAATCTGTTAATCTTATAACAGGCAGGTGTAAAAATGAAAAAAATACTCATTGCAGTAGATGATACAAAAGGTACTAAAAACATGTTCAATCTATGTAGCAATATGTGTAATTGTATGCGTCCTGAAGCCGTTATTTTATGCTATGTAGAAAAATTTGAAGGCAGATCTCTTATGGATGAAATGCTTGGCGATGCTGAACTGTCAACTTTAAAAGATGTATTATCAGGAACCGAATATAAAGAAGCTCTGGATCAAAAAGCACAAAAGATTCTCGATTATTATAAAAACTTGCTTTCGAAATCAGGAACAAGTACAATAAAAACCGTGATCAAAGAAGGCCACCCTGCAGATGAGATACTAAAAACTGCAGAGGAAGAAAAAGTGGATATGATAATGCTGGGCTCCAGAGGAAACAGGGTATCCCATATATTTATGGGAAGTGTCAGTAGAGAAGTTGTAAATCGTTCCGATATCCCTGTGTTTGTTGCAAAAACAAAATAAGTATATTATTTTTTTGATATCTTTAGCCGCTTTTGATAACATCTGATAAAAGCGGCTATTCTTTTTTATCTAAGAAAGGAGGAGTAAAATGAAAAGGTCCATTCTGCTCATACTGTGTACGTTAGCGCTGCTTATCGGTCTCTCACTTATTTCCTGTCAGAAAAAGGAGCCAGTTACCGAAGCACCAAAACAAACTGAGCAAAAGCCTGCTGAATCTGCCGGATATGACAGTCAAAAACCTGCTGACTCCGCCGGATACGGTGGACAAAAGTCTGAAACCGGAGGCTACGGCAAATAGCACATCTTCATCAGAAAGAAGTATGACGGTTTTCAATTTTCATACAAATATACGGGGTACTATTTAAGTACCCCGTATATTTGTGTATACAAGCAGTAATTAACTTTTTCCATTGATACATTAAATCCTCTTCCATTGATAAGATTGCTTTAAGGAGTCTACCGCTCATATGAAGTGCGTTCTTATAATACCCGCATGGGTTCCTGAAGATATATTTTCCTCAAAAACTGCTGCATCACAGATAAACTACTGGCAGCCACTTGGAACGCTTTATGTTGCCTCGTCAATGATAAAAGCAGGGCATGAAGCAAAGTTTCTGAACGGTGCTTTCATAACGCATGATAAAATCATAAATGAACTTTCCCGTTTCAACCCTGACTTCATCGGCATTTATTCGACAACATTTGGCTGGAAAAAAGCGATGTTTACTGCAACAGAAATCCGGAAAATAACCCTGCCCATCCGCCCGTGCATAGTTGTTGGCGGTCCTTACCCTATTGCCATGCAGGAGAAATGTCTGGAAGCTGCACCGGATATTGATGCCGTAGTCACCGGTGAAGGAGAATCCACTGTTGTTGAAATCCTGGAAAGATTATCGCAAGGAAACAGTCTTGAAGGAGTTAAAGGCGTAGTCTTCAGAGACGGCAATAAAATTACAAAAAATCCTCCGAGGCCCTTAATATCTGATATTGATTCCCTGCCATTTCCAGCCAGGGAATTATTAGGCAATGCTAACAATTATATCCCGCCTCCTGCAACATACAAAAGAAAGCCAGTGGCTGTTATTATGACTGCACGCGGCTGTAATAGAAAGTGCCTATTCTGTTTTCAGATTGACAAGGAAAGGAAACTTGGCATCCGTTACCGCAGTATCGAGAATGTCATGCAGGAGATTGAACTTTGCCTGAAACAGGGATACAGAGAGATAAAATTCATTGATGATACATTTGCCGCTGATTATGACAGGGCACTGAAAATAACAGATGAGATAAGAAGACGCAGACTCGACTTTACCTGGTTTGCATCTGCCTGTGTTAACCAGGTTGATAAACCCTTGCTGAAAGCATTCAAAGATGCAGGCTGCTGGGCTATTCTTTTTGGCGCTGAAAGCGGCGTTCAAAAAAATCTGAATACAATCAGAAAAGGTATAACACTTGATCAGATACGCAAGGCGGTTAAGGCTGCAAAAGAAGTTGGGCTGACAGTTCATACGCCTTTCCTTATTGGCATCCCTGGACAAACTTTTGAAGACGGTTTAAAGACTATTGAGTTCGCCTGTGAGTTAAACCCCGATATCGCAAGTTTTCATGCCCTAACTCCATTCCCGGGGACAGAGCTTTACGACCATATTGAAAAATATGGCACAATGTCCGAGGACCTCGCTGACTTCACATATCAGGGCGCTGCATTTATCCCGCACACAATGACGAGAGATGAGATTGCAAAACTCAGGCAACTTGCATTCAAAAGGTTTTATTCAAGGCCACGAGTCATCTTAAAAAGGATACTCGGCCTGCGAAGCGTTCATGATCTGAAAGCGGCTGCAAAAGGATTTAGGAGTCTGCTCTGGATGTGGCTAAAGAGCGATGTGTTTAGAAACCATGAGAATCCCTGAGCTCCTCGCCCCTGCCGGCAATTTTGAAAAATTAAAGACAGCCATTCATTACGGCGCTGACGCTGTCTATATGGGATTGTCTGAATTCAGTCTCAGGGCCAAGGCTGGCAATTTTACTGCTGAAGAGCTTGCAAAGGCTGCACAGCTCGTTCGTTTACATAATAAGAAATTTTATATCACCGTAAATATCTTCCCTCACAACATAGATCTGGCTCCAATTAAAGAGCATCTTTTATTTTTGAAAACAATATCGCCCGATGCTGTTATTGTTGCTGACACCGGCGCTTTTGATCTATCATCTGAAATCATTCCTGAAGTTCCAGTGCACATCAGCACCCAGGCAAATATTACCAATTTCAGGACAGCAAAATTCTGGGAGAAACTCGGCGCAAAAAGAATTGTGCTCTCCAGAGAACTTACGATTGAGGAAATCAAAGATATCCGTGAACACGTCTCTCTCGAACTGGAATGCTTCATTCATGGCGCCATCTGTATATCTTATTCAGGCAGATGCTACATCAGCAGTTTCCTGGCAAACAGGTCGGGGAATAAAGGCGAGTGCACCAATTCCTGCAGGTGGAATTATACATTGATGGAAGAAACGCGCAAGGGACAATATTTCCCCGTGTATGAGAATGATAAAGGGACCTATATTCTAAGCTCAAAAGACCTGTGCATGATTGAGCATCTTGATAAACTTGCAGACGCAGGTCTGGACAGCTTCAAGATAGAGGGAAGGATGAAGGGGATCAATTATTTGGCAGGCGTTGTCAAGACATACAGAGAGGCTGTTGATAGTCTGAAAGACAGGCCCTACACAGTAAAAGAGAAATGGCTCCGGGAGCTTTCAATGTTTTCAAGCAGGGGTTATACAGCAGGGATGTTTTTCGGCAGCCCGCCTGACAGCGGCTATAATCATAATGAAAATGAAATTTATAAAATTAGTCATGAACTCGTCGGGGTTGTTCAGTCCATGAGAAACGGGAAAGCTGTTATCTCTCTGAGAAGCAGTTTGAAGACAGGCGACCATATAGAATTTCTTTCACCAGGTCTGGAACACCAGTCCTTTGAAGTTTCAACAATGTATGATATGGAGGAAGACCTCATCGAATCTGGAAGAAACGATGAATCAGTATTACTGCCCGTGCCCTCAGGAGTCAGGGAGAATGACCTCATCCGCCGCCAGGTTCAAGACTAAAATTCATACCTCACCTGTACATAAATGATGAAAAGGCTCTTTGTTTGCATCAAGTTTCAACTGCACTCTCTCCTCTGACCATTTCATGTTCCTGGCATCAGGATCTCCTTCCTGGCAAAATATACAGCGTTCTGCATCAGGCAGATATCAGCAGACAGGTCACTTGCCAGCTTTATCCCTCTCTTGCCGTCCTGCGTATCAGGCCCGCTTTTAACAATTACAAACATGATGACCTCCTTAATAAATCATTGTTCGCTGCACGGCGAAAATTCAAACACCCGCCTCAGAGATATACCTTTATTAAGCCTTTCTCAATAAGCATAGAGCCAGCCCTGGCCTACTTGTTCTCCGTAGAGAGGCACCCACAAACCTGCAACGAGCATTGTGCCAAGCCAAAGCGGCCAGGTCTTTTCAAAGAGGCTCTTATAGAATTTTTCATGAAAATGGTCATTTCCACTCCATATTAAACAGTTAAGAACTTTCATATTTCTAAATTTCTAATATTTGAATAATTATGTCAACCCATTAGTGCAAATAATTCATGATGAACTCTGTTCAGGACCGGGAACAGCCTATAGGGTATGGGGGGCAGGTGGTGGATAAACAGCTTAAGCGGCTTAAACCGGGCTTTATAAAAATGATGTATTTTTCACCCTACTTTGATCTTCCATGTAGTTCTGTCCTTTTTGTCTTCAAGGAGGATGCCTTTCACCTCAAGCTCTTTTCTGATCATATCAGCAGTGGCCCATTCTTTCTGCTTTCTGGCTTCCTGCCGTTCTGCTATCTTTTGAAGGAGGTCTTCTTCTGAAAGCTCTATCTTTTTTACCTGCATCAAGGACCGATACCATTCTTCAGGGGTCTTGTTGAATATATTCAGGACTCCGCCGATTTCGGCCAGGAGTTCTTTTGTTTTCATGACAAGCTCCTTTGCCTTCTGCCCTGATGGTTTAGAATCGAGGAATCTGTTTACCTCCCTGATCAGCTCAAAGATAAATCCCAGCGCAGAGGCTGTGTTGAAATCGTCATTCATTGCATTGTGAAATTTATCCCTGAAGGATGAATTTAATTTTTCAAGCTCTGTAAAGGCCCCGGGCTTCTCGGCCGTCACGGCTGCTTCAAGAAAATCCTCAATCCTTGTGACTGTCAAATAATACCTGTCAATGGAAAGCTCGGCCTCGGTCAACTGAACATCCGAGAATTCTATCGGACTTCTGTAATGAGCTGACAGCAGGAAATACCTGACGACCTCCGGTTCATACTTTTCGAGGATTTCTTTTATGGTAAAGAAATTTCCGAGAGACTTGGACATCTTCTCTTTGTCAACTGTAATAAAGCCGTTATGCATCCAGTATTTCACAAAAGGCTTTCCTGTAAAGGCCTCACTCTGTGCAAGTTCATTTTCATGGTGCGGGAATATCAGGTCTGCGCCGCCTCCATGAATGTCAAAACTTTCGCCCAGATACCTGGACGACATCGCAGTGCATTCAATATGCCATCCCGGCCGGCCCTTTCCCCACGGGCTTTCCCACCAGGGCTCTCCCTCTTTTGACGACTTCCACAAGGCAAAATCAAGGGGATTTCTCTTTCTCACATCCACATCAACTCTGGCCCCGGCAATCAGGTCGTCAATGTTCTTTTTTGAAAGCTTTCCATAATCAGGAAATTTACCGACTTCAAAATAAACATCTCCTTCAACAGGATATGCAAAGTCTTTATCAATGAGTCCCTTTATGGTCTCTATCATTTCCTTTATATGGTCTGTTGCATTGGGCTCAATATCAGCCCGGCTTACGCCAAGCATTTCCATATCCCTGTAATATTCTTCTGTATATTTTTTAGCAATCACATCGTATGATACGTCGTCCTTTACAGCACGGGCGATAATCTTGTCGTCAATATCAGTAATGTTTCTTACATGAATCACGTTAAAGCCTTTATATCTCAGATACCTCTTCATGATGTCAAATACAACAGCGCTGCGGGCGTGCCCGAGATGGCACACATCATATGCTGTTATCCCGCAAACATACATCTTCACCTGTCCGGGGACGAGAGGGACAAAATCTTCTTTCCTGCCGCTCATCGTGTTGTAAACCTTGATCGTTTCTCCTTTGCCTTCCAATGTACTGATTCTCCTTTCAAGTTCAGAAATGTAATTTTTTATCTCTTCAAATTTTTCATCAAGCGGATCAGGCATATGCACATGGTCCAGCATCTCCACCAAACCTTCGTTGAAAATCTTCACAACCTTCTTCTTTATCACCCTTCCCGGCACCCCCACGACAATAGAGTTGTCAGGTACCGGATTTAATACTACGGAGTTGGCCCCTATTTTTACATTATTGCCTATCGTAATTGCACCGAGAATCTTGGCCCCTGTGCCGACAACAACATTGTTGCCGAGCGTCGGATGCCGCTTGCCTTTTTCCTTGCCTGTTCCTCCAAGTGTTACGCCCTGGTAAAGAAGGACGTTCTCACCTATTTCCGCAGTCTCTCCTACTACCACACCCATGCCGTGGTCAATAAAAAACCCTTTTCCTATCTTTGCAGCAGGATGTATCTCTATCCCGGTGAGAAACCTTGCCAACTGGGACATAAAACGCGGTACCACAGGAAGGTGCATTTTCCACAGCAGATGGTTAATTCTGTACAAAAAAATCGCATGAAATCCAGAGTAGGAGAGAATTACTTCCAGCCTGCTCCTGGCAGCAGGATCCATTTTAAAGACTGCTTGAAAATCATGCCTGATGTCGTTCCAGAAACTCATAGGAAATATTATACATTATATAGTAAAAGCAAAGAGGAGAGCGTAAAAAACAGAGAGAGAAACTTGGGTCTCTTCCTAAGCATTAAAAAGCCCCGTGCTTAAATATCTGTCACCGCGATCCGGCAAAATAACAACTATCTTCTTCCCGTTTCCAAGTTTTCTGGCAACTTTCAGTGCAGCCCATACTGCGGCTCCTGAAGAAATGCCTGCAAGTATTCCCTCTTTCCTGGCTAATTCCCTCGCCATAAAGGCTGCATCATTGTCAGTTACGGGAATAACCTCATCGTAAATTTTAGTATTCAATACCCCAGGGAAAAAACCGGCTCCTATGCCGGCAATTTTATGCGGCCCGGGATTTCCCCCTGACAGCACAGATGAGGCAGCAGGTTCAACAGCAACTATCCAGATATCCGGTTTTCTTGCCCGAAGAACCTCACCTACCCCTGTAATCGTTCCACCTGTTCCTACGCCGGCAACAAAACCATCAATCTCGGGGCCAAGCGTTTCAATAATCTCAAGGGCCGTGGTTCTCCGGTGAATCTCGGGATTAGCAGGATTTTCAAACTGCATCGGCATAAAATAATCCGGATTCTTTTTTAAAATAATTTCTGCCTCTTCAACAGCCCCAATCATCCCTCTGGTTCCCGGAGTCAAAACGAGTTCAGCGCCAAAAGCCTGAAACATCTGTCTTCTTTCGAGGGACATCGTCTCAGGCATCGTGAGAATAAGCCGATATCCCTTTACTGCTGCAATAAAAGCAAGCCCGATGCCGGTATTACCGCTTGTCGGTTCTATGATGGTTCCTCCGGATGTAAGCTTTCCTTCCCTTTCAGCAGTCTCAATCATGCTTAATGCAATCCGGTCCTTAACAGAGCCGCCTGGATTGAAACCTTCCATCTTGGCCCATACCTCAGCATCCTCAGCAGAAGGAATATTATTCAGTCTTACGAGTGGGGTATTTCCAATAAGTTCAATTATACTTTCGTGGCATTTCATAAAATTCTCCTATCAAAATTATTGAGCATTATAACATATCAGCCTCTTCCAGAAACATTTACCTGAATCCCCGGTGATTTGCATCACGGATTTTAATTCTATCAAGGTTTATTCTTAAATCAAGAGATAAAAAAATATAGGTTTCCGAAAAGGTAAACCCTGAGTAATCAGGGGGCACAAAGCCACGGGTCCTGAAGCTTCAGGATAGCCGGGCCGCCGAAGAAACAGCGCTTGACCTGGTTTTTACCTCCAGAACAAGCCTGTTTCCAATGCCGGAGACAGAAGGAGGTTGAAAGACCGTGTTAAGTACTAACTTAAGATATAACACCGTATCTCTCTTCTTCCTGTTTTTCCTGATAATTATTTTTAATACTCATAATCTTTTCGCAGCCAATGTAACACTCTCATGGACGCCTCCCACCACAAATGCTGATGCTACACCCCTGACAGACCTCGCTGGATATAAAGTATATTTCGGCACATCTTCAGGCAGTTATTCTCAAAGCGCTGACGCCGGCAATGTAACAAGCTACACCTGGGGTAATCTTGCAGCCGGAACTCCTTATTATTTTACTATCACTGCCTATGATACAAGCGGCAATGAAAGCAGTTTTTCCAATGAGGTCAGTAAAACTCTTGCGTCTGTGACTTATTACTGCGACAAAGATACGGATAGCTACATAAACGTAATTGCAGACGGCACCTGTGCAGGTACAGGCTGTGAACCATCCGGATGCCAGACTGCCGCAGGCAATGACTGTAATGACAACAATGCAAACATTAACCCTGCTGCATCGGACATCAACTGTAATGGATTAGATGATAACTGTAACGGCCAGATTGATGAAGGTTATGTGGCAGCAACTACAACCTGCGGCACCGGGGCCTGCGCCTCTACAGGGATTCAGCAGTGTACAAACGGCCAGTTAATTGATTCCTGCACTGCATATGCTCCAACTACAGAAATATGCGACGGCTTAGACAACAACTGCGATAGTCAGATTGACGAAGGATGCACACCGGTTATAGTGGTAAGCAAGATACTTTTAACTGAGGACTTTGCCAATGGAATACCAAATACATGGTTAGTGAATGGGAAGTGGAATACCAGTAATTCATGCGGAAAGAATATAGATGACCCGATGATAGCCCCTTATGCAATTGTAGATTCATCATGCACTACTACAGGCCTTGATGAGCTTGTAACCCCTTCGTTTGATACAAGCTCCTGTAATGCAGCTCAGCTTGCTTTCAGCAACCACTATCATCACAATAGCGGCAATGTCGAAGTGAATGTCAGCAATGATGCCGGGGCCACCTGGACCAATAGTCTGTATCTGACAGCAGATGATGGATATCCTGCAGCTAACTGGAAAGATATTGATATAAACAATATCACAGGCGCTAAAGAGGCAAAAATAAAATTCAGATACTCCAACAATACCGGAGATGGATATTGGGCTCTTGATAATATCTGGGTAACCTGCCAGCCAAATCAACTTGAGTTCTCAAGCCAGGACCAGGGGCCATCTCAAGTGCAAACGATTATGATTACAAATGCAGGCTCTGAGAGTCTCTCTATAAGTACTATTGGAATCGGAGGGGCTGCGTCATCTGATTTTATTGTAGATACTGGTTCCGATACCTGTTCCAACAGGACCTTGTTACCGTTGGGAACCTGTACTCTCGATGTTATCTTTCTGCCGTCATCCGCAGAAACAAAGAGCGCAAACCTCTATATACCGTCAAATGACCCGGCATCACCGCTATTGACGGTCCCTTTAACAGGTACTGTGTCAATGACTATTAACCCCAGACCGATTATAAAGGCAAACGGGTCTACAGAGCCTATCACTGTAAGAAAAGGCAGAAACGTTACTGTAACCATTGAGCTGGATCCTGGAAGTGATGAATATGAAAATGCCGATTGGTGGGTGTTAAGGGAATACAATAATTATTGGCAAAACTATAGCGCTGCAACCCGTCAATGGAGCAGAGGCACTTCATTGTATAAACAGGCTCCGCTTGTGAGCACAGGACCCGTTAAAGTTCTAAGTACTTCAAAATTATCAACTGGTTCTTACAAATTCTATTTTGGAGTTGATACAAACATGAACGGCGTTCGGGACCCTGAAGAATATTATTACGATGTGGTAACGGTGAATGTTAAATAAAGTTGAATTTATTATTCATCGCTTCTCATCTTGATTTTTAAGATTTCGGGTCTTTTCAAGATAAGCAATAAAGACCCGATCAGGCATAAACTCGCCCCCGTCAAAAGGGAATATTGTGTGCCGATGTAATGTGCGAGGCTGCCGAGAGAAAGGTTCCCTATTGTAGTCATGCCAAGAAAAACCGTCGTAAAAGAGCTCATTACCCTTCCCCTTAATCTGTCAGGCACGAGAAGCTGAAGAAGGCTGTTTGCAGTTGCAACCTGATTGATGGCCCCAAATCCAATAAAAAAAATCGTTAGATATGAAAGCCACGTTATATTTGAAAGGGAAAAAATAAGCAGCGCAATTGAGAACGTGATGCTCGATGCCGCCAACAGTATTCCTTTATTGGAGAAATCCCCTCTTACTGCAAGCGCCACTGCGCCGGTAAAGGCCCCGGCTCCTGCAAAACCCATAAGTATGCCAAGCCCGGCTGCACCTGTCTTTAAGATATCTCTCGCATAAACAGGCAGAAACGTAGCGTAAGGAAATCCGAAAAAACTTATTATCCCCGAAGACAGGATGAGGGTATAAACCTTTGGGTCATCAAAGATATATTTAAGCCCCTCGTTAAATTCTTTTCTTATACCGGATCCCTGAGAGGTTTTTATTTCATCAGGCCTGAAGCGCATTCTCAGAAGGCCTGTAATCGTTGCCAGAAAACTTAATGCGTTAAGATAAAAACAGGCCGCCAGTCCAAAGAAACTCATAATGATCCCCGCTATAGTAGGGCCAACCATTCTCGCTCCATGAAAGGCCGCAGAATTAAGGGCAATGGCATTCATCAGATTTTCCCGGCCTACAATCTCTACAAAAAATGATTGCCTTGCCGGTATCTCAAATGAATTCGCAGTACCAATGAGAAAGGAAATGACAAGCACATGCCAAACTGTAACAATCCCTGTTGAAACCATAATAGCAAGTGCAAGAGTGAGAAACATGAGGATTGTCTGGGCTGTCAATATAATATCTCTCTTAAAGAATCTGTCTGCAGCCACTCCGCCTGCCATCGTAAAAAGGAGAATCGGCATAGTCATTGCTGAGCCGACCAATCCAAGATAAAAAGGGGAATTTGTGAGCTTAAACACCAGCCAGCCCTGTGCTGCTGAATGCATCCAGGTACCGCTGAGTGATATTATCTGCCCCAGCCAGAAAAGCCGGAAGTTCCTGTATGTTAAAGCTGAAAAGGGCTGGAACGGTTTCATGGTAGTAATAATAACATAATAAAAAGTGAGGAAAGCATGTTATAATTTTATCCGTGAAACCCTTCGTAATCCCTATATGTTCAATCCTTTTTCTTTTGTGTGCCGGTCTGTCATCATGTCAGCAATCTGAAGATTATCCCAAACAGCATAAAGCTCTGAAGAAAGCTTTAGTACTCACCACCACGGCCCCTGTTTACAGCTTTACAAAAAATATAACAGGCGACGCTGCAAGCGTAGAAAACCTCCTGCCCTCAGGGACAGACCCGCATGAATACTCTTTAACTCCGGAGGATATGTTAAAGCTCTCTCGGGCGCAGATTATAATAATAAATGGCGCAGGCCTTGAGAAGTGGCTGGACAAAATAATTTCCTCTCAACTTAAGAAAAAACCCATCGTAGTAGACTCAGCATCAGGCGTTCATATTATTGATAACGACCCGCATATTTGGCTTTCCCCAAGAAATGCCATGATACAGGTTAAAAACATCAGGGATGCACTTATTGAAGCAGACCCTGCCAACAGTGAAACTTACAGGAAAAATGCAGACCTATATATAGAACGCCTTAAAACTCTGGACCGGGAGATAATGGAGAACACCAGCGCCTTAAGAAAAAAGGAGTTTGTCTCACTGCATTCTGCCTTTATATATTTTGCAAAAGACTATGGACTCAGGCAGGCTGCCGTCATTCAGGAGTATCCGGAGAAAGAACCAACACCCGGACATATTGCAGAAGTTATAACTATAATAAGGAAAAACAATATAAAGGTTATTTTTTCAGAACCCATGGTGTCTCATAAGATTGTGAAAACAATTGCAAAGGACCTGGAACTGCAGGTTTACATTCTGGATACACTTGAAAGAGGCGACCTGTATCCGGACTGGTATGAAGAGCGGATGAGGGCTAACCTGGAGACACTGAGGACGGCATTAAATCAGTAGGGGGCCGTAGTTCCCCTGGAAACCGGGTAACGTCATATGAATGCATTGAGTGTTGAGAATCTTTGCGTTAAAGTTGACAATCGTCACCTTATAGAAAACATCACGTTTTCTGTAGAAGAAGGCAGCATCATTGCCATTATCGGGCCTAACGGCGCCGGGAAAACCACCTTAATTAAAGCCATACTTGGACTTATACCTTATGAATGCGGTTCTGTAATGTTGTTTGGACATCCTTTCAAACATGCCAACTCTCACATCGCAGTCGGTTATGTCCCTCAAAGGCTCGAATATGACAGGACCTTCCCGCTTACCGTTTCAGAACTTCTCGGCTTTACCGTGCCCCCCATATATTCCTTCCCGTTTCTTGAAAGAAAAAAAGAAAAAAACCTTATTAAAGACCTGCTTGAAATTGTCGGCGCAAAAGAACTGTCAAACAGAAACATCGGCAGCCTCTCAGGAGGAGAACTTCAGAGGATTATGATTGCAAAGGCCCTTGTCAATAATCCGAAGATACTCTTTCTTGACGAACCTGCATCAGGGGTGGACATAGAAGGGCAGGAAAGATTTTATGACCTTGTAAAAAGACTGCGAAAGGAAAAAGGATTAACGGTTATCCTCATCTCTCACGATTTAAACGTGGTTTACCGTTTTGCAGACAACGTCATCTGCATGAACCGGAAGCTCATATGCAGCGGCAAGCCTGAGGAGGCGCTGACAGACGACGTTATCAAGAGCGTCTACGGAGAAATGATGGGAGCATACATACATAGTTGCCATGAACACGATTAGTGAATTTCTATCATACCCCTTTATCCAGAGGGCCCTTCTGGCCTCATTAATGGTTGGCATACTCTGCCCCTTTGTTGGAAACTTTGCAGTACTGCGAAGGATGTCGTTTTTTTCTGATGCAATCTCACATTCGGCCTTTGCAGGCATTGCAGTCGGGGCCTTGCTCGGCCTTGATCTGTCACTGTCATCAATTGCTGTATCAATAATAATTGCCCTGCTTATTGCCTTTCTCTCGGAGAAGACCTCTCTGTCCAATGACACTGTCATAGGAATTGCTTTTTCCGGGACCATTGCAGCAGGAATGCTCATTATCGGAATGCTCAAAGGCTACAAGCCTGATATATTCACTTTTCTCTTTGGAGACATCCTCGCTATATCGCATATTGATTTATTATTGCTTTTTGCTATCACTATCCTGTCCATAGCAACCCTCCTGATTTTCTCAAAGCCCTTTCTGCAAATCACATTCAACAGAGAGCTTGCGAAAGTCGAGGGAGTTAATGTCAGGCTTTTTGAATACCTTCTCTTTCTTATCATTGCAATAGTTGTAACGGTGAGCCTTAAAATTATAGGAATGATTCTTGTGACATCACTTCTTATTGTTCCGGCTGCAGCAGCCAAAAATCTTGCATCAAGCATGAAGCAGCTGTTCGGCCTTTCATGTGCCTTTGGTCTCATTTCAGGACTAATCGGACTAATGGCATCTGTTTACCTGAATACATCCTCAGGGCCCACTATTGTCCTGGTGAGTATAGGGATATTTTTCCTGACCCTGTTTAAACGCAGGGCCTGAATTAGCAGACTGCTGAAAAAGTCAGTAATTGTCATTGCGAGGAACGTATTTTGCGACGAAGCAACCTCAAACTTATTAATTTATAAAGAAGTGAGTTTGCGGAATTTATCCCGAGCGGTAAAGAAAGATTGCTTCGCTTCGCTCGCAATGACAAGCGAAGGACCTGCTCGCAAAGACAGCTAAAATACTTTTTCAGCAACCTGTTAGAGGATAGGGTGTAGCGTGCAGGGAATAGATGAGAAAGAAAAAAGCCGGCAATTATTCAAGAAGCGACTGAATATAATTTACAAAATCCTGAGGAGGATTTATCAGCTCGATGCCCATTCCAACATGGGTCCCGTTATTTATCCCGGGCGTGGCCTTTATATTCCTGACAATCCTGCCTTTAATAAAAAGCGCCTCGGAATTGGGCAGATGCAGTTTTATATCTATCGAATTCCCGGCATCCATTCCTTTGCTGGTTGTCACAAACAAGCCTTTTTCTGATAAATCATTAGTAATGGCAGTATTCTCAGCCGTTGAGTGAAATTTGACTTCGAGCCTCTTTGCTACCCGGGCGGCCTTCCTTTTCTCATTTAAAGCCATGCTCAACGATACTGAAAACAATATAAATTAGTCAAGCAAAATTTTTATCAGGATTTACAGACATAGTTACCAAATCAGGGAAATCAGAGAATCAACATCAGTTTGAATCCGGTTGAATTTGCACCATATAATCATACAGTCTTCCGAACGATAGCAATAGCCGTCTTTAACTACTACGTGGATATTAATCCCAGTCCTTTCACGATAAGGGCAGGGAATGTGAAGCTTCCCCGTTTCCATAGCAAACTGCTTCTTCATGAACGGGTCTTTCATGTTTTTATTTTATTCCTATTTGTATATCTTTGCAAAGAATTTAAAGCCGAACCCCGCTCTTCTCTATTTATTCTTTAAGAGTTCCTGCTGTTGTGACTGAAGCGCTTTTAAAAGGTTGAAATCTTTCTTTGCTTCCGCTTCTCTTATCTTGTGCTGAAGCTCCTGCAATAACACCTTCCTTTTGTTGCCCCTTACCCTGACAATGCAATCCTCGAGGGCTTTTTCAGGATTTTCAAAGTCTTCCCTGAGTAAGACTTCTGTGAGAAAAGCCTTTTCACTGCCTTCACACTGTGCCAGCAGTGCATTAACATCTGTATGGCCTTCTCTCATTTTCTTAAATATTCCCCTCGAGACCGGATCCTTAAAGTCCTCTTCTGAAACAAATCCGAAAATCTCCCGGGCCCTTTCAGGCAGTTGCATCAGAAGCTTAATTATATATATTTCGCTGAGAGGCACGGCCTTTAAAGGCGCTTTGGAGGAAACTTTAGCGTCTTCACCCCGCCCCGTTTTCTTCAGCTTCCTGAGTTCATCGATAACGAACAGTTCATTGATCCTGAGTTTTTCCGAAAGCATTTTCACATAATATCCCTGTAAAATTTTATCTGATATGCGCGAGATTGTTTCGATGACCTCCCGCGCTATTAAACGTTTATCCCCTTTCTGGAGCATATAAAAATCAATAACTGTTAAAGGGCTCTGCAGCAGATTCTGAAATGCATCCCTGCCGTTTTTTCGCAGGAAACTGTCCGGATCTTCCTGGTCCGGAAAGGCGAGTATTTTTACACTGAGTCCGTTTTCAAGAAGTATGTTGGCAGCATTCTTGACTGCCTTTCTTCCAGCGTCATCGCTGTCAAAAACAAGGACTACATCCTCCACAAACCTTTTTATTAATTTGCCGTGCTCCTCTGTAAGGGCTGTGCCCAGGGGCGCAACTGAATTTGAGAAACCATGCATGTGCGCAGTGATAACATCAAGATATCCCTCCATGAATAACGCATAGCCCTTTTCTTTTATAGAATCCTTGGCCCGGTGCAGTCCGTAGAGGACCCGCCGCTTGTTAAAAATAATTGTCTCCGGTGAATTTAAATACTTCGGTTCATCTCCATCTACAGACCTTCCTCCAAAGGCAATAATATCTCCTTTCAGGTCGTAGATGGGAAACATTATGCGGTCCCTGAAGGTATCATAAACACCTTTTGTTCCCTGCGTTACAAGTCCGGATTTTTTAATCGCATCAATCTTGTATCCCCTGCCTGTAAGGTAGTTCAGTAACGCATCCCAGGTCTTTGGAGCATATCCCAGGGAAAAGAGCTTCTGCGCCTTAACATCTATCCCGCGCTTATTGAGATACTGTTTTGCTCTCTCATTCCTGGCAAGATGCTGCTGATAAAACGCAGCGGCATCCTTATGCAGGTTGAGTAAGGCTTCTTTTTCGCCGGTCTGGGCCGCATCCTTTTGAGAGGCCTTCAGGACCACGCCTGTCTTTTTGGCAAGGATACTTACTGCCTCCGGAAACGAAACATTTTCATATTTGACCAGAAAGGAGAATATGTCTCCTCCGCTGTTACAGCCGAAACAGTGGTATATCTGCTTTGCCGGACTTACAGTAAAGGAGGGAGTTTTTTCAGAATGAAACGGGCAGAGCCCCTTCCAGTTTTGCCCTGCATGTTTGAGATGTACATATTCAGATATGAAATCAACGATATCCAGCCTGCTTTTTATCTCTTCGAGGACCCTGTCAGAAGGCATAGTAAATGATACAGGATATATGAAACAGGATACAAGAGCTCAGAGGATTAAACTAACACCGCTGCAACAACCGCCCTAAAAATTTAAGCACTTCATCCCTCTGCCAATAGAGACTGCTGTCTTCATGGCATTCCACACAAATTCTTTTGCCTTTATAAAAGACTCATGCACACCATAACCCTTTGCAAGGCATGCTGTAATAACAGAAGAAAAAACACATCCTGTGCCATGAAATTCCCCTTCAAGTTTTTCATTTTCCAGAGACAAAAAGTCTTTTCCGTCAAATAACAGATCCAGCGCCTTTGTCTCCATATGTCCGCCGGTAATTATCACGGTCTCAACGCCGTAACCTCTGAGCTTCAGCGCCGCCTCTTTCATTCCCTTTTCATCCTCAACAGTCAGGCCCGTTAAAACAGAAGCTTCATAGATATTCGGGGTGATGACCCTGGCAAGGGGGAACAAGACGTTTTTGATTGCATCCAGTGCGCCTTCCTGAATAAGAAGCACGCCGGTTGAAGAAACTGTTACAGGGTCCAGAACCAGGTTGCACAGGGAATATTCACGAAATTTATCAGCAATGATTTTTACGATTTCAGGTGAATAAAGCATTCCTGTCTTCAGGGCGTCAGGACAGAGATCCCTTAAGAGCGTATCAAGCTGCGCCGTAAGAAAATCAGGTGGTATCTCCTTAATAGCAGAAACACCTTCTGTATTCTGCGCCGTGAGCACGGAAGGTATGCTCAGCCCGTAAACCCCCATCGCTCCAAAGGTCCGTAAATCAGCCTGCAGCCCCGCACCGCCGGTAGGATCCGAGCCTGCTATTGTCAAAGCCGTTTTCATGGAAAGACTATATCAAGATGTTTATAATATTGCAATTATGGAAGAGCTGCTTGAAGTTGTAAACGAACATGGCAAGGTACTCAGGCTCCTCCCCCGCTCTGTCATACACGGCAATCCGTCATTGATGCACCGGGTGGTGCACGTGCTTGTCTTCAATGGCAATAGGGAGCTTTTACTTCAAAAACGCTCAATGAACAAGGATGTGGCCCCTGGAAAATGGGATACATCCGTCGGAGGGCATGTAGACCGAGGAGAGACCATTTTGAAGGCAGTCAGGCGCGAGATGGAGGAAGAACTCGGCATTACAACATGTGAGCCGGAATTTTTGTACACATACATTCATTCTAATCCGTATGAGACCGAGCTTGTATACACACACTCATGCGTTCACTCAGGCGAGATAAGCTTCAACAAAGATGAAATTGATGAGGTGCGTTACTGGAATTTAAACGATATTATGAATAATCTCGGCAAAGGCCTCTTCAGCGATAATTTTGAACATGAGATCCGGACCTTTATCCAGTTCAATCACCCTTTATCTTCCGGCAGGTTATAACCAACGCCCGCAAACTGTATATTGGCAGGATTTTCACAGCGTGGCGGTGATACTGCGTGAACCCCTCCGCATTTAGGACATTTTCCTACAAAAGTTTTCAGAGTAAAAGGCTCTCCACAACCCTGACATTTCGTTTTCAATTCGATTGGAAGAGGCTGCTCCTTAATGGCGCCTCCGTGTGCGTTATAAACGAATTCCACCAGTTCCTTTCCTTCAGAAAAAGGGCCCGCACCAGAACTGCAGCTACCACAACTTCCCATTTGTACACCTCCATTGATTTTTTTTAATAATGCCTTATTAGAATATCCAATTGGTATGATACGCATCATAAAGCAAATAATTCATAAACTGTTTTCTGCTTCACCTGTAATTCGCAAAATCTATATGAATACCCAAATCCTTCTCCCGCAAGATCTTCATTACAGCCTGCAGGTCGTCTATCTTTTTGGCCCTGACACGCAACTGGTCCTTTTGGATCTCTGACTGTACCTTAAGCTTTGTATCCTTGATGATTTTTACAATCTCTTTGGCCTTTTCAGTTGGAACGCCCTGTTGAAGAGTTACAATCTGCCTTACGGTGTTCGATGCTGCCGGCTCGACCTTCCCGTAACTCAACGCCTTTAAAGGCACCTGCCTTTTAATGAGTTTGCTCTGCAGCATATCAACAACGCTTTTCAGTTTATATTCATCGTCAGATATGAGAAGGATTTCATTCTTTACCTTATCAAGCTCTATACTGCTCTTGCTTCCCCTGAAGTCAAACCGCTGCCCCATTTCCTTCAGGGCCTGCTGAACGGCATTTGATACTTCCTGTAAATCAACCTTGCTGACAATATCGAATGAATGTTCATCAGCCATAATTGTTTCCTCCTTGCGTAATTTTAGATTGCTGAAAAAGTATTTTAGCTGTCTTTGCGAGCAGATCCCTCGCTTGTCATTGCGAGCGAAGCGAAGCAATCTTTCTTTACCGCTCGGGATAAACTCCGCAAACTCACTTCTTTATAAATCAATAAGTTTGAGATTGCTTCGTCGCAAAATACGCTCCTCGCAATGACAATTACAGACTTTTTCAGCAGCCTGTTAGTACGTATTATAGCAGGGAATAGCGTGTAGGGGGAGGGTGTAGAAGAAAACGGTTTAAGCGGCTTAAGCTGATCTTTTACACTGGTTACATGCAGGCGATTTTATTTTTCCCCATGCTTTTTGCTTTATATAGTCTTTCATCAGCCGTAACCAGCAGATCATCTGCATCCATTCCGTCATTCGGGAAAGTTGATATGCCAAAGCTGCACGTTATTTTCACCTTTATTCCCTTCGGGAGCATTATCTCCAGACATTCTATCTTGTGCCTGAGCCTGTCAATAACATAAGAGGCTATGTCGCCTGAGGTTTCAGGGAGAATTATCATAAATTCATCCCCTCCATACCGTCCCACAACATCCAGGTTTCTCACGGTATCTATTATAAGCTGCGCTATGGCTTTAAGTGCCGCATCTCCTGATAAATGTCCGTAGGTGTCATTTATTATCTTGAAATCATCTATGTCAGATATAACAACTGAAAAATGATGATTGGTTCTCTTGCACCTTTCTATTTCCTTCATTAAGAAGCCGTTGATAAACCTTCTGTTATAACAGGTTGTAAGCGGGTCTACTGTAGACAATTTAATATCTTCGGTGATATCTCTTATCATGATCTGAAACCTGCCCTGCTCTTCATCTTCATACGTCTTCAAAGAGAATCCTGAAAGCTCAAAGACCTGATCGCCTTTCTTCAGATTTATTCGCTCAATTTTATTTAATTTCTTTAAGGCGGTATAAATCCTGTCCCAGCTCTCCTTTGGAAGAAAATCTGTGACCGGCTTATCCAGGATTTCCTGGCCGAATCTGTTTATAATCTTTTCATTGGCCCAGATGATGAATTGTTCTGATCCCACATCAACTATTTCAATCAGCATTTCAGGAAATATATTAAGAATCTCTTTCGCATTCCTGAGTTTTCTCTCAAGAAATTTATTGTAATCACTTTCCAGATTCTCCATAACATCCCTGATCGTAACTATGTTCACTGCAACACCGTCTTTATCAACAACAACCACTCTCCTTATGTTTTCAAAGTTCATGACTTCTACAACTTCGGCAAGCGGTGTATCCATATAGGCTGTCTCGACCGGACTTATCATATAATTACAAACCTTTCCCTGGAGAGAAACTTTTTCACACGTCAGTCTCAATATATCTTTTTCTGTAATTATTCCTGCTGCTTTTCCGTCATGTATTACGGGGATGGCGCTGACCCTGTTTTCAATCATTTTCCTCAAAACGTCCTGCAAAGACCCTTCTGGAGAAATGCTTATCAAATTCCCTGTTTTCCTCACTATATGTTTTACTTTGATAAATAACCGGTAAAAATCTTCCTCAAGATATTTGAGAAGGTCATGCTGGGTAACAATGCCAAGAAACCGGCCCTCATCGTCAGTGACAATCACCCTTCTTATATTATTCTCCAGTGTCAGGTTCAAGGCATATCCTACGGTCCTCTCACCTTTTGTAGAAATAAGCGTCTTCGATGCATACTTCTCAACTTTTTCATTCAGGTCGGCACTGTTATACAAAAACTCAACAACATCCCTCTCGGTAAGGATCCCTGCGGGTTTCTCATCTTTGAGTATCACCACCACGCCTTTCTGATTTTCATTCATTAAATTAATCAGGTCTGCCAACGCAGCATCGCTCTGGACGTACATATTGTCTTTTTTTGCAATGCCTTTTAACTTCAGGTTCAACAAATTATCCCTCTCCGAAAATTATTTCAGTTAATAAAATATCGGTATAACAGCAGGATATCTTAAATGCAGGGAAACAACCTTTATATAATTCTGAACCGTTTCAGCCGCAGCGCATTTGTTACAACAGTAACCGATGACAGGCCCATTGCAAATGCAGCAAGCATGGGATTAAGGAGAATTCCAAAAAAAGGGAAGAAGACCCCGGTTGCAACCGGTATGAGTATAACGTTATAGGCAAACGCCCAGAAAAGATTCTGTTTTATATTTCTAATCGTGGCACTGGACAAGGCTAAAGAAGCAACAACCCCTCTTAGATCCCCGCCGATCAGGGTAATGTCAGAAGCTTCCATCGCTACGTCAGCGCCTGTTCCAATGGCTATGCCAACGTCTGCCTGGGCCAGCGCAGGTGCATCGTTTATGCCGTCGCCAATCATGGCAACAATGCGCCCTTCCTCCTGAAGACCCTTTATCGTTTTTGCCTTGTCTTCCGGAAGCACCTCGGCCAACACACTGTCTATTCCAACCTGCTGCGCAATTGCATTTGCAGTCCTTTTATTGTCTCCTGTAATCATTATTACTTCCATACCAAGCTTGTGAAGGGATTTGATTGCGTCAACGGAATTCTCCTTTAAAGTATCAGCTACAGCAATCAGGCCTGACGCAACTCCGTCTGCTGATATATACATTGAAGTCTTTCCATCTACGGACAATTGTTCAGCCCTTTTTGCGAGACTGTCAATGGATATGCCCTCATTCTTCATAAAACTTGCATTGCCAAGACAAACAGTTTTCCCGTTAATCTCTGCCCTGATGCCCTGTCCTGGCACGGCCTGAAAACTTGCCGGCTCCTGCAATTCAAGGCCGGATTCCCGGGCCTTTTTTACAATCGCCGCTCCAAGAGGATGCTCTGAATTCTTCTCCGCTGATGCAGCAAGTTGCAGCAATACCGACCTGGCCCCTGGCCCCTCGTCACTTGTTACAACATCTGTCACTTCCGGTTCCCCTTTAGTGATCGTGCCGGTTTTATCCAGAACAACTGTGGTGATTTTATGCGCTGTCTCCAGGGCCTCTCCGCCTCTTATCAGTATGCCGTTCTCAGCGCCCTTTCCCGTGCCTACCATTATTGACGTTGGCGTGGCAAGTCCCAGGGCACAGGGACATGCAATAATCAGAACCGCTATGAAATTCAGCAAGGCATATGTAAATGACGGCTCGGGTCCGAACAAATACCATATGATAAATGTAACAGATGCAATCGCCATGACAACCGGCACAAATACTGATGATATTTTATCTGCAAGCCTGGCAATAGGGGGCTTTGCCCCCTGCGCCTCCTGAACCATATTTATGATCTGGGAAAGCATGGTGTTTCTCCCGATATTTGTAGCTTCAAATTTGAAGGAGCCTGTTTTATTTATTGTCGCGCCGATTACTCTATCTCCTGATTTTTTCTCAACAGGTATAGACTCGCCTGATATCATGGATTCATCAACTGCTGAATACCCTTCTGTCACAACACCATCCACCGGTATTTTCTCACCGGGCCTGACAAGGATGATATCGCCTGGTTCCACATCCTCTACCGGAATATCCACTTCTTCCTCCTCAACTTTCAAACTTTCAACCCTTGAACCCTCGAACCCTTGGACCCTCGAACCCTTTCTTATCACTCTGGCCGTCTTAGGCTGAAGACCTATGAGTTTTTTAATAGCCTCTGAAGTCCTGCCCTTTGCCTTCGCCTCAAAAAACCTTCCAAGCAGAATGAGAATGATAATCGTTGCAGCAGTGTCATAATAAGCCTCTGCCGAATAGCCTCTTATTTCAAACAGGGCCGGGAAAAACGTAGCCGTAATACTGTAAACGTACGCAGCCGAAGTGCCGACCGCAATCAGGGTGTTCATGTTCGTAGTTCTGTGACGCACCGCAATCAGAGCGCCGGCATAAAACTGCCGCCCCACCCAGAACTGAACAGGCGTTGCCAGGGTCAACTGGATAAGAAAATTAATCTGCTTCGGTAGCTGAGTGAGGAAAGGAAGGCCGGTCATACCCGAAAACGCAAGCACGAGAATTGGTATGGTTAATAGGGTCCCGGCAATTAACTTGACCCTGAGCCTCCTGAATTCCTCTTCCCTTTCTCTTTTCTCCTTTTCAACAATGTCCTCTCCTTCTCTCACCTCAACAATGTCATAACCCGCATCCCGGATGACCCTTTTGAAATCCCGGATTCCGACAAGCCCGGGAATGTATTCGACTGAAGCCTGTTCCGTTGCAAAATTGACCTCAGCCGATAAAACGCCATTCAGGAAAGACAGCGCATCCTGCACCCTCTTTACACAGGAGGCGCACGTCATGCCTTTTACAGGCAGAGTTATTCTGGAAGTTGAAACACCGTATCCCTGCTCTCTAATTGTCTTGATAAACTCATCCGGGGATATTTCGGAAGGATTATAAAAAATCGTAGCCTTCTCAGCAGCAAAATTAACTGCCGCATTATCAACGCCCTTTAATTGCGCAAGGGCCTTCTGAATTCTTGAGGCACAGACAGCACAGGACATGCCAGTAACAGGAAGATCCACTCTTTTTAATTTAATCTCATTGTCAGACATGGCAGGTATTGTACCAGAATGAAGCAATTACTCCAGATTATTTATAAATTTTACAGAAGAAGAAGCATAAAGACTCGCCAATCATACCTCCACATCTCTCATAAAGGCCGCAGTTGCTTCTGGCATAGCAGTGTTGATATAGATACCTGAGCCCAGTTCAAATCCTGCAGCCAGAGTAAGGCGGGGGATTATCTGAATGTGCCAGAGATAATACGTCTTACGCTCATCATCTACAGGCGCCGTGTGGATAATGAGATTGTAATCAGGATTTCCAAGACTGATATATAGTTTCAGTAAAATTTCCTTTAGAAGAGGCGCCAATTCTTCAATTTCTATATCTACAATATTGCCAAAGCAGGACGAATGCATCCTGGGCATAATCCAGGTCTCAAAAGGATAATGCGATGCAAAGGGATGCAGAGCTGCAAAGAACTTTCTTTCAGCGATAGTTCTTTCTGACGCTTCAAGTTCACTCTTTAAAAGGTCACAGTAAAGGCACCGCC
This sequence comes from Nitrospira japonica, assembly GCA_020723105.1. Lineage (GTDB taxonomy): Bacteria > Nitrospirota > Thermodesulfovibrionia > UBA6902 > UBA6902 > SURF-23. The sequence goes on along the minus strand of DYJL01000006.1, from coordinate 122,813 downwards.
CGGTGTTGTCAAAATGCTGTGTTGCTATCTCATAACGCCTGCGGATAAACGGAGGGACTATCGGCGAGGCAACAATCTGCGTATGAGGATGCTCGAGGGAAGTGCCTGCGGCCCAGCCATGATTTTTGAAAATAATGATGATCTTGATATTATGGTCTTTCTTTAAGGCATTGTATCTGTCCCGGTAGGCCTTGATGAGATTTTCAACCTGCACGTCATCCATAAATGGAATATACTGATTATGCACAGGGGTCTCTATCACAACCTCGTGCCTGCCATAACCATGGCTCTTTCTGAAAAGTTTCCACTCATTTCTTATGGTATCTCCCTCTGGTGTAAGGGCTGCAAATTTATTTGGGACCACCCGTATCTTCCAGTCGTCAGGGGTGCCATAAACAGCTTCTGCAGGAGGAGTCATACTTTCATTTTGAGGACAGAAAGGACAGTCTTTACTATGAAGCGGCGGAGGCGTTATGAGCGCTTCAGATTGTTTAAACTCATGAGGGCGTTTCGCTCTTTCCTTTGCAATGATAACCCAGTCATATGTTGTAGGGTCTTGCCGTAACTCAGACATAAATTTTATTCATCGGTTAAAGGAACTACCTTGTGCTTAGTTAAGAAACTGTTCTCAGTTTCTGCTGAATCTTCTGAATCCCGAACAGGGGATCAGTTTTACTTTCCCCTGCTTCTCGATATCGTTGAGTATCAAGTTCATTCCGAGATTGTCGCTTGAAATATGTCCGGCAATGACGACATTCATGTGGCGTTTTTCCGCTTCTTTCCGGTGCTCTTCACTGAGGTGCATTCCAACTATTGTATTTACTCCGGAATTTGAAAGGCTCTCAAATATGTCTTTGGCTCCCTCGGTTCCGCCTGTCATATCAACAAAAATTTTTCCGGCGCTTCTTTCTTTTGAACCAAGAAGAATTCTGGGCCCTGCATTGTTCCTTGCAGCTTCTTTGTATTCAGGGATATCTTTCAGAATTTTCATAATGGCATCAAGCGTGTCAGGCTTCTTTTTGTTAAACAATGTTTGCAGGTAACTTGCCACCATGTTGTCAGCAGGCGTGTGCACACACATAAACGGTATATCAAGCAGTTTTGCAACGTCCACAGCCCTTGTATGGTTTGCAGGCGAAAGCCTTCTCTCAACTTCTCTGATTCTCCCTTCAAGAAGTCCCTCTGCAATATTAATCGGCACACCGAACTTATTTAAAATATCTGCCTGCATGCGCATTACCTCATAGAAATTGGCATAGGCTTTCCCTGCAGGATGGTGGGAAATTATAAGGTCAATCTTTGTTCCCTTTGACGACAGCCTGTCAGCCAGGATAACTTCTGCCGCCTCCATATCAATGCCGACAAGGGCGGTCTTTATTTTCTCCTCGCCCGTCCCATGCAATATTCTTGTATCAGCGTAAGGGTTGGTCAAGGTTTCGGTGTCAAAAAATTCCTTTTCCTCTTCCTTTATTTCCTTGTATGCCTTTTTTTGTTTTTCAAGAGATTTCAGGACGGTTTTTTTACCGCGCGGGTCTGCTTCAATTCCCCTGGCAATAACTGTTTCGTAAATTTTTTTAAGCTGCACTTATTGTCTCCAGTATTTCTTTTACAAGGTTATTAACAAGCTTGCCGTCAGCCTGGCCCTTTGTCTTTAACATCACAGCCTTCATTACCTTGCCCATATCCTTTAGTCCGGCTGCTTCAACTTCCTTAATTGCCTTTTTGATCAAATTCCTGATTTCATCTGCATCAAGCTGCTGCGGAAGATAACTTTGCATTATTGCAACTTCCTGCTTCTCTTTTTCCGCAAGTTCTGTCCTGCCAGCCTTTGAAAACTGCTCTATTGACTCATTTGCGCGTTTGACGAAAGATTTAAAGATCGCACAAATCTCCTCATCTGTAAGAGCGGAGCCTTTTTCAATTTCCCGGTTCTTTACAGCAGCCTTTATTATTCTCAGGATAGAGACTTTATTTTTATCACCGGACTTGAGAGCCGTTTTAAAATCATCTGATAATTTTTCAGATAACTGCACTCTTACCTCGAGGGTGACATTCTGAATTTCTTATTCTTAATGGCTTTCTTCCGTGCGGCTATGGACTTCTTTTTCTTTTTCACGCTTGGCTTATCGTAGTGCTCCCTTTTCTTTATCTCAGAGAGGATCCCTTCCCTTTCGCACTGTTTTTTAAACTTGCGAAGGGCATTCTCGAAAGATTCATTGTCTCCAATCTTTACATATGGCATTCAGTTCACCTCCCTCTTGATAAGAATATGAATAATATACATTTTATCAACGAGTTAAAGCAAGGGGGCAAGCTCAAATAAAAACAAAAGCAGTTCTTTTGCTAAAATACCTCAATGAAGAAAGATATCTTTATTGTCAGTCAGAAAACAAGTGGCGAGAGGCTTGATGCATTTGTTTCTTCACAAAGCGGCCTCACCCGCTCCTATGTTCAAAAATTAATAAAAGATGGCCTGGTCCAGGTCAACGCACATACAGAAAGAGTCAGTTATAAAGTTAAAGAAAGCGAGGCCGTTGAACTGACATGGCCGGCCCCGCCGGAAGACTTGCTCATTCCGCAGGAAATACCGTTGGATGTCATATGGGAAGACGAATATATGATCGTCATAAATAAACCTCCGGACATGGTAATGTATCCCGGACTGGGTCATGAGCACGGCACCCTTATGAATGCCGTAGTTGCAAGATGCAGAAAACTCTCCTCAGTAGGCGCCCCTCTGCGTCCGGGGGTTGTACACCGTCTGGACCAGGAGACCTCAGGAGTGATAATCATAGCCAAAGACGATTCAGCCCATCACAATCTCGTCAGACAATTTAAGGAGAGGGAAGTTGATAAGCAGTATTTAGCCCTCTTGTATGGAAACCTGAAGGAAAACAGCGGTGAAATAAAGACCTTAATCGGCAGGTCTGCATCAAGCAGAAAGAAGATGTCGGCAAAACCCAAAAAGGGCAAAGAGGCCATTACCCGGTTTGAGGTAATCAAAAGGATTAAATCAGCAGCCCTGGTAAAAGTCCGGATTATCACCGGACGCACCCACCAGATAAGAGTCCACTTTGCATCAATCGGGAATCCCGTACTGGGTGATAAAACATACAGCAAAAAAACTTCCATAATCCTTGCACAGAGGACCATACATTTCCCCCGGCAAATGCTGCATTCATACAGTCTCAGACTGAAACATCCGATAGACGGAAGGCCTCTGGAATTCACTGCTCCGATGCCGGAAGATATGAAGAAGGCGATAGAGGAGATATCCGGTCTTTAATTTTCCTGCCGGCTATTCGCTGCTGGCCGGTTCAAGTGCTTCCTTAAACCCGCACTCTTTTTTCAGGCACGTAAGGACTTCTTCCTTTTTAGTCCTTTTCTCAATAAGAATGCCTGCTCCGCATTTGGGACACTGTTTGTTAACAGGTTTATACCAGGTGGCAAACTTACACTTGGGATAATTTCCGCAACTGAAAAACACCTTGCCCTTTTTTGTCTTTTTTTCGACTATCTCTCCGCCGTCTTCAGGGCATGCTACTCCGATACTTAAGCCCTTTGTTGTTTTGCATTCAGGGTATTTGCTGCAGGAAATAAATTTCCCGTACCGTCCGGACCTGAGGACCATCGGCGAACCGCATTTTTTACACTTCTCATCAATCTCCTGTACCTCTGCTTTTTGTTGGGTTCCGCTCCCTGTGCCTTCATTTTCAAGAGGCTTTGTGGTCTTGCATTCCGGATATCCCGTACATGCTATAAACCTGCCGTGCCGGCCCCATTTGACAACCATCGGCTTGCCGCAGTTCTCACATATCTGGTCTGTAGGAATATCCTGAGGCTTTACCTTGCCGAGGCTTGCCATGGCTTCTGTAAGGTCTTTATCAAAAGGCTTATAAAAGTCCATCACAACATCAACCCATTTGAATCCGCCTTCTTCGATCTTGTCGAGATGGTCCTCCATATTGGCGGTAAAGTTGTAATCCATCAAATCAGAAAACCTCTCAACAAGCAGATCGCTTACCACTATCCCCAGCTCTGTGGGTTGGAATTTCCCTTCAGTCTTCTCTGTATATTTCCGGTCCTGTATCGTTGAAAGTATGGTGGCATATGTGCTCGGCCTGCCAATACCCTTGGCCTCAAGCTCTTTTACGAGAGTGGCCTCTGTATATCTTGGAGGCGGTTGGGTGAAATGCTGTCTCGGCGTGATATCGAGGGTCTTTAATACTTCATTCTCTGACAATGACGGCAAAAGCCCTTCCTCTTCTTTTCCATTATCCGTGCTTTCTGTATACAACGTCATAAATCCCGGGAAGGTGACAACTGTGCCTGTGGCCCGGAAGAGATATTTATCTGCGCCGATATCAATCGAGGTTTGCTCCAGGAGGGCCGCTTCCATCTGACTCGCAACAAACCGTTCCCAGATGAGCTTGTAGAGTTTATACTGGTCCGGCTCAAGAAATTTCTTGACAGCAGCGGGTATTCTGTAAGCAGATGTGGGCCTGATGGCCTCATGCGCCTCCTGAGCGGACTTCTTGCTTTTATAAACAGGCGGTTTTTGCGGAGCATAATCGCTGCCATATTGCTTGACTATGAACTCCCTTGCCTCCTGCTGCGCTTCGGATGCTGTTCTCACTGAGTCAGTTCTCATATATGTTATAAGACCGGTGGGGCCTTCTTCACCAAGTTCAATGCCTTCGTATAGCTGTTGCGCCAGCATCATGGTTTTCTTTGCAGTGTAACGGAGTTTTCTGGCAGCGTCCTGCTGAAGGGTACTTGTAATAAAAGGCGGGTATGGAGAACGTCTTCTCTTTTTCTTATCTATCTTCTTTACAATAAAATTCTGGCCCTGTAAACCGTTAACTATTTCCAAGGCCTGTTCTTCATTCTTAATCTCAGCTTTCTGGTTTTCTATCTGAAAAAGCTTTGCTTCAAACTGCGGCGGCTCCTGGCCTTCGAGCATTGCCGTGATGCTCCAGTATTCCTCGGATTTAAAGGCCTCGATATCACGCTCTCTGTCAACGACAAGCCTGAGCGCAACAGACTGTACTCTGCCGGCGCTGAGTCCGCGCCGCACCTTGCGCCAGAGAAGAGGGGAAAGTTTGTAACCAACAAGCCGGTCCAGAATCCTACGGGCCTGCTGGGCGTCAAAGAGATTTGAGTTAATCCTGCGCGGATGTTTAATGGCTTCAGTCACAGCCTTCTCTGTTATCTCATTAAACTCCACTCTGAAGACCTTGTCCGAATCGCCGTTTAATTCCTCGGCAATATGCCAGGCTATGGCCTCTCCTTCCCGGTCAGGGTCCGGCCCGAGAAACACCTGATCCGCAGCCTTGGCTGCTTTCTTCAGATCTCTCATTACCTTTTCCTTACCCTCAATTACAACATATGTGGGTGCAAAGTTATTCTCAACATCAACGCCTATGTCTTTTTTGGGAAGGTCTTTGATATGACCGATTGAGGCCTTGATGGTAAAATCCTTGCCAAGAAATTTACTGAGTGTTCTGACTTTAGCAGGCGACTCAACGATTAAAAGTGATTTCATATGAAGATACCTCGTACAATTGTAAAATATTAAAACGTCTTTTACGGACTTTTTTAATGTCAGCAGATCAATTCAACGAAAAATGTTTCCCCTGTGTCTGCCTTACAGCGCCTTTAAGCTCAAGACTTAAAAGTATTGACAGGGCCTTGTTAGTCGGCAAGTTTATTTCTCTGATAATTGCATCTATATGTTTTGGTTCATTGCCCAAATAATCAAAGACCGCCTTTTCTTCATCACTCATTGCAGGCTGTGGTTTTTTTGCCTCTGTTATTTCTTCCCTGAGAAGGCCTTTTATCTGCGGTCCGATTTCATTCAGGACTTCTTCAGCGCTTTCAACAAGCTTTGCGCCTTTCTTAATGAGGTCATTGGTCCCCTTTGAATTTATTGAGGTAACATTGCCTGGTACTGCGAATACCTCCCGCCCCTGCTCGAGCGCATAGGCAACAGTAATAAGAGAACCGCTGTCAAGCGCGGCCTCGACAACAATAACTCCAAGCGACAGCCCGCTGATGATCCTGTTGCGCATTGGGAAGTTCTCCCTGTTGGGTAAAGTGCCGAAGGGAAATTCGCTGACCACTGCGCCGGAAGAAGCGATTTCGCCTATCAGACTCTTGTTCTCCGGCGGATAAGGGACGTCTATTCCGGAGCCAAGCACCGCAACAGTCCTTCCGCCCGCCTTTAATACGCTTTTGTGAGAGGCGCTGTCTATTCCCCGGGCCATACCACTGACAACAGTCAGTCCTGACTGTGCAAGTCTCTGGCTGATTTTCTCCGCCATTTGAAGACCGTAAATGGTTGAGTTTCTGGAGCCTACCATAGCAATAGCATACTTATCGTCATCCTTTAATTCACCTTTTATATACAGGACTACCGGCGCGCCGTGAATGCGTCTCAAAGTCTCGGGATATGCTTTATCATCTCTTGTAAGCAGCCGGATTTTATTCTTTTCCGCTCGCTCGATTTCTCTGCTCACATGGTCCCATTGTCTGAAGCCGGCAATATTTCGGGCTCTGCTTTCGCCGACATCCTCAATTTGTTTTAATTCATGAACAGATGCGTGAAAAATATTTTCAGGACTGCCGAAGGCTGACAGCAGCCTTCCTGCAAGGACCGGTCCAACATCAGGTATAAAATTTAAAGCTATCCAGTATTTTAAGTCAGACATAATTCATATTTAAAAATTAATACTGTTTATTAACCATATAAACGTCATTCCCGCTTGTCGGGAATCCTTCTTTATATTTGATTCCGGACAAGCCGGAATGACAATCAGTTCATATTTAATTGTTTCTTTATCTGCTTTTTTGAATTTACTTTCAGTCTCAGCGCATTCAGCTTTATAAAGCCTTCGGCGTCTTTCTGGTTGTAAACTGTCTCAGCTTCAAATGTTGCAAGCTGCGGGTTATATAATGATACAGGAGATTTTCTTCCTGCCATAATGCAGTTGCCCTTGTAAAGTTTCAGGCGTACAGTCCCGGTAACACCCTTTTGTGCTTCATCCATCAGGCGTTGCAAGGCCTTCCGCTCAGGAGAAAACCAGAAACCGTAATAAATAAGTTCTGCATATTTTGGAATCAGCGAATCCCTCAGATGCATGATTTCTCTGTCAAGGGTAATTGATTCAATTGCACGATGAGCAATCTGAAGCACAGTCCCTCCCGGTGTTTCATACACGCCCCTGGATTTGATTCCGACGAATCTGTTTTCAACCATATCCAGCCTGCCGAGGCCGTGTCTTCCAGCAAGGCCATTGAGTTTTTCAAGGAGCTTTGCAGGAGATAGTTTCTTGTTGTTGACAGAAACAGGATCTCCATTCTCATAGCCGATTTCAATGTATTCAGGTTTTGCAGGGGCTTTCTCAGGCGAGGCGCTTAAAGTAAACATGTCAGCCGGAGGCTCAGCCCAGGGGTCTTCGAGAATTCCCCCTTCGTAGCTTATGTGAAAAAGATTACGGTCTGTGCTGTATGGTTTCTTTTTTGTCACAGGCACGGGAATGCCATGTTTCTTTGCGTAATTTACCAGCGCCTCTCTTGAATCAAAGGCCCACTCTCTCCACGGAGCCACGACTTTTATATCGGGTTTTAATGCGTAATATGTCAGTTCAAACCTTACCTGATCATTGCCCTTGCCGGTTGCGCCGTGTGCGACGGCATCTGCCTTCTCCCTCTGTGCTATCTCTACCTGTTTTTTTGCAATAAGCGGTCTTGCTATTGAAGTGCCCATGAGATAAGCGCCTTCGTAAACCGCATTGGCCCTGAGCATCGGAAACACATATTCTTTTACAAACTCTTCTTTCAGGTCCATAACATATGCCTTTGATGCGCCGGTCTTCAGGGCTTTGCTCTTTACCGAACTGAGATCCTCTCCCTGTCCGAGGTCCGCACAAAATGCAATGACTTCGCAACAATATGTCTCTTTCAGCCATTTGATTATTACAGATGTATCAAGGCCACCGGAATATGCAAGGACTATCTTTTTGATTTTCATTTATCTGCTCCTTAATAGAGAGGACGACATTTCTCTTTCAGATTTTATAAAACATATCACAAGATTATAGAAAATGTAAAATAGCTGCGAATTCTGTAAAATTAATTTATGAGAAAGAATACTGCTCATATCTCCGCTGATCCCCTTTGGGACCGGAGGATATCTGTTAGCGCTATATGATCAGGAATATTGGCATAGGCGATACTGTCAAACTTAAGCCCTCTGAAGGCCTTACAGGTAAAGGCTTTCTGATAAAGGCTGGTACTGTTATCAAAGCCCAGGTTGTAGATATTACAGATAGCGGCGACACCATGCTTCGCATCATCTCGGCAGGCCGCAGCCAGAAAGACATGCAGGGCGTGATTATTAAGGCCTTCAGTGAAATCCCCCTGACAAAGGGACAGAATGTTTTCCTCGAAGTCCTCGGTGGCAAAGATACTGTCAGGATGCAGTTTATTGGTGATGTTAAAGAATCATCTGTGCCACTGCAGCAGAACATACCCGTAAAAATTCTTGATATGCTGGCCAGACTTTCTGAATCAAGGCTTGGCAATTCAGAATTCAAAACACTTCTGAATATGCTAAAAACACTCCCCTCGGATATAAAGGCTGCCATACCAGAATTTGGAGGTCTGGAAAAACTCCTGCTCGATACAAAAGAGTTAAACGGTAATGTGCTTCGGGCCTTTGTCGAGACCTCAGGTGTGGCTTTTGAGACAAAACTAAAAATCGCCGTGCTGAGGGACCCCAAATCAGTGCTTCAGAATATAATCGCCTTTCAATCAGAGGGAGACCTGAAGGGACTGCTTCTTAAACTCAGTAATCTCCTGAAAGATTCCGGGGTCGTTGAAACACTTACACAGGCAGGATTAAAAATTTCAGACATGGCAAATATGGTGGAAAAGTTCACCCGAAATATCGAGTTCTTACAGTTGACCTCAAATATAAACGATATGTTTTACACCTTCATGCCGGTTCTATGGGACGGCCTGAGGGACGGTGAATTCATCTTCAGGAAGAACAAAAACAACGAGAATGCTTCATATACCTGCGACATAAATCTTGATCTTGAGAAGCTGGGGAAATTATCTGTGTCAGTAACAAGCATAGAGAAGGAGTTCTATATAACATTTTTTATTGAGCAGCCGAAAATTGCAGCCCTTGTAACCTCGGAAAAGAAAACGCTCGAAGAAAGATTTGCATCTCAGGGGCTTTTACTGAAAGCAATCAACGTAAATCACAAAAAGAAAATAGACTTCGGGAAAACTCAGCATCAGAAGATGAATATAAGGGTTTAACCATGAAAAAGAGCTCCGAAAAAGCTGCCGCGCTAAAATATAATCAGGCCCAGGATTCTGCGCCCAGGCTTGTAGCAAAAGGCCGGGGAGAAGTCGCAAAGAAAATTATCGAGACTGCAAAAGCCCACAAAATTCCAATACGGGAAGACAAAGAACTTGTCGAATTCCTCTCAAAGCTGGACCTGTATCAGGAAATCCCTTCCGAATTGTACAAGGCAGTCGCCGAGATTCTGGCGTTTATTTATCTGATAAATAAAAAATCCGCCCCTCAATAGAGACGGCAGAGTATCCTAAAGCATCCTCTCCCGCAAGGGGAGAGGGAAGTAAATGAGACTTTTTTATTTGTTCTCACGGGAATCAGGGCGCTGCGTGGTCTGGTATTGTTCGTTTATACCCCATTGAACGGCATGCAAAATTAAATCGCGGGAATCCTCTAAATTCATTTTTCTTTTTATATGCTCTATATAAGTCTCTATGGTTTTAACACTGAGGTTCAGATGTTCTGCTATTTTTCGTGTCTTAAACCCCTTTCCGATAAGCTGAAATACTTCAAGTTCCCGGTTACTGAGTTGTTCAATAGGGGAGCTATAAGGCACGGATTGTTTTGAAGCTAATTTCTGTAACAGCCTGGCGCTTAATTTAGCGCTTACATAAATCTCTCCATTCAGTACTTTTTTCAGCGCCAATATAACGAGCTCGGGAGGTTCCTGCTTCATTATATAACCTTTGGCTCCTGCCTTCAGGCAGCGCTCGGCATATAATGCTTCGTCGTGCATGGATAGAACCAGTATTTTGAGGTCCGTATGGTCCAGCAGAAGGTCTTCGATAAGTCTGATTCCGATGTCAGACCCCAGAGAGAGATCCACGAGAACAAGATCACAGTCACAGGCCGGGATGGCCTGCAGAGCCGATGCAACGTCGCTGGCCTCTCCACAAACCGTAAGGATGGCTTCCTGATTGATCAGCTGTGCAACACCCTGCCGCACAATCGGATGATCATCAACAATGAAAATTTTATACTTTATCTTTTCCGGATGATTCTTCGCGTGTGTCATAGAAAATACATGTTAAAGATGTTCCCCCTGCTGTCTCCCGCCTGATGTCAAGCGAGGCGTTAATGAGATTGGCCCTGTAACTCATAATCTTTAATCCTAACCCCGTATTGGTTGGTCCCGGGGCCTCCTGAACGCCTATGCCGTCATCTTTTATTATCATAACAATTTTATTATATGTTGCTGAAAGGCCCATCTCAATCTGGCGGGGCTTGCCGTGTTTAACAGCATTGGTCACGGCCTCCTGTGCAATACGATATAATTGTATTACAGCGGATTTGTTACGGATATAAACTGGTTTATCACATTTAAAAATACAAGGTATTCCAAACATTTTTCTGGTAGATAAAGCAAGCGCTTCAAGAGCAGTCATAAGACCTTCCCTATCCATCTCAACAGGATAAAGACCTTTTGATATTCTGCTGACCTGTGTCTTGGCCTCGTCTACAAGTACAGAGATTTCTGCTGCATCTTCAGCATTTAAAAACGATAGCTTCTCAAGTTTGCGCCCCAGTCCCCGGACCTTAAACGCAATGCCGGTAAGGAGCTGTCCCAGTCCATCGTGCAAATCCTGTCCGATACGGCTCCGCTCTCTTTCCTCTATCTCAATAAGAGATTTCTCCATTTGTTTATGCTCGGTAATATCCTCGCCTGAAATAAGTATGCCGACAATCCCGCCGGCTTCATCTTTCAATACCGTATGGTGCCAGGCTATTAATCTTTCTTCTCCGCTCTTTTTGAGCACAACATTTTCATGATACTCCAGGAGCTCAATCCTTCCAGCCATAAGTTTTTCAAACACTGCCTTTTCTTCAGTCCTTATTCTTTCAGGAATAAAATTATCAAACCATTCCTTCCCAACGATTTCCTCCTCTTCATACCCGAGCACAGAACATCCTTTTCTGTTTATCAGTGTAATTTCACCTATTCTGTTTAAAGTCATAATAAGGGTTCCGGTTATATCAAGATAGTTCTGGGCCCGGTCCCTTTCCCTGCGCAGCGTTTCAGCCTGTTCTTTCAGGGATTCATGGGATATAAGAATCTCCCGGGTCAGATTACGGAAACGCTCATCAAGAATTTTCAGCTCGTCACCTTCCCATAAATCTTTTTGCTGTATATTCAAGGTTTTTTTTGAGAAATCCGTTACCCGGCCTGTCAGGCTCTGGATACGTTTTGTAATCCAGACCATTATGAATGAAAAAGAAAGTATCAGCATAAGGGCTGTTATAATTCGGCTCCTGCGTTCTTTTATAAGAATTGATTTACCGAGCAACTCATACGGCTTTGTAGGAATAAATGTAACGAGTTCAATGCTTCGGTCTGATATTCCATAGTCAAAGAAATCTGTTCCTGAATATAAGTACCTGTCTTTCAGTGATTTCAGCGGGGTGCCCAGTGGCAAAAGGTCCACTCTGTTAGTTGCAAGAATCTGAGGCCCTTCCCCTCCTGCAAAGGCCACGATACGATCCTGGTCCTGAGATTCAGAAAGAAACTCATTATCAACAGGAGTTGCCAGCATTAACGTGGCCAAAGCTCTTCCCTGAGAGCCGTAAAGAGTCTCAGATGTAACAAGATAGAAGACGCCGTTAATGGTGGTCAGAAGGATTTGCTTATAATTTAACTTTCGCAGCAGGTATCCTGGCGTAAGCAACAATTTTGGAGGCAATTCTGTAAAACGCTTGTAGACTTCCCTGACATTTCCACTGCCGTCTATCAGCAAGGCATAATGAAAGTGTGTAAAAGAGCCAATCGTGGAAAGATTCGGCAGCCACGGCGGCAGTACCTCATAATATCGTATCTGATCCGGGCCCGTAGGTACGGATAACCATTCTGCGGTTCTGGTCTTTCTTATATAGTCATAGAATTGTTTCTGCGAAATGATGACCCTGGCATTCTGATGGAAGATCTGAAGATAGCGATCAAAAAGAATCTGATTCCCGTTTTTGTCTTCGTTAAGTTTTTCAGACAGGGTAGCATGAAATGTCTCTTCTATCGTACGCGTTTGGAGAAGATCCAGGAAGCTCCACGTTGAAACCCCTACAACAATTGTTATCAACAGCATTTTCAGAGTAAGTGAGAAGTGTTTGAACATACTAGGCCATATCAATAGATATCAAAACATACTCATCCCTGTTTTTAAAATATATAACGGCTCCTCCTGCTTCATTTTCATAAATGATAATGTTATTGCTGAACTCTTTCACTACCCTCAGCTTCATTTTCTCAGTCCTTATGAGCTGTCCGCCTTCAATTATCTTTACTTCTGCAAGCATATTTCCTCCCTTGGATAGGTTGTAAGTGATTAACCGTATAATTTTTAATTATCTATTTTATCATATCGGCAAAAGACATCGGATAGCAGGCAGGGTATTGTCGCTGCTGGGGTTGACACGCTGCTGGGGTTGCTATTGAAATAAAATTATTATTTGTTTATAGTTTAAGACTAAATATGAAGATTTTTTTTAAGATGCGTATATGTCTTTTTTTTGCTGTTTTATTTCTTCTCGCAGGAATGAGTACACATTCCTGGGCTGAGAGAACATATATAGTTAAAAAGGGCGATACCCTTTACAGAATATCAAAAAAATTCAGGACAAATATTGAAACTCTCAGCAGAGCCAATAAGCTTGATTCGGATAAACTGGCTATAGGCGCCAGAATAATAATCCCGTCAAAAAAGTCCATTAAAAAAGATTCCTCCCCTGTAAATAACAGCGCCACAGAAATGGCACCAGAGCAGAATATACAAAAAGCAGAACCTGAAACACTTGAGAGCAAGGCCGGTGCTTCACTCTCAATTGATGCCGGAGGAATCAACAACTTATCAGACGCTCCTGAATTGCAACATAGTAACCTTAAAGAACTGTTAATGTTTGTGGCCAGGCAAACGGTTGGAATTCCATATAAGTTTGGCAGCAGTTCATTAAAGGCCACTGATTGTTCAGGATATGTGCAGAAAGTCTTCAGTTTCTTTGGCATACAACTTCCAAGAAGTGCGAGAGAGCAATTTAATCAGGGAATATCTGTTGACAAGGAAAACCTTTCTATCGGCGATCTGGTTTTCTTCCGTACATATGCCTCGTTCCCTTCCCATGTAGGTATTTATCTTGGGAACAATCTTTTTGTACATGCTTCAACACTTGCAAAGAAAGTTACAATTGACAGTCTCAATACATCGTATTATGTAAAAAGGTTTATAGGCGCCAAAAGGCTGCAAGGGCTCGATGAATTGAACCAGACCCATTCTCCGGAACTGGAATAAAATTCTCACCAAACTTCGTCATGGCAGTTTTTTAAGCCATTTATACGATCTGATTCCATGCACTGCTTCAACAGGTTTTGTGCCAATCAAATTCATCATTATTTTCAATGGTAAATAATGATGTTTGCTTAAAAACCTGAAAATAAACTTTCTTATTTTCCTGGCATAAATAAGTTCCGGAAATATTTTTTCATGTAACAACCGCAGATATTTATCTGTAATCTGCTGGGCCCTATAATCCAGATCTTTGCCTTCCCTGGCACAATCACAAATAGCCTGTGCAGCAAGTTCAGCGCTTCTCTGAGCATAATAAATTCCTTCTCCTAATAGCGGGTCTGCAAAACCTGCTGCGTCTCCAATAAGGATTATATTTTTAAATACCGGGGTTAAAATGAAATTGCCGTATGGGAAGGTGTATCCTCTGATATTACCTGTGGTTAACCCGCCAAGGTTGAGCATTGACAGAAAATCATTAAACGCAGGCATAAACTGTTTTTTATTCTTTCGTGCAAGTCCGCCGATGCCGAGTATAAATTTGTCCCTGTTAGGGAACATCCAGGCGTATCCATGGTTTATGAAATCGAAATAAAGCGTGGGATGGTCAACAACCTTTTGAATGTCAGAACGCTTAATAAAAATCTCTACGGCATTGCCAAGATCATGCTGCCATATCTCATGATTGAATATTTTGCCCGGGAATTGGCGTCTTATAACACTGTTGATCCCGTCTGCTCCAATTAATAACCTCGTTGTCAATACCTGCCCGGATTCTGTATGAACCTCATTATCTGATATGTTGAAAGATATAACTCGTTCTCCCTCAATTACCTCTACACCGGCCTGTTTCGCCTTGTCTAACAGAAAATTATCGTATATATATCTGTCAATAAAATAAAAGTAAAGCTGAGTATCTGTTTTTGATATAAGTTTATTTTTACAAAAGATTTCATAGTGATTGGATTCAAAATTAAGGACTTCCCTTTTCTTGAGGTCTTCTGCAGTTTCTCCAAATACCCGCTCCAGAAGCTTGATTGTTTTGTGAGTAATGCACCCGCCGCATAGTTTATGTCTGGGGAATTTGCTCTTGTCAATCAGCAGGACCCTGAATCCGGATTTGCTTAAAATATATCCGGCAGTGGAACCGGCAGGCCCTCCTCCTGCTATGATCACATCGTATTGAGAGATTCCCGCCATAATTTTACCTGCCTAATAATATGGACTCGCCAGTAAAGAAAGCGCCTGCTACTGCGGCTGTCATAAGGCAGGCCAGGGTGGCTGCCATAAGCGCCCTGAAGCCGACAGCCGAGATATCACGGCTTCTTTTTGGGGCCAGCGCTGCTGTACCGCCGACGAATATGGCAAGTGAAGCAAAATGGGCAAAACCATTGAGGGCATATGCGGCTAACACTGCAGAACGGGAGTCATGAAGCGCACCAGAAGAGAGAAGTACGGAAAGATCCTGATATGATTTCACCTCTGTAAGAACAGCCCTTTCGCCTATAAGTTTGGATATCTCAAAAGCATCTGAAAGCGGAACACCAATCACTAATACAAAGGGATAACACAGGTAACCCAAAAGCCCCTTTAGCGTCCAGTCCATATGGAGGCCGGTCAGATTATTAAGCTGGATCCCCACGCCTCCTATAAGAAAATCCGCAAGCGCAACAATACCAAGAAACGCCAAAAGAAGCGCTATAATTCCGGCAATCATCTTAACCCCTTCATTTGCATTATTTATAATTGCTTCCATGACAGAGGATTCCTTCTGACAGTATGGCATTATCTCCAATCCCCGGGTCTCAGGTTCTTCAGTCTCGGGCATGATAAGTTTTGACATCACTATTGCAGCTATCGCAGAAAGTATGGATGCAGATACAAGATGCCCTGCTATAGTGGGGAAAGTTTTCTGCAAAATAAAAACATAAAGCGCCAGAACACTTGAGGCTGTTGTTGACATGCCGGCTGCAAGTATAGTGCAAAATTCAGACCTGGTCATCCTGCCGAGATAGGGCAGTACGGTCATATTTGCCTCAACGCCGACAAATATATTACTTGAAACGCTGAGAGCCTCCGCTCCGCTTATCTTCATGAGTTTTGTAAAAGTCCGGGAGAAGATCTTTATCAGCCACGGCATTACCCCTATGTAGTACAGCAAGCCCATGAGGCTTGCGAAAAATACTATCGTAGGGAGAGCCTGGAAGGCTAAAATGAATCCGAGGGACTCTTCGCCCATTTCATTCTTTGTTCCGGGAGCAAGCGCCAGCCTTCCAAAAAGAAACCTGACTCCTGCAGTTGCGCTGTCAAGGACCCGTACCACAGCGTCATTTATGAAGAGAAATGTCTTTGAGCCTGCCGGAACATGGAAAATGAAAAGCGCCAGAACGAGCTGCAAAGCAGTTCCCCAAATGATTACTCGCCAGTTAATAACTTTTCTGTTTGAGGAGAGCAGCCAGGCAAAGGCCATAAGAATAAATATTCCAGCAAAGCTTACAAAATTATACATACCTTTTCCCTTTCTGTTGCTTTGAGATTTTCATTGACCTGCATATATTATTTCTACAAGTTATTTGTGAAGAATTACAGCTGTTAGAATAATATCGAAAACAGCCATCATAGTTCAAGGAATAAAATGCTCTGCTGCCTGCAGACAGGGCAGCCTGTTACAGAATTTCTATAATCGACAAACGGTATGTTACATTTTTGCTTCAAGCAGTTTCTTTTATTTCTTTTCCCTACCCCCCTACTCCCTATCCCCTAATCCCTTTTTAAAGATGTCGTATAGAAATTCTTCCACAGCCTTCCCTGTCTGTAAACATTGCAACAGAGTTCGTTATGTGAAAATAGACATTTGCAATATATAAATATTATCATTAAACATCACAACCCTGAGAGGCAAGAGTAAAATAATTTTATTGGTAACTTTTTATTATTTACACTGGGTCAGGGACTTATGAATAAACCAACCACACATAAACGATTCCCGAAAGAGACCTCACTGTTTAAACAGGACCTGGAAAGCATCTTTGATGGCATCAACGAAATGATCACAATTCATGACAGTGATTTCAACATAATATATGCAAATGAAACAGCCAGGAAAATCTTAAGATTACCCTCGTTAAACGGCAAGAATATAAAGTGCTACAAATATTATCATGGCCAGGACTCTCCTCCGGACGGTTGCCCGAGCTGTACATGTGTAAAGACCCTGAAACCTGTTGTAGTTGAAAGGTTTGAACCGTATTTAAATTTGTTCGTTGAAATAAAGGCGATACCGCAAATTGACAGCAGCAATCAGCATATAAGATTAATACATATAACCAGGGACATTACAGAACACAGATTGGCTGCGGAGGAATTGCAGAAACACCGCACTGAGCTCATGAAACTCGTTGAAGAGCGTACGGACGAACTCAGTATCTCAAACGAATTTCTCAGGCAGGAAATACTGGACCGAAAGCTGGCAGAACACGCTCTCAAGATATCTGAGCAGAAATATCGCAATCTGTATGACAATGCTCCTGATATGTATCACACTTTAAACAAAAACAAAATAATTATAGACTGCAATGAAACCGAAGCAAGAATGCTTGGTTACACAAAAGAAGAAATAATTGGAAGGCCCCTTACAGATTTTTTTACGAAAGAATCTAAAAGAAAGTTTGAAAAAGATTCCCCGAGATTAAAGAAAGAAAAAGTCCTCAGAAATATCGAGAGGACTTTTATCAGAAAAGACGGTACGACATTCCCCGCTATTGTAAATGTATATGCTGAACTCGACAGTAGAGGAGAAATATATGAAATAAGAGCTATTTCAAGAGACATTACTGAACGCAAACGGGCTGAGGCCGAAGCCATGCGGACCGCCCACCTGGTGGCGCTTGGCGAACTGGCAGCAGGTGTGGCTCATGAAATAAATAATCCTATCAACGGCATTATTAATTATGCCCAGATACTTCTAAACAAAAACCAGCCGGGCAGCAAAGACCACGATATTGCAAAGCGGATTATAAAGGAAAGCGACCGTATTGCCGGTATTGTAGGCAATCTCCTTTCATTTGCCAGATACAGTAACGAGGAAATGCGCCTTGTGCATATTCATGAAATTATGTCTGATGCTCTTGGGCTGACAAATGCTCAATTGACAAAAGACGCTATAAGGCTGCAGGTAACAATTCCGACTGATCTGCCTGCACTTGAGGTCATACCAGAGCAGATTGAGCAGGTATTTCTGAATATTATCAGCAATGCCCGTTTTGCACTTAATGAAAAATATGCCTCTGCACATGAAAATAAAATACTTAGGATTACAGGGAAACAGGGAACCGTTAACAATTCACGTTATATCCGCATAGTATTTTATGACAGAGGCACGGGAATCTCTCCGGACAATATGAATAAGGTAATAAATCCCTTCTTCTCAACAAAGCCGGCAAATATCGGAACCGGTCTTGGTCTAAGCATCAGTCATGGAATTATAACCAACCATGGTGGTAAGCTGCTGATTGACAGTGTGGAAGGGGAATTCACCAAAGTCATTATAGATCTTCCTTTAAGTGTGAAGCCATGAATGCAAAAGTTCTTGTAATTGACGATGAAGAGAGCATAAGGTTTACCTTTGAAACCTTCCTTACGGAGGAGGGGTTTTCCGTAACTACGGCTGACGGTTTTGAGGCAGCCCTTGCAAGAATATCCGAGATAACCTTTGATATTATATTTGCAGATATTATTCTGGGAGACCGTTCTGGAATTGACCTGTTAAGAGAGATCCGGGGCCGGTTCATTAAATGCCCTGTAATTATGATTACGGGATATCCAAACGTTGAAACAGCCTCTGAAGCCCTCAGGATGGGCGCCTTCGATTATATCCCAAAACCTGTGCGGCAGGAAATGCTTGTCCGTACGGCGCATATGGCATTAAAACATAAGGCGCTTCAGGAGGAAAAAGAAAAATACCGCCTGAATCTTGAGGCCACCTTCAGGAGTATTAAAGATGCCATTGTTACCGTGGACCAGGACCTCGTGGTAATTGAAGTCAATGATGCTGCACGAAGCATTTGCGGCATTAACCGTAATGCAATAGATAAACCTTTTAATATATTACCAACTAATTGTACGGGAAACTGCATTAAGGCCCTCAGAGATACAATCGCTTTAAGAAAGAGCGTTGAACTGCAGCGCATGGAATGCCGGCACAATAAACACATTAAACAGGTCGTCACAGTAAATACCTCGCCCCTCATAGCAGGCCCTGGTGAATTCTCAGGTGCAGTGATGATTATAAGGGATGAAACCCGTTTAAATGAGCTTGAGCGAAGTTTTGGAGAACGGCAGCACTTTCAGAATATCATCGGGCAAAACAACAGAATGCAGAAGATTTACAGACTCATTGAAGACCTTGCTGACGTGCAAACTACCGTACTAATTACAGGCGAAAGCGGAACCGGCAAGGAACTTGTTGCCGAGGCCATTCATTACACCGGAAAACGCAGCAGCCAGCACCTTGTAAAAGTCAATTGCTCTGCGTTACCGGAAACCCTGCTTGAGAGTGAGCTTTTCGGACACGTGAAAGGAGCCTTTACCGGAGCAGACAGGGACAAGGTAGGCCGCTTCGAGAGGGCGGACGGCGGGACTATTTTCCTTGATGAAATAGGAGACATCCCCGCCGGAATGCAATTAAAACTCCTGAGGGTCCTTCAGGAAAAAATAATAGAACGCGTAGGTGACTCAATTCCAATAAAAGTAGATGTCCGCATTATTGCAGCCACCAATCAGGACCTTTACAGGAAAGTCAAACAGGGCCGGTTCAGGGAAGATCTTTATTACCGCCTGAAAGTTGTGGAATTATTTCTGCCGCCTCTCAGGGAGAGAACAGACGACATCCCTTCTCTGATAAGGCACAGCCTCCAAAAATTAAATAATAAATTGAATAAGACCATTGATGCTGTATCAGGGGATGTACAGAAAATTTTTATGGATTACCCATGGCCCGGCAATATCAGAGAGATGGAAAATGCACTTGAACATGCCGTTATTGTTTGCCATCAGAACACTATTACGATGGAACATTTGCCGCAAAACTTAAGGAATCTTTACAATGATAAAATTCCTGTTCTACCTTCTGAAGATGAGATTGGGCCAGAAGCTCTTTTAAGGGCTCTTGAAAAAACGGGCTGGAATAAAGCCAAAGCTGCACGGCTGTTAGGCGTAAATGTCAGAACCATCTACCGCAAAATTGATAAGTTTAATATCGTCACAGAGAGACTAAAATAAAAACCATGACATGTCACAAAGTCGTGCCTGTCACAAAACCATGACATGTTACAATCTCCTCCCAACTTCAGAATATTCATAAATCAAATACAGAAGCAAGTTAAGCACATCGAAATTTTTAAACTCCTGGGGTTAATTAATATGTTGCAGGATTATTCGTCCTGACAACCTCACTCGACATCAGTAATAGAATACTTACTGTAATAAAAACTACACTTTTCCGTATTCCCATATTACACTTTTTCTGGCACATTTCTTGTTAATAGATATTCGTTCTACTCTTTCTATATAAGAATACGCTTTAACATTTTCTCAGCAACTTTTTATTGGTTAAATTTTAAATCTTGCAGAGGTTGTTACGAAGTATGAGATTTATATTAGATAAAGACATTCTCAAAAGGGCTTCAAGATGCAGGGATAATTTTTCCTGTTTATCAGGAGAAGGCGATTGCCTGTGTGAAATAGAAGACTTTGCAGGGGAAAAAATACATTTCATAAAACCCGGAAACAAAGGAGGCATCTGTAACTATAAAATGGGATTTGGATATTCCTTTCTCTGCAATTGTCCTGTAAGAAAAGAGATATACAACAAATACAAGGTGTAATTCATGGTGAACTCTGTTCTAAAAGGTTGCTGAAAGACAGGGAGTGGCGTGCAGGGTGTAGGGAGTAGATAAGAAACAAAAAAACAATTTGAACAGTTTAAGCAGTTTGAGCTGATCTTTAGAGAGATACCATATGTCTGATATAAGAAAAAACAAAATTTGTCCTTTTGTACAAAACCCTTTTCATAATTGTTACTGTTTGAATCTGAATAGCAAGCATATAGGGCCCGCAATACATTATTGCAGCAGGCACTTCACTGCCTGCGAAATATATAAGGAAAATATTTTAGACAAGGAAAAAGAGCACAACAATAAATTAAGTTCCCAATGCCTGTCGTAACTTACAACGCAAGAATGAGGCACAGATGGAATATAAATTTGAACAGCATGGAACAATAGGCATATTTACTTTCAGAGGTGAATTGTCTTCGGACTACGAAGACGAACTGAAGTTAATACTGATGAGAGCGATACACAGTATGGATCGGGCTGTATTGAATTTTAAGAAAGTGACACATATTGACTTTAAATGTCTGCAATTGGTTGAACAGGCCTATTTAACATCAATTCGCCTGAAGAACCCTTTGATTTTAACAGATATGCCTCATTGTCTTTTTTCAGATCTGTCTAATAAACACAATAAGGAGTTTACTATTCATGAGTACAAAGATGATACAGAAAAAGTTATCCTCAAATAACCGCTCCCGGGCCCAGGATTTAAAAGGCCTGATGAATCTGGCAGAGGCAGTCATTCTCCAGTCACTGGAAGATATATGGGTTTTGGAGCATAAAGATGAATGCAGAAACTTTTTTGGAGGGGACGGCTTCAAAATATATGCAGGAATCACCAGATTAGACACAATTACAAAATTGAAAATCTTGCATCTCTTAGGAGGAAAAGGCCATGAAAGGAACATTAGAGTACACTGATCAGGAAAACACATATTCTGAGGAAGTGACAGAAGAGCTGGGCAGTATTACCCGTGAAAGCAGGACTTTCTCTCCATCCCTCTATTACACTCAGGATGACCCGATAAAAATTTATCTTCGGGAAATGGAGACGCTTTTCCTGCTTACGAAACAGGGTGAAGTTGAAATTGCAAAAAGGATCGAGGCGGGAAAGAAAAAATTGTCAGAGGTGATTTTTGCGGCCCCTTTTACAAAAAAGCAGATATTATATCTGCCCTTCCTTTTAAAGGAAAACAAGATGTCCATAAAGAATATTTGCGCGATGGACAAGGATGTATCGGATTCAGTGAAAAAAGATTTTGTTGAAAACCTTCTCGATACCATCAAGTCCTTAAAGACCCTCTTCCAGAGGCTGAATTCCTGTAAAGCAAAACTTGACGATAATAAAACGAGCAGGAAATCAAGAGAGTTATTTAGCATAAAAGTGTCGGAGAATAACCAGAAAATAATTGATAAGTTAAATGCCTTGAATCTTAGAGATAATATCATTGATAGTTTCTATGCCCAGTTTAAAAAACTGGCAGCCCTCCATGAAAACTTAACCAGTGAGATCAATAATATCTTAATCAGACTTAATACTACAGGATACAAACTGAAGAGCAAAAATGCATTTATGGCCCAGGCCGCTTCGTATATGGAACACAAAGAAAGTGAAGCTCTTTACAGCACATATAAGAGGCTGAACATGGAACTGACTGTAGTGGAATCAGAATTGGGGCTCAAGGGTGAAGAGGTTAAAAAATCTTTGACACTCTTTCAGGACTCTGAAAAGGAAATTATTCAGGCCAAAAAAATGCTTACCGAAGCAAATCTGAGACTGGTAATCAGCGTTGCAAGAAAATACATCGGCCGGGGACTCAGCATGCTTGATCTTATACAGGAGGGCAATATCGGCTTGATGAGGGCCGTTGAGAAGTTTGATTATAAAAGAGGATATAAGTTCAGCACATATGCAACCTGGTGGATAAGGCAGGCGATAACACGGGCTCTTGCGGACCAGGCCAGGACTATAAGGCTTCCTGTCCATATGATTGAAACCATAAACAGACTGACGTATGTTTCCAAACAGCTTGTTCAGGAATTCGGCAGGGAACCGAGGGCAGAAGAAATAGCAAAAAGGATAAGGCTTCCGCTGGAAAAAGTCCGGGAAATTATGAAGATATGCAAAGAGCCGATTTCACTTGAAACACCAATAGGCAGTGATGAGGACAGCCATCTGGAAGATTTTATAGAAGACAAGGCCTCCCTGATCCCGCTGGACAGTGTGATTCAGCAGGAACTGAAGGAGCAGGTCCGGAAAGTCATAAGTACTCTCTCCCAGAAAGAAGCTGAAATCATAGAAAAACGTTTTGGAATCGGAGACGGCGTCTCCCAGACGCTTGAAGAGGTAGGAAAACAGTTTAGAGTTACCAGGGAAAGAATACGGCAGCTTGAGGGAAAAGCCCTCAGAAAGTTGAGACATCCCGCAAGGAGCCAGTCCCTTAAACTCTTTCTGGAACAGACATAGGTTTGTCATATTTTGGTATTCTGCCTTAACCCACATTCGGAGCAGGCATAACTCAAAAACATATTGTGCGATATGCCTGCTCCGGCTTCATCACAGAAAACCTTCTGCTTACGACTACAAAATTGCTTAATTCAGATATAATTACAGCATGGATGTAATCACAACTCATTTTAACGCTGATTTTGATGCGCTGGCGTCAATGATTGCCGCAAAGAAATATTATCCTGATGCAATCCTTGTATTTCCGGGCTCGCAGGAGAAAAACGTTCGTGACTTTTTATCTACATCGCACATAACCCTGGAGTTTGGAAGACTGAAAGACTTAAGTCTTCAGAATATCACAAGGTTAATACTGGTTGATGTCAAAAATCCCGACAGGATAGGAAGGTTTTCTGAGATTCTGAATAAAGCCGGGCTTAGAATCCATATATACGATCACCATCCGTTTTCGGAAAAGGATATCAGAGGGCAGAAAGAAGTTATTGAAACTGCCGGAGCGACAACTACAATATTTACGGAGATGCTGCGGAAGGACAAAATATTTGTTTCTCCTGTTGAAGCCACAATACTGATGCTGGGGATTTATGAGGAAACAGGATCTCTTATTTTTTCTTCCACTACAGTACGGGACATAACCGCAGCCGCATATCTTCTCAAAAAAGGCGCAAACCTGAATATAGTTTCCAGTTTTATTACGAAAGAACTCGGGCCGGAGGAAATAGACCTTCTGAATGAATTAATACATTCATCAGATGATTATGTTATTCATGATGTAAGGATTAAAATTGCCAGGGCTTCAAGGGATACTTATATCGGAGACATTGCCTCCCTGGCCCATAAAATCCGGGACATGGAAGACACAGACGCAGTTTTTCTTCTTGTGTCCATGGAAGACAAGATACAGATAATTGCAAGAAGCCACATACCGGAGGTTGATGTTTCAGAAATACTGCGCATATTTGGCGACGGGGGGCATCCGCAGGCCTCTTCCGCAACAGTAAAGGAAATGTCGCTTGAAGAAACTGAAGAGAAACTGCTTGGCATTTTGAAAAGCAAGATACATCCTACAAGAACGGCAAAGGACATAATGACAAGTCCTGTGAAGACCATTTCATGGAGCAGCACCATGTCTACTGCAGAAAAATATCTGACGAGATATGAAGTCAATGTCCTGCCGGTCCTTAAACAAAATGCCTATTACGGGCTTGTATCCAGAGAGGAAGTAGAAAAAGCCCTGTTCCATGGTTTTGGAAAAAGCAGAGTTATAGAATTCTGTACGACAGATGCTTTAACAGCAACACCTGCCACACCCGTGAGTGAGATTGAAGCATTGATGATAGAGCAGAACCAGAGGTTTATGCCTGTGATTGAAAATAATCGGATAGTAGGAGCCATAACGAGGACAGATCTTTTGAGATCCTTGTATGAAAGCCTTTTAAGAAAAGACCGTATAAGCACACATGAAAAATTATCTGAAAAGCCTTCGGTAGGCAAAAATCTTTTATCTGCCATGAAATCCAGATTTCCTGTGAAAATATTCAACCTGCTTAAACTTGCTGGCGAAGTTGCAGAAGAGCTGGGCTTTTCAGCGTATATCGTCGGCGGTTCTGTGCGGGATCTTCTGCGGGGGGAAACAAATCTTGATATAGACCTTGTGATTGAAGGAGACGGGATTGCATTTGCAAATACTCTCGGCAAAAAATTGCAGGCCCGGGTAAAAAGCCACAAAAGATTCGGGACCGCCGTAGTGCTGACAGACTATTTCAAATTTGATATTGCAACATCCAGGATGGAATATTACGAATCGCCGGCAGCCCTGCCGACTGTGGAAACATCTTCAATAAAAAAAGACCTGTACAGAAGAGACTTCACAATAAATACAATGGCCATAAAACTGAATCCTGACAAGTTCGGCCAATTGTTTGACTTTTTCGGCGGACAGAGAGATATCAAGGAAAAGACTATCAGGATACTTCACAACCTCAGCTTTATAGAAGACCCTACGAGGGCCTTCAGGGCCATAAGGTTTTCAGAGCGCTTCGGCTTTAAAATAAGCAAGCACACAATAAATTTAATAAGAACCGCTGTACGAATAAATCTCTTTGACAGGCTGTCAGGTGCGAGGATGTATGATGAACTCGACCTCCTCTTTCTTGAGACAGAACCTGTCAGGGCCATGAAAAGGCTGGAAGAGCTCGGCCTGCTGAAATGTATTCACTCCTGCCTGAAAGTGACAAAAACCCTTGAAGAGACATTTGAATCCATACAGGAGACGTTCGCCTGGTTTAACCTGCTTTTCTTTGAGGAAAAGGTAAACAAGGCCCATCTTTTTCTTATGGCCTTCATTGAAGAGCTGACACTTCAGGAAAGAAAGGAAGCCTTGCAGCGCCTTAATGTGCCTCCAAAGATAAGCAAAGAGACTTTAGATGGAATTGAACATTCGCAGAAAGCGCTCGTACAATTACAACATGCTTCTCAAAAAGAGATTTACTACATCCTCTATCCTCTCAATATACAGACCATTCTTTTTACAATGGCAAAAGCTCAACATAAGGAACAGAAAAAAGCTGTTTCGCTTTATCTGACAACATTACGAAAAATCCGCCCTGAACTTAAAGGAGAAGACCTGCAGAAAATGGGATATACGCCAGGTCCTCTTTTCAAAAAAATATTTACGGCAATTCTCGATGCCAGATTGGAAGGACAAATTAAAAGCCGGGAAGAAGAGCTTGCATTCGTGAAAGAAAAAATTAAAATTAAAAATACAGGTTAAGCTTTTTTATCTTTTTTTCTTTGCTGTTTTTGAGGCAGGTTTTGTTGCCGTTTTTTGGGCCTTCTTTGGAGGAGTGCTTTTCACAGGTTTTCTGGGAGCTGCTTTTCGGGGTGAGATATCGCGTACGGTTTTTTTCTTTACTGCAGGCTTTTTTATGATTTCCTTTTTTCCTGTTTTTTTCTTCTCTGTTTTTTTGCTTTCAACTTTTACTTCCTGTTTCCTGGGAGTCTCTGTTAAAGCCTTAGGAAGTGTGCTTGCAAGAATGGCCCTCAGTTCCAACGCATTCTTGGGCGCATATGCGAAGGCGTCATTATTAAAATAAAAGTACACATCCTTGCCCTGTTTCAGATATTCTTTTATACGCTTCGCATCATTCTTCAATTGTTCGGTAGTATAATTTGTCGCATAACTCCCACCCTCGCCATGTCTTCTGATATACACAAAGTCAGCAGTAATCGGAAGATCGTTAATGAAATCGGGCCAGTCAGCCATGCACAAAGCTATATTTGAGGCTGACAGGAGACTTATGACTTTCTTTGTAAGCCAGCTCTTATGCCTGAATTCAAAGGCATGACGGACCGGATAGCGTTTAAGATTTTCAATGAAATCTTCGAGATTTTTCAGAT
The DNA here is from genome assembly GCA_020723105.1 of Nitrospira japonica. Classification (GTDB taxonomy): domain Bacteria; phylum Nitrospirota; class Thermodesulfovibrionia; order UBA6902; family UBA6902; genus SURF-23. The sequence goes on along the minus strand of DYJL01000006.1, from coordinate 96,416 downwards.
TAAGTTTTAAATTCGGAGGCAATTGCCAGAGAATGACACCAAGCTTTTCAAGCAGAGGGGCCGTTGCATTAAAAAATGTCGAGAGAGGCAGCTCCACATCCTTAAGTTTTTTGACATGCGTTATAAAGCGGCTGCCTTTCAGACAGAATAAAAAATCAGGTGAGGTTTCTTTATACCATCTTTCAAAGGCCTCCTTTTTCAGAAGTCTGTAAAAGGTGACATTTAACTCAACGGTATTTAATTTTTCCATATAGAAGGACAGCCACCTTCTATGCGGAAGCTCCTCCGGATAAAAAACGCCCTTCCATGAATCATATAAAAATCCGCTGCATCCTATCCTGTATTTTGGCATTTCGGATAAAGTATACACTGAAAACTGAAAAAATAAAACAAGAAATTTACGATATTATATCTGCATACATCACTTCAATTATTTTTTCTTTGAAGGAGGTTTTTTAGCAATTTTCTTTTTTGCAAGCTGCGCCTGTTCGGAATTCGGAAATTGTTCTATAAGTTTTTCAAAGATTAACTTGCCGGTCTTTTCATCCTTGAGCGCATAAAATGATAATCCCTGTTTCCACATGGCGCCTGCGGCCTTGTCACTCCTGGGATTTTTCTTCAGTAATTCCTCGTAAGCGAGAATCGCATCTTCAAAGTTTTCATCTTTATAATAACTTTCAGCAATCCAGAAGCGCGCATTGTCAGAATATTCATTTTCCGGATAATCTTTAAGCAACGACAAGAGCTTCGCCCGGGCCTCTGTATTCTTGCCTTCCTTGAAGGCCTGATAGCCGGTCAGATAGAGGTCCTTCACATTCAAGTTTGCAACTTCTTTCTGGGCCTCTGTTTTCTCCGGCTCTTTCTTTTCCGGGGCCTGAGGCTTCATTGCTCCTGCGTCAGACGGGTCTGCACCGGCTGTCTTCATTTCTTCAGCCTTTTTATCACCTTCAACGGCTTTGGTCTCCTCCTTGCGAACTGACAGCACCGTCTGTTCTACACTGGAAATCTTCCTGTTTAAATCATCAATTGCAAGCTCCATCCCTTTGAGTTTCCCGGCGAATCTTTCTCTTTCTTCTTTTATCTCAGATGAATTCTTATCAGCATTATACCGCAGTTCTTCAAAACGGCCTGTCAAAACATGGAATTCAGCAGTGAGAGACTGAAACTGAATAAGTAAATCAGAAACGGACCGGGCAGTTGCTTCCTGCGTAGTTTGAAATTCCTGCTGTTGCCTGTCAAGGGCCTCAAATTTTTCCTTCTGAGATTGTGAAGACAATTTCTCCTTTATCTCCCGGATTTCAGTATTCAATAAATTGATATCATACTGCGTCTTATTCACATCTGTTGTTGTGGCGCAGCCGGTAAATATCAGAACAGAAATCAGGATACAGAAGACAGGATACAGAAAACGGGAAATGTTTTTGAAATTTATTTTATTCATATAAGTTGTCTTATTTCCCTGAAACGACAAAGTGCGCCCTTCTGTTTTTCTGCCAGCATGGCTCGTCCTGCTCCGTGCAGAGAGGTTTCTCTTCTCCATATGTTACAACTGACATCCTTGCAGGCATGATGCCGAGGGACGTGAGATAATCTTTTACAGCCTTGGCCCTTCTTTCGCCGAGTGCAAGATTGTACTCATTTGTTCCTCTCTCGTCACAGTGCCCTTCAACTACCACACTCATGGTTCCGTTCTTCTTCAGAAAAGAAGCAGCTTTGTCCAGGACAGGTCTGGCATCATCTCTTATATTATATTTGTCATAATCAAACAATACATCCTTGAGGGTCGCAGTTTCCTCTGTCTTTGCTGTTACAGCGCTGTCTGTCAATTTAACTTCTTTTGGTTCAACAATCTCTTTCACGACTTCTTTCTGTTCAGCTTTCTGTTCCGGTTGTACAACAGTTTCTTTCTTTACGGTTTCCTTTTGCACCGCAGGCTCCTGGGGCGGAGCTACATATTTTTTTGCACAACCCGCAACAAAAATCATAAAAAGCACAATCAAGACTTTTTTCATCGCTAAACCCTCCTTAGAATTATTAGTTAATAATGAACAATGAGTGATGAACAATCAAAAAGAATTTTAACCATCACTGCTGATTACTCACAACTTATTGTTCACTTAAGATAAGGCGACCATCTCGGCGACATGGCTTTTATGTCTTTCGGTGTAATCCTTCTCTGTTCCTCTCCATTGATACGCATAATATAGATACCATGTTTGCCGTCCCTGTCAGAATCAAAGGCTAAAAACAACCCATCAGGAGAAAATGACGGGCTTTCATTATTACCGTCAACAGTAAGTTGTCTTAGCGATGATCCATCAAATTTTATCATGAAAACCTGATTTTTACCATCCTTCATTCCTGTATAAGCTATCCATTTTCCATCAGGCGACCATGAGGGAGATGTGTTGTTTGAACCTTCAAATGTTATCCTTCTGGGTACTCTCCCGTTTGAGTCCATGACGTATATCTGAGGGGTGCCCCCCCGGTCTGATACAAAGGCTATGGTGCTTCCGTCAGGGGAAAATTTTGGGGATACATCAATGCCAAATGAGTGCGTAAGTTTTCGTATATTGCCACCGTCTTTGCCGATGGCATATATTTCTGAATTGCCGTCTCTGGACGATGAGAATGTTACCTCATCCTGAGGTGAAGCATTTCCAACGAGATTAAGGCCGTTTGATGAAAACAGCACTGTTTCTCTGAAGGCCTCCAGATCAAAAATATATATTTTCCACTCTCTGCTCCTTTGAGAAGAATAAGTTAAGGAAAGACTGTTATTGAGCCAGGCATGACTTGAGGTCAATCCATTGGGAACTAACTTTATAGAGTTGCCACCATCCCAGTCCATTAAATGCAATTCTTTATTCCCCTGTGATGCATATATCAGATAGGATATCTTAGTCCTGAAAGCTCCCTCTTTCTCAGTGACAAATTTATATATATCGTTTGATATGCTGTGAGCTATGGCCCGGATGCTTTTTGGAGGAGCAGCCTTTCGATTCCTGAAGACCTCCTTATTTTCAATTAAATCGGTAATGGACCAGAGCACTGTAATTTCGTTTGAGACCGTAACTTCCATTTGTGCTGTAATCTCTGCCCCGGGGACTTCCGGAGCCACAAAAGAGAACATCCCTGTGAATTCAAGATCCTTCATCACGATTGACTCTATCTCTTTTGCTGCGGGGGAAGAATCTTTAGTTGATATTGAGATAGGAAGTTTCTGTACTGCAGGCGATGTAATATCAATATAGACCTTTCCAAAGGCAGAAGGCAGAAGGCAGAAAAAGGAAAAAAGAAAAAAGAAATTAGAAAGTAGAAAGTAGATATTTTTATGTCTGTTCTCTGTCATCTGTTCTCTATCATCTATCTTCACAGATAAAACCTCACGCCTATTTCAGTCTCAACAGAAGGAGATGGCAGAGGACTGGCTTTTAATATAGCCTTTATTGCTGAACGGTCAAAAAGTGCATTGCCTGAGGATTTTTCTATCGCATGCGAAATAATTTTCCCATTCCTGTCTATCGTGATAGCTATAATCACTTCAAGGCCGGCTGAAACGGATTCAGGATAGATCCATTCGCTCCATATCTTGCGGGTAATCATGGCATAGTAAGAATCATATCCCACTGATTGTGCAGCATTCGGACTGCCTGAGCTCTTTGAAAAACCCTCCTGGATCTTTTGCCTGAGAATCTCTATTTTATGAGATATCTCTGCATCTTTCTTCTTCAATTTTGACAGTGCGCTTATGGCGCGTATTCTCTCTATCTCTTTTGATACCTTTTCTGCCGATTCCAGAGCCATATCAGCCTTAGGCAGCGGTCTGCTTATTTCTCCGGCTTTACTCCCGTTTGCGAGAGCATGGTCTTCTGCTTCCAATGGTGTATTAACAGGGCCTACCAGATTTACAAAGTAACTTTTATATTCCTTCTCTCTTGTCTTAAGCGGAATAACAATAACGGTAATAAGAAGCAAATGTATAACAGCAGAGGCGATCAGTACTAACTGAAAATTTGGTTCTTTCCCGATATGCAGGGCGTGCTTCATTGAATACGAGCCTTTGGCTCTGTCACCATCCCCAGTTTTTCTATGCCAATTTCTCTCAACTCTCCCATGAGGGTCACTACAAGGCCATAGGGAACCTCTTTATCAGCTTTGAGAAAAACTTCCCTGTCAGCCATCTTTGATAAATTTGCTTTAAGACTATCCAGGGTCACAGTCGTTTTATCCATATATATCTTCCCATCTTTCTTTATCGTTATAACGACCCTCTCACCCGGAGACATTTCTTTCCCTTTGGCCTGTGGAAGGGTGACATCTATTCCCTGCTGAAGCAGCGGCGCAGTCACCATGAATATAATAAGAAGGACGAGCATGACGTCAACGAAAGGGGTTACATTGATTTCAGAAAGAGCCTGTCTGCGTTTCTCCATGTTTCCTCACGAGCTGCTCTATTAATTCCTGTGAAAAGTCTTCTGTCACAATTATGTTTTTGCGGGTCCTGCTGAGAAAATAGTTATACGCTATTACAGCAGGAATTGCCGCGGCAAGGCCGGCTGCTGTGGCTATAAGGGCTTCTGCAATACCGGGGGCCACTACTGCAAGTGAGGCTGCGCCTATTCTTCCAATACCCATAAATGAATTCATTATTCCCCAGACCGTGCCAAAGAGCCCTATGAATGGAGTGGTCGAGCCGGTTGTTGCAAGGAATGTAAGATATTTCTCAAGCCGGGCTGTTTCTGATGATTCAATCTTCTTCAGTGTGCTTCTTATTTCATCCATGCCCGCATCTTCGATGGAATATGCAGCCCTGAACAGGTTTGCCAGAGGGCTGACTGTAAATCTTTTTGTAGATTTATACAATGCATCCCATTGCTTACCCTTTAAAAAAGCCTCATAAAATTCTTTAGATTCTTTTTCAACTTTTGACAGTAATCTGAATTTATAGAAGATGATGGCCCATGAGAAAACCGAGAACAACAACAATATGAGAAGGACTATTTTTACAACCGGTCCGGCTTTAAATATGAGTGTTAATACTGTATCTCCGTTCATAATGTCATTGAAGTTTAAAAGAAAGTTTTCAAAAAGTCAAAGCCATCAGAGAGCATTTAATAATATGAAGTTAACTATAGAAATCATATGGACATTGGAGTGCTTTTGCTTAAAAAGTTATTACAAAACCTTATTAAAGATTTTCCCTAAGGAATCCGACTAATGAAGCATAATTCATTGTTATTGGAGGAGCATAATGGATCTTAAGAGACTGCCGCTTAAGTGGAAGATAACGATACCAATTATTGCCATTGTAATAACTGGAGTCATAATCTCCGTTACGGTAACAACTATAAGGACCAGGCACATTGTTATAGATGAGGCGAAAACCACTGCACTCAACGGCTACAGAGACACAATGTTAAATGCTTTGACCACAATGATGATTATGGGTAACTTTAAAGATGGTGAAAAACCTTTCTACGAACAGATGAAGTATATTGCTGATATAAGGCTTATACGGTCCGTAGCAACAGATAAAGAATTTAGGAAAGGTTTGCCTGATGAATATCCAAAAGATAAGATTGAGAAAGAGGTACTTGCAAACGGTAAAGAACAGATTGTACTTGAAGGTGATTATCTGCGCGGTGTTTACCCGTATATAGCAAAAGCGAATTTTATGGGCAAGAATTGTCTTTCCTGTCACAATGTAAAAGATGGAACCGTCCTGGGCGCCATCAGTATAAAAATCCCTCTTACAGAATCATTCAATAAAATCAGTTCGTCCCGCAATTATTATCTGGGGTTTGGATTAATCGGTGTATTGGCAGTTACTGCGCTCGTAATCCTGACAGTCAATATCGTTTTTAAGCCTTTGTCAGGATTGACTGCTAAAGTCAAACAACTATCAAGCGGTGATTTAAGGATAAATATTGACTCCCACAGCAATGATGAAATCGGCATGCTTGCACAGGATATGAATAAAATGGTCCAGTCCTTCAGCAATATAATAAACAACATATTTACAACTGTCAATAATCTGGCGAACAAGGTAGATGTCCTGCGCGAAAAGGCAGACACTGCTGCTGACGGAGCCAAAGAGCAGTCTGATCAGTCCGCACAAATAGCAGCAGCATCCGAGGAAATGAGCCAGACCATAACTGCCATTGCAAAAAATGCATCGGCAGCATCTGAGCTGTCATCAAAAGCGATAGAGATAGCAGAAGGAGGCAAGCAGATAACGAATATGTCTGTGGAAACTATTAATGAAGTAGATACATCCTCAAAAGAGCTTGCTGTTATGATTGATAAGCTGAATAATAAAGTAGTGGAAATAGGAGGAATAGTTACGGTAATTCAGGACATTGCCGATCAGACAAATCTGCTCGCCCTGAACGCAGCCATTGAGTCAGCCCGGGCAGGGGAACAGGGAAGGGGTTTTGCAGTAGTGGCAGATGAAGTCAGAAAACTCGCTGAAAGGACCATTAACGCAACGACCGAGATATCCGAAAAGATCAAATCAGTCAGCGCTGAAACGAAGCTGACTACAAGATCCATGGCTGAATCTTCAAAGGGGATAACAAAGGCTGTGGGACATATACAAAATTTAAATAATGTCCTTCAAACCGTTGTCGAATCCGTTCAAAGAGTCGGCACTGAGATAACACAAATAGCAACAGCTGTTGTCGAACAGTCTTCAGCAACTGAAGATGTTACGAGGAATATAGAAAAAACCTCTGCCATCGCAAAAGACATTGATAAAATGGCATACGATTTGATGTGCGAAGTAGGCAGCATGATAAAGATGACCGAAGAACTGCGGGACACGGATACAGGCTTTAAAACAAAAGGAAGCGAGTTGATGATGCTGGATATTGCAAAGACAGCCCACAAACTGTTTGTAAGTAAGGTGGGCGAATGTTTAAGAGGCAATATGTCTCTGGAGCCTTCACATTTACCGGACCACCGCAACTGCAAATTCGGCAAGTGGTATTTTGGAGAGGGAATGAATTTATGCGCCAATTTACATTCATTCAAAGCCATAGACGCACCACACGTAAAGATACATGCCCTGGCAAAAGAAGCTGTATCAGCATATAATTCAGGCGATAAAATAAAAGCCAAAACCACTCATAAGGATATGGAAAATATATCGTCTGAGATATGCACTCTGCTTGAGAAGATTAAAAAGGAAGCCGTGGTAAATTAAAAAATGGCTCCCGGGGAGGGATTCGAACCCCCGACAGGGTGGTTAACAGCCACCTGCTCTGCCGGCTGAGCTACCCGGGAACGCTTTCTATTATAATTTTATCTGAAACAATTTGTCATTCCGTACTTGTTGCGGTCACCACAGCGACTCGCCGTGGCGAGAATCCATGTTTTCTGTCTGGATTCCTGCTTTCTCAGGAATGACAAAAAAGCAGACTTTATGGACAGACACTAATTATCCTTCTGCCGGTTTCTCTTCCCTTACTGCTGAGTCTTCCTTTAAGAGTCGCTCCCATTGAGCATCTACCTGTTCCTGTGCCTGTTTCAGCATCCACTCGTTTTCCTTTGCGAACATGTGTTTGAATCGGCCCTGCGGTTTCAGGAAGTCAATAAGCGCCTTTTTCTCTTTGGGCTTATATGTAATTTTTGTAACTCCATTTTCTATTTCGTAAAGCGGCCAGTAACATGTGTCAACAGCGAGCCTGCTCAGCATGATAGCATCATCTGTGCGTGAGCGCCAACCGCGGTTACACGGTGAAATAATATTCATGAATTTGGGGCCTTTTATCTCAAAGGCCTTCTGTACCTTTTTCATAAGGTCCATCCAGTGTGCCGGCGAGGCCTGGGCTACGTAAGGAATGCCATGTGCAGCCATGATCCTGGTCAAGTCCTTCCTTTGCTGCGGTTTGCCGGGTATCACATCTCCCGCGGGGCATGTTGTTGTGTCGGCTCCAAATGGAGTGGCACTTGAACGCTGTATCCCTGTGTTCATGTACGCGCCGTTGTCGTAACAAATGTACATCATATCATGTCCACGCTCCATGGCCCCCGAAAGGCTCTGAAAACCGATATCATACGTACCACCGTCTCCACCGAAGGCGATGAACTTGACCTGCTTGTCCTCAAGCTTGCCCTGTTTTACGAGAGACTTGTACATGGCCTCAACACCGGATATCGTTGCAGCTGCATTCTCAAAGGCGCTGTGTATCCAAGGGATCTTCCACGCAGTGAATTGCTGTATGCATGAGGACACCTCAAGGCATCCGGTTGCGTTAGAAGCGATAATGGGATAATCGGTTGCCATAAGCACCTGTTTTACAACTATAGGAGCTCCGCAGCCCGCGCACATCCTGTGGCCATGCGCAAACCTGTCTTCTCCCTTTGCAAGCTCTTTAAGTTTAAGCGGTTTAGTTGTCATTTTTATCTCCTCACTTTTGATAAAGTAGTTAGTAGTAAGCAGCAAGTAGTTATGGGAAAGAATTTGGTTTTTCTCTTTACTACTAACTACTGTCTACTGACTACCATATTTATTCTCTCACTCCGATATATTCTTTTACGGTTTGAACTTTTCCGGTTTTAGCTACATTAATAAGCTCATCAATTACGTGCTCTCCCTGCTCAGGGAGGTAGTCCCTACCGCCAAGTCCAAATATCTTGTTTATCATTGCGGGCTTTGTGTCCATTGAAGTAACCGCGCTTGCGATTTCCATGAACAACGGCCCGTAGCCGCCGAAGGAGTCAGCCCTGTCAAGGACAGCTATTGCCTTCAGGTGCTTAAGCGCATCAGCTATTTCCAAATACGGGAATGGCCTGAACATCCTCGGCTTGAGGAGGCCGATCTTTACACCTTTGTCCCTGTACTGGTCGATGATGTCTTTGGTGGTGCCTGCTGCCGAGCTCATGACCACGATCGCTATTTCCGCGTCTTCGAGTCTGTATGTTTCAAAGAGGCTGTATTTTCTGCCGGTCATCTTTTCAAACTCCGCGGCAACCTCAAGCACAACCTTCGGGACTTTTGTCATTACTTCATGCTGTGCCCTTTTATATTCATGGTAAAGGTCAGTCAGGATCAGAGGCCCGTAGCTTTTGGGCTTGTCCAGATCAAGCAGTGGATTTACCGCCTGAAACTTTCCCACAAAGTTTTTAACGTCCGCATCATCAATATATTCAACCCTCTCAATGGAGTGACTGACGATAAAGCCATCCATGCAGACCATTGCGGGCAGCCTTATGTCCATGTGTTCCGCGATCTTGAAGGCTTGAATGGTGTTGTCATATGCTTCCTGTGCATTCTCTGAATAAAGCTGTATCCAGCCTGTGTCCCTCGCGCCCATGCCGTCTGAATGATCACCATGAATATTCAACGGAGCAGAAAGCGCCCTGTTAACAAGGGGCATGATTATAGGAAGCCTGGTTCCTGCTGCTATATAAAGCATCTCCCACATCAGGGCCAGACCCTGTGATGAAGTTGCTGTGGCAACCCGTCCGCCTGCTGCTGCAGCCCCTATGCAGGCGCTCATTGCGCTGTGCTCACTCTCTACAAGCACAAGCTCTGTGTCTACCTGGCCATTATTAACATAACTGGAAAACCTCTGCATAAGGTCCGTGGCTGGTGTGATCGGATATGCTGCGCATACATCGGGATTGATCTGCTTCAGGGCCTGCGCGCATGCTTCGTTTCCTGTTACAGCTACTATCTTACCCATCTATTTGCCCTCCTCTTCCATTACGATCGCTTTATTGCCTTTCTTACCGGGGCATTCAAGGGCGCATATACCGCAGCCCTTGCAGTAATCATAATTAAATTCAGCTCTCTTGCCTTCCGCAGTGACCTTGACCGACATGTCAGGGCAATACATCCAGCAGAATAAACATTGTATACAGTTTTCTTCTATCCACTTCGGCTTCATAGACCGCCAGCCGCCTGTCTTGAATTTAGCTGAACTTCCGGCCTCTAATACAACAGAGCCTTGCGGAAGTGTTTCCCAAAATTTCTTACTCATCCTTCTTTTACCTCCTCATATCCGCGCTTTGTAGCCTCAAGATTGCCATCAATGATCTTCTGGGCAAACTTCTTGCCGAAACTCTTCTTGACATTTTCCAGGAGTGTATCCATTTCAACAACCTCGGTCGCTTTAATTATAGCGCCCAGCATCGAGGAATTCGGGAGCGGTTTTCCAAAACACTCTATGGCAATTTTTGAAGCGTTGACCGTGAATACCTTCTGAGTGTCCTTTGCATGCAACTTCTCTCTTACCTCTTTCGGGTCTTTTGATGTGTTTACAACAAACACCGCGTCGTCAGGGGCCCCGTCAGTAACATTCACCGCATCCATTAGTGTGGCATCCGCGATGCTGACCACCTTTGGATGAAGGACCGGACCGTACATTCTTATAACATGTTCACTAACCCTGTTAAAGGCCCTGATGGGAGCGCCTGCTCTCTCAGGCCCGTATTCAGGGAATGCCTGGACATATCTTCCGCCGCTCAGGCATGCGTCAGCAAGCACCTTGGCAGCAGTAACTGTTCCCTGACCGCCGCGGCCATGCCAGCGAATTTCGATTGTTTTTGCCATTTCGTTATCCTCCGATATTTTTCAGCAAATAGAAGGTAAAAAATTTGGAAATTTAATATAGCTTATAGCAGTTACTATTTTCAAGATAAAGATAAGAAAAAAGTGGTTGGTGAAAACAGGGACAGCTGAGCCTGTCTAAAAACTTACAAGAGCAACAGGTGTGTGATAGAGTACCGAAATTTCAATTGGAGGTAATCACATGCCCTACAGGCAATACGATCAGAACATAGTTTTTCTCTTGCCGCCAAGCCTCGACGAATGGAAAACAAAAGATCATTCTGTCAGAGTATTTTCTGAGATATTGGAACGAATTGATATAGGCGGATTCAGAGAGGCGAAGGTGGAAGGAAGACCTGCGTAACATCCCCGAATGATGTTGAAGATACTTTTATGGGGGTATGCAAGCGGAATACGATCAAGCCGGAAGATAGAATCAGAACTTCAAACTGATGTAGCCTTTATGTGGTTGGCAGCGTTGGAGAAGCCGGACTTTCGAACAATATGTTTATTTCGCACAGCGAATAGGGCTTTAATAGAGAAAGTATTTGCCGAGGTTGTATTGTTGGCGAGGGTATTGGGAATGGGGAAGTGCGGTGAGAGGAATATCGGCAAGATAAAGGGGGCTCGTCCTGAACTATTCCGGAAAGAGGATTTCATATATAAGGATTAACCCAGTTTCTATTGAGGGGGACAGAAAAAATCAGGATCGAATGGAAGGTAGGAGCGGTTGCCCATAATTTATTGAAAATAAGCAGAAGGATTATTGAAGGGAAAGTTTTATTAGCGAATGCGCCATGTACTTAAACGGGCACTTTTGATATTAAATGAGCACTATTATTAACAGATTACAAGAAGATTACCAACGCTGTTTTTACCAAATGATTTATTGTAAGAGAATTCATGAAAAAAGATTTTTCGAGTGATATGGAAACTGAGTTTTTAGACAGGCTCTGTGTCCCTAAATGTTGATTAAGCTAATAGCCTATTGCATCTTTTAATGAAAACATGGTAAAACCTTTTATGTCGAAAAAGGTCGTTATTGATATTGAAACAATCGGCAGGGACTTTGAATCATTCGATGAAATATCAAAGGAATATCTGCTGAAATTTGCTGAGTCAGAAGAGGATATAAAGGCCGCAAAAGAAGGTCTTGGCTTCTCCCCTCTGACAGGTGAGATAGTTGCAATAGGAATGCTCAACCCTGATACCAATAATGGTGTTGTATATTTCCAGTCCCCGGAAGTTCTCCATGAACCCTTAAAAGAAAACGGTATAGAATTTACTGCCGACACAGAGGCGGGCATATTAAGGAAATTCTGGGATACGGTTAAATATTATGATCAGATAATAACTTTTAACGGCAGGGGATTTGATGCACCTTTCCTGATGCTCCGTTCTGCAATCCATAAAATAAAACCCTCAAAAGACATCATGCCCAACCGCTACAGCCTTTCCCATACGGACCTGCTGGATCAGCTAACCTTCTATGGTTCGGTAAGAAGAAAGTTTAGCCTCCATATGTGGTGCAAGGCCTTTGGAATCAAGAGTCCAAAAGAGGAAGGGGTAACAGGGCATGAGGTTCATGATCTCTTCAAACAGCAGCAGTACCTTGCAATCGCTAAATATTGTGTCGGCGATTTGTACGCTACAAAAGAACTGTTTGAATACTGGAATGAATACGTAAGGTTCTCGCCAAATGGCTGATCCTTTTTAAATCTGCCCCTGCTTTTTCAGATATGCAATATCCTGTACACCAGTGAGCTTCACAGTTTTATTTTTGGAACTTTGCCCTGCAATTATCTCGATATCTTTTTTTGCAACATTAAACTCCTTTGCAAGGACTTCAATGAGTTCTTTATTGGCCTTTCCTTCAACAGGGGGAGAAGTGAGTTTGACTTTCAGGGCATCGCCATAGAGACCTACAACCCCGGCACGGGATGAGCGCGGTTCGACCTTAATTTTAAGAATAAATTCGTTCTTTGTTTGTGATACAGTCTTATTGGCCCGCAAGCACCACATCCATCTGAATCATGTCTTTTAATTCGGAGTAACTTCCTATTGCAAGCAATTCCCCATCAGTTGATTTTATTCTGATCCCTTCTGCCTTTTTATAAGCATCAGAAAGGTTCAGGATTTTGACAGGATTTCCATGCGTGACAGCTCTCATCATTTGAAAATTAACTCTTAGTTCCGGCATCCAGGATAAGGCCCTGCTGATTGAATATATACCCTTTGACGGTGCGTCAGTATCTGCATTTTGTAATTCCTCAAAGGTTAAACTCTCTTCAATCCTGAAAAGCCCTACGGCCGTCCGTTCAAGTTCAAAGAGGTGGGCCCCAACGCCAAGTTTTTTCCCTATATCATCACACAGAGTCCTTATATAAGTCCCTTTGGAACAGGCCACCCGGAATGTTACATACGGGCCTTCAATGTTCAACAGTTCAATCTCATTAATAATTATCTCCCGCAATTTCCTGTCAACTTCTATTCCTTTTCTCGCCAGCTTGTAAAGCGGCTGGCCTTCGTGTTTTAGTGCAGAGTACATGGGGGGCTGCTGGAGAATTTTTCCTTTGAAGGACTTCAGAGTTTCCTCAATTATGCTCTTGTCAATCTCGACACTCTCTGTCTTTGAAATAACCTTGCCATAAGCGTCCTGTGTATCTGTGGCCTCGCCAAGTTTTAATACAGCCCTGTATTCTTTATCAAAAGAGGAAAAGTATGTTGCAAGACGTGTCGCTTTGTCTATACAAACCAGAAGGAGCCCTGTAGCCATGGGATCAAGAGTGCCGGTGTGCCCGGCTTTCTTTACCTTCAGAATTTTTTTAACCTTTGTTACAGCATCCTGTGAAGTGATGTCTTTGGGTTTATTGAGGGCTATGATAAGATCCATTCGAATTAGTTGTCAGTTGTCAGTTGTCAGTTTTTAATCTAACAACTAAAAACTAAGGTTTCAATTTAAATCCTTGATTGCCTTTCTCACTACACTAAAAACTTTCTTCTGCACTTCCGGCAATGTCCCTTTTATCCTGCACCCAGCGGCTGCTGCATGTCCTCCTCCGCCGAAAGTCTTCGCAATTTTCTGAACATCAATCTGGCCTTTTGAGCGGAAGCTGAGCTTGAACACACTCTTCTCATCCTCCCTGAAGAAAACCGCTATCTCAATCCCCTTCACCTTTCTCGGAAAATCAACAAAGTCTTCAGCGTCCTCTGCTGTGGTGCCGGTTTTTTTAAACATAGCTGCTGTTGTATTAATCCATGCTATCCCGTCTTTTTTATCAAGGGTAGCCAGCGAAAGGCCCAGAAGCTTCATTGATTCAAAGGGAATGCTTTCGTATACCTCCTTTGTTACGTTCCAGGGTTTTGCGCCTGCCTCTACAAGATGAGAGGCAATTTTCAATGATTCAGGGTTTACATTTGAATAACGGAAACCGCCGGTATCTACCAGTATCGCAGTGTATAAGTTTGTTGCAATGTTTTTATCGAGAGGGATTCCAAGCACATTCAAAAGCTTATAAATAAGTATCCCGGTTGCCGCAGCGTGCGGGTCTATAACGCTGGCAGCAAGTTTCTGGTAGAATGCGGATTGCCCTGCGCCGTCGGGCAGAATATGGTGGTCTATGATAATCGTATTCTTTGCCTTCAGTTCCTTAAAACCGGTTCTATCAAGGGCGTTACAATCAACGATGCACAGGACGTCAAATTCCTTTAGCGGCGGCTTTTGTTTAATTGATTCTGATGAGGGCAGAAATTTCAGGATCTCCGGTACTCCGTCCTTACTCAGGGTATAGATATCTTTTTTCCCGAGCTTTTTCAATCCGAGCGCCAGCGCCAGGACCGAGCCTATTGCATCACCCTCCGGATTAATATGCCCAACGATAAGAAATGATTTGTTTTGTCTTATAACCTGGACCAGCTTAGAAAAGATCTTCATCTTCGTCAAGAACGCTCCTTTCCGACTTGATTTCATCAAGCAATTTATCAATTTTCATCCCGTATTGAATGGACTTGTCAATTCTGAAAGTAAGAGTTGGGACAAACTTCATCTTCAGGCGTCTGCCGAGTTCCCCCCTGATAAACGCTGCTGATTCCCCGAGTTTCCTCACGGTCTTCTCAGCATCTTCTTCCTTGAGAACGCTCAGATATATTGTTGCATTTCTCAGGTCATCGCTTACCTTTGCTCCGGTAACCGTAATAAAACCGAGGGTCTTATGTTTGATCTTGTTCAGTATAATATCGGCGATCTCCTCTCTGATTAAATCACTGACCCTTGCCGAACGTTTATATGGATGCATGGTTTCCTCTCGTTCCTGTCATTCCGCTCCGTATCAAAATATGGTGCGGGAATCCAGACTCTTTTAGATTAAATGTGGTTTAATTTTAGCATAATTATCTAAATGGAGGGGAAAGCATGGCTGAATTTTTCTGGCAATCGCTCTGAGGGTTTTCAGTACAAGTCAGAGGGTTGGTTCATCAGCGGTTTTGAGGTTGTTCTTACAGCAACTCCATGTTGGCACTTATCAATTCCACCGAATGGATGCTGACAACCAGGTTTTTAATCTGCTCAAAAACCTTGTTTATCATTACCGTCTCATTTGAGACGAGGGCTATTCCGATTACGGCTCTTTGCCAGAGGTCATTTGCATCAACCTCTGCTACAGAAACATTGAACTTGTTTTTTATCCTGTCTATGAGACTTTTGATAACGAAACGTTTTTCTTTAAGAGAATGGGACCCGTGTATGTGCAGATCCAATGTGAGGAGGCCGACGATCATTAAAAGGTTCTATTCAAATTTAGCGGCAACTTCTTCCCTGACATAATTTTCTATTATGTCACCGACCTTGAGATCGTTGAAGTTCTCCACCATGATACCGCATTCAAACCCTGCGAGGGCTTCTCTTACATCTTCCTTGAATCTCTTCAATGACGATATCTTGCTATCATAAACAACAACGTTGTCTCGTATAACCCTGATGTTTGAGTTGGCTCTTATAATTTTTCCATCGAGCACATAACAGCCCGCCACGGTCCCAAGCCGTGATATATGGAACAGATTCCTTACCTCCGCCCTGCCAATAACTTTCTCAGTGATGGTAGGCGCCAGAAGTCCTTCAAGCGCTTTTTTGACATCTTCAATGGCTTCGTAAATTATGTTATAAATTCTGACATCAACGCCTTCTTTCTCAATAAGGGCCGACGCCTTTGCATCAGGGCGGATGTTAAAACCTATAATAATCGCATTTGATGCAGCTGCAAGCATGACGTCAGATTCATTTATACCTCCGGTGCTTGCATGAATCACATTTACCTTGACCTCTGGATGTGAAATATTGGAAAGGGCATCTTTGACTGCCTCTGCAGAACCCTGAACATCGGCCTTGATAATAACGTTAAGGTCCCGGACTTCACCCTGTTTTACTTTTTCATAAAGCTGATCGAGCGTTAATTTCTTCATGTGAGTTGCAGCATCGGTTTTCTGCTTTTGAAGCCTGTTCATTGCAATCTGCCTTGCTTTTCTCTCATCTTCCATGACAATAAAGATATCTCCTGCCTGAGGGACATCGGGAAAGCCGATAACCTCAACAGGTGTTGAAGGCCCTGCCTTTTCAATCTTCTTGCCGGTATCGTCAATAAGAGCTCTTACTCTGCCGGCAACGGTGCCTACAAGAAATGAATCTCCGACCTTGAGCTCACCTGTATTGACAAGGACTGTGCCGACCGGACCCCTTCCTTTGTCGAGTTTGGCCTCAACAATGGTCCCCTTTGCAAGCCTGTTATAGTTTGCTTTCAGTTCCATCACCTCTGCCTGAAGCAAGATCATCTCGAGCAGTTTTTCGATCCCTATTTTCTTTTTTGCTGAAACCTCAACAAATATATTCTGTCCTCCCCATTCTTCGGACACGACGCCATATTGGGAAAGTTCATTTCTAACTTTTGAAATATTCGCCTCTGGCTTGTCAATTTTATTTATGGCCACTACAATGGGAACATTCGCAGCCTTTGCATGGTCAATAGCCTCTATGGTCTGAGGCATAACACTGTCATCAGCTGCAACCACAAGGACTACGATATCCGTAACCTTTGCGCCTCTGGCCCTCATCATTGTGAAGGCTTCATGCCCTGGGGTATCAAGAAAAGTTATCTCTTTGTCTTTCAGTTTTACCTTATATGCGCCAATATGCTGGGTTATTCCTCCAGCTTCTGTCTCTGTAACCTTTGTCTGCCTTATTGCATCAAGCAGAGTGGTTTTGCCGTGATCCACATGCCCCATAATGGTGACAATCGGCGGGCGGTGGCTGAGAACAGCCTCATCAACCTCTGTTTCTACAAGAAGAGATTCCTCGCTTTCAACATTTGTCAGTTCGAGCTTCAGACCAAAAGCCTCTGCTACAATCTGTGCTGCATCAGCATCCAGAGGTTGATTAATGGTCGTCATATAACCAAGCTCCATGAATTTTTTTATGACTTCATTAATCTTTTGTCCTATAAGCTCTGCAAATTCCTTTACCGTGGAACCTTCCTGGAATTTAAGCACGCGCTTTCTCGGCTGCGTAATCAGCGGAGCAGTCGCCGGTTCAGGTTTCTGATTAAAAGGTTTTTTATCGTGTTTCTTGAAATGGGTTTTAAAATCCTGAACCTTCTTCGTTACATCCACCCTTCTTATCGAATCAAAGGCCCGCTGCATCCCTGGTTTGGTCTTGAATTTAGCTATCTTCCCGCGTTCTATTTCTTTTTTGAACCGGTCCGGGACAATTACTTCATCTTCTTCAAGAGCCGGTGCCGCAGGTGGTGTGCTTTCAGGAATTACAGACTCCTTTTCAGCAGGTTGTCTGGCTTCTATTAATTTCTCTTCCGCAGCAGGTTTAATTACTGTTTCAGGCTGAATTTTTACAGTAACATCCTCCTTTATTTTCTCTGCCGGCTTGACCAGTTTCTGAGCTTCTTTGGGAGCAGCAGGTTTGCCTGCAGAGGGTTCTTTCCTGGGAGGATGAGCCGTGACTTCAACCCTTGGCTCTTCTACTTTTACAAATAAACGTGTCAGCTTCTCAACGATGTCATCATCAATATTCGACATATGGGATTTAACCTGTATTCCCATGCCGGCAAGTTTAGCAATAATTTCCTTGTTGCTGACATTTATCTTCTTTGACAGTTCATATATTCTCATTCCAGTCATTTTTCCCCTTAGAAAGGCTGATATTAGCAACCTTTAAACGCCAAAAACATTATTATTAAGCTTGAAATTCTTGTGTCAATTCAGGGTTGTAAGTTTGTTTGGTTTAATGTTATCATAACTTCTGTTTTTAAAGCAATTGCAGTTTATTTAGGAGGTAGTTCATCAATGGCAGTATGCTCAGTTTGTGGTAAGAAGAAGGTATCAGGCAATAATGTCAGCCATGCCAATAACAGGACCAAACGCGTTTTTATGCCGAATCTGCAAAGAGTAAAAATACAAACGGCGCATGGCATAAGAAGATCATATATCTGTACCAGATGCCTTCGTTCCGGAAAAGTCAAAAAAGTAGTTTAAGAATAACTCAAAAATTAAAAATCAAAGATTAAAATTTCGGAAGAAAAAAATTTAATAATTCCATTCCTTAATTTTGATTTTTGCATTTTAATTTTTAACTTTTATTCCAATGCATTCCCTTCATAATATCCTCAAGACATTTGTCAGAGATTACGGCCTTGAAGGCGGAGTGGTACTTAATACTATTCAAAGTCGGTGGGCTGACTTTGTCGGACAAACCATTGCATTACACACCTTCCCTGACACAATTAAAGGCAAAGTCCTTACTCTTATCGTTGACACCCCTCAATGGATGCACCATCTGAGTTTTTTTAAAGAAGAAATCGTCGCAAAACTGAACCCTTATAATGTCGAGGAGCTACGGTTTAAAATCGGCAGGCTCCCTGAAAAAACAAAAAAAACCCTTAAGGATGAAGATGTTGATTTGAGCGAGGATGATTTGAGGTATCTGGAAAATACGCTTAAAGGTTTAAAAGATCAGGAACTAAAAGAAAGATTTAAAACTCTGATGATACACGGCTTGATGAAGGGAAAGAAGGCGTTAAAATAAAACGCTTCAGTTCCCTTACGCAGACTCTTCATAAATAAGAAGAGGCTTCTCCTTCTTGGTTATTACTTCTTCGGTTATCAGACATTCTTTAACACTGCTTTGTGACGGTATTTCATACATAATATCAAGCATTACATCTTCAAGGATGGCCCTTAATCCCCTTGCACCGGTTTTGCGCCTGATGGCTTCCTTTGCAACGGCTATCAGAGCTGTCTCAGTAAATTTCAGTTTGACATTGTCAATAGAAAGCAGTTTCTGGTATTGCTTTATAATTGCATTCTTAGGCTCTGTAAGGATTCTGACAAGAGCGGTTTCACTCAGTTCCTCCAGTGTTGCTATGACAGGGAGCCTGCCAACAAATTCCGGAATAAGCCCGTATTTAATTAAATCCTGAGGCTGTACCTGTTTAAGGATATCATCTAACTTCCTTCCATGTATCCCCCTGGGTTCAGCGCCGAAGCCGACTACCTTTTTGCCGAGTCTCTCCTCTGTTATTTTCTCCAGACCCACAAAGGCGCCGCCGCATATGAATAAAATATTAGCCGTATTTATCTGAATGAATTCCTGCTGGGGGTGTTTTCTCCCTCCCTGAGGAGGAACATTTGCAATAGTCCCCTCTATAATTTTCAAAAGGGCCTGTTGCACCCCTTCCCCTGATACATCTCTTGTTATTGAGACGTTTTCTGTCTTTCGGCTTATCTTGTCGATCTCGTCTATATATACGATGCCTCTTTGAGCTTTTTCCACATCATAATCTGCAGCCTGAATAAGTTTAAGTATTATATTTTCTACATCTTCGCCTACATATCCGGCCTCTGTAAGTGTAGTAGCATCAGCTATTGTAAAGGGGACGTCGAGAAACCTTGCAAGCGTCTGGGCCAAAATGGTCTTTCCGGTACCAGTAGGGCCAATCAATAAAATGTTGCTTTTTTGCAATTCAATGTCAGACTGTTTAGGACTGTATATTCGTTTGTAATGGTTGTGTACTGCAACTGAAAGGATCTTCTTGGCCCTGTTCTGCTCTATAACATAATCATCCAGGAAGTTCTTGATCTCTTTAGGAGTTGGCAATTTCTGCGTAATATTAATATCAAAGGATGAATCTATCTCCTCCGCCATGATATCGTTACAAAGATTTATGCATTCATTGCATATATAAACTGTGGGCCCGGCGATAAGTTTTCTGACTTCTTTCTGGCTCTTACCGCAAAAAGAACATCTGAGGATAATGTTATCGTTTCTATTTGTTTTTTTATCATTCATGGTAAAACTCCTCATTCACGCTTTTTTAGCGTCTCTATCACTTCATCAACGAGGCCGTAATCCTTCGCCTCCTGTGCAGACATAAAATAGTCTCTTTCAGTATCAAACTGTATTTTTTCGAGGGTCTGGCCGGCATGTTTTGCAAGGATTTTATTGAGTGAATCTTTCATCTTCAGTATTTCCCTGGCATGAATTTCTACATCTGTAGCCTGGCCATGAAATCCTCCGATAGGCTGGTGGATCATTATGCGGGAATTTGGAAGCACGTGTCTTTTCCCTTTGGTCCCTGCTGTAAGAAGAAGGGCGCCCATACTGGCGGCCTGCCCGATACAATAAGTGGCAATATCCGGCTTGATATATTGCATTGTGTCATAAATGGCAAGGCCCGAAGACACAATGCCCCCTGGAGAATTTATATATATATGGATATCCTTTTCATGGTCTTCGGTCTGAAGAAAAAGCAACTGTGCAATAACAGTATTGGAAACAATGTCGTCTATTGCACTGCCGATAAAAACAATCCTGTCTTTCAACAGCCTGGAATATATATCGTAGGCCCTCTCGGACCTTCCGGTCTGTTCAATTACTATAGGTATTAAACTCATGTACGCTCCTTTTAATTAATGTAAAAACATATTGCAATATGCCTTTACTGTATGGCCGCCTTCTCCAGAATAAACTCTAAAACCTTATCAGCAAAAAGCCGGCTCCTTAATGCTTCCAGGGATCCTTCCCTGACTGCATACAACCTTGCCACTTCTTCAGGTTTGAGGTTGTTCCGGACTGCAATTTCCTCGATAGCCTTCTTTATATCATCAGTAGACACATCTATGTTTTCTTTCTTGCCAATGGCTTCAAGAAGGAGGACACTTTTGACATTATCCCTTGCCGTTGTCTCAAATTCCTTTCTCAATTCTTCGTCTGCCTTTTCTGGTTCGCCCTTTCTTGAAGCATTCTCCCGGGCCTGATAAAGCAGGGATTCAATCTCTCCCTGCACCATAGATGCAGGCACGTCAAAATCATGTTTATTAATAAGGTCATTCAGAATATCCTTTTTATATTCCAGATTAATCTGGCTCTTTTTTCCACGAGTAACATTTTCACGCATTTTGTTTTTCAGTTCCTCGAGACTATCAGCTCCGGAATCTTTTGCAAATGCATCATCAAGCGGTGGAACAGTTTTCTTTTTTCCCTCCACAATGTCCACTTTGAAGAAAACCTCTTTCCCGGCTATGGTTTTATTGGGATGTGTTTCATCATATTTTACTTTTACTTCAAGCTTGTCACCTTTCTTTTTTCCCACTAATGCCTTGGTAAATTCCCTGGGCATTGCATCAGAACTGAGAACTAAGGGAAAATCTTTATAAGAGCTCTCATCTATTAATTTATCTTCGATGTAAGCGTCGTAATTTATAACAGCCATATCATCATTGCCTAATTCTTCTTCAGTAACAGTAAACAGCGTCCTGCTCTCCTGCATTAACTTCAATGCCTTGTCTATTTCGCTGTCATCTACAGAAATGGGCTTCTCTTTTAAGACAATACCCTCATACTTAAGGTTTCCTATTTCCGGCTTTACCTCGATTGTTACAGAAAACGAAAGCGGCTGTCCTGCTACCAGCGTTAACCTGTCTTCAATATTCGGATATGCAACGGGTTCCAGCTTTGCTTCTTTGATAGCCTTCAGATAATATTCGGGGACTATCTTCTCTATAACTTCTGCCTCAACATTTTTTCCGAATCTCTTTTCAAGAACAGCCTGAGGCACCTTGCCAGGCCTGAAACCAGGCACCTTTGTAGTAGCCCTTATTTTATTGTAGGCGTTGTCAGTCTCAGATTTTATTATATCTGAAGGAATGTTGATTTTAAGCCTTCTGGTAGTTGGCGATATCGTTTCTACTTCGTTTTGCATAGGTACCTCGAAATTATTTGGATTTGTATAATCTTAGAATGATATAAAATAATTTGTCAATTTCGCCTTGCTGCCGGTATACTTATTTTTTATATATTATAATAAACGTTCAAATGGAAAAACATATATCTGTCGTTATCCCAAACTACAATAATGCTCTGACAATCGAAAAATGTCTGGAGGCAGTTTTTGCATCACAATACAAAAATTATGAAGTTGTGGTTGTAGATGACAAGTCCCAGGACAATTCTGTAGAGATTATTAGAAAGTTTCCCTGCAAACTGCTTTACCTCGGGAAACATGCAGGGACTTCAAAGGCAAGGAATGTGGGCGCACAAAACAGCAGCGGAGAATTTATATTCTTCACTGACGCAGACTGTCTCCTGCAGCCTGATACGCTTTCGATCGTAAATAAAACCTTAGCAACCTTGCCCCCCGCAAATATAAAAGGGATTGTTCTCGGCGGTACATATACGAAAATACCTTATGATAAAAAGTTTTTCAGTATCTTTCAGTCAGTATTTGTAAATTACTCTGAGACCAGGACCGACAACCCTGATTATATTGCTGCTCATGCAATGATAATCAGTGCAACGGCCTTTAATAAAAGCGATGGTTTCCCTGAAGTTTTTCTGCCGATTATAGAAGATGTCGAATTTACTCATCGTTTAAAAAGGAGAGGTTTCAAACTTGTGGTAAATCCTGAGATACAAGTGCAGCATATATTTAATTTTACTTTCTTAAAATCCATGCGCAATGCTTTCAGAAAAACGAAGTATTGGGTTATGTATTCACTCAAGAACAAAGACCTGTTAAATGACTCAGGTTCTGCATCTACAGAATTAAAAACCAATGTTGTTTTTTATTTCTTGAATTTACTAAGCATAATTCTGTGGACTATTTTAAAAAACCCGGTATTTCTATATATCTTACTAATTCTTTCTATGCTGAATATAGTTGTGAACCGACGCCTGTTAAAAATCTTCTTTGAAACAAAAGGAATCTTATTTGGTATGCAGGCATTCCTTTTTTACACAATGCTCTATCCTCTTCCTGTTGGCTCAGGAACTATCGCGGGAATAATAAACTTTTTTTTAAAAAGATTCTGATATATGCCCTACTCTCCCTTTCGTCATATAGGTTCGGCCTTCTGGAAACATACTCCCATTCACCTGACCTTTTTTCTGACCCGGAGATGCAACCTTAAATGTCCTTTCTGTTTTTATCTTTCTGAAAAAGACCCTTCAGGCCTTACTGAATTATCCCTCGATGAAATTGAAAAGATATCTGCCTCATGCGGCCGCCTCCTCTGGCTTGCATTTTCCGGGGGGGAAATATTCCTGCGAAGTGACATCGTGGACATAACAAAAATATTTTATGAACGAAACAAACCAGTCATAATTCTTCTCCCTACAAATGGTCTTCTCACGGATGTTATAAGAGAAAAGCTCGAGGCCATTCTGCAGCACTGCATAAAAAGTTCAATAGTTGTAAAACTTTCCCTGGAAGGACTTGAAGATCTGCACGATTCAATCAGGGGGATGAAAGGCAGCTTTAAAAAAACCATGCAGACTTACAGCGCACTTAAGGAGTTACTTGCAAGATATCCGAATTTTGATCTCGGGATCAATACAGTATTCAGTTCCGCAAATCAGGATTACATGTATGAACTTATTGACTTTGTCAATGGACTGGAAGGAATCAGGACCCACACTGTATCACTCATAAGAGGCACGGTCTCAGACAACAGGTTTAAAAACATTGATACTGTCAAATACCATGAGGTCGTTAATAAACTGGCGTTAAACCTGCGGCAAAAGACAGCGCAGATATATCATTTCAGCGGAGCTAAGTTGAAAGCTGCACAGGACATATTGCAACGCAAGCTGATTCATGAGACGCTGACATATAAAAAACAATTGATTCCCTGTTATGCCGGAAGATTAAATCTCGTCCTTTCCGAGACAGGAGCAGTTTATCCCTGCGAGTCCTTTACCATGAAAATGGGAAATGTGAGGGATAACAATTATGATCTAAGGAGACTTTTAAGAACTGATAAGGCACAAAATATTCTGCGTTCAATACAGAGTAAACGTTGTTACTGTACGCATGAATGTTATCTTATGACAAACATTCTATTCAATCCGTTCATGTATCCTGCGCTGCTGAAAGAATATGTACAACTATAAAGCCCTGTATTAATGCACCCGCTATTACCATAAAGTTACGTTGCAATCATAACGCTGAAAAGATTATCATATCCAAATGAATCTGTCCGTAGTTATTCTCGCTGCAGGTCGTGGCAAGAGGATGAATTCCCTGGTCCCTAAAGTCCTTCATGAGGTTTTAGGAAAACCGATGCTGCAGTACACAATAGATGCCGTAAAAGTGTTGAAACCTCAAAAGACTGTTGTCGTCATTGGCAACGGTGCAGACGCAGTGAGAAATCGGATGGCGACCGAGGATCATCTGTCATTTGTTATCCAGAAAAGGCTTTTAGGAACAGGGGATGCTCTTTCAGTCGCAAAAAAAGAATTAAAAAAGGATACTGTCCTGGTTCTTAATGGAGATTGTCCTCTCATAACAACAAAGACCCTGAAAACGCTTGTTGAAAATCATAAACGAGATAAGAATGTAGTTTCGTTTCTTTCTTTTATAGATAGCACCATGTCAGGCTATGGAAGAGTCCTGCGGGATGAAAACAAGAAAGTTACAGGTATCGTCGAAGATAAACACGCAACACATGAAGAAAAGAAAAAATTTAAAGAGTTAAACAGTGGTGTTTATATACTGGAGACTGAAGCACTGAATTATCTTGATAATATTAAAAAGAACCGTGACTCAGGTGAATACTATCTGACAGATCTCGTTGGTATTGTTTCAAAAAAAGGGGAAAGACTTAATGCGTATATTTGCCCTTCAGAGGATATCAGAGGGGTAAACAACCGGAGGGAACTGCACGAGATCTCTGATATTATCAGGAAGAGAACTATTGCGAGATTAATGGACCATGGCGTAACTTTTATAGATCCTGACACATCATTTGTTCATCCATCGGTATCAGTTGGTAAAGATACAATCATTTATCCAAATACATATCTTGAAGGCAAAACAAAAATCGGCAATGCTTGCATTATATATCCAGGCTCAAGAATATTCGACAGTACGCTCGGAAACAACGTGATCATCAAAGATAACACTGTCATAGAAGCAAGCAGGATCGGAAACGAAAGCTCTATTGGTCCTTTTGCACATCTTAGGCCGCACAGCATCATTGGCCGTAAAGTTAAGATAGGGAATTTTGTTGAAATAAAGAAAACCAGCATTGGCAACGAAACAAAGGCATCTCATCTGACTTATCTCGGCGATGCTATTGTCGGAAAGAACGTAAATATTGGGGCCGGTACAATCACCTGCAACTATGATGGAAGAAACAAGTTCAATACTGTTATTGAGCAAGGTGTTTTTGTCGGAAGTGATTCCCAGCTTGTCGCGCCTGTTAAAATCGGAAAAGGGGCTTATGTGGCAGCCGGCACTACAGTCAATAAAGATGTCCCTGCAGGGTCTCTTGCGATAAGCCGGACCAAACAGCAGAATCTTATAGGCTGGGCCAGAAAAAGACAGTTGAGAGTTAAGAGTTAGGAGTTAAGGATGAAAGGAGAAAAAAGGTAAGCATTAGCTAATAGTTTAGGGGAGAAGAGTGGTTTCTTTTTCTACTGACTACTAACTACTGACTACCGACTACTTTTTATGTGTGGAATAATTGGTTACATCGGAAAACAAAACGCTATCCCAATTCTCATTAAAGGACTGAAACGCCTTGAGTATAGAGGATACGATTCTGCAGGGATTGCATTCTTTATGAATAACAAAATAGGAGTCAGGCGCTGTGCCGGGAAGATAAAGGATTTAGAAAGTCATATAAGAGGTGAAAGACTTAAGAGCATTACAGGGTTAGGGCATACCAGATGGGCCACACATGGAAAACCCTCAGAAGAGAACGCACATCCACACAGGGCTGGAGGTATAGTTTTAGTACATAACGGAATTATAGAAAATTACTTTGAACTGAAAGAAGAATTGAAGAAGAAGGGACATGTTTTCACTTCGGAAACTGATACAGAAGTAATCTGTCATCTTATACACAGTTATTCACAAAATGGACTCAATTTTGAAGATGCAACACGGGAAGCCTTAAAACACGTGGAAGGCGCCTATGCAATTGGCATCATCAATGAGAAAGAACCACAAAAGATACTGGCTGTAAAGAAAGACAGTCCCCTTGTTATAGGACTTGGTAAAGGAGAATTTTTCATAGCATCTGACATACCGGCATTCCTTAACTATACAAAGGATGTCATAATCCTTGATAACGATGAAATTGCTTCAATCACTCATAAAGGTGTTTCCATCTCAAAATTACACAACAGCAAGCCTGTAAAAAAAGAAATTACAAAAATTACCTGGAGCCCCTCTATGGCAGAGAAAAGCGGTTACAGGCATTTCATGCTCAAAGAAATACATGAACAGCCACGAGCCATTTCAGATACCATCAGGGGAAGATTCTCTCTCGAAAGAGCCGAAGTAAACCTTGGAGAGTTCTCTCTAAAGGAAAACGATCTAAAAAAACTGGACAAAATATTCCTTGTCGCATGTGGCACTTCCTGGCATGCTGCTCTTGTAGGGAAATACATGATTGAAGAGATGGCAAGGGTGCCCTGTGAGGTTGACATTGCGTCCGAATTCAGATACAGAAAACCTCTGATCCCCAAAGGAAGCCTTGTTATTGTCATAACGCAGTCAGGCGAAACAGCAGATACCCTGGCAGCTCAGAAAGAATCCCGGAAGCTTGGCGCAAAGGTCCTCAGTATTTGCAATGTAGTTGGAAGCACCTCAGCAAGAGAAGCTGACAGTGTTTTTTACACGCACTCGGGACCAGAAATAGGCGTTGCATCCACAAAAGCCTTTACTACCCAGCTTACAGGGCTTTACCTTTTCTCAATTGCACTTGCAAAGGCAAAAAAGACACTCAGTTCCCATGAAATACGAGAGCTGTTTAATGAACTCCTACAGCTTCCCGAAAAGGTGGAGAAGTCCCTGCAATCAAACAATGCCATTATTAAAATAGCAAAACAATTTTTCCGTGTAAGGGATTTCCTTTATCTCGGCAGAGGGATAAACTACCCTATAGCCCTCGAAGGAGCTTTGAAATTAAAAGAGATTTCATACATTCATGCCGAAGGATATCCTGCCGGAGAAATGAAGCACGGGCCTATAGCTCTCATTGATAACAACATGCCTGTGCTTGCACTTGCGCCTGATGACAACATTCTGGAAAAGATACTCTCAAATATGGAAGAGGTAAAAAGCAGAGGCGGAAAGGTAATAGCTGTTGCAACAGAAGACAATACAAAAGTGCTTTCACGCGCATCATATATTTTAACTATGCCAAAAACCAACTACTACCTTACTCCGATTATTTTTTCCATCCCGCTTCATTTACTGGCATATCATATGGCAGTGCTGAGAAAATGCAATGTTGATCAACCAAGGAATCTTGCAAAAAGCGTAACGGTTGAATAAATTGCATTAAGTTTTTTCCACAGAAAAAAATCACAAAGGATTTTGAACCCGGACTATATTCAGAAACTATCCGTATCAACTGTCAGGACTATATAAATTATATCAATTGCCTCATAAGCAGATAACAATTTTCAGTAACATCTGATATAATATTTCTGTACTAAATTGGTAGGTGTATCTTCCTTTAGTTTTAATCAAGAATTTTACCTCAGGGGGTTGAATGACTAAGCACGCTTTATTGAATGATCTTAATATTCAGCAAAAAGAAGCTGTACTTCATAATAGCGGGCCGTTGCTGGTCCTGGCAGGGGCCGGAAGTGGCAAAACAAAAGTTATTACGCACAAATTTGCCTATCTCAATAATGCGCATAAAGTTCCCAATACCTCGATTCTCGCAATGACCTTCACCAACAAGGCTGCAGAAGAAATGCGGGAAAGAATTGAGCACCTTACGAAGAAGAGCAGCAAGGGGCTATGGATTGGCACGTTTCACTCTCTGTCAGCGCGTATTCTGAGGAAAGAAATAGAACATCTGGGATTCCAGAGAAATTTCTGTATTTATGATGATGAAGACTCTGGCAATATCATCCGTTCAATTTTGAAAGATTTTAAAGTTCATGAGGCGCTTTATAAAGGTATTCTATCGAAGATCTCTTCACTGAAAGCCTCCCTGGTCAATCCTGAAGAACTCCTTGCCAATGAAGACAGTTATGGTTTCGATGAGAAATTTGCAAGAGTTTATGTCAAATATCAAGATGACCTCAGGAAAAATAATGCCCTTGATTTTGACGATTTGATAATGTGCTGTGTCAAATTATTTGAAGAGCACCCAGCCGTTCTAAAAAAATATCAAAATGATTTTTCATACATAATGATTGATGAGTTCCAGGATACAAATCCCTCCCAGTACAGACTCGCAAAATTTCTGGCATCAAAAAATAAAAATATCTGTGTGGTAGGAGATGACGATCAAAGCATCTACAAATTCAGGGGCGCAGAAGTAAGAAATATTCATACCTTTAAAAAAGACTTTTCAAAAACAAAAGTTGTAAAACTTGAACAAAATTACAGGTCTACCCAAAACATACTGAATATCGCCGAAAACGTCATCGCACAAAACACTTCCAGAATGCCAAAAAAACTTTGGACCGAAAGAGGAGAAGGCGAAAAGGTATATTATTGTATTGCAAGCAACGAACTCGAAGAAGGCAGATATATAGCCCGCTCAATAAAAGAATTGTACCTCAAAGGAAAATATTCTTATAAAGATATCTCTGTTTTTTACAGAGTAAATCAACAGTCCAGAGCGATAGAAGAAGCTCTAAGAGAGAACGGCCAACCCTACCGCATATTCGGAGGAATTAGCTTCTTTCACAGAAAAGAAATAAAAGATATCGTTTCCTATTTAAAAGTCATTATGAATCCAGATGATTCTGTAAGCCTTAAGAGGATCGTTAACTGCCCTACCAGACAGATTGGCATCGCAACTGTTACAAGAGTGGAAAACGAATCCCGTAAAAGGGAAGAGAGCCTTTACAGGACGATGAAATACATAGTTAAGAGCAATACTTATACAACAGCTTTAAAAGATAAAATCCGCACCTTTGTAGATGTTATTGATGAACTGATAGATCATAGAAGTCTATCAGTATCTGAACTGATAAGATTGATTTGCAAAAAAACAGGTTATATAGAATGGGCCAGCGAGGAAAGAGCAGATCATATTACGGAACTTGCAAATTTTGCAGAAGGTAAAGATATCAGCAGTTTCATTGACATGTCTTCACTGTACAGCAGTCTGGATGAGCCTAATACTGATGATGCCGTTTCACTTATGACCCTTCATAACGCTAAAGGGCTTGAGTTTCCTGTGGCTTTTATCTCAGGGTTTGAAGACGGGCTTGTGCCGCATTTTCATGCTATAAAAGACCCCGAGGAACTTGCCGAAGAAAGAAGACTTTTCTATGTTGGCGTAACAAGGGCACAGGATATGCTCGTTCTCACAGGAGCTAAAAGAAGAAGGCTGTACACGTCCGTACAGGAACAGCAGCCTTCGAGATTTCTTTCTGAAATACCTGCGGGATGCTATCACTGTATCGAAAAAAGACCACGGGCAGACACAATTTCTTCATCTGTTATTAAGCTGCCTGCTAACTTTTTATCTGCATCGCCATTTGCCACAGGAGCCAGGGTCAAACATCCTAAGTGGGGAATAGGCGTAGTAAGGGACAGTTATGGAGAAACAGATGATGTAAAAGTTATGGTTAATTTTCCATCTGTTGGCATTAAGAGACTCTCCCTGAAGTTCGCCAATTTGGAGAAAATTTAATGGACCTTGACCATGTGGCTCTGCTTGCAAGGCTGAAACTTTCTGAAAGTGAGAAAGAACTTTTTCCGGGACAGGTCCGCAGCATTATTGAATATATGGACAAACTGAATGAGCTGGATACAACTGATGTTGAACCCACCGCCCATATTCATCCTATTAAAAATGTCTTCAGAGAAGACAAGCTGACCCCTTCTGTCTCTCAGGATATAGCTATGCAAAATGCTCCTGATAAAACCGGCAGTTTCTACAGAGTTCCAAAGATCATAGAATAAGAAAAAGTAGAATAGGTTAATAATTTTTACCAGCCTGAATTCAATAAAAAGATTATTGTTGCTTTGATTTAAATATTTTAATGTGTGTAAACTATAGTTAACGCTTTATCAGATTTATTAAGAGGAAAGCACCATCACCATGGCCTTAGAGAAAAAAACAGATACCATCAAATCAATCGATTTCTATGCATCCCTTATTGAAAGCATTGCCGAAGGAATAGTTGTAATAGGCCTGGACAAGAGGGTCCTTTTTATAAATAATATGGCAAAATCCCTCATAGGACTGCAGGCTGAAATTATAGAAGGAATGCCCTGTAACACGCTTATGAACACCGACCTCTGCTCAAAGAATTGCCCTCTCGATTCAAATGACAACAATATCAGTTGCAGCCAGGCTTCTTATTTCATGAATATTCAACTCCATAAAAAAGATGCATCGCCTATTCCACTTTGTCTTAATGTAGCGCCTCTGCATGATGCCCATGGGAATATAATCGGCATTATAGAGAATTTCAGGCCCATGAGTGAAGCCATCAAGGTAATAGAATCTCTGGAGAAAAGCAACATAATACTGTCCCAGGAAAAAAGCAGAATTGATTCAATTGTAACCAGCCTGGCTGACGGAGTTTTTACAGTAGATAACAATTTGAGAATAACAAGTTTTAATAAAGGCATGGAGAAACTCACAGGGTTAAGAGAGTCAGATGTTACAGGGCTTACCTGCAGAGATATACTAAACGCTGACAATTGTGCCTCTAACTGCCCTCTTTCACACACATTAAAAAATGGCTATGGCCTGGCCAATGTTATGGAAAGGATTGTAAGCAAAAGCGGAGGCACGATTCCCGTGCTTATCAGCACTGCAGTGCTTAAAGAAGGAGCTGTTAACAAAGGCCTGATAGCAACAATAAGGGATGCCTCCGAGATTGAAAAATTGAGGAAAGAAGTGAACAACAGATACCGGTTTTCAAACATTGTCGGAAAGAGTGTCCCGATTCAACAGATATTTGAACTGATCGAGACCCTCCGCGATACAGACTGCGCTGTGCTAATTGAAGGAGAAAGCGGCACAGGGAAGGAGCTTGTTGCCAGGGCCATTCATCATGAAAGCGATAGGAGAAATAAGCCGTTTGTTAAGGTCAACTGCAGTGCAATAGTTGAAGGACTTTTTGAAAGTGAGTTGTTCGGCCATGTACGAGGCGCTTTTACAGGTGCTGTAAAAGATAAAATCGGGAAATTCGAACTCGCTGAAGGCGGCACAATATTCCTTGATGAAATAGGTGAAATGCCTATGGCGTTACAATCCAAGCTTCTGAGGGTTATTCAGGAAAAGGAATTTGAAAAAGTCGGGGATACCAAAACAATAAAAGTAGATGCAAGAGTCATAGCCGCTACCAACCGAAACTTGCAGGATGAAATAAAAACCAATAACTTCAGGGAAGATCTTTACTACCGTCTTTGTATTGTACCTGTAACGATGCCTCCTCTAAGAGAGAGGAGAGAGGATATTCCCCTGCTTGTAAACCATTTTATTGAGAAGTGCTCCATTAAGATACCTAACAAACAAAAAATTGTCGAAATCACATCAACAGCGTTATCTGCACTGATGGATTATGATTGGCCGGGAAATATCAGAGAACTTGAAAATGCTGTTGAACACGCATATATACGCTCAAAGACAAACAAGATAGACCTTGACTCCCTCCCGCATTCAATAATAAAAAACAATTTAAAAGAGCCATTAAATAATTTCATAGCGAGTCCGCAGACAGGAGGAGATGAAATGGAAAAACTGCAACTTAAAGCGCTCCTCACAAAATACAGCGGCAATAAAACCAAGGTAGCAAAAGATCTCGGTCTTAGCAGAACGACCCTCTGGAGAAGATTTAAAAAGCACAACTTGCCTGAAACAATCTGAAACATTTTGTTTCACCATAGGTTTCATATGTTCCTCTAATTGAAACACTAATTATACTATCTCCCCTGCCTTCCCTTGCCTTATTATTATATTTTCACTTTATTTCAAGGAGTTACAAAACATCATGAATCTGGCATTAAAATTGATATTGGTAATTTAATATCTCTTATTTAATGCAGTTTCACTATAAATGGAAAGGGGTGACACAACTATGGAAGAAAAAAAGAAAAGAATGGCTATCATAGCCTCAAAAGGAACACTGGATATGGCTTACCCTCCACTGATCCTGGCCTCAACAGCAGGTGCAATGGATGTGGAGGTAACGATCTTTTTCACGCTTTATGGCGTGGATATTGTAAACAAAAAGAAATATGCTTCGTTACAGGTAGCGCCTATTGCAAATCCGGCCATGCCATCACCCATTCCCATGCCTAATATCATTGGTATGCTTCCTGGAATGACGGCAATGGGCACTTCGATGATGAAGGGAATGATCAAAAAAATAAACTGGCCCACAATCCCTGAACTCGTCAAAACATGCCTTGATCTGGATGTAAAAATGATCGCCTGTACTCCTACACTCGAAATGACCGGAGTAAAAAAAGAAGACCTTGTTGACGGTGTGATTCTCGCAGGGGCCGCAGAGTTCCTGGATTTTGCGTTAGATGCAAACATAAGTTTGTTTATTTAAAAAGGAGGACCGATGGAAGCTACTAAAACATTAGATTGCAAAGGACTTAATTGTCCCATGCCTGTTGTGAAGACCAAGAAGGCGCTGAGTGAGATGAAGCCCGGAGAGATTCTGAAAATGGAAGCTACTGATAGGGGTTCAAAGTCAGATATAACAGCCTTTGCTAACAGGACAGGAAATGAATTATTAGAGGTTAAAGAAGAAGGCGGAACCTTTATCTTTTTTTTAAAAAAGAAATGAGGATAATATCAATGCCATCAAGAGACGTAAGAGTTCTTTTCCTATTCTTTGCGATACTTCTCTCAACAGTTGTCCCGGCTATTGCAGGTGAACAATATGGGACCTTTGTAAAAGTCGCTGAAAATGCAGGCGGAGGTTTCGACGCAGTAAGTAAAGCTGTTGAATCGGGACTGCAGAAAGCCGGGTGGGAAATACTTGGAACCTATGATACAGGTGTTCCGGAAGGATGCAATTTCCGTTCGCGGGTCGTTATATTCAGCTCAAAAGACTATGCTGCGTCGATAATGAAAAATGGCATGCAAGCCTCCTTCGCCCTTTCTTTGAGAGCAGGGATATATGAAGATGAGACAGGGATAAATGTCGCTGTCGTCAACCCTTCATCAATTAACAGGACCATAATTGATGAAACAAAGCTCGATGATCTTTCTTCAACTTCAGCCAAAACCATTGTTGACGTTTTAGCTGAAGCAGTACAGGGTACAGGAGTGAAAAAACAGATCGGTGAAATAAGAAACAAGGGAAAAATCAGTGGCATGGGGGGTGGAGATTTCATTTCCAAAATTAAGGAGATCCATAGTACTAAAGACAATACTGATGATGCATTTAAAAAGGTATCGGAAAGAGTAAGGGACGGAATACTCAACAACACTAAAGGGTGGAAGTTGACTTATAGATATGATCTTTCAGATCATGGCGCTATTATCTTTGGAGTCACTAATACTAAGATGGAAAGGAGGGCTTTTACTATCGCGGGAGAGAAGCGTTCAAGCAGTTCTTCTAAATTCCCCGGCATTGATCACGGCGCGTCCTTCCCGATAGAAGTAGTTGTTTACAAAGACAAAGGGATTGTAAAAGTATTGACTCTGGACGGCATGTACAGAATGAAGATGTATTTTGAGGATGCCGGCATGTGGGCGTTCATGAAGAATATGAGTATGCCTGGCGAAATAGAAGATGAGATAGTTGAAATGTCGGTCTCTAAACTTAATAAATAAGTGGCAACTAAACGGGTTATACCCAAGATAATGAAAGGAGGATTTGTTAATGAAACGTAATCTTAGAGAAGCTATGATCTTTGCAGTTGTTATTATTATAACGCTGAGTTTTGTCACAACCGCTTCTGCGACGAACGGTTATTTCTCACATGGCTACAGTGCCAAGAACAAGGCGTTGGCAGGGGCAGGCACAGCATTACCGCTTGATTCCATGGCTGCATCCACCAACCCCGCTGGAATGGTGTTTATGGGGAATCGTATAGATCTTGGGGTCTCCTTTTTTAATCCGAACAGGGAATACACAGTCAGAGGTAACCCCTCTGGTTACCCGGGCACTTTTGGTTTCAAACCGGGCACATTTGAAAGCGATACCAATTGGTTTATAATTCCCTCTTTAGGAGGCAACTGGAAATTAGATGAAAAAAGTTCTCTGGGCGTGTCAATATACGGAAACGGCGGTATGAATACTGATTATGACACAAATACATATTATGATTCTTCAGTGTCATCAACAGGGATAGATCTAATGCAGTTGTTTATTGCACCAACCTATGCCAGAAAGTTGCATCCCAAACACGCAGTAGGTATTAGTCCTATTTTTGCCTATCAAAGCTTTGAACAGTTAGGGCTGCAAACTCTTGGCGACATGGGCTTTTCCAGCGAACCTGACAATATCGCAAATAACGGTCATGATGACTCATATGGTTACGGTGCAAGAATAGGCTATCTTGGAGAGGTGTTACCTAACCTGAATTTTGGCGCTTCATACCAGACCAAAATCTATATGAGCAGATTTGAAAAGTATGAGGGCTTGTTTGCCGAACAGGGTGACTTTGACATACCGGCCAACTGGACTGTGGGACTGGCATTTACGGCTACACCGGATTTAACTTTTGTATTTGATGTGCAGCAAATCTATTATAGTGATGTTAACTCAGTTGGCAATCCAATGCTGCCCAACTTGACAAATAGCAAACTTGGTAACGATAACGGCTCCGGGTTTGGCTGGGATGATATGACAATCTACAAGGTAGGCGTGCAGTGGAAGAGTAGTCCGGAATGGGTATGGCGTGCCGGTTATTCCTACGGAGAACAGCCGATTCCTGACAGTGAAATGCCTTTTAATATCCTGGCCCCGGGTGTTATTGAACAGCATGCAACCGCCGGTGTTACAAGGAAGATAGGCAATGATCAGGAGCTGGATTTTGCACTAATGCGTGCTTTTTCCAACAGTATCAGCGGTCCAAATAAGTTAGAAGTACCGGGCCAGCAGACTATCGAGTTAAAAATGGATCAGTGGGAGATATCTGCAGGATATTCCTGGAAGTTTTAATCTGAATAGTTCATAAACTATCATATTGGAGCAGGTATGGATAAAAACATCTTTAATGCGATAAATTTTTGAATATTGTCGCCATAGGCGACTCGCCGAAGCGAGAATATTAAATTTACAGGATATATTCTTTCTGTTATCACTAAGGTATCGCGAAATATATTTTTATCCATACCTGCTCCAACTTTATGAATAAAAAGGGAGGCTCAGAAACCCTGCACACAACTTACTCATAATGTATTATATTAAGCGATGTCCACGGATAAACATCGAGGCAAAGAATTTTATATCTTCCTGCTTGTACCTTTATCTATCTTATTAATTTTCTTAATCCAATATTTCTTCCGTTATGCCGATGACAACAGGCTGACAAGCTGGGCCTGGACCTTTGCAGATGCAGACCTGATATTCTTTATTGCAGTGCTTGCTACTGGTATCATACCAGCATATATCCTGTCAGAGGTCCCATTTCTTCAAGTAAGGCCTGCCTTGTTTATTTTCCTTTCTTCATTCATAGCGAGCGCATCTTTCTGGAGCATACCGGAAGTTATTGTTGATACTTCACGGTACTTTACTCAGGCAAAACATCTCGAAATGTATGGAATAACATATTTCATAAGAGAATGGGGCCACGGGATTAACGCATGGACTGATACTCCGTTAATATCTTTTTTCTACGGTCTGGTTTTTAAATTTTTTGGTGAATCACGGATATACATACAGATATTTACGACTTTTCTTTTTTCAATGACATGCATGACCATCTTTTTCACGGGAAAAACCCTCTGGGATGAAGAAACGGGATTTCTTGCAGGCGTCTTGCTTCTTGGAATTCCATATCTTTTCTCACAAATTCCGCTAATGCTTACTGACGTGCCTGCGATGTTTTTCCTCACATTCTCAATTTTTGCATTTATGAAGGCGCTGGGGAAAGGCGGCATATGGATTGCAATTGCATCTACTGCAATATTCTGCGCCATCCTCTCCAAGTATTCCATGTGGATGATGTTGTCAGTATTGCCGGTTATCTTTCTGGTTTATCTGACTGGATGCAGGGGCAACTCTTTGTGGTTGCCCAGGTCTGGCACAGAGACCCGCACTTGCACGCAATCTCTCGTTTACCGCGGGTTTTCAGTTGCTTTCATTACAGTGATACTCCTGGCAATCGTAGTCTGGTTTAAATTTGGAGTCCTTTCAGAACAAATCAGGTTCCTACGGGAATATCAGGCCCCCGGGTTGAAGCGATGGGGTGAGAGTTTTGTCTCAACCTTTCTATTTCAGATACATCCGCTCATAACCCTGACAGCAATTTACTCTGTCTATGTGGCTATCCGGAAAAGAGACTTGAAGTTCATAATCGTATGCTGGCTGCTGCTTCTGGTTATCCTGTTTCAGATAAAAAGGTCCCGCTATGTAATGGTCCTGTTCCCGATGCTTACTCTTATGGCATCTTATGGTCTGCAGAAAATCAGGACGCTTAACCCTAAGAGGTTTATGGTTTTCAGCATCGTATCTTCCACGCTTGTTGTAGCGCTTGTTGCGTATCTTCCCTTCCTGCAAAAAATGAACATGATAAATCTAAAAAATGCCGGGGAATATTTAGACTCTGTCAAAACAGAAAGTGTCGAGGTCTTTACCATCCCTTCAACAGAAACGATTGTCAACCTTGCCGTATCAGTTCCGATATTAGACCTGCATACAAAGAAAGAAATCCTTTATCACCACAATACAGCATATTCTCCACCTTTTGAAGAGATTAAGGAATCGCCGTTGAGATTTACCTGGGAGTATAAGAATCCTGAGTATTACAGCACCCTCCCCTTAGTCCCCTCCCGTCGAGGGAGGGGAGATACCGTAGTGATACCCTCTCCCCTCGCGGGAGAGGGCAAGGGAGAGGGGGTAATTGTCATCATCTCCAACGGGCCTGTAAAATCATTACCGGATTATATTGCGGAGGAAATCAAAGACCACAAGAAAACCAGAACCTTTGATACGTCAGAAGGGATATTCGGATTCAGTCCTGTCGTAACAATTTATCTGCCGGAAAATTAGGAAGCATAAGCCCAACCTGCAGTCTTTCTACCGGCACGACTTACATGTAGACGCCTTGCACGATGAACAGCCTGAGCCTGAAGAGGTAACAGGGTGTTCCACTCCGCTCATACCAAAGAGAGAAAACTTCTTTTTGATATTTTTTGAATTGCACTTCGGGCATAAGACCTCAGGATTGGTTCCCGAGACCAGTTTTTCAAAATCCTCATTGCATTCTTCACATTTATATTCGTATATAGGCATATATTCTTTTCTCCATTTTTTACTAAACCCTAATCCCTGTCCCCGGCATTCACTTCGGCACCTTCTCCCAATCTTTTAGAAACTTTTCAATGCCGATGTCTGTGAGAGGATGTTTTGAAAGCTGCTCTATAACCAAAAACGGAATGGTCGCCACATGGGCGCCCATCCTTGCTGCATCTAAAACATGGAGCGGATTGCGGATGCTTGCAACGATAACCTCTGTATCAAAGGCATAATTGTCATATATTTCGAGAATCTGCCCAACAAGTTCCATGCCGTAATGTGTTATGTCGTCAAGCCTTCCCACAAAAGGACTGACAAACGTTGCGCCAGCCTTGGCAGCCAGCAAAGCCTGATTCGGCGAGAAAATCAGTGTGACGTTTGTTTTTATCCTGAGTCTTGCAAGTACTTTTGTGGCCTTCAGTCCATCTTTTGTCATAGGGACTTTTATTACAATATTTTTGTGGATCCGGGCCAGTTTTTTTGCTTCTTTAACCATTCCATCTGCATCGAGGCTTACAACTTCGGCGCTGACAGGACCATCAACTATCTCACAGATCTCTCTGAGCAATTTTATGGGCTCTTTTTTTTCCTTTGAGATAAGAGAAGGATTGGTCGTAACGCCGTCAATGACCCCAAGGGCATAAGCCTCCCTTATTTCATTTGTGTTTGCCGTGTCAATAAAAAATTTCATGAAGTCCTCCCGTTCCTAATTAACAATTAATAATGAATAATGAACAATTAAGGAATAATAATTTCCTCAATTACTCATTCATCATTACTCATTGTTCATTATTCTACAGAAGTCCTCATTGCTTCATCAACCACTTCAACTATATGTTTAACATTTATTTTTTTATTCGCTTCTCTCTTTAAATTCTCTATCTGCATCATACACCCCGGACATGAAGTAACAACCGTATCAGCCGCAGTAGCAGCTATATTATGAATCTTTTTATTTCCGATATGTCTGGAGATGTCTTTGAAATACAGGCTGAAGAAACCTGCAAAACCGCAGCACTCATCGGCATGCTGCATTTCAACATAGTTAATCCCTTTAATGCCTTTAAGAATCTGCCTGGGTTCATTCGTAATCCCAAGGCCATGGCGCAAATGGCAGGGGTCATGATATGTGACTACCCTTGGAGCGATTTCAAGATTTTTTGCAATATCATATTTGATAAAAAATTCATTCACATCCATAAGATTGGAAATAGTATTGCCTGCAATATCAGGATAATGTTCCCGTATAAACATGGTACATGTCGGACACATGCTGATTAGGGCCTCAGCCCTTACCTTACTGAAATGTTCTATATTTCTTTGTGCGAGATATAAGGCTTCTTCTTCCAGTCCCGCTGATCTTAAGGGAGCGCCGCAGCATAGCTCCCCTCTGAAAACAACAACCTCAAACCCCTTTGAAAGCAGTATGTTAGAGAGAGACTTCCCGAGGTCGGGATAAAAATAATTCACACTGCAGCCGGCAAAGATAGCTATTCTGCTGAGCTTTTTAAATTTTTTATAAACCTGGAAGCTGCTTTTAAAAGGCGCTGAGGTTACCTCAGGGATATAAGGCAGTATCCCCCTGTAATAAAGAGGCTGATAGAAAAGTCTATGCATACCCCGTAATATTGAAAAAACAGTATCTGTTCTTGATATTGAATATTTCAGAGTCTTTCTCAGGAGCAGCCCTTTAGTGAATGATTTTTTTAGCCGGGCCCTGCCCTGATATATGATCTCGGGGATATTAATTCCTGTGGGACAAAGATTTTTACAGGCCCCGCACAGCATGCAACTGAATATCTTTTCGGCAAGATTTTCTGTAGGAGCAAGGCGCTTCTCTTCAAGTTCTCCAAGCATTGCAACCCGGCCTCTGGCGCCCATGGTTTCATTAAGCGTAGTCAGATATGTAGGACATAAGGCCTTGCAAGCGCCGCACCGGTTACATTTCAAGAGTTCGTTATGGTAAACGTTTTCAGTCATTGTTCATTAGTCTTTTGTAAATAATCAAAAATAAGTAAGTAACCACGGAGACACAGAGGCACAGAGAAGATTAAGAATTTACTTTTTTCTCTGTGTCTCTGTGACTCTGTGGTTATCATAAGACATTAAAACTTCATTCCCACTGCCGCTTCTGAACCCCTGAAGGTCGAGTGTAATGTTTTTATAGCCAAGCGATTTCAGGAACGTAACAATTTCCCCTCTGACAGTATCAGTTATCATTATCTTTAAATCTTCTGGTGCAACCTCAATTCTTGCAGTTTCCAGATGGTCCCTGACTCTAAGCTCTTTTATACCAAAATCCCTTATAAAATTTTCGGCTGTATGAACTCTCTCAAGCGCCTCTGCCGTAATCTTCTGCCCGTAAGGAAAGCGTGATGAAAGACAGGGGGTTGCAGGCTTATTCCATGTTGAAAGTCCCAGATGCCTGGAAAGTTCTCTGATTTCGTTTTTACTGAAACCAGCATCCAGCAAAGGGCTCTTCACTCTCTCCTCTGCTGCGGCCCGTCTGCCCGGACGCCAATCATGAGCATCATCTGCATTGGTGCCGTCAAGGATGAAAAGGAAATTCTCCTCTGCTGCCATATTTCTGAGCCTGCTGAAAAGATCTTTCTTGCAGTAGTAACATCTGTCCGGAGGGTTATTTGCATAATTCATATTCTTGAGCTCTTCAGTCGTTATGGTCCTGTGTTTAACATTAAGTGATGCTGCAAATTCTCTGGCGAACAAAAGTTCTTCCTGTGGCAGGCTCTCTGATATGCCTGTTACAGCAAGAAGTCTGCTGAGACCGGAAAGTGAAGCAGCTTTTAAAAGAAAGGCGCTGTCAACACCACCTGAAAATGCAATGATAACCTGGTCCATCGCCTTCAGGTTTTCTTTCAATTTATTGAATTTATCGTCGAGTGTCATAGAGTTCTGATGGTTAAAAAAATCCCCCTTAATCTCCCTTTCCCCAAGGGGGGGGTAAACTTCCACTCTTTGAAAAAGAGGGGGCAGGGGAGATTTTGTAATAATGTCTTTCTACAGCGTTGCCACTTCAAAGAATTCCTGATGGAAGGTGTTATCAGCCTTCAGGACAATCTTGAATCCGTTTTCTTTTTCGATCAGTTCGAGGCCTTCTCTTTCATCTTCAAAGATAAGGTCTGCTACATAAGGATGCGCAGTCACCATAATTTTACAATTTTTCTTGGTACGGGCAATGCGCCTCAGCTCCATGAATATCTCATAGCATACCGTTGTCGGAGATTTCACAAAGCCCTTGCCGTCACAATAATGACAAGGCTCACACAATACCCGCTGGAGACTTTCCCTCACTCTTTTTCTGGTCATCTGGATAAGCCCCAGTTCGGAGACTTCAAGTATTGTACATTTGGCCCGGTCTTTTGCCATGGCCTCCTGAAACACAGTAAATAATTTCTTTCTGTTCTCTTCTTTTTCCATATCTATAAAATCAATGATTATAATGCCGCCGAGATTTCTCAGCCGGATCTGGTAAGCAATCTCCTTGACAGCTTCCATGTTGGTCTTAAAAATAGTGTCTTCAAGCGAGGCCTTCCCTACAAACTTGCCTGTATTGACGTCTATCGAAGTCAGAGCCTCTGTCTGGTCAATTACAATATATCCGCCGGATTTAAGCCAGATGCGTTTCCCCAAAGCCTTCGGTATCTCAATTTCGATACCAAATGCATCAAAAATCGGTTCTGCGCTTTCATAGAGTTTTATCTTGGATATGAGCTTTGGAAAATATGTGTTTACGAAATCCATAAGTTTCTTATGTTCCTCGCTTGAGTCAATAATTACTTCATCAATCTCATGGCTCAGGAGGTCTCTTACACTTCTCAAGGCCAGGTCCAGGTCGCTGTAGAGAAGATGAGGCGGGTTAAGTTTCTCTTTCTTTTTCTGGATGTTCTCCCACAGGAGCATAAGGTAATCAATATCCTTCTTCAATTCTTCTTCTGTACACCCTTCGCTTGCTGTTCTTATAATAAAACCAAAGTTTTTTTGTCTCAGTTCACTTACAATGTTTTTAAGTCTGGCCCTCTCTTCCTCCTCCACTATTTTCCGGGAAATGCCAATATGCTCAACCCCCGGCATTAGCACTAAATATCTGCCGGGAAGTGTTATATAGGAAGTAACTCTTGCGCCTTTAGAACCTATAGAATCTTTGGAAACCTGGACAAAAACCTCTTCTCCTTCACGAAGAAGGTCTTCAATCGGAAGATGAAGAGGCACGGTATCTTCAAGATCTTCTCCAAAGATGGAATAATCAAAACCCGACAGCACATCAGCAGCATGCAGGAAGGCGGCTTTTTCGAGGGCGATATCCACAAAGGCAGACTGCATGCCAGGCAGGATTTTAACGACCTTGCCTTTATAGACATTGCCGACCAGGCTGGCGTCTTTTTTCCTTTCAATATAAAGCTCGGAAAGTTGTGTGCTGTTTTCAAGAAGCGCCACCCGCGTCTGTTCGGGAGTTATGTTGATTATAATTTTACCAGCCATATTTGTTTATCCTGAAAATGTCTTACCCTCTTTGCAGGGATGTTTCTTCTTCAGCTCTTACCGGTTCAATCCATGCGCCTCTATTATAACCATAAAGACGAATTCTTTTTATCAGGGCCGCCTGTAATTCTTCAACAGGTTTGTGAAACATTTCTTTTAATACCTCGTACAAGCGCACATTTGCCATGTCTGTATCAACAAGTAACAAACGAAGAGTATTGCCTTTAATATCTGCTTTTTCCACCATGGGCCGTATATCAATTGGAGCCGTCTCTTTAGCCCTCCCCTTTCCATGAGAGGAGCCGGAGGGGTTCTCTTTATTTTCTCTTGTGAGAAGGCAATTCTGCTGCTTCATAAATGACATTATGTGGCTATCAATCTCTTTGTCAATAATTATCTCATATTCATAGCGGCAAATCAGGTCATTGAGAGAACGTTCTTTCTGTGAAATTAAAGATGCACTGTGAATTTCAAGCCCCTCCGGCAAATTGTGGTTCACCTTTTTTATAAAATCCAGAGTCTCCATAAAGGCTGTAAGCTCAATGTCAAAGTATTCATTTAAACCCTCAACTCCTGCTGCAAGGGCAGGCCCAAATGATATTTTCGGATGCGGATGAAACCCTGCTGAATAGGCCACGGGAACCCCGGCCCTCCTCAAGGCCCGTAAAATAGCCGTCATGAGTTCCTGATGAGAAAGATAACGCATCTCTCCGGTCTTTGAGAACCTGACCCTCATCCTTGTGGGTACATTAATTTTGTATGACGAAACGGTGTCATGTGTAAATTGAAGTTTGAAATCTGAGATTTGAGATTTGAAATCTTCTGTACCCCGACTTCTGCCTTTACATTCCAGACCGCAGCCGTAACAGACATCCCTGCAGTCCGGGGTGATTTTCTGCTGCAACGCCTTGTTATACTCTGATTTCATGAAATCTTTTGTAATTCCAGTATCAATAAAATCCCACGGCAGTCCTTCATCAAGAGGAATATTACGGGATGCATATCTGTAAAGGTCGAGACCTGTCTTTCTGGATGCGCGCAGCCATTTGTCAAAATCAAACTGTTCCGACCATCCATCAAAACGGCAGCCTGTTTTCCACGCTTCCTCCAGTAACAGGGCCGCCTCTCTGTCAGCCCTTGAAAATACAGCTTCCATAAGGCTGTTCTCAACGTGCTGTCCTTTAAAATTAATGCCTTTTCTTTTAAAAATTTTCCTGAGATAATCCTGCTTCTGACGAAGATCCTCAAACACTTCCTGGCCCAGCCATTGAAATGGCGTATGTGACTTTGGCACAAAGGTTGAAATGCCTACATTAACATTAACACGCCGCCCTGTCAGCTCTCTTCCCTTTCTCAAAGCCCTGACAGCCATATCAATCAACCCGTCAATGTCTGTAATGGTTTCTGTTGGGAGCCCTATCATAAAGTAAAGTTTTATATTCTCCCAGCCTTCAGTAAAAAGTTTTATTAAAGTCTCCTCGTATTCTTCATCTGTAAAATCTTTATTAATGACGTCGCGGAGTCTCTTGGTTCCAGCCTCAGGTGCAATGGTAAACCCTGTCTTTCTGACACTTTTTATTTCTTTAAGAATCTCCGTGGTTATGGAGCCCACCCTCAATGATGGAAGGGAGACCGAAGTATAAGAGCCTGAGCACAATTTGTTGAAATTTCTGATTAAGGGCACAAGCCCGCTATAGTCTCCTGTGTTGAGAGATGAAAAAGATATTTCCTCATATCCTGTATTGTGAATGGAATTCTGCGCTAACGAAATAACATTATCAAAAGCCCTCTCCCGTAACGGCCTGTAAATCATTCCGGCCTGGCAAAACCGGCATCCCCTCGTACAGCCCCTTGCTATCTCCACTACTGCACGGTCATGAACTATATTTGTGTAAGGCACAGGCGGGGTATCGGGAAAAGGAGCATGGTCGAGATCTTTGACTATTCTTCTTTTGATTTTTTGCTTATCCCTGTCATGTACTGACGGAACGTAGATGCCTTGTACTTTGGAGATAAGCTCCAATAATTTTGTCTTTCCATTTTTCAATTT
The DNA here is from genome assembly GCA_020723105.1 of Nitrospira japonica. Lineage (GTDB taxonomy): Bacteria > Nitrospirota > Thermodesulfovibrionia > UBA6902 > UBA6902 > SURF-23. The sequence continues at coordinate 52,391 of DYJL01000006.1, read as the reverse complement.
GAAATCTTTGTAAATTTCTATGAGTTCTCCTGTTACTTCTTCACCATCCCCAATTACAAAAGCATCTATGAAGGGCCCAAGAGGAAGAGGGTTTACAGCACAGGGCCCTCCTGCAATAATGACAGGAAAATCATCTCCTCTATCTTCCCTTCTTACAGGAATCCCTCCTAAATCCAGCATATTAAGAATGTTTGTATATGAAAGCTCATACTGCAATGTAAAACCAACGATATCAAAATCTTTCAAGGGTATTTTGTTTTCCAGTGATGCAAGTAAAAGGTTGTTTTTCCTGAGATGCGCCTCAACGTCCACCCAGGGCGCATAAAACCTTTCTGCAGAGGCATAAGGGATGTCATTGATTATGGAATAAAGTATCTTAAGCCCTATATGGGACATTCCTATCTCATACGTATCAGGAAAGCATAGCGCAACTTTCAGGGCTGCATCTTTCCGGACCATATTGACTTCACAGCCCATGTATCTGCTTGGTTTTTTAAAACTTGCGAGGTTTAAAAACATTTTTGATTATCACACATGGAATTATTGAAATGCAATTTAACTCAAACCTTGATACTGGAAAGCCGGCGTCACTTAATACAAACGCAATAACTAAAGTGTCATTGCGAGGAGTGAAACGACGAAGCAATCTCAAAATTAGAAACGAGATTGCCACGCTCCTGTTAGTCGCTCGCAATGACAATGTAATAACATTTAATGCGTTTGTATCAGTTCAGAAACAAAGCCTGCATCAGCCCGGTTAATATTTCCTCAATCTCTGCCTCATTATTCGAGGGGCTTGGCACCTTATCAAACAGGCTCCAGCTTTCAACATGCTCAACACACGCATCCGGCTCCAGAAGGCCCACAGGCGAAAGGGTTTCCATCTCCAGCATCAGATTGTTGGTATAAGTCTCATAAGATACGCCAAAGTCCGGGTATCGGGCCTGCATATGATGAGTGTAATACTTCACAAAGAGATGATTATGATTAAAATAAACAGCCCAGCCTTTTTCATTGGATATACCAATCTTTAAGGGATGCACCATGCCGGGATTCTGTTGCAGGACAATATATTTTTCCCCAAAATATATCCTTGAATCATCCAGTTTTGTATAAGGCCATAATGCCATAAGCCGGTTTGGAAGCAGCCCCGTGTCTCTCTGGGTAAAAGGGATTATCTCTTTTCCCCCTGTTGCCATTGCAGAAATACTCCACACGGATAATTCTACGGGCCATAATCCTTTGTTAGTTAAACGATGAAGGATTGTAACTGAGGTGCTGTTATCTGAAAGTGATATTTCCATCTCCTTCTGAATCATGCTCTGTGGCTCTACATTTTGCTGAGTCCTGATGCCGTTTGATATTTCTTCCCAGTCCACAGGCTCGTTATCAGGTTCATAGGTCCTTATTCTGTCTTCAGGGCTATGCCATAAACGATGACCTCCGTAAAGCCTCCATTCATTTCCGCCAGTTAATCCCATCATGGATTTGATTTCACACAGCTCATTTTCACGGCCCACAAAACCATACCGGATAATCCTCGGACCCACATCAACAGTTATTATCAGATCTACAATTTCGTTTTTTATCTGTATACAATTTTTCCATCCGCCGTAGGGTGTTTTCTGAATTTGCACCTTTGCCATAATTGAAATTATTATAGCCGCAGATTAAGCATATTGCCAAAAAAAAATTTTTCTTGACACTTGTCCCTTGCCCATCGTCCCTTGCCCTTGCCCCTGTTTCATTAATCCACATTTCATCAACGGGATTTTCACAGCAAAATATCATTAAAATCAAGGAGTTTTAAAATATCTATTTTTTGCTTGACATATACAACATATTGTGGTTTAATTTCGTAGCGCCTCTAAATAAGGGGTAATAAAATTTATCTACGTGGCATGACAACGCAAACTTAATAAATAATTTTTTAACGAAGAAAGGGAGGAATTTATGCCTGAATTGGTTTCAACCAGGTTGGATCTGACACCAAGCGCATTAAAGGTTCTGGAGAAAAGATATTTGAAGAAAGACGAAGAGGGTCGTACCATAGAGACTCCGGAGGATCTCTTCAGAAGGGTTGCAAAGACAGTTGCAACCGTGGAACTGAATTATGCCAAATCCGAGTTGGAAGCAGCTCACATAGAAAACGAATTTTACGATATGATGACCTCGTTACGGTTTCTCCCCAATAGCCCAACCCTCATGAATGCAGGAAGAAGACTCGGTCAGCTCTCTGCATGTTTTGTCCTCCCTGTTGATGATTCCATGGAATCTATTTTTGAGGCAGTAAAAAATGCTGCATTGATACATAAATCAGGCGGCGGCACTGGTTTTTCATTTTCAAAGCTCAGGCCCAAGGGTGATATTGTAGGCTCCACCAAGGGAATCTCGTCAGGGCCGATTTCATTCATGACAGTTTTTGACTCGGCAACAGAGGCCATAAAACAGGGCGGTACAAGAAGGGGCGCAAACATGGGCATTCTGCGTATTGACCACCCGGACATACTTGAATTTATCTCTGCAAAAGAACATGACTCAAAACTGAACAATTTTAATCTGTCAGTCGGCATAACCGATGCATTCATGAAGGCGCTTGAGAAGAATGAAGAATATGATTTGACGAATCCTCACACAAAAGCGCCTGTGCGCAGACTGAATGCAAGAGAGGTTTTTACCCTTATAGTCCACCATGCCTGGAAAAATGGAGAACCGGGCATTATTTTTCTTGACAGAATGAATCAGTATAATCCAACACCGTCAATAGGAGAGATAGAAAGCACAAATCCGTGTGGCGAACAGCCCCTTTTGCCCTACGAGTCCTGCAATCTCGGCTCGATAAACCTGGCAAAGCATATAACACGCACTGCATCACACATCAAGGAGGTAGACTGGAACTCTCTCAGGGAAACCGTACACAGAGCAGTCCATTTTCTTGACAATGTAATTGTAATCAATAAATATCCACTAAAGAGAATAGAAGAGGCCACCAAGGCTAACCGCAAAATAGGACTTGGGGTCATGGGCTGGGCTGACATGCTGATACAGCTCGGCATACCATATAACTCTGAAGAGGCCTCAAGACTTGCCACTGAGGTAATGAAATTCATCCAGACCGAAAGCAAAAAGCAGTCATCTTTTCTGTCCGATGAAAGAGGCACCTTCCCGAATTTCGAGATGAGCATTTATAAAGACAGGATGCCCCTGAGAAATGCCACAACTACAACTATTGCCCCTACAGGAACACTTTCAATAATTGCAGGGTGTTCAAGCGGCATAGAGCCGTTGTTTGCAATTGCCTTTGTCCGTAATGTCCTTGAAGGCACAAAGCTCTACGAAGTCAATCCCCATTTTGAAAAAATAGCAAAAGAAAGGGGGTTCTGGAGCAGAGAGCTCATAGACAGGATCGCTGAAAAAGGAAGCCTGCATGATATCAGCGATATCCCTGACGACGTGAAAAAAGTCTTCATTACTGCGCACGATATATCTCCTCTTGATCATATAAGAATGCAGGCGGCTTTCCAGAAACACGTTGATAATGCAGTTTCCAAGACCGTCAACTTTTCACATTATGCCTTGCCAAAAGACGTTGAGGATGCGTATTTTCTCGCCTATGGCCTCGGCTGTAAAGGGGTAACCGTCTACAGGGATGGTTCCAGAGAAGAGCAGGTACTTTCCACAGGAAAGACGGAGCAAGGGGCAAGGGACAAGGGGCAAGGGGCAGAGGCCACAAAGCGTGGAGAAACACCAGCTGAACATAAAATAACCCCGAAGAAGAGGCCGGAAGTGATCACAGGAACAACAAGGCTCATGAAGACAGGCTGCGGCAATTTATATGTCACCATAAACGAAGACGAAAATGGCAATCTTTTTGAGCTCTTCACACAGATGGGAAAGGCAGGGGGCTGTGCGTCAAGCCAGGCAGAAGCCATTGGAAGACTTATAAGCCTCGCACTAAGAAGCAACATTGAATCCGAAGAGCTTGTTAAACAGCTTAAGGGCATCAGTTGCCACAGTCCGGCGTGGGCCAACGGCGGAAAAATATCTTCCTGCTCTGACGCCATATCAAAGGCTATTGAAAGATATGCAGAACGCGGCAGCAGGAAAAACGGCAACGGCTCACATCCCAAAGAGGCTCAGGAAATTAAAAAACCCAAGGAGACAAAGAACATGATAATGCTCTGCGGAGCGTGTCCGGATTGCGGCGGCGCCGTGGAGCACGAAGGCGGCTGTGCAGTGTGCAGGGACTGCGGATTCACAAAGTGCAGTTGAGAAAGAAATTTAGCATATGTGTTTCTTTACTCTTCCTTTACTCCTGTGCTTCTCTGCCCCCGATGGAGTACAGGAGGCCGCCGGCAGAAGGCTATGTGACCGCCTCATGGTACGGGTCGGATTTCCATGGAAGGCCGACTTCATCAGGCGAAAGATACGATATGTACGGGTTTACCGCTGCGCACAAGGAGATGGATTTCGGCACAAGGCTGCGCGTCACCAACCCTGATAACGGCAAATCTGTTATTGTCATTGTCAATGACCGGGGGCCGTTCATTGCCGGCAGAGACCTGGACCTCTCTTATGGCGCAGCCCGTGAAATTGACCACATCGGCAAAGGAGTAGGTCTTGTAAAGATAGAACACCTGGGGCGGGACCTGCGGTATATAAAACGGATAGAGTACTCGCCGTCAATTACAGCCACAGCCGTGACCATACAGGTCGGCGCCTTTGTGGACCAATTAAACGCAGACCGACTGAAGCAGGGGCTGGAATTTAAATACAAAGATGTTTATATTACAACAGTTGTTAAAAACGGGCAAAGATTTCATCGTGTCAGAATAGGGAAATTCAACAGCCGTGACAGCGCTTATGCCGTCGCATCCAAACTTGCCAATGAAGGCTACAGCACCCTGATAACGTCAAAGGAATAACATGCGCCCTGACTGGGATAATTATTTTATAGAAATTGCAAAAGTGGTTTCATCGCGCTCCACCTGCCTGCGCAGGAAGTACGGCGCTGTTATTGTGAAAGATCGTGTAATAATAAGCACGGGCTACAACGGGGCTCCTCGTGGAATTGTTAATTGCATAGATACAGGAAAGTGCACCAGGCAGGAGCTCAATATCCCATCAGGTGAAAGGTATGAACTATGTGAAGCCGTGCACGCCGAACAAAATGCAATAATCAATGCCCCTCCCGAGAGGATGAAAGGGGCCGTCATTTACATTGCAGGCTTTGAAGAAGACAAGAGTTTCGCTAATGGCAAACCATGTAAATTATGCGACCGCATGATCAGAAATGCGCAGATCACAGAGGTTTTATATTTAAGCGTTGACGGCAGCATTCAGAGGATCAACGTTGCCTGACCTCTGACATAATCCGCATCATAGCTCCAGTCCTGTTTTTTTATGTATAATAGCTATAACAATTAACTCAACACAGATGAGTAAAGACTGAAAATTCTATTTGGACCACTTGGAGGTATTAGTTTTATGGTTACGCACGATGAATTAAAAGATAAATTAAATGAATTTCAATCAAGAATAGATACCCTCAGGAGGTATCTTTGATGTCCCCTCTCAATTAGCACGCCTCGGAATATTACAAAAAGAGCTTGTAGCTGAAAATTTATGGGAAGATCCGGCAAAAGCACAGGAACTGCTTAAGGAAAAATCAGCTATAGAAAATTCCCTCCAGCCCCTTTATTCAATAGAGAAAAAATACGAAGACCTTCACATCCTTCTGGAGCTTTCCGGTGAAGAAGGCGGTGAAAGCCTGTTAAAAGATGCGGAAGAAGACATTGGAAATCTTATATCAGAACTTGATGACATTGAATTAAAAAGCACCCTTTCACTGGAAGAAGACAAAAACAATGCAATAATGACAATCCATCCTGGTGCAGGCGGCACCGAAAGCCAGGACTGGGCACAGATACTGATGAGGATGTATATAAGATGGGCTGAGCGTAAAGGATTTAAAGTGGAAATTGTAGAACTCCTGTCCGGTGAAGAAGCCGGGATAAAAAGCGCCACGCTGACCATCAGCGGGACTTATGCATACGGTTATTTAAAATGTGAAGCAGGCGTTCACCGCCTTGTGAGGATTTCGCCTTTTGATGCAAACAAGAGGCGCCATACTTCATTTGCTGCCATCCTTGTCTATCCGGACATCAGTGAAGACATTGAAATAGAAGTAAACGAAGACGATCTGAAAATAGACACCTTCAGGGCCTCCGGTGCAGGCGGTCAGCATGTAAACAAGACTTCCTCTGCAGTCCGGATTACTCATATGCCTACCGGCATCGTTATAAGCTGTCAGAACGAACGATCCCAGTTCAAGAACAAGTCCACTGCACTGAAGATACTCAAGGCACGTCTCTACACCCTGAAGAAAAAAGAACAGGATGAAAAAATCGAAGGCTTTATCGGAGAGAAAAAAGACATTGCCTGGGGCAGTCAGATCAGGTCCTATACCCTCCAGCCGTATCAACTTATCAAAGACCACAGGACCGGTTATGAGGCAGGCAATGTGAATGCCGTACTTGACGGCGGAATAGATGGTTTCATAAAAGAGTATCTGTTATTCAGAAAAGAAAAAAGGATGTCTGCATAAAAACCACTTTCGCCTGTCATTAACCAGCTATGCTTAAATTATTAATATTTGATCTGGATGGAACCCTTACAGACACTGCACAGGATATTGCTGATGCAATCAACTATGCGTTAAAACCTTTCGGGCAGAAAATCTATTCTGTTGAAGAAACAAAGGCCATGGTGGGCTCAGGCATTTCAAAGCTGCTTGAATCACTAATACCGGTAACGGACCCTGCATCAAAAGAAATGGTTACCAATAGATTTCTCGAATATTATTCGGAACATCTATTTGATAACACTAAAGCCTATCCGCAAGTAAAAGAAACCCTGTCTCGGTTGACCCCTTACAAAAAGGCTGTGGTGTCCAACAAGAGAGAAGGTTTTTCAAAAAGTATTCTTGATAGACTGGGGCTCCTGAATTTTATGGACATTGTATTTGGCAGCGACAGCGTGCCAGAGAAGAAACCTTCCCCTGTCCCGATATTCAAGCTGTTGGAAAAATTCGGCGTCTCACAAAAAGAAACTGTCATCATAGGAGACAGCAATTACGATATCGCAGCCGGCAAGGCTGCAGGCATCAGGACTATTGCAGTAACATATGGCTTCCGCAAAAGAGAGACCCTTAAAGATGCAGACTTCATAATTGACAGCTTTGATGAATTGTTAGATATTCTTCCCAGAATAAATGAAACAGGAAACTGACGAAACCCTTGACAGCATAAAAGACATAAAACTGTTCCAGGCCAAAAACGGTTATCGCTTCAGCATTGATGCTGTTTTGCTCGAACACTTTATTTCTGCCAAACGGCTTGAAAAAGGCCTTGAACTTGGCACGGGTTCCGGGGTCATATCAATCCTGCTTGCAAAGAGGCTGAAAGGCACAAAAATTATTGCCGTTGAAATCCAGAAAAATCTTGCTGCGCGCGCAGCAAGAAACGTAAATCTGAATAATCTCGACGAAAGCATAGAAATACTCGAAAAAAACATTCTGGACTTAAAAAAGATTTATCCGGCCAATAAATTTGATTTTGTGTTCTCAAATCCTCCTTTCAGAAAAACAAAGACGGGTAGGCTAAGCGTATATGAAGAACGGGCGGTGGCAAGGCATGAGATAGAAATTACGCTGCCTGATTTAATCAAAACCGCATCTTATCTGCTCAAGCATTCAGGCAAGTTCTTCCTGATCTACCATCCCTTCAGACTTGCAGAACTGACAAGTCTTTTGCAAAAGGCCCGGCTGGAGCCCAAAAGGATGAGATTTGTGCATTCAAAAACAGGGGAAGAGGCCAAGATGGTTTTAATTGAAGCTGTAAAAGGTTCAGGCACCTGGCTTAAAATTATCCCCCCTCTATATCTTTATGAAAAAGATCATGAATATTCTTCAGAAGTAAAAGAGATTCTTTCTATGTCTTGAAGAAGCTGGCTCCTATGCTTCCCAGAAACGCACCGGTAAGGTCGGCAACAGCGTCGCCAATACTGGCATTTCTGCCTGGTACAAAAGATTGATGGAACTCATCCGTAATACCATAAATACCTGCCAGTAAGAAGGCTCCGGCAAAAAGATATTTCCTTATCCCGCTCTTGCTCAGTGAAAGATAAAGCAGAAAAGCGAGTGGGGAATATATACAGGCATGAATAAACTTGTCAGAATTTGTGGGGAGATCAGGCACGTGAAAGTTCTGTGAGGACAAACAGAAGATTGCACTCATATATCCGACTGTAATAAACCAGAGAATAACAACCTTTCTTATTTCTGTATTTTTTTCTGAATTCATTTAACCCCGGGCTGAACTAAAATTATTTTAACTCAATTGAAAATTTTCATCCATAACAACACTCTATGCAGCAGTCCGCCTACAAGGATGGAAAATGGAAATACAAAGCCTGCCATTGCCAGAGCTGTCTTTACCCCCCTTTCTTTGACTATCATAAAGAAATTGGCAATACAGGGGATAAAGAGGGTAATGGTCACAAGGCTTACCACGACCTGTTCTGTATTAAGAAGTCCCTGTTCCTGCAAGGCAAAAAGTCCTGCAGCTCCATAGTCGCGCCTTAAAAATCCCATTATGAACGATTCTGTTGCCTGGGCCGGCAAACCCAGCATACTGACAATTACAGGAGATGCCGCATCCTGCAGAAAAGGAATTATTTTTAACTTGTTTGCAACAAACAATATTAAAGTGCCAAGTATAAAAAGAGGGACGGCTTCCCTGAGATACCACTCGATGCGGCTCAATGTTTTCATGAAAACATTTGATAACTGGGGCCTCCTGATAGGGGGCAGTTCGAGGATAAAATCCGTCCTGCGTCCGGGAATGATTTTTGCGGCAATAAATCCGACAAATAAGATCACACTTATCAGAACAAAAACCCATACAAGCAGCGCCCCGACAGGCTGTTTCCCGAACATGCCGAGTATGACGCCAATCTGTGCTGAACAGGGGACCCCGAGGGCCAGAAGCAATGTGACTATTATGCGCTCTTTTTTTGTATCCAGAATTCTGGTTGTCAAAGTAGCCATAGTATCACAGCCCAGACCCAGCACCATTGGCAGCACTGCTTTGCCGTTTAATCCCATTGTCTGAAACATTTTATTCAGCATAGAGGCAAGCCGCGGTAAATAGCCTGAATCTTCCATGATAGAGAATGCAATGAAGAAGGTCGCTGTAATCGGCAATATGATTGCAATTGCATAAGTGAGAGCCATTGTAATAATACCGTAAGGACCGATGAGGAGTTCCTGTAAAAACTGCCCTGGTATTACGGCCATTACTATTTTTATAGCCCATGGATTCAGATACTTGCCGAATATAATGTCTTCAAAATAATCAACTAAAATTCCTGCTCCAAGCTTCCCGACAAATTCATAAATGAGAAAGAGTATAAAAACAAGAAACGGCAGTCCCCATACCGGATGTGTTGTAATTTCGCCAATTACTCTGGCTACTCCCTGTTTCTCCGGATCTGTTTTTGTTAATACTTCCCCGGCAATGCCATCAACCACTTTAAGCCTCTGCTGGCTGATGACATAGCTCAACTGTATCGAATATTTTTCTGCAGCAGAATCTCTGAGGTCTTCTATCAGACTGATTTTATCTGCTGACAAATTCTTCAGCAGCCAGCTCTTCAATGTTTTATCTCCCGAAAGTATCATCACAGCAATAGACCGCTTTGATATGTTCGACGAAGGCAGTAAATTTTCTATTTTTGAAATATATTCTTCTATGTTTGCATCATAAGAAAATGAATATCCAGAAACCCTTGGATAAGCAACAGACCTTTTCAGGGCAGAGATGCCCTTCTTCTGGACAGCCACTGTTGAAACAACCTCTACTCCGAGAATATTGTTGAGCTTGTTGTCGTTAATATCAATGCCCCTGCTTAACGCCTCGTCTTTCATATTCAGGTCCATAACAAGCGGAACTCCCATCTCAATCAGCTGCAAGGTGAGAAAAAGCGCTCTCTTAATGTTTTTTGTATCAATAACCTGAATTACAGCCCTTGGTTTCTCATCGAGCAGGATGTCCCTTGTAACTTTTTCATCCTCGCTCATCGGAATAAGACTGTTGACTCCCGGAGTATCAACAATCAGGAACTTTTCCTTTTGAATCTCGATTTCTCCTCGTGTCACCTCTACAGTTGTACCAGGATAGTTTGATACAACCACGTACCGTCCCGTCATCAGACCGAAAATGACGCTTTTCCCGACATTCGGGTTTCCGATAAGAAATATCTTAGGCTTATCGCTCCGGGCCTCTTGCTGTTTATGAGAATGATCATGCATTGCCATTATCTCCTGTCAAGCGCCCTCCCCTTGCAAATCCTGCAATATCCGTACAACTCCATTTTGTGCGTAACTGTATTAAACCCAAATTCATCTGCGATCCTTTCCTGCAGCTTTTCAATTTTTGGATTTTCAAATTCTGTAATCGAGCCGCAACCCATGCATATAAGATGATCATGGTGTTCCTCTGCTGAGAGGGGCTCGTATCTCGTCAGGTTATCTGCAAAAACCCTCTCTGTTGCCAGGCCTGATTTTGCAAGGAGTTTTAAGGTCCTGTATATGGTCGTAAATCCGATATTGATGTGCTTGCTGCTGATTTTCTTATACAGGTCTTCTGCTGTAACATGCTCGGTACACTTGAGAAATTCACCGGCAATAATATCCCGCTGGCGGGTGGACTTAAACCCCTTCTGTCTCAAAAATCTTTTTAACTGCTCTTTCTTTTCAGTGAGTTCCGGGACCGCAGAAGACTTGCCTCTACCTGAAGATATCATGCAAATAGTATTAACACAGCAGCGAGTTTTTGTCAAGGAAATTGAAATTCATTTTCAATAACTTAATAGAAAATGAAACAAATAAAAACCCCGCCATAAATTTAAAGAAAATATTTATGACGAGGCCTCTGATTTCTATCTGTAACTAACGGCCCGGCTCTGAGGATCGAGCGATAGTTATTGAAAAGTTATCGCCTCTGACGGGCATGTATCAGCAGCTTCCTGACAATCACACGTGTCACATTTGTCCTCGGCTTTAACGAAAGCCTTTCCATCGTCACCGAGTTCAAATACCTCAGGACATAATTCAACGCATGTGCCGCATCCAGTGCATGCATCATAATCAACGACTGGTTTTTTCATGTCTACCTCCTTGAGTATTAATATTGAGTCTGTCTTCTCAGACGTGTAAACTTCTTTTAAACGAATTTATAATAGCACATTTTAGCATATCAGTGATGTAATTTTTTCCATAATTAATTGCAATTTGACGGAACAATATAGAATTATTTAAAATCAATCACGCGCCCATAGCTCAATTGGATAGAGTGCCGGACTACGAATCCGTAGGTTGCAGGTTCGACTCCTGCTGGGCGCGCCATTTTTGAAGTTTACAAACACTATCTATAATTGTTATTATTATCGCTCGAAAGCAGTGCTTTTACCATTCAGAAGCGTCTTATACCATAAAGATGTATGAAAGGGAATGGTATCTGACGCTTTATTTATCTGAAAGAAGTAAGAAGTAGAAAGTAAAGAAAAAAATTTGATGCATTATTTTGTTTACTTCTCACTCCTAACTTCCTACTTCTCACTTAAGGAATATCACTATGTGCAGACTTGCTGCTATAACATCAAATGAATATTTTTCACCAATAGAGAATATCACTGCCCTTGAAACCATGAAAGAAGGGCATGATGGTTCCGGCATGGGGCTTATCCTGAAAAGCCTCGGAGGTGAATTTGAAGATTTGAAAGATTACCCTATTCTGTCCGGAATTTGTTCCAAGGAGGGGATGAAGACGCTTGATGATTACATGAACAAGCTCGGTTTTAAATTAAAATATGCCTGGACCCCCAAGATAAATCCCGTTAAAGGGATTGCGGGACGGGACCATTATTTTGCACGGGTTTATGATTATCCCGATGTATATAAAGACAAACCCTTTGAGGTAAAAGAAGACCTTCTTCTGAAGACAAGGCTGGCTCTCAGGAAATTTGGTGAAAATGATGAGTCCATCATAGTCTTTTCATTTTATCCGGACATTATTACATTAAAAGAAGTTGGCGACCCTCTTGAACTCTGTGAATTTTTCAGTCTTGATAAATCCCCTCTCAAGGCAAAGCTTATTTTTGCACAGGGAAGACAGAATACCAATTACGCAATCAATATGTATGCGTGCCATCCATTTTTTATCCAGGGATATGGTTCGATGACAAACGGCGAGAATACAGCATTTGTGCCAATCAGGGAATTTTTAATAAGCAGGAACTTTCCGGGATATATCGGCTACAATAGTGACAGTGAAGTCTTTTGCCACATTTTGCATTATACCTGCAAACAGCTCGGTTATCCGCTCACTTATTATAAAGACGTTATTACTCCGCTCAAGCAAAAGGAAATTGATGCGAGGCCTGACAGCGAAACGATCAGATTGCTGAAAACTTCCCTGAGACCGCTTTGCATTGACGGTCCTAATTGTGTCATTGCCTTTACTCCTGACGGAACCAGCATTATGGTTCAGGATGCAAAAAAACTGAGGCCCGGCGTTGTCGGAGGTGTAAAAGGGAAATATGGACTTATGTCCGAAGAGTGCGGCCTTGACAGCATTATTCCAGACAGGGATAAATCATTGGATGTGTTCCCCATGAAATATGACATGGTTATTGTTAAACCAGATGCACAGGAGGTGATAGTATGGAACCAGCTTCACGGTTAGACCATAATCACGAACTGGCAATAAAAGACCTGCCCTATATAGTCAGATGGCGTGACGACAGGTGCAAACGCTGCGGGAAATGCACAGCAGTATGTCCCATGCTTTCGATAGAACCTGCAGTCGTTGTTAAGCGTGTAGTGCAGTCAGAGGGTGGAACACCTGAACCAAAATCAATACGCTATGTTACAACCATCGTCAAACAAACAACAAACATTGAACGCTACTGCATAGGGTGCGCAACCTGCGCACTTGTGTGTCCTAATGAGGCTATTGAGCCGGAGTATAACCCGCAAAGTAAATTCAACTTTCATAAAAATAAAGGTGGACATCCTTACAGAAGGGGCGGCAGAAGGAACGATCCTCAGCCTTCCACTCTTGACAGGCTCAGGTTCACACGCATTTCAATGCTTACAGACCCTGCACTCGATGCAGGCAGACACGAATTCAGAATCCGAACTTATCTCGGCCGGATACTGCCGGCAGAAGACCTGCCATTAAAAATGGTTAATGGCAAACTTGAGGTAGATAAGATTTCTGGTAAATTCATACCGCCGGTCCGGGAAATATACCCCGTCATGATCGGCAGCATGTCCATCGGCGCCTTGTCTCCCACCATGTGGGAAGGGCTTGCAATGGGCATTACCTATCTTAATGAAATTGAAGGCCTGCCAGTTGTAATGTGTTCCGGTGAAGGCGGGATGCCTCAGCGGCTTCTCAAATCACGTTTCATAAAATATTTCATTCCACAGATAGCTTCGGGTTATTTTGGCTGGGATGAAATTGTAAGGGCCCTTCCGCACATGATTGAAGATCCATGTGCAATAGAAATCAAGTACGGACAAGGAGCAAAACCCGGAGACGGAGGACTCCTTATGGCGCACAAGGTTTTAAAATTGATCTCCGAAATCCGCGGTGTGCCAATGGGCGTGGACCTCCCTTCGCCTCCAACACACCAGACTAAATATTCTATTGAAGAATCTGTCGCCAAGATGATTCAGTCCATGTCAATGGCCTGGGGTTTCCGGGTGCCTGTCTATCCAAAGATTTCCGGCACACGAACTGCCAAGGCCGTGTTGAACAATCTGGTAAGAAATCAGTATGCTGCTGCTCTCTCGGTTGATGGAGAAGACGGAGGCACAGGAGCCGCATATAATGTGTCAATGGATACGATGGGACATCCCATTGCATCTAATATAAGAGAATGTTATCTGGATCTTGTAAAACTTGGAAAGCAAAACGAACTCCCTCTCATTGCTGCGGGCGGCATCGGGAAAAAGGGGAATCTTGCTGCAAATGCAGCAGCCCTGTTCATGCTCGGCGCCTCTGCTGTTTCAATCGGGAAATATATCATGCAGGCTGCAGCAGCCTGTCATGGAGATGAAATGAACCGCTGCAATGTATGCAACCTCGGCAAATGCCCAAGAGGCATCACAACGCAGGATCCAAAACTTTACAGAAGGCTGGACCCTGATGTAGTTGCGGAAAGAGTGGTCGAGGTATATAAGTCATTGGATGTGGAGCTAAAAAAGATTTTTGCGCCTATGGGCCGGAGCATGGAACTGCCTATAGGCATGTCTGACGGCATCAGCACCGATGACCATGCAATTGCTGAGAGGCTGCAGATAAGCTACGTGTGTTGATTTGTAAAATGTAGGGGCAGGCCTATGTGCCTGCCCTGGTTGAGGGCAACCACATAGGGTTGCCCCTACAAATAAAAATGAAAAAAATCATTCTTAAAGGCAACATCAACGGTAAACGAACCCCGTCGAGGATTTTTGAAGAAGAAATCCAGGATGCAGTGCGTCAGGGTGCGCGTGAGCTGCACATTATCGCTGACGGACAACATGGCATAGGCGGCAGAATCTGGCCGAGAGGTGAGGCTGTAAAGCTTACTGTAGAAGGGCCTGTCGGACAAAGACTTGGCAGCATGGGCCTGTTTGGCACTGAGATAGTAGTAAAAGGAAGCTCCTCTGACGACATTGGATGGATAAACTGCGGCGCAAAAATTACCGTGCTCGGAGATGTCACAAACGGCGCTCACAACGCAGCAGCTCAAGGCATTCTCTATGTACAGGGCGGTGGTGGGGCGCGCTGCGATACAATGACAAAACACAATCCTAAGTTTGATCCCCCGCAATCCTGGTATTTCAGGGACGTTGGTGATACTTTTGCTGAATTTAAAGCAGGCGGCATTGCAGTTGTTTGCGGGGTAAATCCCCGTAATCCTGAAAACATCCTCGGCTATCGTCCCTGTGTTGGAATGGTAAGCGGAGTAGTTTACTTCCATGGACCGATTCAGGGTTACAGTGAAGGCGATGTCAAGCTTCTTGATCTGACTGAACAGGACTGGCAATGGCTTACCACAAACATGAAGCCCTATCTTGAGGCCATCCAACGCACAGAATATTATAACGACCTTACCCGCTCAAGAGACGCATGGAAGAAGCTCGTTCCCTACACTGCTCAGGAACGTGCAAAGAAAAAAGTTTTCAAGATGTCAATCACTGATTTCCGTAACAATGTCTGGGAAGCAGGGGTCGGCAAAGGTGGCATTTTTGCAGAATATCTCAATCACCCTTTCACAGTTCTTCCATATATCACAACAGGGACTGACAGAAGGTACAAGCCTCTATGGAACAATTATAAATATGCGCCCCCCTGCGAATATGCATGTCCTACAGGAATTCCCACACACAAACGGGCCCAGCTTATCAGGGCGGGAAAACTCCACGAGGCGCTGGAACTGGTTCTGCAATACAGTCCGCTGCCAGCCTCAGTATGTGGTGAGGTATGCCCTAACCTTTGCATGCAGGCCTGTACAAGATCGCAAGTAGACAGCGCTTTTAATATAAAGGAAATGGGCAAAGCAAGTCTTAATGTAAAGGCACCTAAGAAGGCAAAGAAAACTTCAAAAAAGGTTGCTGTCATCGGCGGGGGCCCGGGCGGACTTTCCGCTGCCTGGCAGCTTGCATTAAAGGGACATAACGTTGATATTTATGAAGCTGCCGGAAAACTCGGCGGCAAACTCGAACTCTGCATTCCAAGAGAGAGGCTGCCTCAGAAAGTGCTGAAGAAAGAGCTGTCACGGTTTGAAGAGATAGGAGTTGCAATCCACCTTGACACCGTTGTAAATAAAAAGAAATTTGAAGATATATACAAAAAGCATGATGCTGTAGTAGTTGCATGCGGAGCACACAAGCCGAGGATGATGAATATCGGCGGCGCAGAAGATACAGTTTCCGCATATGACTTTTTGAGAGGAATAAATACCGGAAGCATTCCAAAACTAAAGAATAAAAGAATAGTTGTCATCGGCGCCGGCAATGTCGGTATGGACGTAGCCGCTCAGGCTTTTCACTGCGGAGCCCGGGAAGTTACCGCAGTTGATATCCAGAAACCCGCCGCATTCGGCAAAGAACTTGAAATCGCACAAGAGCTTGGCACAAAAATTATCTGGCCCAAATTCACTGACAAATACATAAAGAAAGAAAAAAAGATTTACTTCACTGACGGCACAACCCTTGATGCGGATGTTGTCATTATTTCAATAGGCGATACACCGATGACGGAGTTTCTGCCGCCATCTGTGCATACAAACAAAAACGGATGGATCGAGGCTGACGAAGTCGGTCATACCTCAGACCCTAAGGTATTTGCAATCGGTGATGCCACAAAGCTCGGTCTTGTAACACATGCCATCGGCCACGGCAGAAAAGCAGCAGATGCTGTTCATGCACTTCTCTCAGGAAAATCTTATTACAGGCCCTCTCCAAAACCCCTGGTTCCATATGAAAAGATTAAGACCGCCTACTACGATATCTGTAAAGGTGAACCTTTCAAACCCGAGACTGAGGCCAACCGCTGCATGTCCTGCGCAGTGTGCAGGGATTGTCATATGTGCGAAGCTACCTGTTATTACGGGGCCATCAGCAGGAAAGAATATGAAGACGGCTCATATGAATACGTAGTTGACGAAAACCTCTGCATCGGCTGCAGTTTCTGCGCCGGCATATGCCCCTGCGGCGTGTGGGAGATGGTGGAGAATATTTAAAGCCGTTATAAACGACCTTTTTTTAAAGATCGGCTTAAGCCGCTTAAACCGTTTTTAGTTTTTATCCCCTATCCCCTAATCCCTCGATTCCCCCATTATCTTAAGCTTTAGCATGTTAAATCCGATATAATTAAGGGAAGAGGACGCTTATATGTAGCATAAAAGGATGGGTACAGTTTTAAAAGTAAAGGGGTAATGTAACATGGCAAAAAAATATTTTTTGATTTTTATAGGTCTCTTTATCATCGGGACCTGGGGCTGCAGCAATAACGATGATGTCAAGAAAATAGACCTTTCAAAAAAGACAGACCTGAAAACTACGGAACAACCATCAGGAGAGAAGCCTCTCCGCATCGCAATTGGAGGCATGACTACTCCCAGAGCAGGATTTGTCTACTATAAACAGCTTCTGAATTATATAGGAGATCACCTCGGAAGAAAAGTAGAATTTGTTGACAGGGAGAACTATGCAATAATCAATAATATGCTGAAAAATCAGGAGCTTGACGTAGCCTTTGTATGCGGCGGCCCGTATGTAGATGGACATGCTGAATTCGAGCTTGAACTCCTGGTTGCGCCCTTGGCATATGGCGAAGCTGTCTATTATTCATACATTATTGTACCGAAAGACAGCCCTGTCAAAAGTTTTAAAGAGCTTCGTGGAAAAACCTTTGCCTTTACTGATCCGTTATCCAACACTGGAAAATTAAATCCCACATATATGCTTGCTAAAATGAAGGAGACGCCTGACACTTTTTTTAAAAGCTATTACTTCACACATGCCCATGACAAATCCATCAAAGCTGTAGCAATACGGGCTGTAGACGGAGCTGCCGTTGACAGCCTTATATGGGAATATGCAAATCGTACAAATCCGGAGTTTACCTCAAAAACCAGAATAATTGAGAAGTCGCCTCCTCATGGAATTCCGCCTGTTGTAGTCCGTCATAGAATAGACCCTGAATTAAAAGAAACACTGCGGCAGATTTTCTTGAACGCTCACAATGACAAGAAAGGGCAGGAAATTCTCAAAGGTATGATGATAGAAAAGTTCATACCAATAGACGATAAGGCCTATGATTCTATCAGGGAAATGAAGCGATGGGTGGAAGCCCAGAAAGAAATAAAAAAATAGAGACCAGCCTGGCTTTGTATAAGAACAAAGGGGTTGAGAGATCTGAAAGGTGTTTTAGATGAAGTTACGCAGCAAAATCCTCATACTCACTGTCGGATTAATCGTATTTCTGGGCCTGGCAGTGATTATCTTCGTTAAGACCGCTCTTACAAAAAATCTGCTGACAGAACTCAGGGAAAGAGGCATTTATCTGACTCAGATGCTGGCAGATATGAATACCAACAATTTATTGACCGAAAACAAATTAAATCTCCAGATGGCCCTCAATGAATTTAAATCCAATAATAGCGAAGTTGAATATGTGTTTGTATTAGATGTGAATAATACAGTAATGGCTCATACATTTAAAGAAGGCTTTCCTGAGGCGCTCATTCCCATTAACAAGGCTTATATGAAAGGCAGATATAATATTCAGCAGTTTGCTACAAACGAAGGGAATATCTTTGAAGTCAGTGTGCCAGTTGTAGGCAGTCATGCCGGCTTTTTCTACGTGGGCTTTTCTGAAAGCCCTTTACAGCAGAAAGTCACTGATATAATTTTATTTGTCCTGGAAATAATAATGACCGTCATAGTCCTCGGCATCGGAATTGCGGTAGTCTTTGCATCCAGAATAACACGACCTCTTCAGACCCTTGCAGAAGCAGCAAAGGATATTGGCAGCTACAATCTGGAGCGTAAAGCCGTGGTCGCAACAAAAGATGAAATAGGACAACTCGGGGCTACTTTCAACAAAATGACTGAGGATTTAAAAGATACTACAGTATCGCGTGATTACCTTGACATGATGATAAATTCAATGATTGACATCGTGATGATAGTTGATAAGGACTTAAAGATCAGGATGGTAAATCAGGCTGCAGAGAAACTGCTCGGCTACAACAAAGAATATCTCATGGGCCGGCCTTTTACTGTATTATGCGGAGATGACAGGACATGCTTTGGCAACGTGCAAAGGCTTTTTAAGGAAGGCTGTTTCCCAAACACTGCAACATTTTACAAAACAAAGGAGGGGGCCACCATCCCGGTAATCATCTCAGCCTCTTCCATCAATAGCGGAACCAATAATTTGGACGAAATAGTTATAGTCGCCAAAGACAATACAGAATATGCAAAGGTTCAGGAGACTCTGCGTAAGGAAAAAGACAAGGCGCAAAACTACCTCGATGTTGCCAGTGTAATGCTTCTGGCTCTTAACTCGCAAGGGAATATTACCCTGATAAACAAGAGAGGCTGTGAAATCCTGGGCTATGAAGAACATGAAATCATCGGCAGCAACTGGTTTGATAATTTCTTACCAGTAAAAATAAGAGATGACATCAAACAGGTTTTTGAAAAAATAATGAACGGAGAAATCTACAATTTATCGTATTATGAAAACTCGGTTATCACAAGAAGCGGAGAAGAAAGGATAATCGCCTGGCAAAATACCCTGTTAAGAGATAACAACGGCAAAGTCAGCGGCACTCTCAGTTCAGGAGAAGATATAACCCTGAGAAAGGACGCCGAGGAAAGAGCGCGGGAAAGTCAGCAGATGCTCATAAAAGAGCATAATGAACTGAATGCAACATTCAAAAAAATAGAGATTGTGAAAAAAGAATGGGAAAAGACAATGGACTGCATCGGGGACATGATAATAATTACAAACGACAGCGGCGAGATAAAGAGAGTCAACAGAGTAGTCAGAGACTTTGTAGGAAAACAGTACTCTGAAATAATCGGTAGAAACTGGGAAGACATTATTGCGGAAGAGGGTTTGGAAACCCATACCTTTTATGCGGGCGGCGTAGACCTGCATCAAACCTCTACAGGAAAATGGTTTGTGCTTAACTCTTATCCTTTCAGCTCAGAAGATATCGGGTATTCAGGGAACGTCATAACCCTGCACGACGCCACTGAAATAAAACGGGTTTCGGAAAAACTGGAGATAACCACAAAAGAAATCAACGATGAAAGGGAAAAACTTTCAAGCGCCCTTGAAAGAATAACCACCCTTATTCTAAATGTCACTCATCATAAGAAGTTTGGAATGGATATGTGGAACCCGCATTTGAAGAAATGCTATGAAATAAAAAACTGCACAAAAGAAAGTTGTCCCTGCCACGGCAAAGAGGCTTCAAGATGCTGGCAGATAGCCGGCACCTTCTGCGGCGGACAGATACAGGGAGCCTTTGCGCAAAAATATAAAAACTGCGCAGAGTGTAATGTTTTCAAAATCGCAACAGCAGACCCTGTATATCAGATAGTAGAGCAATTCAATAACATGATGCACGTGCTTGAAATGAAAAACAAGGAACTCGAGGACGCTTATACAAAATTGAAGGCAACACAAGTGCAAATACTTCAGAGTGAAAAGATGGCATCTATAGGGCAGCTTGCTGCGGGCGTAGCACATGAAATCAACAATCCTATGGGCTTTATATCAAGCAATCTCGGCACGCTCAGCAAGTACCTGAATAAGCTGGCAGAATTTATCAATACACAAATTGAGATTATTGAATCCCTTAACTCAACGGATGCGTCAGAACGCCTGAACGAGCTAAAGAAAAAGCTCAAGCTTGATTATATACTCGAAGACCTCGGGCAATTGATAAAAGAATCCCTTGAAGGAACAGACCGCGTCAAAAAGATTGTGCAGAACCTCAAGAGTTTTTCAAGGGTTGATGAGGCCGAATACAAATTCGCAGATATCAATGAGTGTATTGAAAGCACCTTAAATATCGTATGGAATGAACTGAAATATAAGGCCACAGTGACAAAAGAATATGGTGAAATACCTCAAAGCAAATGCTATCCCCATCAGTTGAATCAGGTATTCATGAACCTTCTCGTCAACGCAGCACAGGCCATTGAGAAGCAGGGAGAGATAAAGATAAAGACATGGAATGGCGACGGCTTTATCAATATCTCAATATCAGATTCAGGTAGCGGCATACCTGAAGATAAGCTTAACAGGATATTTGAGCCATTTTTCACTACGAAACCGGTTGGAAAAGGGACTGGACTGGGCCTGAGCATAACGTATGACATAGTCAAAAAACACGGTGGTGGAATTGAAGTCGCAAGCAAGGCAGGACAGGGAACCACATTCACTGTCAGACTGCCGGTTACTGTGGAGAATGACAATGGATGAACAGGTAAGGATATTATGCGTAGACGATGAAGAAAATGTCCTGAGATCCCTGAAGAGGCTTTTTATTGACAGCGACTACGAAATAATTACTGCAAATTCAGGGGCTGAAGGACTTGAGGTTCTCAAGAAGACAGAACCTGTTCAAATTGTCGTATCAGATTACAGGATGCCCGGAATGAACGGGGTGGATTTCCTCAAAAAAGTTTATCAGCACTGGCCCTACACAATCAGAATAGTCCTTTCAGGTTATGCAGACACCTCAGCAATAGTTGAGGCTGTAAATGAAGGACAGATTTATAAATTTATCCCAAAACCCTGGAACGACACCGAATTAAAGGATGCCATATCCAATGCCCTGGACCGATACTTCATCAAGAAAAAAAATATCCAGTTGACAAAAGAACTGGAGGTGAAAAATAAAGAGCTTCGGGAAATAAATAATAATCTTGAGAGGCTCGTTGCTGAAAGAACCGCGGATTTAGTGATGCAAAACCGTATACTTGCCTGCTCACAGAATATCCTCGATTCCCTGCCCGTAGCTGTTATCGGCATAGATCCAGAGGGCTCGGTGGTGCAATGCAATAAAATGGGGATTGAACTTTTCAACAGAGGCGATGATGGAAACATATTGGGAATGGACCGGAGGGATGCGCTTCCAGAAGAAATCAACGCCGTTGTGGAAGGCGTCACTGAGAAAGGGCATGTCACAGCGCTCATATCAAAAAATGAAACCAGCCTCAGAGTCAAAGGAGTGCATATGAAATATTCCGACGGGCAGGAAGGCATCATCCTTGTCTTTGACGATGAGGGAGAAGAAAACAATGGAAACCGTTCATGACATAAAATCCAACACCAGCATAGAAATACTTTTTGTTGACGACGAAAAGAATGTGCTTCAGGCGCTCAGACGCTTATTCATGGATGAAGAGTACACTGTTATTCTTGCGAACTCTGCCGAGGAAGCCTTGGAAATCATTAACTCCAACCCAAACATCGGGCTTATTATTTCCGACCAGCGGATGCCCGGCATGAAAGGCTCCGAATTTCTTGAGAAGGCAAAGGCTATTCTGCCAGACTCCATCAGAATACTGCTTACCGGCTATGCTGATATAACTGCAGTTGCAGACGCAATAAACAAGGGAGGCGCTTACAGGTACATAACAAAACCCTGGAATGATGAGGAGCTTATCCAGGTTATAGGAGAGGCCGCCAGGAGATTCGCACTCATTAAGGAAAATAAGAAGCTGCAGGAGATAATAAAAAAGCAGAATGAGGAATTAAAGCAGTGGAATTCTCAGCTTGAGTTTTTTGTGCAGGAGCAGACTGTAGAAATACAGCATAAAAATGAAGAACTGGGAAAACTTAATGAAAATCTGAAAAAGAATTTCAAGAGTTCCATCAGGGCCTTTGCAGGACTGATTGAACTCCTCGACAAAAAGACCAGCAGTCATTCCAAAAACGTCGCTGATCTCTCGGTAAAAATTGCCCAGGCCATGAACCTCCCAGAGAGTGAAATAGAAAATATTACTGCAGCAGCTCTTTTGCATGATATAGGGAAAATAGGAATACCGGAACACCTGCTCCTGATGGAATTTGAGGAGATGGATGCTGAGGGAAAAAAACAATATATGCAGCACCCTGTAAGGGGACAGACCGCTATTGACCGTGTGGAAAATTTGAGGGAGGCCGGGATATTAATAAGGCACCATCATGAATGGCATAACGGCATGGGATTTCCTGACAAACTCTCAGGGGATCAAATACCCCTGGGTTCCCGGATTATTTGCCTTGCAGATTTTATTGACAGGACTTTTAACAGATTTGAAGGCTCAAATCCTGTTGAACATATTCTAAAGAGTATAGTAAAAGAGCTGGGGTTACGCTTTGATCTACGGCTTCTTAAATATTATGAAAAAGCAGTAAGGGAAATATACACAGGGATTTCGCATGAGGTCGCATGGGTCGAAGCAGAAATGAAGCCAAACGAACTGCGTCCCGGCATGATTCTGGCAAGGGAGGTAAAAAGCGGAACAGGCCTTACCCTTTTATCCAAAGGAACCACTCTGAATGGAAAACACATTGAGTCCATCAAGCGCTATTACCAGTTGGATCCATCGGATACGGGTATTTTTGTCCTGTTGAAGGCGTAGCCCGGATTTATTTATAGCGAATTCTAATCCAATGGTTACAAACATGGAAGGCTGTGGAAGAATTTCTATACGACACCCTTGAAAAGGAATTAGGGGGTAGGGATTAGATAAAAAAAGATAAAAAACAGCCTGAAGCAAAAATTTAATATGCTGTTTGTCGATTGTAGAAATTCTGAAACAGGCTGCCATGTCTGTAATATCTTAAATGTATTTTATTAATAACATAAACTATATGAAAATGCCGGTTAGAGAACAATACGGAGGATCACATGAACAATTCCATTTTAATAGTTGATGATGACCCAAATGTAATATCAGCAATCAAAAGGTCATTAATGGAAGAACCTTATACTTTCTTCACTGCAAACAACGGCATTGAAGGCCTTAATATTCTAAAAGACCACAGGATTAAGCTTGTGATATCAGATGAAAAGATGCCGGGAATGACAGGCACTGAGTTTCTGTCAGCAGTAAAAAATCTGTTTCCTGAAACTGTCAGGATTATGCTTACAGGACATGCAAGTATTCAGGCCGCCATGAAGGCCGTCAATAACGGCGAGATTTACAGGTTCTTTTCAAAACCGTGGGACGATATTGTGCTTAATCTCTCCATCCGCTCTGCTATTGAAAAGTACAACCTTGAGGAAGAAAACAGGAGGCTTCTAAAGACAGTAAAGCGGCAGGCTTCGGAACTCAGGCAGCTTGAGAAAAAGCATCCGGGAATTACAAGCCTGGAAAAAGACCCTGAGGGGCATTTTGTCTTGCCTGAAATATCAGAAAATGATGAAGAACTTTCAGAAATCATAAAACAGTCCGGCATTAAAAAGAGGGGAAAATGATCCATTACAAAGGAATCAATCACATAGCTCTGGCAACAAACGATATGGATACCACTATCCGTTTCTGGAGAGATTTACTCGGCATGAAGCTAATAGCAGGTATTGGCAATAAAGGAAACAGGCAATATTTCTTTGAATTACCCGGGGTCAGCCTGATTGCATTCTTCGAATGGCCCGAGGCTGAACCGGTCCCTGACAAGGATGCAGGAAGGCCTGCTAAGGGACCGATTGTTTTTGATCACCTGTGCATTGAGATGACAGACGGGGAGCAGTTCTGGGCGCTCAAGGACCGCTTGACAGCAGCCGGTGTCTGGGTTACAGAAGCCATTGACAACGGGTTTATTCACTCCATATTTTCCACAGACCCCAACGGAATCCAGCTTGAGTTCTGCTACAGTATTGAGAAACATGACATACACGATAAATACAGGATGAAAGATCCGTCTCCTTCAAACGCAGCAAAAGAAGGCCCCGCGCCTCTGTCTGGTAAATGGCCCGATGTTAAAAAGCCAACTTCGAAAAATGAAAGAAAGGTCTATCCTGGAGAGTTAAGAAAGCTGTTTGAGGGGGAGGAATAAAAAAACAAAAACCCCGTTAAAAATTTTCATTCTTAACGGGGTTAAAATTTTAATACTAATAAATTAATGAAGCTCAGGCCATGAGGCAGTCCGCTCTCTTACGGCAATCGCTATTTTGTAAAGAACGGTAAGGATCAAAAATCCTATGGACCATACACCCAGCGTGATCAGGGTCTCAGGCAGTGAAGGCCAGTATTCAGTTACCCTCTCGAACATATTCGGCACAAACCCTCCTACTACCAGTCCGAATCCCTTATCAATCCAGAGAGAAATAAATATCATTACGCACGCAGTAGCGAGCAGATTTTCTTTCCTTCTGATATTTGGATTCACCAGCATTACCAACGAGATTATGGCAAGGATAGATGATATCCACATAAGCGGTACGAGCTTGCTGTAGCCATCAAGTCCGGCGTAAAGATATACGAATGAATGCATATGTCCGGGTATCTGACTGTAGAATGCTGTAAAGAATTCAAGACCCAGCAGGAACACGTTTGCAAACATTGCATAGGTTACAATCTTGCCCAGCGTCTGAATGGCTTCTTTGCCAGGATCGAACTTGCTGACTTTTCTCACAATCAGGCAAAGGAGAATGAGCAGTGACGGTCCTGATGCAAAGGCCGATGCAAGAAACCGAGCTGCCATAACTGCGGTCAGCCAGAAATGCCTTCCCGGAAGCCCCGCATAAAGAAATGCTGTTACCGTGTGAATACTGACGGCCCATGGAATTGAAAGATATATAAAAGGTTTTACCCAGTTTGGCGGTGGAACGCCTTTGCGGTCTGCAGTCAGTGTGGTCCAGCCCACTATCAAATTAATGAAAAGATAGCCGTTCAAGACTGTGGCATCCCAGAAGAGTATTGAGTTAGGAGTCGGATGCAGGATGACGTTCATGACTCTCATCGGCTGACCCAGATCCACAAATATAAACAATATACACATGGTAACGGCTGCTATCGCAAGGAATTCTCCAAGGATAACAATCTTGCCAAATTTCTTGTAATCATGCAGATAATATGGAATTATGAGCATTACTGCCGAGGCTGCAACCCCGACGAGGAATGTAAATTGTGAAATATAAAAACCCCAGGAGACATCCCTGCTCATGCCTGTGACCCCCAAGCCATAATCAAACTGATGGAGGTAAGAGAGGACTCCTACTCCTATGACGGCAAGCAAGGAGAATATCCATATCCAGTAACCTTTACTTCCTGTAAGCGCCTTATCAAGCATGTTCATTACCTCCTATTACATAGTAAACACTGGGAGCCGTGCCGACTTCGGGTTTCCGTCTGAGCGTGTAGTGAGCGCTTAAAGCTTTTCGTACCTCGGAGTTGGGGTCTTCTAAATCCCCAAACACCAGAGCTCCATTGGAGGCCTCAACACATGCAGGTTTAAGTCCCCGTGCAAGCCTCTCTGAACAGAAAGTGCATTTCTCTACAACACCCTTCATTCTGGTTGGGAACTCTTTGGTCTCTTCTTTAATAAACGGCCTTGGATCCCTCCAGTTAAAGCTTCGTGCCCCGTACGGACAGGCTGCCATGCAAAAACGGCATCCAATGCAGCGATGGTAATCCATAGCCACAATGCCGTCAGGTCTCTTGAATGTGGCCTTTGTTGGACAAACCCGTACGCAGGCTGGTTTTGCACAATGATTGCAGAGAAGAAGGAAAGATTTATGTTCTATGCTTTCCGGCACGAATTCATCAGACACACCAGGAAATGAGTGTTCATAGTCTTCTTCCCAAATCCACTTAACTTCGTCTTTTTTATTGCCAATATCAGGCACATTATGAATGCTATGACAGGCATGAATAATTTTTTTGTAATCATCTTCTGTCTTGATTTTACTGACATCAATAACCATAGCCCATCTCTTTGCTGTCAGGGCTTCACTCCCCGGTGAAACAGCGGCTTCCGCATCTGTCAGCAGTATCTTTTCAATAACAGCTGTGCCTGTTACTCCAATAAGGGTAGAGGCACCGGCAAATTTTAAGAAGTTTCTCCTGTTTATACTCATGTCTCATTCTCCTTTGGTGAGATATGGCACGACCAGCAGTAAGGTTTTACATTTGCATATGTATGGCACTTATCGCAAAACTCTTTCTTGTTGGAATGGCAGTGCATACATGTATTCTGAAGGCTCATTATATATTTCTTCCCACTCGTGCTTTCGTAGACCAGATTTCCATCCCTTAAGACCAAATCTCTCCATTCGTCTAAAAGTTGCATATGATTGGCCTTCATATATTCTTTTGACTCCACACACTTTCTTTCAGCTTCAGGCAATTCCTTTATCGCGGGGGTATCCAATTTTGGCTCAGGCATTTTGGATGCCTTTCCCATATTGTAAAAGATAGGGAATGTAAACAGCCCGATAAATATAATAAGCCCAGCTATTATCTTTCCTCCGTTATACATTATTCATTGCCCTCCATTCCGGGAAGAGGTTCTCCGCGCAGATCTGTGGTCCTCTCCTTCTCACC
Source organism: Nitrospira japonica (assembly GCA_020723105.1). Lineage (GTDB taxonomy): Bacteria > Nitrospirota > Thermodesulfovibrionia > UBA6902 > UBA6902 > SURF-23. Next base: position 25,213 of record DYJL01000006.1, on the reverse strand, counting down.
CTTCATAATCAATGCATTTGCCACAAGTTCGTGAACTCCGGTGACCTTTGTACCGGGAACCCAGTAATCAAGCGATGCCGTCAGTACTGCCCTGTCAATAGCGCAGATATTTGCCACCATGTTGACGCCATACTTGTCAACAACATCTTTTACGGCATTGGCCCTTGGCAACCCCCCTCTCATCCTGATCTCCATATTCTCGCCAGCGTTCAGTCCTGAACCGCTTCCGCAGCAGAATGTCTTCTCCCGGATCGTGAGTTCGTCCATTTCGTAGAAATTATTGCATACGTTATTGATGATGTAACGGGGTTCTTCAAAAAGTCCCATGCCTCTTGAGGTATTGCAGGAATCATGGAAAGTCACCTTCAGATTGTCATTGCGTTTTGGATCCAGTTTCAGTTTCCCGTTTTTTATAAGATCCGCTGTAAATTCGGCAATGTGCACCATCTTGGTTGTTTTTGTATTTTCAAATACAGTGCCGGTTATTGGGGACTTCGGCACTTCAAGGAAATCAGCCGGGCCGTTCCATGTATCCATGTACTGGTTGAGTACCCTCCACATATGTCCGCATTCTCCACCTAATATCCACTTTACGCCGAGCCTTTTGGCTTCAGCATATATTTTGGAATTCAATCTTTTTGCCAGTTCATTGGAAGTAAAGAACCCGAAGTTGCCGCCTTCCGATGCGTACGTACTCCATGTATAGTCAAGTCCAAGCTCATGAAAGAGCATTAGATATCCCATACAGGTATAAGTCCCAGGATCCGCGAAAAGATCGCCGGAAGGTGTTACAAAAAGTATCTCGGCGCCCTTTCTGTTAAATGTAGGCTCAATCTTGATCCCGGTTGCGGTCTCGATATCATCCAGCATATAACTGAGATTGCCGACGATCGTGTGGGGTTCAAGGCCGAGGTGATTGCCCTTCATATAACAATTTGCCGCAGGTCCGGATATCCAGTCAGTGTTTAAACCGAGAAGGTTCAGCAGCTCCCTTCCCATCATGGTAATTTCCGCAGTGTCGATCCCGTAGGGGCAGAAAACAGAACAGCGGCGGCACTCGGTACACTGGAAAAAATAATACCACCATTCTTTAAGTACTGCCAGTGTAAGCGGTCTTGCTCCGGCAATTTTCCCAAGGATCTTTCCGGCAGCAGTAAAATTTCCCCTGTAAACCGAACGCAGCAGTTCTGCCCTGAGAACTGGCATATTTTTTGGGTCTCCGGAACCGATAAAAAAATGGCATTTGTCCGCGCATGCCCCGCATCTGACACAGATATCCATAAAGACTTTGAAAGAACGATATTTATCAAGTCTCTCTTTCATCCCCTCCAGGATTATCTCCTGCCAGTTTTCGGGAAGTTTCCAGTCCTCATCCTGCACCCTCCATTCTCTGGGATTCGGGAAATGAAGTATTTCGAGATTTTTCGGTTTTGCCCCGTAACACCAGTATCCCTCCTTCAGTTCAGTAGGGGTATCAATCCAGCTGCTCTGGGGCGGTGTATAATTTATTTTGCTTAACTCATCTGGTTTCGGCGTCTTTGCCATAGTTACTCCTTCTCAACTGGTAGTCCAGCTTTTTTCATTTTTTCTCTGAACTCGTCTTCATACTCTGAATAGGTATGAAGTTCGACAGGATAGTTCCATGGATTTATATGTCTGACCATACGACTGTTGTTGGGAAGATTTCTTGTCGGGCTGAGTAACACACCGCCAAGATGCATTATTTTGCTGAATGGTATATATGCAAACAATGTGCTGACAAGAAAGAGATGGATGTAAAAAACAACGCTGATACCTTCCGGCACCTTTGCATTAAAACTTACCAACCCTATTGTCAATGCTTTTATACCAACTATATCCACTCTTAGAAAATATCTCATCAGGATACCGGTAAGGGCAATGCTCATTATAAGAAAAAGCGGGAAATAATCAGCAGCAAGAGAGATATAGCGAACTGCCGGTTCAATGACCCTTCTCAGGAAAAGATAGGTCACAGCCAACAGGAGAACTACACCGCTTATCAGTACCCCCGGTATTCCAACCTGTAAAAAACCGTCAAGGGCCTCAATATTCTGGAGGAAGACTGGAACAGGTTCGGTAAATAACCTTAAATGTCTTACCAATACCACAAAAAAGGACCAGTGGAATGCAAGCCCTCCCAACCAAAGCCATTTTGTTGATCCATATGCAATCTTGGGCCCTTCTCTTAATTCAAATTTTGTATTGCTAAAAAGAGAGCGGAACAATAAAACTTCAAGGAGCATCCTTCCAACTACACCTGCGGCTGTTGAAGGATTGTCAAGTTTAGACTGCTTTATCCATGGGAATGATTGCTGCTGTCCACAGGTGGTCGGTATACGAAACGGCACAGGTGTGCGTCCCCATTTCATGACACGGGAGATTACCCCGATCAAAAATACAACTATCGCAAAATACGGTACAACAACCCCGAAGATGAAATGAAGGTTCGCCACATTGACTCCTATTAAAGCGATCAAAACAAGACCAATAACAGCTATAAGGGAAATAATGGCATTCATTTGGCTACCTCTTTTCTTTTAAATTCTGTTATTTCATCATAAATGTCTTCGTGGACACTTTCCTGCCTGTATATTTCATCAGCTTTCTTCAATCTCCTGAAAGTCCACCTCTGCAATTCATCTGCTTTCAACTGGAAAAGTTTCTCACGGCATTTCATGAAAATATCAAAGGCCAGAAGAGACATCTCATCTATTTTCGACTCCAGCTCCTGCAGTTCATCATACAGATGCTGCGTTGCGAGTTCGTCTTTGATTTCTTCTCTGATTACCTTCTTTAAAAACAGGATGAAACTGATACACTGTGAGGGGGTAAAGTTCTGGACCGCCCGGATCCGAATAATATTGTCAAGGAACTGAGAAACCCGTTCCCCCTCCATCTTACACTGGAGGAGTTCATTAAAGAGATCCTCTATTCCTTGAAATATTGTAGAACCCACCGGATTCAGGAACGGGTTTTTTTGCTGTTTTAGAAAACTTGAAGTATCAGATGGATAGGTATTAAGAATGGCATCATACCATCTGTTTAAGACAGCAGACTTTTTCTCTGATAGAAGGTTCGTTAACTTCATATCCTGTCTCTATCCACAGGACAGTAATATACTGTCCTCTTCAGGTTCTCAAGGTTTACTAAATATGATGTTTATTTTTAAACGGTAATATTTATACGCAACCGGTCGGTTTTGGAAGTCCGGCGTATCTACAGGCCTGTTTTGCAGGACCTGCCGGATACAATTCATAAAGATACTTTGTATTCCCCTTTTCCGGTCCCATAACCTTACCAATCTCCTTGGTAAGTATCTTGATCATCGGAGCTATCTGGTACTTCTCAAAGTAGTCTCTGAGAAATTTGATAACTTCCCAATGTGACTCAGTCAATTCAATACCGTCATCCTGTGACATTTTCTTTGCAACGTTTTCATTCCATTCCTGCCAGTCCTGCAAGTATCCGTCCTCATCTACTTCAAAATTCTTTCCATCAACTTCTATAGTTGGCATTATTGTACTCCTTTCTTATTTGAATTTTATTGGTATCTTCTATGTCAAATGGAAGATATTTATTATGGCAATACCGGAAAATAGGTAAAACTATAATACATAAAACCGTTACAGGTCAAATAAAAAAATCTTATAAAAACATTTACAAATCTCTCAACCTCATAAAAATTATCTTGCCCAATCTTCCCGTTTTACTCTCTCTCCGGCTTATTGTATTTGAGTGAATATCATAATCGATAATCTCTTCTTCATATTGTTCTGGCACCAGTGTTACGGCCTTATCGAAATCACCTTTACACAAAAAAGTCAAAGCATCCAGATATATCTCACCAAGGTTATGCCCCTTGCGGTCCAGGACATACACTGCGCCGCAAGTACATATGCCTCCGGTAATATCCAGTGACCTGATGCGAATATCAGCGGGGCTTGCCAGGTAATTATCACAGAACGGACACTGTAACGGTCGTCGTCTCATAAACTTTTCGAAACATCCTTAAATTTCATTGCACACCTTACCATCCCGTCGGACCATTCAGGCGCACCAATGGCATGAAGATGTGTATATGAAGCAAATACATTCTTGTAACACATGCCGTCTTTTCCGTCAACAATTCCTTTTCCGCGTTTGACATTGAAGGCCATATATATTTTCCCTGAAAATTCCTTCTGTCTTCCCTCGCCAATATTGGGAGAGCAATTATATTCCCCTATTTCAAGGACCTTCGAATAATGAAACTCATGCCCTCTGAGAATAGTCTTATGAGAGAAATATGGATTTATTTTTTCGACCTCAACAATTGTATAACCGTGCGCCTGCGGTTTCTTTTCTAAACCGAATACTATCGGAAAAACGCCGACCATAGGATAAGTTTTATTCTCAAGGATTAGACTCTTTCCCAGATACATCAATCCACCGCACTCAGCGTAAACAGGAAGCTCTCTCTGAATTGCATCAAACAATGAATTTCTGAAACTTATATTATCAGCCAATGCTATTGCGTGTGTTTCAGGAAAGCCTCCACCAATGTAAAGCGCATCTATTTCAGGAAGCTCTGTTTCTCTTAATGGACTGACTTCTATTAGTTCAACACCCCTTTTTTCAAGCTCTTCAAAATTCTCCTGATAGTAAAATTGAAAGGCTGAGTCCCTGATGATACCTATTTTGACAGAGGGTTTAGGGGTTAGGGTTTGGGGGTTAGTAAAGACAGTGGTTGTTTTTTCGCTAATCCCTAATCCCTGATCCCTAATCCCTGTCTCCAATGGCGACGCCTCGTTCGCAATTTTCAATACCTGATCTATATCAATATATTTCTCTCCAATCTCTGCTACATCTTGAAGAGACTTATCTACGTCCAAATGTTCCTGAAAAGGTGTCAACCCCATATGTCTCTCAGGAAATGGATATTTCTTCAGTCTTGGTATTGCGCCGACAACAGGCAGGCTGCATTTTTCTTCGATAGCTTTTCTTATTACTGCTTCCTGTCTTGCCGTTGCAATGTTGTTTAACACAACACCGCCGATCTGCACCCTGGAATCCATCTTTTGGCAGCCTAAAACCATCGCAGCAATCGTGCTGGTCGCTTTTGTACAATCAATAATTAATATCACTGGCGTTCCAAGGAGCTTTGCAAGTTCCGCAGTGCTGTAAGTGCCCTCATGATCCATACCGTCAAACAGGCCCCTATTGCCTTCAATGAGAGCTATATGAAAAGGAGTAAGGGGTAAGGGGTAAGGGGTATGTGCTACAAAAGACTGCCGCGCCTGTTCAGGCGTCATCATAAAGAGGTCCAAATTATAGCATGGAGAGCCGGCCGCCTTTGCCAGCCATCCAGCGTCAATATAATCAGGGCCTTTTTTAAAGGTCGTAACTTTATAGCCTTTACTCCGTAACAGGGTAACAAGACATAAAGAAAGAATTGTCTTCCCACTTCCCCCTCGGAGACCGGAAACAATTAGCCTTGGAACTGATATATCGTGCGATTGAATCATCGAATAATTAAAAACCAGAAACAAGTAGCCATAAATAAAAAATGTCATTCCCGCGAATGCGGGAATCCAGATTAAGGTTTTGGATTCCTGCTTACGCAGGAATGACACCATCATAAGTCATTATAGAAAATAACGAATCAGTGGTCTGATAACTTCTTTATTTAATGAGTCCTTTTTCTCTGAGGTATTCTTCGCTTGGAATTTCAACAGAGCTGGCGCCTCCGCCGTAAGAATACATAAGCCTGCCAACATCTATCATGCCTCTGAGAGCCTTCTTAACTGCATCAGGTGCCTCTCCTGTCTCCTCTGCAAGGGCCTTGATAACGTCTTTTTCTTTGAGTTTTTTCTTGCCCTTCATCTTTTCCATAAAAGCGAAGATTTTATCCTGTAATTCTGCTGTTTCCATATCCTCACCTCTTTCTATGGTGTTATGGGGGCAGGTTTTAAACCTGCCCCCACTGTATCCATATAGTTTTATTTTGAATACTTAAATGCTGCTGAAGTCCTGAATGTGTCTCTTGCGAAAGTGAAGTCATCAATATGCTGGAATGTAAATTCGATTCCGGTCAAATTGAAGAAGTCTTCCCATCCGATTCTCTCAATCCATTCGCCAACCCTCTCATGTTTCCTTGCATTTTTCGCATATACCTCAAGGATGTTCCTTATTGCAGCAACGACCTTGGGCCATCTTGGAGGTTCATTGTAGAAGAATGGAATTGCCAATTTGGAGAACTTTGGACTGGTTCTCAGACTGCCGATTTTACCGCCTACAACTATTGCCACGCCATCGTCTTCAGGCTTATGAATGTCGATCGGAGGACATACTGTGAAGCAGTTCCCGCAGTACATACATTTATCTTCATTGATTATAACCGACTTGTTCTTTGGATCCGGCCTGATTGCTGAGGTCGGACATGATGCAACTGTTGTCGGAATCTCGCATACCTTCTGAACGTTTTCATGGGCGATTGTCGGCACTTTCCTATGCACAGCAACAACAGCTATATCAGAACAATGAACCGCACCGCACATATTAACACAGCAAGCAACTGCAAGCCTTACTTTATTCGGCAGTTCCTTTGTTGTGAAATACTCATAAACGTCATCCATTATTGCCTTAACAAGTCCTGAAGCGTCTGTACATGCACTGTGGCAATGCACCCAACCCTGTGTATGTACGACATTGCTGATTCTCGGCCCGATACCACCGACAGAATATTTCTTTGCCTTCAGTTCTGCCAAAAGAGGTTCCATCTTGCTCTGGTCAGATACAAGAAATTCTACGTTGTTTCTTGTAGTAAAGCGAAGATAACCGTCACAATACTTTTCTGCCATATCACAGATTTCACGGATAGTCTCGGTGCTTAATATCCTTGGTGATGCAACCCTTACTGTATAAAGCTTGTCACCGCTTTCTGCCACATGCACCATAGTGCCGCCGCTTAACACTTCATGATATTTCCATTTGCCGTAGTTTTTCTTTACTACAGGCGGAATAAACTGATCATATTTAGGTGGTCCAATGTCTGTTTGTCTTTTGGGTAATGCCATGTACTTATTCCTCCTTATCTTATTTGTTTTATTATTTATTTCTTGAAATCGCTTTCCGCCCAGAAGAAGAACGGGTCTTTTCTCGGCTCTTTGACCTGCTGCGGCTGAGGAGGCACTCCAATGTGCTCAAGGAACGGCCTCATGCCTTTTACCTCAAGAACTTCGCCGATTCTCTCTCTCGGTTTTGCAGTGTCATCCCACCATTCAATCATGCTGCGAATAATGGTCTTTAATTCTGTATAAGGCGGCTCCACCTTCATAAATGGAACTACTACCCATGAAAGTAATGAACCGACAACAATCGGGGCCTTACTACCAACAAGAAGGGTTGCACCCTTTTCCTTACCGGGTCTCAGCGCCTTTGTCATCTTCGCTATACAATGCATACATCTGCTGCATTGAGCGTCATTAATTTTTATCTCGCCGTTATTGTAGTTCATGCATTCTGTAGGGCACAAATCAATTATCTCGGCCTGTATGTTCATGCCTGACCCTGCATATTTTTTCACTTCTGCCTGATCAATCTGGATGTTGCCTTTCCATGTGCCGATAATGGACAGGTCTGCACGGGCAATAGCTGCAACGCAGTCTACTGCACAACCAGCAGTTTTAATCTTAAATTTATAAGGGAATGCCGGCCTGTGAAGTTCATCCTGAAATTCCTGAGTAAGGTTATATGTAATATCAAGGGTATCTATGCAAGCCCATTCGCAACGGCCTGGGCCCACGCAGCAACTTGGGGTCCTCATTGCAGAACCTGAACCGCCAAGATCCCATCCGCGTGAAGAATATTCAGCAAAGATGGCTTCAAGGTTTTCAGTGGTTGTTCCAAGGAGAACCAGATCCCCTGTAGAACCATGCATATTTGTAAGTCCGCTTCCGTATTTATCCCAGATGTCGCAAATTTCTTTTAAGGCCTTTGCAGTATAGAAGAACCCGCTGGTCTGGTTAATTCTTACTGTGTGGAAATGAGCAATCCCCGGAAACTCTTCAGGTAATGAGGAATATCTTCCGATAACACCTCCTCCGTATCCAAGAACTCCGACGATACCGCCATGTTTCCAGTATCCGCGTTTTGTGACATATGATTTTTCAAGCTGTCCCAATTCATCATCTGCCATCGGGCTCTTTTTCGCAGCCTTTTTTATTTCTGTAACAAAACTGGGCCACGGTCCTTTTTCAAGCTCGTCCAACATTGGTGTTTTATACTTCCCGCTCATGTGTACCTCCTTTTTATTTTTGCCCTTGCATATCTACAAGAGAATTTAGAGTTGCGCAAGAAAACGAAAAAATTCGAACTTTCCTTTGCGTTAGTGTTTTATTTGTGAACTTTGAACAAGAACAGAAAAAAAACAGTTAAACATATTAAAATAAGCATTGTTTCAACGTCAAATAAAAAAATTTAATCAGAACATCATTTATGCTTATTTATATTCTTTTAGATTCCCAGTGTTAAAACACTTAATGCTTACTTCCCCGTGCCTACCTTCCACCCTTCAATAAGTATTAATACAAACACCACTGTAAACCCTATCAACAATCCAAATATATTTACAACCCTGTAATATACAAGAACAAAAATGGCAGCAAAAAGCGCAAGCAACCGTATCAGATTTAAAATTAGGATCTTTGGAGTAGCGCTCTCTGACCCCATAAGCCCCTCAACGTTTTTTGTAAGGGACCTTAAATTCACAATGCCAAATAACCACCCCATGAAAATGCCAAGGGGCAGCTTCCGGGGTTCATAGAGGGAAGCTATTGCCAGTGAAGGCAAAATAATAATAATGCTTTTTTTAAGTACCCGTTTCAGAATTTCCATAACATAGCAGTATGTCATTCCGGCTTATCCGTAATCTATTTAGAGAAAGACTATCCAGAGGGAGTGACATAAAAGTGATATTCGCTGATTAATTTTCTATTTTCCCTTATCATTGCCTATCTTTGACACAATTTTAAACAAATACTTAAACCCTGCCACAATGCCCAACACCGTAAATATGATGGTAAGCCACGGAAATGTATTGAAAAACCGGTCTAATAAATAATAGCCGATTGCAAAACCAATAAATGTACATATTACAAGGTTTATCCCGACAGTGCTCGCTATTCCGAGATAACGGAAGAGCTCTCTTTTTTTCTCTTTGTCATTTGAAGGGTTATGGGATGAGTTACTCATTAGATGAGGATTTTAACAGAAGGCATTTAAAATTGACAGCATTACCAAATGATTGGATAAAACCGCTGTAACTTGTTACAATCGTTGATTAATGAATACAGAAATCTTAAAGGCAGCAATGCTTGGGATAGTTGAGGGTGTTACTGAATTTCTACCCGTATCTTCAACAGGCCACCTCATTCTTGCAGGCGATATACTCGGCTTTACCAATGATACAGCAAAAACATTTGAGGTATTTATTCAGCTTGGAGCAATACTGGCAGTAGTGTGGATGTATCGTGAAAAGGTCTCCTCCACAATAAAAGGTATCGGCACAGAAAAGACTAACCGCTTTTTGATAAATCTCCTGACAGCCTTTCTTCCCGCAGTATTTTTTGGGCTTATTGCTCATTCCTTTATAAAACATCACTTATTTAATCCGGTAACCGTTGCCATTGCACTAATCGTTGGTGGAATTGCCATAGTTATAATTGAAAGAATTGTAAAAAAACCGGCTGTTACAGATATAGATGACGTTTCATTTAAACAGGCTTTGGGCATTGGCCTGGCCCAGACCCTGTCACTTTTCCCGGGAGTTTCAAGGGCCGGTGCAACAATAATGGGTGCTATGTGTTTCGGCTTAGAGCGGAAAACCGCTACAGAATTCTCCTTCTTCCTCGCAATACCCACCATGTTTGCCGCTACATCATACGATCTGCTAAAAAACATTGGCTATCTATCAGCAAATGATCTGCCCATTTTTGCAGTTGGTTTCCTTGTATCCTTTTTTTCAGCCTTGCTTGTTATAAAGGCCTTCCTCGGATTTGTTACAAGACATACCTTTAACGCCTTTGCAATATACCGTATCATCTTCGGCGCAATCGTGCTTTTTTATTACATGTAATGGGAATCCTTTACAGGCGTCACGTCAACGCCCCAACTTCTCAATTTCTGGATAACGTTATCTGCAAGGTCCGTTAGCTTTACCTGTATCGTCTCTGATAATTCTGTCCCTGTTTCCATTGACTCTGGCTGTATTCCAATCAGGCACATCTCGGCAGGAGTAATTTCCAGTAAACGCATTGCAAAAAGCGTATCCGGAAGTCCTATCTGATGCACTGAGAGTTTTAAACTCAGAAAAGCGGGAAGCCTGTCGCCTTCTACGATGTCTATAGTTCCAGCCTCTTTCCTGAAATTCGCAGCGTCAATAATCAAAACCTTGTCCCTGCCTTCAAACAGCGGCAGGAGATCCAGCCCCTTAGTTCCTCCGTCTATCAACTCAACGGAGGGCGGAAACGTGTACTCTTCTTTTAATTTATTTATTGCATGCACCCCAACACCATCATCACTCAAAAGTATATTGCCGATGCCAAAAACTGCTATGTTCAAAAACCCCTCCTAAAATAAAGCCCCGGAAACTATATTGCATCTCCGGGGCTTACAATATCTTATCTTAATCCTTATTCCTGAACTTTATTGCTCCAAATCCTTTTCTGGCACAAACTTGTACCCTGTGAAAATCGAGCCCATCAGGCCGATCTTATCTCGGGAATCCGAAAACCATGCAATATAAACATGAACCATAACAAATGCAAGTATTACATACATGAAGATGTGATGATACAATTTGATAGTTGGGAGCAGCATAACGCCTGTCAGCCATCCTCCGAGAAGCGTCCAGATTGCGCCTGTATGGTTTGCCGAATACAGGGCAAAACCTGAAACGATCTCAAAAATGAAAATTACAAAGATGATCAGGTACGTCAGCCCTGCGAGTGCGGAATGTCCGACACGGCATTTCGTCTTATCGCCCAGCAGGAGATAGCACTTGATGTCTTTGCCAACATCCCCAATGTTGCTTAGCCAACTGCACATGCATGCATACTTATTCCCCATAAGCGACCAGTAGAGCCTGATGATTATACTCATCATAAAAGCATATGCCGCAACAAAATGAATGAGCCGCATCCAGCCCATAATCCACTGTTTCGAGGAATATGCATGTACAAAAGGGGCGCCGATATAGAAACCCGTAACTGAAAGGGCCAGGATACAGAGAAAATTAATCCAGTGGGCAAACCTTATAGGGAATTCCCAGGTATATACTCTCACTCGCTCATTTTTCATATCCATCCCCCTTTCTTATTTTATTCTTATCCTTGTAACCTCATTGCCATCAGGGTCTACCACATGAACAGCACACGCCATACAGGGGTCGAAGGAATGGACTGTTCTGAGTATCTCAACAGGCTGCTCAATATTGGCTACCGGCGTTCCTATAAGCGCCTCTTCATACGGACCTCTCTGGTTATTGGCGTCTCTCGGGGAGCCGTTCCAGGTGCCGGGAACCACACACTGGTAATTTACAATCTTCCCGTTCCTGATATTTACCCAGTGGCCAAGCGCTCCTCTTGGAGCCTCGTGCAAACCATAACCCCTTGCCTCCTCAGGCCATTCGGACGGATCCCACTTTTCACCTGCATGAATTTTCAGATCACCCTTTTTCATATTCGCAGCAAGCTGGTCAATCCATACAGGGAGCTGTTCCGCAGTCACCAGGGTTTCAATAGCACGCGCAGCGATTCTTCCAAGGGTTGAAAACAATGCTGCCGGGCCCACACCCAATGCTTTCAGCACACCATTTACTACATCCTGCACCCTCTTATGTCCTGAGGCGTAGGCTACGAGCATCCTTGAGAGAGGGCCTACTTCCATGGCCTTATCATCGTAACGCGGGGCTTTCAGCCAGGAGTATTTTGCATCTGTATCGAGATACTCATATGGAGGCTTGGGGCCCGTGTATTTATAATTAGTTTCACCTTCCCACGGATGTTTTGCTGAACTGTCCCCGCCTGAATATTCATACCATGAATGGGTTACATATTCTGTGACCTTTGTATGATCAACAGGATGAACCTTTGACAGATCCTTATTGAGTATTATTCCACGCTGCAGCCAGAGGTTATCAGTGTTGCTCCTGTTATCATTTGGGAATTCACCATAGCTGAGGAAATTGCCGACGCCTGCTCCATGTCCGGCCCAATCCAGATAGAAAGGCGCAACAGCAAGGACATCCGGGATATATACCTTGTCAACAAACTCGTGAGCTTTTTTTGCAAGGCCGTGCATGAAGGCGATGCTTCCGGCATTAAGCGCATTCTGGCTGTTGGGGTCCACAGGAATGGACATGCCGCCTACAATATAGGTCTGTGCGTGCGGATTCTTTGCTCCAAGAAGGGCCTGTATTTTTATAACGTCTCTCTGCCAGTCGAGCGCTTCAAGATAATGGGCCACTGCCATGAGATTTGCTTCTGCCGGAAGTTTGTATGCCGGATGCCCCCAGTAAGCATTTGAGAATGGACCGAGCTGGCCATTTTCAACAAAAGCCTTGAGTTTGTCCTGAATGCCTTTAAAATAATCTGTGCCCGATTGGGACCAGTCTGAAATGGACTGTGCAAGCGCTGAAGTCTTTGCAGGGTCTGCCTTTAATGCGCTTACAATATCAACCCAGTCCAGAGCATGTAGATGATAAAAATGAATTACATGATCCTGAACGTACTGAATACCTGAAATGAGATTCCGAATAATTCTTGCGTTGTCAGGAATTGTGATGCCTAATGCGTCTTCGACCGCTCTCACCGAGGCGGTTGCGTGAACCGTTGTTCAGACCCCTCATATACGCTGCGTGAAAGCCCAGGCATCTCTCGGGTCCCGCCCCTTCAGGATGATTTCAATCCCTCTGAACATAGTGCTGGAGCTCCAGGCGTCAACGACCTTTCCGCCTTCAACCTTGGCCTCAATCCTGAGGTGGCCTTCAATCCTTGTTATCGGGTCAATTACTAATTTTGCCAATGTAACTCACCTCCCTCTCTATGAATTGTTTATTCTTCTTTTTTCAGCGACATAGCCCTTCCGATTCCATGAATTACAAGACCTGCGGCTGTAGCTGCGGCAAGTCCTGCACCGATTTTATCCGCCGTGCTTTCAATGCTTACGCCGGGAACTTTCGGCAGTCTCTTATAGAAGGGACTCATGGTATCCCAGAAATGAGGCTCAGAACAGCCAAGACATCCGTGTCCGGCCTGAACAGGCCAGCTTGTGCCTTCATTGTATTTAATGGTTGGACAATTGTGGAAGGTCTCAGGGCCTTTGCAACCCATTTCATAAAGGCACCATCCCTGCCTGTGTCCTTCATCGCCCCATTGCCTTGCGAATTGCCCGGCGTCAAAATGCGCCCTTCTCTCACAATTGTCATGAATTCTCTTGCCAAAGGCAAAATAAGGCCTTCCGAGTTTGTCCGTGTTGGGAAGGGCTCCAAATGTAAGATAGTGAACAACGCATGCAGTAATATTCTCTGCATTCACGGGGCAACCTGGTAAATTAATTACGGTTGCATTTGGTATGGCCTCTTTTACGCCAACGGCCCCTGTTGGGTTAGGGCGTGCAGCAGGAATGCCGCCGTATGTAGCACAGGTGCCAACAGCTATCGTTGCAACCGCATTGCCACAAACTTCCCTTGCTATATCAACGGCCGTCCTTCCGCCGACACAGCAATATATTCCATCATCTTTAACAGGTATGGAACCCTCAACAACTACGAAATAATTCCCTTCATGATTTTTAACTATATCCATCAGCGATTTTTCAGCCTGTTTCCCGGCAGCCGCCATGATTGTTTCATGATATTCAACCGCAAAAACATCCAGGACTATGTCTCCGACAACCGGAGCCGTGGTCCTCAATAAAGCCTCTGTATCTCCGGCACAATCCTGAAATTCAAGCCATACGAGATAGGGTTTTTTACCGCTTATGGCCTCGGCAATTTTGGGGGCAAACGAAGCAGGCAAAGCCAGTAACGCAGCCATTCCGGTGCAGAATTTCATGAAGTCTCTTCGGGATATTTTCCTGTCAATGAGAGCTGCTGTTGATTCTGATACTCCCCGCAGTAAATCATAAGACACAAATTTCATAAGTCCACCTCCTTCTTTAAGCTATTTAAGGATGGGTCAGGCGCTTCTTAACCGAAAAATTATCATAAAAACATATACATGTCAACTAAAAAATAATTATTCCGTGTCACTCATCAGCAACGACCTGAAATTATATTTAAGATCTTTCAAGTGACATGGAAAGCTGTTTCAGAATTTCTATAATCGACAAATGGCATATTACATTTTTGCTTCGAACTGTTCTTCTTATTTCTTCTTATCTAATCCCTACGCCCTATCCCCTAATCCCTTTTCAAAGGTGTCGTATAGAAATTCCTCCACAGCCTTCCATGTCCTGCACAGAGTTCGCCATGCATGATAAATATTAAAGTTGCCAGGGAATACGCCGATAAAGAAACTGAATGTGAAATATTTCAAGGCAGGTTATGGAGAAATCATTAATTCCTACGGGAATAGTAAAATTATTCTTTCATTACAAAAATAAGCCCGTACACCGGATAAAGGGCAATAAATTTACTTTAAGATGGATAGCATTAGCTACAGCAGTGCTTGCAACTCTTACTGTTTATGAGTTACAAACCTCCCGGTTTCAGGCTTTCTTTCTGAACCAGACAGCAAAAGGCATGACGTTCTGGATGGAGCCAGGGCCGAGTCCTTCTATACGTTTTCCAAAAACAGGACCTTATGACAAACGGTTGGGGTATACCCTCCTGCCTGCCTTCATAGACAGGTTAACTGCCAATGGTTATGAAATCAAATCTCAGGCACGCTTTTCAGAAAATCTCACTGAGATTACTGACAGGGGATATTTCACAACATTCCATGAGAAGACCCAGTCCGGGCTGCAGATTTTAGACCAGAACAGTAACATACTGTTTGCCTCTCATTACCCGGAACGCATCTACAATAAGTTTGATAACATACCTGAAGTCATTGTTAAGAGCCTCCTTTTTATTGAGAACAAGGAACTTCTTAATTCCCAACTGCCATATCTTAATCCGGCAGTAGAGTGGGACCGTCTTGCAAAAGCGGTCATGTTTAAAGGACGCCATCTGGTCGTCAGGGATGAAAGGGTCCCGGGCGGAAGCACTCTGGCCACTCAGATGGAGAAATACCGTCATTCCCCCGATGGATTGACTTCTTCTATTCATGAAAAGTACAGGCAAATGACCTCTGCGGCCCTGCGAGCCTATCTCAATGGTAAGGAAACAACTGAAAGCAGGTCTCGTATTGTTCTTGATTATATCAACTCCATCCCGCTTGGCGCTGTTCCGGGTTATGGACAGGTTAACGGCATTGGCGACGGCTTATATGCCTGGTATCAGGCTGATTTCAATTCCATTAATAACTGCCTTGCAAAAAGCCCTGAGGCCCATGCTGCAAAATCAAAACTGACTGAATGGGCCCGCGCCTATAAGCAGGTTTTGAGTCTGTTCCTTGCACAGAGACGCCCCACATACTATCTGCTTGAGAAGCCAGACGCCCTTGAAACCAAAACCAACAGCTATATTCGTTTGCTTGCTGACAACGGCATTATCTCTTCACAGGAGCGGAATGCTGCATTGCTGACAAAACTGACTGTTAAACAATATATGCCGGTTTCAAGAAGAAGCTCTTTTGTGGATCGTAAGGCAGCAAACGCCATACGGCCCAAGCTTCTCTCCCTTCTTAAAGTTCCCAGTCTTTACGATCTTGATCTCCTGGATCTTAGTGTAACAAACAGCCTGGATTACAGGTCACAAAAAGAAGTGACCGACACTCTGAGTAAATTAAGAGAACCCGAATTCACCAAAGCCGCCGGCCTGCAAGGCGGACATCTGTTGGGAAACAGAAATCCTGCAAATGTCATCTACAGCTTTACACTATATGAAAAAACTCCAGGCGCAAATCTTCTCAGGATACAGGCTGACAACTTTGATCAGCCTTTCAATATTAACGAGGGGGTAAAACTTGAACTGGGCTCTTCAGCCAAACTCCGCACCCTTATTACATATCTTGAAATTATGGCCGCCCTCCATAAACGCTATTCCGGACTTCCAAAGGAACAACTACGCACAATCCACATCCCGGAAGCTGATCAACTGAGCAAATGGGTCATAGATTATCTTTCAAATTCCGGTGATATAAGTTTGCAGGCTACGCTGACTGCAGCCATGAAAAGACATTATTCAGCCAGCCCGGCTGAATCTTTCTTCACAGGCGGCGGGGTCCATACCTTTTCGAATTTTGATAACAAGTACGACAAAAGAGTCATCTCTGTACAGGAAGCCTTTCATAATTCCGTCAACCTTGTGTTTATACGGATGATGCGTGACATTGTCCATCATTATATTTTCAGGCGTCCGGGTGTTGAGCATCTTTTAAATGACATTGATGCACCAGGGAGGCAGGCCTATCTGGAGCGTTTTGCTGACAGGGAAGGGAAAATATTTCTCCGCCGCTTCTATCGCAAGTATCAGGCTCCGGAAACATATCCTGTTACTGACAGAGGAGCTAAATCCCATATCCATCCTCTGGAACTCTGGACTGCTGCATATATGTATAACCACCCTGACACCAGCCTTTCTGAACTGATTAAAGTCAGTGAAAACGAACTCAGAGAGGTTTATACCTGGCTTTTCAAAACGCCCTGGAAGAATGCACAGGATATCAGAATTAAAACCATTCTTGAGCTTGAAGCCTTCTCTGAAATCCATCGTGCGTGGAAAAATCTGAGATATCCTTTTGATTCACTGGTTCCCTCTTATGCAACAGCAATCGGCAGCTCAGCAGACCGGCCTGAAGCTCTTTCAGAATTAGCAGGAATAATCCTTAACAATGGCATGTGGTATCCATCCCGAAGAATACAGGAGCTGCACTTTGCCAAAGACACACCGTATGAAACCATCCTGAGACAGCAGCCCGCACAGGGAGAAAGGGTACTGCTTCCGGAAGTTGCAGATGCAATAAAAGAAGCAATGATTGGGGTTGTTGAAAACGGGACTGCACATAGTATACACAGGGCTTTTACAGAAGCAGATGGAACACCGATAGTAATAGGCGGGAAAACCGGCACAGGAGATAATCGTCATGAAATATATGGTCCCGGCAGACGGTTAATCAGGTCCGAAGCCATAAACCGTACAGCCGTCTTTGTCTTCTTCCTCGGGGACCGCTTTTTTGGCACAATAACTGCATATGTAGGGGGCCCTGAAGCCGACAATTATACCTTTACAAGTTCATTGCCTGTTCAGGTGTTGAAAATCCTCGCCCCAAAACTAATGCCATTAGCCCAACATACGTAAGTCCACATTATCTATAAATTGCAGACATAGAAGGCTGTGAAAGAATTTATATAATCGACCTTTTTTCTAAAAACCAGTTTAAGCTGCTTAAACCGCTTAACCCGTTTTTTGTTTCTTACCTACCCCCTACTCCCTAATCCCTACCCCTCTAATCCTGTTCAGTGTCTTCAGTTTCACAGGAAATTTGCCGAATAAGAATAAGTAGCAGAAATAAATATGGTATTACTGCGTGCACTTGCATCACTAATCCATAAAGAAAGAATTTGAGGCTGCATTAATATGGCTCCCAAAATCGGCCAGTTGCTTGTAAACAATAAATTAATTACAGAAGAACAGTTTCTCAAGGCCATAGAATTACAGAAAAAAGAAGGCGGCCGTATCGGTTCTAATCTGATCAAGCTGGGCTTTATAACCGATGATAGATTAGTCCAGTTTTTAAGCAAACAATACGGAGTTCCTGAAATAAATCTTTCCGGCGAACAAATTGACCCGGCTATTGTCAAATTTATCCCATACGAGGTTGCATATAAATATCAGATATTTCCTGTCTCAAAAAACGGCGCTTCCCTTACAGTTGCTATGGCAGACCCCTCCAACGTCTTTGCCATTGACGACATAAAATTCATGACCGGCTACAATGTCACGCCTGTGGTAGCTTCTGAAGCGACAATAAAAGAAGCTATCTCCATATACTATGAACAACAGTCAGATGCGCTCCAGACCGTAATGGACAGTATGACAGACTTTAAAGACGAAGGTCTGGACTTAATACGGGAAACAGAAGAAGACCTGGATATCTCAGCTTTAAAGACTGCTGTGGATGAAGCGCCTGTTGTAAAACTCGTTAACCTAATATTGAGCGAAGCTATAACAAGAGGAGCAAGTGACATCCATCTTGAACCCTATGAAAAATCCTTACGGGTGCGTTACAGAATAGACGGCGTGCTCTACGACGTGATGCAGCCGCCCATGAAATTAAAGGCGGCCCTTTCATCACGCATCAAGATTATGTCGGAGCTCGATATTGCTGAAAGAAGGCTCCCGCAGGATGGCAGGATTAAACTAAAGATAAAAGACAGATCCGTGGACCTTCGTGTCTCAACACTGCCAACACTCTTCGGCGAAAAGATCGTTATGAGAATACTTGATAAAAGCAGTCTTTCGCTTGAGCTTACAAAACTCGGCTTTGAGGAGCAGGCCTTATCGGATTTCAATGAAGCAATCAGTTCACCTTACGGCATGGTCCTTGTAACCGGCCCTACAGGCAGCGGAAAAACTACAACTCTGTATTCAGCCCTGAGCACCATTAATAAGATAGACGTAAACATCATGACTGCTGAAGACCCTGTGGAATATAACCTTTTGGGCATCAACCAGGTGCATGTAAGGGAAGAAATAGGATTGACCTTTGCAGCCGCTCTCAGGTCCTTCCTAAGACAGGACCCTGATATCATAATGGTTGGTGAGATCAGGGATTTTGAGACTGCAGAGATCGCTGTAAAGGCCGCTTTAACAGGGCATCTGGTATTGAGCACGATTCATACAAATGATGCCCCAAGCACCATATCAAGGCTATTGAATATGGGCATTGAGCCTTTCCTGGTCTCTGCATCAGTCGTATTAATACTGGCCCAGAGACTTTGCAGAAAGGTTTGCCAGCAATGCAAAGAAGAAGAAGCTGTTCCTGAATCTGCGCTGTTAAGTATAGGCTTTTCACAAGATGAGATTAATACATTCAAATGCGTTAGAGGCAAGGGGTGTCCATCCTGCAACGGCACCGGTTATAAAGGGAGAATTGCATTATATGAAGTCATGCCTGTGAAAGAGGAATTAAAAGAACTGATCCTTAAGGGAGGTTCTACCTCTGAGATAAAAAAGATGGCGGTAACGCTGGGAATGAAGACCTTAAGGATGAGCGGGTTGACAAAGGTAAAAGAAGGATTAACATCTATAGAAGAAGTATTACGGGTCACCTTTGAAGATTAGCAGGTTGCTGAAAAAGTATTTCAGCTGTCTTTGCGAGCAGGTCCCTCGCTTGTCTTTGCGAGCGAAGCGAAGCAATCTCGTCTTTTTCAATGAGATTGCCACGAACCCTTCGGGTTCTCGCAATGACAGGTAGAATATAGTGTTTCTCATTCTATCTCTATTTTTCGGCGCAATGACAATTACAGACTTTTTCAGCAGCCTGCTAATATCATTATATAGAGGTAAAGTATTACTCTGATTGTGCCGAATAACAATTTATTAAGAAGAATTATAGTGATAAGAACAGATTAGATGTATAATTTACTTATTGGTAGGCTATGGAAACTTTATATGACTTGCTGAAAATCATGATTGACAAGGGGGCTTCGGACCTTCATATCAGCACCGGAACACCCCCCCGATTAAGAATTGACGGGAAACTGGCTCCTCTTGATACGGCCCCGCTAACCCCGGCCGAAACAAAGGCCCTCTGTTACAGTATTCTTACCGATACCCAGAAACATAAATTTGAAGAAAACAACGAGCTGGACCTCTCTTTTGGGATGAAAGGGCTAAGCAGATTCAGGGCTAACATATTTCTGCAAAGAGGCGCTGTAGCCGGAGCCTTCAGAATGATCCCCTTTACCATTAAGACTTTTAACGAATTGGGGTTGCCCCCTATTATTACCGAACTTATAAAAAAACCAAGGGGGCTTATATTAGTCACAGGTCCCACCGGCTGCGGTAAATCCTCAACCCTGGCAGCCATAATCAACCAGATGAATAAAGTGCGTCAGGAACATATCATAACAATAGAAGACCCGATTGAATTCATTCATCCGCACAAGAGCTGCCTGATTAATCAGAGGGAGATAGCCTCTGACACCAGTTCTTTTAAAGATGCCCTCAGGTATGTTTTAAGACAGGATCCTGATATTATTCTTATTGGCGAGATGAGAGACCTGGAAACTATTGAAGCCGCTCTTACTGTTTCAGAGACCGGCCATTTGACCTTTGCAACCCTTCATACAAATACCGCTATTCAGACGATAAACCGTATAATAGACGTGTTCCCTGCACATCAGCAGGAACAGATCAGGGTCCAGCTTTCTTTTGTTCTGGAGGGAATCATTTCGCAACAGCTTCTTCCTAAAAAAAACGGCGGGGGCAGGGTATTAGCTGTTGAAATTTTTATCCCTACTCCCGCTATCAGGAATCTCATCAGAGAAGATAAAACACATCAGATATACTCCATGATGCAGACGGGGCAGGCCAAATTCGGAATGCAGACCATGAACCAGTCGCTTTTTGAGCTGTTCAGAAGAGGCCTGATATCATATGAGGACGCCCTTACAAAATCTACCATACCCGATGAACTGATAAATATGATGCAAAGATCTACTATAGGGAAAGGATGATAAATGGCAACAGTATTTAAATGGACCGGAAGATCCCCTCAGGGTGAGATCCTGCACGGTGAACTGTCTGCAAGCTCCAAAGAAGAAGTGCAGACTCACCTGAGGAGACAGCGTATTATGCCAACCGATATTTCTGTGAAACCCAAACCCCTTTTCAGCTCTTTTGGCGGCCGGGTAAAGGATAAGGATCTCGTCATATTTACCAGACAATTTGCGACCATGATTGTCGCCGGATTGCCGCTCGTGCAGGCCTTGGATATCCTTTCAAAACAGACTGAGAATGCAACCTTTGCAAAGAACATTACGGATATAAAAAGTGACGTTGAGGGAGGCTCTACTTTTGCAGATGCCCTGAGAAAATTCCCAAGGGTTTTTTCTGACCTCTATGCCAATATGGTAGCAGCCGGAGAAAGCGGAGGAATCCTTGATACCATACTGGTGCGTCTGGCCACATATATAGAAAAATCCCAGAAACTCAAGAGAAAAGTAAAAGGCGCTATGGTCTACCCTTCCGTTGTCATATGTGTTGCCATCATGGTTATAGTTATTATCATGGTCTTTGTTGTGCCTACATTTGGCAAAATGTTTACCCAGCTCGGCGGAACCCTTCCCATGCCCACACAGCTTATTATCAACATCAGTAATTTCCTCGCTGGAATAGGAGGCCTGATAATTCTGGCCGGCGTTATCGGCTTTATAATTTTCATAATTCAATTCAGACGAACCGAAACTGGAAAAATATTTACCGACAGGATATTACTGAGAATGCCCATCTTCGGTATCCTTTTCAAGAAAGTCGCTGTTGCAAAATTTACACGAACTCTCGGGACTCTCATAAGCAGCGGCGTGCCCATACTTGAGGGACTGAATATAACAGCAAAAACTGCAGGTAATAAAATTATAGAAAAAGCAGTATTAGACGTCAGACGGGGAGTTTCTGAAGGAAAGACAATTGCCGAGCCGTTAGCTCATTCAAAGGTTTTCCCCCCAATGGTTACACAAATGATAGCAGTTGGCGAATCAACCGGCGCTTTAGACAGCATGCTCAGCAAGATCGCAGACTTCTATGACGACGAAGTTGACAATGCTGTTGCCAATCTGACCTCTATGATAGAACCATTGCTTATGATCTTTCTGGGCGGTACGGTTGGTTTCATAGTGGTTGCCATGTACTTGCCGATATTCAAGCTTATAACTCTTGTTAAATAAGCCGGATGGATACTCAATACAGACCCAGGCCAGTGAACAGTGTCAGTGGTTAGTGTCAGTGTCAGTGGTTAATATCGGTTATATTTTTTACTGACACTGTCACTATTCACTGACACTTAAAATATGCGCAAAGATCTGTTAAAAAACTTAAAGGCTCTGATACTCATAAGACTCATTGTAGTTACCCTCCTGTTCGGGTCTTTCTACATCTTCAGCATTGGATATGACAGGTTATATAGTCCGGCGGCTTTTTCCTTTTTTGTAATCTCACTCTATCTTTTTACAATATGCTACGCACTGTGCTTGCACTGGATAAAGAATGACTTACAGTTTAAGGTCTTTGCATATGCGCAGATAATCATTGACGTTGTTGCCGAGACCCTTCTTATCTACATTACCGGCGGCATTGGAAGCATGTTTTCATTTATGTTCCCACTGAGCATACTCTCTGCTGGTATCCTGTTGAACAGGCGCGCCTGCTACATTGTCGCCACATTGAGCAGTATTCTCTACGGAACTCTTCTGGATCTCCAGTATTACAGGATAATAATATCTGCATTCACCCTCTATTCAGAAAAAGATTTTCTATATAATATTTTTGCTCACTTCATCGCTTTTTATCTTGTAGCCTTTTTAAGCGGATACCTCTCTGAGAAACTCCATAAGGCCACGCAAAGCCTTGAGGAAAGAGAAACAGTTTTAAGCGATCTGAAGGCCTTCAGCAGGTACATTATCGAGAGCATGCCAAGCGGCATATTTACAACAGACCTGAACAGAAGGATAATCACCTTCAATAATTCTGCACAGGAAATAACAAAGCTTACCCTTGAGAAAGTCACCGGCAAAACCCCTGAAGACATATTTCCCTTCCTCGGAAGTTTCAGAGAGTCTCTGGGCAGAATAGAAGGCGACATACAAAGAGAGGGGGAAACATTTCCTGTCGGGATGAGGCTCTCGCCATTAAAAGATGGTTCCGGCAACCCCATAGGCATTATCGGTGTCTTCCAGGACCTGACAGAATTAAAGGCCATGGAGGCCGAGGTAAAGAGAAAAGAGAAATGGGCCTTTATCGGAGAGCTCTCCGCCTCAATTGCGCATGAACTCAGAAATCCGCTGGCTTCACTTAAAGGTTCTATTGAAATGCTGAGCGAAAAGAAAGTTTCCGAGGAATACGCAGACCGGCTAATGAAAATAGCGCTTTCAGAGATGGACCGTCTCAACAGCATCATCACAGACTTCCTGCTTTATGCAAGGCCCCAGGAACCCAATAAAACCCCCTTTGACATCCATCAGTCACTGAGGGATGTAATCACCCTTCTGCAAGGTTCGGAAACAGGCAAAAAAAATGTTACAATATCGCCGGAATTAAACGGCAGCCTGTTCATCACAGGAGACTCAAAACAATTGCAGCAGGTATTCTGGAACCTCGGCATAAATGCCCTTGATGCGGTCTCTGATGCCGGGAAAGTTGATATCTACACAGTTAAGAAATTCAATAAGGTAGAAATTATCTTTAAAGATACTGGAATGGGAATAAGCTCAGGCGACATAGATAAAATTTTCTACCCCTTCTATACAACAAAAGAGAAGGGAACCGGGCTCGGCCTTTCCATTGCCCAGAAAATCACAGAAGAACACGGCGGCAAAATAGAAGTTGAATCCAGAGGCTCCGGAACCGGCACAATATTCAGAGTAGTTTTACCGATGACTAACGAATCATGAAAAAAATAAAGGGCAAAATTCTGGTTGTTGACGACGAAAAAAGCATGAGGGAGATACTTGAGATCTTCCTTAAAAGCGAAGGTTACAACATTACCGTTGCCAGTAACGGCGAAGTTGCTCTTGAAATAATGAAAAATGACTTTTTTGACCTCATTATTTCAGACATGAAAATGCCGAAAGTCGGCGGCATGGAGTTGCTCAGAAACGTCAAGAAAATCTCCCCTGATACCGTTGTCGTAATAATTACTGCCTTTGGCACCACTGAATCTGCTGTAGAGGCCATGAAGCTTGGGGCCTTTGACTACATTACAAAGCCGTTTCAGATGGACGATATCAGACTTGTAGTGAAAAATGCCCTTGAGAAACAGAAGCTCCAGAAAGATGTATCCATCCTGAGAGAACAGTTAAAGACACCTTCTCTGGAAAATATTATAGGCCAGGGACCGGCAATAAAGGAGCTTTTCTCTTTAATATCCAAGACGGCTGAAAGCAATGCAAATGTCATTATAACCGGCGAAAGCGGGACAGGGAAAGAACTTGTCGCTAAGGCTATCCATGGTCTCAGCCCGAGAAAAGACCAGCATTTCGTGGCCATTAATTGCGCTGCAATTCCTGAAGGACTTCTTGAGAGCGAACTCTTTGGCTATATGAAAGGCGCCTTTACAGGAGCTGCTGCCAACAAGCAGGGCCTGTTTGAACTTGCAAATGACGGCACTCTTTTTCTGGATGAAATAGGCGAAATGCCTCTGAGTTTGCAGGCCAAGCTGTTACGTGTTATCGAAGACAGAACTTTCCGGCGCGTCGGGGGCGTATCAGATGTTAAGGTTGATGTACGGATAATAGCTGCTACAAACAAAGATATTAATGCGCTTGTAGAAAAAGGGGTGTTTCGGGAAGATCTGTACTTCAGGCTTAATGTCCTGTCAGTAAAAATTCCCCCTCTTAGAGAACGCCGGGATGATATCCCCCTTCTGGTAGAGCATTTCCTGAGAAAGTTTACCGCTGACAAAAAGAAGTTTTCCGAAGAGGCGCTTGAGATACTCAAAAACTACCAGTGGAAAGGTAACATACGAGAACTTGAAAATATTATTGAGAGAGTAGTCCTGCTGTGTGAAAATGAAATAATTGGCGCAACACATCTTCCTGAAGAAATCAGGTCCTCTTCAACGTTAACTAAAGGAATCGCGGTCCCCCGGGGAGGCATAAACTTTGAAAAACTCATGGAAGAAATGGAAAAAGCCTATCTGCTGAATGCGCTTGAACAGACAAACGGCGTCAAGACAGAGGCAGCAAAACTCCTTAACCTCACTTTCAGGTCCTTCAGGCATAAACTGAAAAAATACGGGATAGAAAGGAAAACTATCACTGAAAATTAGGGGGGGCCAGTTGCCTCAGAATAAAATGTTACCGAAGGAACGTTGACTCAGGGTGATTT
>DYJL01000005.1 GCA_020723105.1 Nitrospira japonica | reverse complement strand
AGGCCTTGCATTTACAAAATCAGGCCTTACCAAGCGTCTTGCATACAAAATGCTTCAGGTCGTCGGCGAAAAAACAAACATGATTTTATTGGGAGCATTGGTAGTAACAGCAGGCCTGGCCCATGTCATGGCGCATACCGCTGCTGCTGCTACGGTATTCCCGATACTTTTAGCAGTCAATGCACTCTATGGTGAAGGGGACAAACAGACAAAATTTGGCAAATCTCTTTTTATCGGAATGGCTTATGCAGCAGGAGCAGGCAGCGTTATTACTTTCTTAGGCTCCGCACGCGCCGCTGCAGGCGCAGGCATGTTCGCAGAATTCACCGGCAGGACCATCGGGTTTTTTGAACTCACGAAATATTCTTTCATTATCGGCTGGGGCATGGTCTTTTTGATCTGGATTTATTTGATGGTATTCCTGAAACCTGAAAAGAAAATTATACCCGGACTTAAAGAAAAAGTCGGCAAGCTCACAAAGGAACTCGGCCCCATGACCAGGGACGAGAAATTTGTCATTATAACAGTCCTTGGCGCTATAGCAGTTATGTCCTCGCAAGCCTTTGTACCGGCATTAAAGCCGTTGGACAGGGCCGCGATCATGCTCGTATCTACTCTCTTGTTCTTCATATTTAAGGTGCTGACCGTCAAGGAGCTTGAGGACATCCCGTGGAACATCATCCTCCTCTTTAGCGGCGCAATGAGCATCGGTTTCTGCCTCTGGCAAACAGGCGCGGCGCAGTGGCTTGCGGTGAAGTGGCTTGTCATGTTCCAGAACGCACACTGGCTCGTTTTTGTTCTGAGTATCGCAACCTTCGTACTCATCATGACAAATTTTATAATGAACGTAGCCGCAATAGCGATATCACTGCCGGTATCGCTTGTCATCGCTCCTTATCTGGGTGTTTCGCCTGATGTAATTTTCTATTCATCACTGATAACAGCCGGTATGCCTTTTGTGCTTCTGATCGGTGCTGCGCCAAATGCTATCGCTTACGAATCAAAACAGTTTACCACGGGTGAATTTTTCAGACACGGGCTGCTGTTGAGCGTTGGTCTTGTAGCTATTATAGGAATAGCAATAGTTACCTTCTGGCCGATGATGGGAATGCCGACGTTGATGAAATAGTGAACAGTAAACAGGGAAATATGTCATTGCGAGGGACAAAGTCCCGAAGCAATCTCAAAGACAAGATTGCTTCGCCTTTGGCTCGCAACGACAGTGGAGGAAAGAGTCTCTATGAGTTTTGAAAACATACTGAAAAAATATTTCGACAAGACATACACCGAAATCGAATTCGTCAAGAGAACATATGAGGCTCTCACGCAATTGGGATTCAATAATGAAAACACGATTGCCGGAAAGTGTATCTGCAGAGACGAAATCTCACAGTCCATAAGAAGCGTTATCAAGTATATGTGGGGAGAGGCATTTAATTTCTCAAGTCTTGCCGGGATGTTCTTCGCGGGAAAGACCGGATTGGCAGCGGCAATGCATCATGCGCCTATTAAAGACGGCAAAGAGCGCTATGTGTTCTACGCCCTGCCCCATGTTGCGATTAATGAAGAGGGACGGATAGGCGTGTGCAAACGGGAAGGCCGTGCCGGTGAATCCACGGCCTGCGGAGCGCTTGCCGCCTTTCAAAAGGAAATGGTAAGCGGCAAGGTGAATCTTACAATGGACAATGAAGATGTTGAACAGAGTCTTATCAGGATGAGACTTTTACGGGAAATCCCTTATGGCCATATCCCGGACCTTTTTGAGCTTACAAAAACAACGCTGAATGCTATCCAGACAGATCTCGAAACCACAATAAATAAAGTCGTTGATATCAAAAAAAGCGACTACGCAGTGATAACAGGCATACAGATAAACGGTCCTGACACTAATTATGTCTGGCCTGCAGCGTTTTATGCGGTGGTGAATGGGAAACAAATACAGTTGAAGGTTGAATAGTTGAAAAGTTGAAAGGTTAAACAAAAAATCAGAGGGGACGAAGTTATGAGTAAGACTGTTAAGAGTTTTGAGGAGTTGAATATCTGGAAGAATGCAAGGGAACTTGTAAGGTTAATATATGCTTTCACTAAAAAAGACAGATTTTCAAAAGATTTTTCGCTTTGTGATCAAATGAAAAGGGCATCTGTTTCTATTATGACTAATATTGCGGAAGGTTTTGAACGTGGCTCAAACAAAGAGTTTATACAGTTTCTTTATATAGCAAAAGGATCATGCAGCGAAGTCAGATCACTGCTGTATGTTGCTTGTGATCAGAACTATGTAACAGTGGACGACTTTTCTAAAACAAAAAACGAATGCCTAAAACTCTCAGGAATGATGAACAACTTTATAAAATATCTTGTGCCTATGAATTCAAAGAGACAAAAACATTAAGAATAACGTTGAACAGTTGAACGTTGTAAAGTTGAATAGTTTTTTTGAACTTTTCAACTTTTCAACCTTTTAACGAACTAAAAGGAGGACCAATCTAATGATGACCATGGTAGCAGTCGTATTCGTTCTCGCCTATTCGATGATCGCGCTCGAACACCCGATCAAGATCAACAAATCCGCCACAGCGCTTCTTGCCGCGGGGCTGATGTGGACCCTTTACTCCTTCGCCAGCCCCCTCGGCGTTGAAGGCGTTATCCATCAGCTCACGGAGAAGCTGGCTGAGACTGCAGCCATTGTTTTCTTCCTTATCTGCGCCATGACCATTGTCGAGGTCACCGACGCGCACGGCGGCTTTGAGGTCATCACCGAGCGCATCAAGGCTACAAAGCTGACGAGCCTGCTCTGGATCATCGGCTTTATCACCTTCTATCTCTCTTCGATCCTTGACAACATGACCACCACCATTGTTATGGTCGCACTGATGAAACGCCTGCTTAAAGACCATAAACAACGCCTCTTCTTCGCGGGTATTATCGTGATTGCCGCCAACGCCGGCGGCGCATGGTCACCCATCGGCGACGTTACGACTACCATGCTCTGGATCGGCGGACAGGTCACAACAGTCAATATAATGAAGACTACCTGGATTGCTTCCATGGTCAATTTACTGGTCCCTCTAATCATAGCCTCTTTCATTCTCAAGGGAGACGTCGTGCCCCCGGATAAGGTCGAAAACGGCGCCACAACCACCTCGCAGTTCGAAAAGAACCTAATGTTCTTCATGGGTATGGGGGCCCTGATCTTTGTCCCGATATTTAAGGCTATTACACATCTGCCTCCATACCTCGGTATCCTGCTGGCGCTTGGCGTTCTCTGGTTTGTGGGAAACATCCTTCATCGCAACAAACCCGATGAAGAGAAAGACCATCTCAGGCTGGCCAAGGCCCTCAAGCGCATTGATATGGCGTCAGTGGTGTTCTTCATCGGCATACTGCTTGCAGTGGCTACGCTTTCTGCCAACGGCATGCTCCCTGCTCTGGCCCAGTGGCTTGACGTAAAACTCGGCAATCAGTCGCTGATCGTCATTATTATAGGACTTGTGTCAGCAATTGTGGACAATATCCCGCTCGTGGCTGCTTCAATGGGCATGTACCCGCTTTCGCAGTTTCCTCCGGATTCCTTTCTCTGGGAGTTTATGGCTTACTGCGCGGGCACCGGCGGTTCAATCCTGATTATCGGTTCAGCCGCGGGAGTGGCTGCAATGGGTCTGGAGAAGATTGAGTTTTTCTGGTACGCGCGCCGCATCGGGCCGCTTGCCTTTGTTGGATATTTCGCTGGAGCTGCGGCGTACATAGTACAGTACAGGTTGTTACATTAAAAGACGTGAATCGTGTCCGTTTAGCGTGTCCGTAAAAAAATCAACGGACACGGATAACAGACACGAGTAACGGAAATAATGTATCATTAATGACCGGGGAAATGTATGCAATTAAAAATCTGGCATAAGATGATCATCGGCATCTCGATCCCCGCCCTCATTGCCCTCTTTGGCAGTTTATGGACCTACGAATATATAAACGATGTAAAAGACAGGCATGGTTACGTACAAATTGCAGATGACTTGAGAGAAAATGTCCTCGAGGTCAGACGCAATGAAAAAAATTATTTGCATTATAAGGATACCGACTATTTTAATTATCTTATTGCCAGTATTAATGCTCTTAACCGTTCGATAAAAATAATACCGCCGGCAACCATTGATGAAATAGGTAAAAATGACTTCCTGCTGTTGAACGAGACTGCAACGAATTATACAGCCCTCACGGAAAGGCTTCATGATAATTTCCGGCAGGAGATAAACAGCATTGAGCAAGTCCGGGAGCAAGGGAAAAAACTGGAAAATTATGCAACGACCGGAAAACTTTCAGCAGGGCTTTCCCTGAATTTTATTCTCAACCTCAGGCGTCTGGAGAAAAACTATATGCTCTTTCGGGACCGGGATTCCTTTTCAAAACTGGACCGGGCCCTCTTCCAATTGAAGGATTTAATTCCGTCCTGCTATGAATGCATTCCATATGTCGAAGCAGTACGCAGCCTCTTTGCAAGTTATGAAAAAAGTGATTCGGTTATTCGTGAACTCCAGATTGCCGGAGACAACCTCGAAGAAACCACTGTCAGAATCGCACAGCGTGAAAGACAGCACATTGCCTGGTTTTTTACAAAGACACAACGTTTCATGTTTATGGCGCTCATTTTACTCTGCGCCATCGGGCCGCTCCTTGTATATAAGACTGCTTCATATATAGTAGCCCCGATAATCAGACTGACGGAAATTACAAAGAAGATAGCTGAAGGCGACTCGTCACTCAGGGCACCCCTGAAAGAGCATGACGAAACATATACCCTCGCAGTCTCTTTTAATACAATGCTGGACAATCTGCAGCTTACCCATCATTCTCTGGAAAAAAGCCTTGAACTCCTCCATGAACAGCATATGGAAGCAGAAAAAAGGGCCTCTCTCGGATTTCTTGTCTCAGGAGTCGCCCATGAACTGAACAATCCGCTCAACAACATCTCCCTTACAGCAGAGACAATGAAAGAAGACCTTAATGAGCTTTCCACTGAAGAACTCAAGGAGCATATACAGGATATAGTTACGCAAAGTGAACGCGCAAAGCACATCATTGAGGAACTGCTCGATTTTGTAGGTACGCGCAAGTCTGCTGTAATGGAAAAACTGGATATTATCAATGCACTTGCCGAATCCATCAACCTCGTCGCAAACCAGTTGAAGGTTTCACACATACAATTAAAAAAAGATATTCATAAAATTCCTGTCTTCATTAAAGGCAACCAGAATAAACTCGAAGAAATATTTGTCAACATAATGGTAAACGCCATCCATGCGATGAAGGAATCCGGTGAACTTACCATCTATGCCAAACCTGACGTAAATGAAAAATTCATTATCATCGAGATAAGCGATACCGGCTGCGGGATACCGGAGAAAGAGCTGAAAAATATTTTTGAGCCTTTCTATACCACAAAGCAGCATGGGGCAGGGACCGGACTGGGGCTGGCTGTGGCCCGCAGTCTTGTTGAAAAACATTTCGGTGATATCAGCGTCAGAAGCGAGGTCGGCAAAGGCACCACATTCACTATAAGATTCCCGCTCTATGAAGAGGAAAATCAGGGTCCAGTGGCAGTGGGTAGGGGTTAAATGGGTGATAAACTTCATGTAATGATAATCGATGATGAACCAATTGTCGGCAAAAGACTCAAACGTCTTCTGGAAAAGGAAGATTTCGTTGTAGAGACTTTTACCAGAGGCTCGCTTGCTATTGAAGAACTGAGTAATAAACATTTCGATATTATTATCACTGATCTCATGATGGGAATTGTTGACGGCATACAGATACTGGAATTTGCCAAAACCAGCTACCCTGATGTCCGGGTAATAATCATCACGGGTTTCGGCAAGAAAGAGACCTCTGAGGAGGCGTTCAGGAAAGGGGCTTTTGATTTCATCATAAAACCTTTCAGGGTTGAAGAGCTAAGAGAGGTTGTTCATAGAGCGGCAAAGGAGTTAAAGGCTGGATGAGATCAAATGTTTTCCACCAGAACGAGATCAACCATATCCTCTATCCTGTCAACCATCCTGATATCAATATCCTTCCTGACATCACCTGACAAGTTATCAATATCCACCTTATTTTTTAACGGCAGGATTACTGACTTCACCCCGGCCCTGCGCGCAGCGAGAAGTTTTTCCTTTATTCCTCCGACCGGCAGCACTCTCCCGCTTAATGTTATTTCACCTGAAACCGCCACATCCCTCCTCGCAGGTTTTCCGGTTAACAGGGATATGAGCGCAATTGCAATGGTTGTCCCGGCCGAAGGCCCGTCTTTTGGAATGGCCCCAGCAGGGACGTGGACATGGAGGTCCTGAGATTCAAAGAAATTCTCATCAATGTTTAAAGACGCCGCATTGCTCCGTATATAACTTAAAGCAGCCTGCGCCGATTCGCGCATAACATTACCTAATGAACCTGTCAATATGAGCTCGCCTTTGCCCTTCATTTTTGCAGCCTCAACAAAAATAATGGCTCCTCCAACCTCGGTCCAGACAAGGCCTGTGGTAACGCCCACGCGGTTTTTTTCATCCGCTACTTCAAAATAATATTTTCCGGGGCCGAGGTATTTCTCAATCATATCCGGCGTCACCTTAATATCTTTTCCTTCATGATGATGGACAAAGTCAGAAGCTATCTTTCTGCAGACAGCAGCAATCTGTCTCTCAAGATTTCTTATGCCCGCCTCATGTGTATGTTCCTGTATGATCTTTAAAACTGCCTCGCTTGCAAATTCAGGCGGATACTCTGAGAGGCCCTTTTCATGTATCTGTTTCGGTACAAGATATCTGAGGGCAATCTTCACCTTCTCATCCTCAGTATATCCTGAAAACTCTATGACCTCCATACGGTCTCTGAGGGCCTCCTGAATATTGTCAGCGATATTTGCCGTTACGATAAACATAACGCTCGAAAGATCAAAAGGCACATCAAGATAGTGGTCAATAAAATTACGGTTCTGCTCCGGATCGAGGACTTCAAGCAATGCCGACGAAGGATCCCCCTTAAAATCATGTCCTATCTTGTCAAGCTCATCAAGCATAAGCACTGGATTGGAGGACCCCAGTCTGTTAATCTCATCAATAATGCGTCCGGGCAGGGCCCCGGCATAAGTCCTTCTGTGCCCTCTTATCTCAGCCTCATCTTTTATTCCGCCCAATGAAATTCTTGCAAACTTTCTGTCGAGAGCATCAGCAATCGCCCTGCCCAGAGAGGTCTTGCCTGTACCGGGCGGCCCGGCGAAACAGAGGACCGAACCCTTTGTGGACCTTTTTGAAAGTTTTTTCTCAAGCGCTCTTATTACAGTCTCACGCATTTCATCAATCTTGAAAGGTTTTGCAATATAATGGAATGCTCCCCTCTTCATGGAATCAACAGCAGAATCTACAGAGGCATAGCCGGTCATCATAATAACCTGCGTATCAGCATATTTGTGCTTTGCCTTTTCCATAACATCAAGCCCGCTGATTCCTTCCATTTTAAGGTCCGTAATTACAATGTCAAAGTCGAAATCATCCAGCTTTTTAACGGCCTCAGCGCCGCTGCCGGCAGTCATTACAGCATACCCATCTTTCCTGAAGGCATGATCCAGATTTTTCAGAACTATCTGCTCATCATCAACCACGAGTATGCGGGGCTTTTTGTGGGCTACCAGTATTTTTACTGCAAGATGTTCAAGTATCCTTTCCTTGATTTCTGTCAGTCCATAATGCCTTTCATCTAAAATCTTCGCCGCCCTTTCTATGTCAAGATTGTCTTCTGTTTTTTTGTTCCAGGGTAAACCAATGAGGTAATCAATATAAGACAGGCCGATAGTGTATTCCGCTACAGAGGGACTCATCTTCTGTAACAGCCCTATTTCCTTCCCGGCAACCTGTTCAATCTGAGCAGGCAGTTGAGCGTCTTTGATCTTCTCCTGCAGCTCTTCTAATATTGAATCCCGGGATTCGCTGTCTTCTGATTTTCTGAAGAATTTCATTGGGATTATTTTATAAGATTGTGTATATGAATATAAAGAATAATATCATACATAGCGTAATCCTTCACTGAAGGGTGGTGACTGACGTCATTCCGGCTTGTCCGGAATCTTCTTCCAAGAGGATTCCCGACGCGCTTCGCTTGCGGGAATGACAGTTTCAGTAGTATTGCACCCTTCACTGAAGGATTACGTAAAGAGCAATTGACAATTCATATAAAAGTCTTTAGATTAATACGGCTTTATAAGGGCTATAAGGCTGAAATCCGGCATTTGTCTGGAAAAATACAGGGAGGAGAAAAGGTGATGAAGAAGGTAATATCGGTAGTAAATCTCAAGGGTGGAGTAGGTAAAACCACAACAGCAGTAAATCTCGCAGCTTGCTGGGGTGAAATGGGGAAGAAGGTTCTTCTTGTTGACATGGATCCGCAGGGAAGCGCCAGTATAAGTGTTGGAATAATGAGTGACGGAAACGATTTTCTGAATGCGCTGCAAAATATGTCTGAGCTGCCAGTTGTTTCCACAGAAGTTCCAGGAGTTGATTTAGTCCCTTCCGGGATGGCGCTTGAAACAGCAGGTTTCTGGCATAACGAAAGAAGAGAAAACGACAACCTGACAACATGTCTTCAGCAGACACAGGGAGACTGGGACCTCGTGATTATTGATTGTCCCCCCAGTCTTGGATTCCATGCTGTAAATGCGCTCATGGCGTCCCAGCACGTGCTTATTCCGGTTGAGACATCCTTTCTGGGGCTGAACGGTCTGAAGCAAATGGTTACAGTTATTGAATCCTTTGAATTAAGAAATCCGGAAATCAAGATTGAAGCAATTATCCCCTGCAGGGCTCATCGCCGCCGCCGTATTCACTGGGACATTATGGACACGATTAAAGAGATGTTCCCAAGAAAAGTATCACCTATAATCCGCGAGAATGTTTCCCTCGCAGAAGCTCCGGGCCGCGGCAAACCAGTGATACTTACCGACCGTATTTCCAATGGTGCAGACGATTACCGCCTGGTCACACTGTGGCTGGACGAACAGATTAACGGAACAGAAGACCCCACAGTAAATCAGGTGCGCCAGCTTATTTCATCAATATAATTATTCTTTCAGATTTTAAATTCACCGGGGGCGAACAACTGCTCGCCCCCGGCCCTTCTTCCCTCATTAATAGTTTTTTGCTAAACTCTTGTCATGTCTGTTATTAAAGTCGAAAATCTGACTAAGCTCTTCGGAAATCTGACTGCCGTGGATAATATCTCTTTTGAAGTAGCCGAGGGCACAATCTTTGGCTTTCTCGGCCCTAATGGCGCGGGAAAAACTACCACCATTAATATCCTCTGCACCCTGCTTGCGCCGACATCAGGAAGAGTATCAATAGCTGGATATGATTGCCTTAAAAATCCCTCGGAAGTACGCCATGCAATTGGGATTGTCTTTCAGGACACAACGCTTGATAAAGATTTAACGGCTTATGAGAATCTGATGTTTCATGCTTATCTGTATGACGTTAAAAAAAGTGAAATCAAAAAACGCATTAATGACGCCCTGCACTTTGTCGGCCTGCATGAGAGGAAAAATGATCTTGTAAAAATATTCTCCGGCGGAATGAAGAGAAGGCTTGAGGTTGCGCGGGGACTGATTCACAGGCCCAAGGTCTTATTTCTCGATGAACCAACGCTCGGACTGGACCCGCAGTCACGGGCGAACCTCTGGGAATTTATCGTTGAACTTCCCAAAAAGCATAACGTCACAATCTTTATGACAACTCATTATATGGAAGAAGCCGAGGTCTGCAATAATATAGCCATCATTGATAAAGGGAAAATAATTGCTGCCGGAACACCTGAAGAACTCAAGAAGTCCCTTGGAGGAGATGTTATCTATATCAGGACAGCGGACAATGCAAAGGCAAAAATTGAGATTGAGAAACTGTTCAACATTAACGTTTCCGAAAAAGATAATGAATTATTTCTGACTACCCTCAAAGGAGATGCATGCATCCCCGAACTTATAAAGGCTGTAGGAGAAAAAGTCCTTTCCGTAAGGCTTCAGAGACCTACATTAAATGATGTCTTCCTCAAAATGACAGGCAAGCAAATCCGGGATCAGAATGGCTCTTCAGAGGATACTATCAGGGAAGCAGTGCGGGCTTACAGAAGAAGGCATTAGAGACAGACAGGTTCATTGAAGCCAGATATCTGACAGTATAAAAAATATACTTAAGATCAGCGCTGCTATGAATATTAAAAAAACCAGCACCGGTTTGCTTATACCCTTTTGAACTGTTTCAGGGGCCATAAGGCTGAACTCCGATGTTTTCCTGGCCGGTCTTTGTGCCGCGGGGCGCACGTTTTGTGGTTCCCTGCTGACGGGATGTTTATGTTTTTCACTATGTATCTCAGGTTCTGTCACAGGTTCTTTTTCTTCAGCAGACACGTCCTGTTTTTTTCTCTCCAGATTCTTAAGCGATACTATATAATGAAACAGCTCCTTGCTTAATCCCATTCCCTGTGCTGCTTCATAGACGTCATAGACATCTACTATCGTTTTGCCTTTCTCAAAGGCCGCATGGAGGGACCTGTCACATAAGGAATTGATTTTGCGGGGCATGCCCTCAGAGCCAAATGCCAGACTCAAGGCCTCCCAGCCCGTTTCTGCAAATATGGAAGGGGAGCCTCCGGCCACTTCAATACGATGTGAAACATACCTGCGTATCCTGTCAGAATTCATTCTTCCTATGATTTCAAGGGTCGCAATGCGTTGTTTAAAAGGCTCCATCTCAGGCCTGTTGATTATCTCCATTATTTCCTCCTGTCCCAGCAGAAGGATCTGAATGAGTTTTATTGAGCCTTCCTCAAGATTGTTCAGCAGGCGAATACCATTGAGATTGTCCTCGGTCATCAGATGTGATTCATCTATTATCAATAAACACTTCCGGCCTTCGGAATTAATTTTCAGGAGGGCTTCTTTGATGTCCCTTAAGACAAATACCCTCTCAGTTGCTGCTGGTTTCACACCGAGTTCCAGAGCCACATACAGAAAAAGATCCATACTGTTGTCAGGCGGCACAGCCATCCATATGAGTTTTATATCAGAGGAAAATTCGGACTTGATCATCTGACTGAGCGTTGTCTTGCCGGATCCTATAGGCCCTGTTACTAACATTAAACCTCTTCCGGCTGCTATAGAGTCTTCTATCCGCTTGCGAATGCGCGCATGGTCGCCATGATCGAAAAAAAACCTTGGATCAGGCACGTTTTCAAAGGGGAGAATTTTTAAACCAAAGTGTTTGGTATACATTGTACAAATTTATCTTAAAAGATTAACCCCGATATTGCAATAGAACCGTAGAAGACAGACATCTGCTATAATTTATCAAATCAGACAGAAAGGGGTAACACAAACTCTGATAGAAATCAATGCAGTTTATGTTTTAATTGCGAGGGATTTTAAAAAGTTCATTAGAGAAAAGAGCCGGTTGATTTCCACTCTTACCCGGCCTCTTATCTGGCTCTTTCTCGTGGGCGGCGGAATGTCCAGGCTGGTCTCTCCAGGCGGCGGAGTCTCATATATGCAGTTCATATTCCCCGGCATACTCGGCATGACCATCCTTTTTAATTCGATCTTCTCTTCAATATCCATCATCTGGGATAAAGAGTTCGGCTTGATGAAGGAGATACTTGTTGCGCCTATATCACGCTTTTCCATAGTTATTGGCAAAGCCCTGAGCGGAACAATCATATCTGTTATACAGGCCGCAATGATACTTTTATTTTTCCCTTTTCTCGGCATCAAACTGAGCATCCTGTCAATACCCTATACCATAGCCATCTGCTTTTTACTGGCGTTCTGCATTTCGGCGCTGGGGATTATTCTTGCAGCTTTCTTTGAGAGCATGGAAAGTTTCAGCGCTATCATGAATTTTATTGTGATGCCGATGTTCTTTCTGTCCGGCGCCATGTATCCGGTAAAAGACCTGCCTGACATTTTAAGGTGGATAACGAAGGTGAATCCATTGACTTTCGGTGTAGATGCCCTGAAGCATTCCATATTCAGGAACGCTATAATAGCTGACTTTCCCCTGATTGTTGACTTAAGCGTCCTGATAATTTCATCAATTGTATTCGTTGCCGCAGCCGGATTTTTCTTTGAAAAAAGAAAATAATCCGAATCTGTTCGTGCTCAACCAGTGTCACAATTTGTCATTACTGACAATTAATGCTACGCAGCATCTAACATTCCATCGCCATTTTCTGGCTTTCCATATAATTGAAAATGCCCTCAGGATCACACGATATGCATATGTCTATTCCCTGAATTATCTGCATGTCCTCACATAGTATGTAAGCCCTTTTCAGCTCTTCATCTCTGAGTCTGTTAAGCACCAGCTTCTTGGGTCTCAGATAAGATTTGCCGCAATTCATGCAGATCCAGATGAAATTGTCTTTAGCGGCTTCCAGGCATTTTTCACAGACGTAGATATTAACCCCGGGCATGACTTCAGAATGAAGAGACGTATATTCTTTTTTGCAGATTGAACATTTTTCCTGCTTATTATTAATCTCTATCACTTGGTCCTCCCTTCTTTATTTACTGTCTTGACTCTCTGATATCATTAACTTGCAATATCCATGCCCATACTTTTGAGAAGGGGATAGGGGGTAGGAGTTAGGTAAGAAATAAAAAACGGTTTAAGCGGTTAAATCTGGTCTTTAACAGGTTGACTCTCCCCTCTGTTCTGCTATACTGAAAACAAGAGATAAATCATTATGAAAAAAATATTCCTTATACTGTTTGTACCTGTTTTTTTCTTCTCCTGCGCTCCTGTGCTGACAAAAGATTTCATGCAGAGGGGAATTTACAATATGCCCCTTACTGAGTTAAAACAGAATCCCGTCCTGAATAAAGGAAAGCTCTTCATCCTGGGGGGCATCATTGTCAGGACATCAATAACAAAAGAAGGCTCCCTCATTGAAGCCCTCATGGTTCCTGTAAACTCCAGAGGCTATCTGAAAGGATACAAAGCTGGAAAGAATGAAAGATTTTTAGCCCTCTACCGCGGCCCGGAACTTTTGGACCCTGTTATTTACAATGAAAAAAGGGAGATTACCATTGCAGGAGAGTTCATTGAGACACGAAAAGGCGCTATAGGGGAAATGGAATATACCTATCCCCTGTTTGAAATAAAAGAGATTTATCTGTGGGATGAATATAAAGAGAACATCTATTATTTATATCCTCCATATTATCCTCCGCCATATTATCGTTATAAATTTAACCCGTCTTCTCCATATTACGATAATTATCCATTTTATCCCTGGTGGTATTAATAACTTTCTCTATCCCTGTACAAAGAGCCCGCTGAACAGTTCACCGCTCTTTATCTGTGATTCGATTCTTTTCAGGTCATTAGCTGACATGCCGAGCAGGTCCATGCAGGCCGGATCCAGAGAATATTGAGGGTCCTGGGCCGTGGCCCTCAGAACCGATTTAGTGGTAAGAAAGTCAGCCAGATGCACAACAGCCACCTGAAGCAGATTTCTTTCTGCAAGAGACGGTTCATGATGGTGTAAGGTTGTATCAATAATGGTGCGCGGCAATTTCCATTCTTCAGCCAGCCAGCTTCCGATCTCAGCATGTGTAAAGTCCAGGACCGTTTTTTCAGCCTCGATGAGGGGTTTTCCCTTTGCTGCCAAATCCAGCACCTTCGCATAAGAATCCGGGAAATACCTGTTCAGCACCAGAATACCTATATCATGCAACATCCCGTCAATCAGTATCTCTTCTGATACCATTGATTGAATATTCATTGACAGGAGTTTTGCAATAAATCCGACAGCCACAGAATGATTGAATATTTTATGATAGTCTGCCTTCATATGTTTTTTGTTGTCAAAAAGGGTCATCAGGGAGACTCCGACTGCCAGATATCTGACATTATTAAAGCCGATTCTGAAAACTGCATCGCCCAGGGTTCTTACAGGCGCTATTCCCCAGAAAGCCGAGTTGGCAAGACTCAATATTCTTAACGAAATGGCAGGATCTTTTTCGATGATGTGTTCAAGTTTATTTGCAGAGACCAGATCATCATCTATGAGCATTAAAATTTCCTGTGCAATAACAGGCAGTGTCGGAAGCGCAGGTATTTTTTTAACAAAAACTTTTAAAGAATCGTTTTTCATTTATATATGCCCCTCTTGTAAAGTAATTAACTGCTTAGATTCTATTACATAGATTCTGCATTTATCAAGGAATGGATTTACTGCCTGCAAAACGCTTGTTCGCGGCCCAGTTGTCAATAATATTGTGCGCGTTGGTATAAACAGACATAACGTATACGAGCGTAACAAGAATTGTAATGACAACAACATCCAATAGAGCGGTTAATTTTTCCCGTCTTTTGAAAGGCAAAACAATACTCATACCTAATGATTTCGTATTTTTATGACTTTTTCTTTAGCGCCCAAACCTCCTTGCATAAAACTTTCTCGATTCCTCTGCCAGCAACAAGCCAATCCCGAATGGAATCAGCACAAGCCATATTTTCAATTCCAGCGGCGCAGTCCCGAAAATCTTATTTCCAACAGGCTGATAAATAATAAAAACTGTCAGGATTATTTCAATAATTATTCCTAAAATAATCAGTCTGTTAGAAAAAAATCCGAGGCTGAAAACAGACTCGTTAAATGAACGGCATGCAAAGACATTAGCAATCTGAGTAATAATAATTCCTCCAAGACATGCTGTAGTGGCCTGCATATAAAGCATATTGTCAGCCGAAAGCAACGACCCCCATTGCCACCCCCCTGAATTTAGTACATAAAAAAACCCAAACAGCCCTGCAAGCGCCTCTATCGGACCAAGAAATAAATATGCCCGGCTGAGAATTTTGAAATTCATCAGTTTTTCATCAGGGCTCCTCGGCGGCTGGTTCATAACATTCCTGTCAGGTTTTTCCGCACCGAGGGCCAGGGCTGGAAACATATCCGTTCCTAAATCCACAGCAAGGATCTGCATAATTGTCAGAGGCAAAGGGATTCTGAAAAGCACATATGCAATATAAGGAACAATCTCAGGGATATTGGATGCAAAGATATAGCTGATAAATTTCCTTATATTCTCGAATATACTCCGGCCCTCTTCTATTGCATTTACGATAGATGCAAAATTGTCATCAAGCAATACCATGTCAGCAGCCTCACGTGCCACATCTGTACCGGTCCTCCCCATTGCAATGCCTATATTTGCCTTTTTCAGCGCAGGCGCATCATTGACGCCGTCACCCGTTACTGCAACCCTTTCACCCTCATCTTCAAGGATAGAGACAATCCTCATCTTATGGACAGGAGTCATTCTCGCAAAGATGATTTCTTTTGACAGGAGTCTTTCTCTTAATACATCATCAGACATAGCATTCATTTCAGGCCCTTCAATCACAACAGGATTGTCT
Source organism: Nitrospira japonica (assembly GCA_020723105.1). Taxonomy (GTDB): domain Bacteria; phylum Nitrospirota; class Thermodesulfovibrionia; order UBA6902; family UBA6902; genus SURF-23. The sequence goes on along the minus strand of DYJL01000005.1, from coordinate 143,840 downwards.
TTGACAAGGCCTATCTGTCCTGCAATTGAAACCGCAGTCCGGCCTGCATCTCCTGTAATCATAATGACTTTAATGCCCGCTCCCTGGCATTTCCTTACTGCATCAGGGACTTCAGGCCTCGGTGGATCTTCAAGACCCATGAGTCCGACAAAGGTCAGGTCGGATTCCGTATCGGATTCAAATCCCCCCTCTTGCCCCTTGCCCCTTGCCCCTGTTTCTTTATACGCAAACGCTATCACCCTTAACCCTTCATCCATCATTGAGTGATATGCCAGCATGACAGATTTTTTAATATCCTCGGTGAGAGCCTCAGCCTCGCCATTTACAAGAATAGCATTACAGAGCGGCAGCACCGTCTCCATAGCGCCTTTGGTAAAAGAACTAACCCTTAATCCCTGACCTCTACCCCCTGTCTTACAAACAGTCGTCATCCTCTTTCTCTCAGAGTCAAAGGGTATTTCAAAAATTCGCTCTGCCTGTATGTCACCCAGGGCCTCCCGTGCTGCTTTCAAAATGGCTGTCTCTGTAGGGTCCCCTTTGTAAACGTCGTCTTCAAAAGTTGCATTGTTACAGAGGAATGCAATTGTAAAAAGCATGTCAGACAAATTGTTTCTAATAAAAATCTCCCCTTCCCCCTCTTTTTCAAAGAGGGGTAGTCTGTTCTCTTTGTTCTGTGTTCTTTGTTCTACCCCCTGCTCCCTACCCCTTAATCCCTGTTCCTCTAACGTCCACACCCTCATCACTTCCATTTTATTTTGCGTCAGCGTGCCTGTCTTATCAGTGCAGATAACTGTAACAGCGCCGAGTGTCTCAACAGATGTGAGTGTTTTTATCAGGGCTTTTTTCTTTGCCATTCTCTGGCTCCCCATGGCCAGAGATAAAGTCACTGTCGGTAAAAGCCCTTCAGGAACATTGGCAATGATAATGCCGATTGCAAACAGGAAATTATGCCAGAACGTTCTGCCTGCAAATAAACCCAGCGTAAAAAAAATTATTCCTGTCGTCACCGCAATAATTGCAACTATCTTCGTTACCCTTATAATCTCTTTCTGCAACGGGCTTAATCTCTCCTGAACACCGCCAGTAAGATGCGCAATCTTCCCGAACTCTGTTGACATCCCCGTAGCAAAGACCACAGCTTTGGCATTGCCGCTGACAACAAGCGTACCGGCAAAGACAATATTGGGACTCTCAAGATACTCACCGTAGAAGGCTTCATGATTTCCCGGCTTTGCATCAGATTCTCCTGTAAGAGGCGCATTATTGACCATTAAACGGTTTGATGCAATAAGCCGTGCATCAGCAGGAACCTTGTCTCCTTCGCTTAAAAACAATAAATCTCCCGGCACTGCTTTTTCAGAAGGTATCTCTTCTATTTTCCCTGCTCTTATAACCTTCACGTAAAAAGGCATCAGCTTTTTCAACATTTCAACGGCCCTCTCCGCACGGTATTCCTGCATAAAGGTAAAAATTGCATTGATAAAAATAACTATGGTTATCGCTATGCCGAGAGAGAGCAAGCCTTCTCCCGGATGCAGGTATTCAGACAACAAACAAAGAGCCACTGCTAACCATAGAAGAATAGCCAGGAAATGTGTAAATTGTGCAATGAAGCGCTGATAGAGCGGCTTTCTTTTAACTTTCTTTATCTCATTCAGCCCATATTCATGAAGTCTCTTTGAGGCCTCGTCTTCTGAAAGTCCCTTCTCAGAAGTGACAAGATTCTTCAATACCTCTTCTTTTGAGAGATTGTGTATGTTCATAATCAGTTGTTAGTTATCAGTTGTTAGTCGTTAGTCTAATAGGATGCTGAAAAAGTATTTTAGCTGTCTTTGCGAGCAGGTCCCTCGCTTGTCATTGCGAGCGAAGCGAAGCAATCTTTCTTTACCGCTCGGGATAAACTCCGCAAACTCACTTCTTTATAAATCAATAAGTTTGAGATTGCTTCGTCGCAAAATACGCTCCTCGCAATGACAATTACAGACTTTTTCAGCAACCTGATAAAAACTAAAAACCAACAACTAACGACTTAAGACCTTTTCCCCCTGAAGATTATCATGTTGCACGGGGTCTCCCGCAAAACAATTTCTACAGGATTGCCACTGACAATACTTTTCAGAAGATTCCTCTCACTGGCTCCCATTACAATAAGGTCATTCCGTTTATGTGCGGCTTCTATGGTTATGGCTCTGGCAACGCTGCCATGTCCGGCCCTTTTCTCATGAGATATTTTGTATTTATTCAGATGGTCCCGAAAGGCTTCAACATCTTTTGGAAGAGCTTTATCTCTCTGAAAAGGTGTCAATTGCACTTCACCATGAAAAAAACTCGAAAGCGGTTTATGCAAATGAAAAAGCGTCACTCTGGCCCCGGATCCCTCAGCAAGCCTGGCTATAAAATAAGCCCTTTCATCAAGACGTGTTATTCTTCCCCGTAAAGGCACGAGTATATTTTTGAGGTGCAGGCCTCCCATCCGGACCACCCTCACCAAGGCCACCGAGCAGGGGAGTTTTACCACAAGCTGCCTGGAAAGAGTTTTTAAAAAAAATCTTCTTTTTACATCCTCCCTCCTTGTAGCTGTGAAGACTATATCTATATCATGCTCCATGACGAGTTCATATATTTTTTTAACAGGCGCTCCGCTTTCGATAATGCTTTCCACCTCAATACCGTTGTTCTCCGCTTCTATGAACAACCTCTCAAGCGCAGCCTCAGCATGTCGCAACTTATCTCTGTCAATTTTCTCTTCGGCAACAAAGACCAGAAAGAGTCTGGCCCGGCAGGATCTGGCAAGGGTTATTGCATAGCGTGCGGCTATTTCAGAATTTGAAAACTCATTGACTGCAGCAAGAATTTTTTTGTACATAATACAGAAACCTTCCCTGAGGTTTATATATTACTATTCGATTCTGCTGTCAAGTTCATGTATAAGCAAATATGGCTACAAAATACCGCCCTGAAAATTGACTTATAAAACAGGTTAGGTTTATTATTTAACCATCCAAAATTCTTCAAAGGAGACTATATGTCTGAAGCGAAATTAAAAGTAATTCTCCTGCGTCATTCACCAAACCCCGAAGAAACCATTGCAATGGCTGCAAAGCTCTGTTACAGTCCTGCGGACATTACATCACTTAAAGATAAGATTGAGACAAAAGACCAGAAGGCCTTCATTGAAAAACTTGTAAAAATGGGACATATGAGTCCTGTTGAACATGCTTCTTTCACATTTGCTGTTGAGGGAATCTCAAGGGCCTGTTCCCATCAGCTTGTCAGGCACAGGCTCGCTTCATACAGCCAGCAGTCCCAGCGTTATGTAAGTGAAGAATCCGGATTTGACTACGTCATTCCTCCGATAATCAGGGAAGATAAAGAGTTAAAAAAAATCTTCATATCATTTATGCAGCAGGCGCAGGATACATATAACTCCATCGTCCAGAAATTAAATGAAAAAGGAGTGACAGGCGAAGCTGCAAACCAGGACGCCCGTTTTATTCTGCCCAATGCTTCGGAAACAAAAATAATGGTCACGATGAATGCCCGGGAACTCCTTCATTTTTTCAGGCAGAGATGCTGTAATCGCGCCCAGTGGGAAATACGCCAGATGGCAGACGAAATGCTGAAACTCGTCAGGAAAGCGGCTCCGACAATATTCCATCAGGCAGGCCCGGGTTGTCTTCATGCCCCATGTCCCGAAGGTGATTATACCTGCGGAACGATAAAAGAAGTCAGGAAAAAATACAGCGTCCTTTAACTTTTATTTCAGTTCCTGCAAAAGCTCTTCCATTTAAAATTTTAATAATGTCTTAAGCCCCTCTTGACAGACCAATACCTATCGTGTCACAAGAGATATATAAATTATTATCCGATACAATCGGTTCTATAAAAGGGGGCTTAGGTAATGGAAAATATAATTACTAAAAGTATTGAGTACGAGCAAAGCACTAATATCTTCGGGTTAATTGAAAAAATGTTAATCTGTCTATTAAGCAAGACTGAAAAAAATTGTAAAAATTGCGCGGACTGCAATGCCTGCAGTTTTCTGACACAAGCGGTATTTACCATTAATACAAATGCATTAAGTAATATATCGTCATCGTCGCGACGAGCATAGACCCTCTCCCTGTCACTGCGAGGTTCCAGGTCCTGAAACAATCTCATAAATCTCTGGGCAGGCATAGCATAACCTTTCTCAATGTTATAATTAATACTGTCTGAAATTAATCGTATTGTCAAAAAAATTACGTTATTGTTAGACATAAAAAAGTCGGTTTCCTTATAAATTAGGCTGTTACAGATAGGCATTAAATTTGCTTCATTTAAAATTGTGATAATAAATTTTGTTAAACAAAAAAATAGTTGTTATAATTATCTCTCAAGGAGGGTTTATGTCAATTGAGCGAAGGAGATTTATAAGATTTGATGTTCCCCTTGAAGTCCTTTTTAAATCATCAGACGACAGTTCACTATTGTTTTCTGGCATTACGAAAAATTTCTCCCGTTATGGATGCTGTGTTGAAGTAAAAAGTACGGATTTATTTTTAGAAGAAACCATGGAATTACAACTCAGGCATCCCCGTAAAGATACATTTGTTTCTGCTTCTGGTAAAGTTGTATGGAAGCAGCAACTGGACCATGATATATATCAGGTAGGTATAAATCTCCTTGCCATGGACAGGGAAGCAAAAAGTGAGATCCTGGATTTTGCTTATGATGTCTGGCTGGAGAACAATATAAAATTTCCTGTTTAATAACTGAATCTGCAATATATTTATGCAAAGAAGAGCCTTTGAAAGAGTGCCGGTCCACATTGATATAAGATTTTATAATTGTGATACGGACTACCACGGAACTATTAAAGACCTTTCAGAAAACGGTATGTTTATCAGCACTAACAAGATGCTCTTCCCTTTCGACCCTGCAATTGAAATAATTATACCGTTTGCAGAAAAACTGCTAAAGGTGCCGGTCAAGGTAATCAGGATGACAAAAACAGATGACGTCTTTGACGGCATAGGCGTCACGCTTTTAGATGATCATCATGATTATCTGGAGCTTGTAAACAGTATTAAGACAGCATAATTCCGTTTTTTCATTACCCGCCAAACCCTTTCCCTTCCGTCTTGCAGAAGGGTTACTTTAATTGCAACTTGATTATTGATTAAATAAGCGGGGATATATATTCTAATCATATGGCATATGTGATAGCATTTGCAGGAAAGGGAGGCACTGGCAAGACAACCCTTGCAGCGCTTACAATCCGCTACCTTATCGAAAGAAAACAGAAACCTGTACTCGCAGTTGATGCAGACAGTAATTCCTGTCTTAATGAGGCGCTTGGCGTCGCTGTTCATGCAACAATAGGAAGACTGAGAGAGGAAGCCCTTACTACTGTACGCAGCGGATCTCAACGGCCCGGCGGCATGAGCATGGAACAGTTGTTTGACTATCAGGTCCAGCAGTCTGTCATTGAGGCAAAAGGCTTTGACCTTATGGTAATGGGCCGGCCTGAAGGACCCGGCTGTTACTGCGCTGCTAACAATATAATCCGTAAGTATACCGACAAATTCTCTGATAAATATCCGTATGTTGTTATTGACAATGAGGCCGGAATGGAGCACTTAAGCAGAAGAACCACGCATAAGGTAGACCTTTTACTTATCATAAGCGATCCTACACAAAAGGGGGTTCAAACTGTAAAAAGGATAAACAATCTTGTTGATGAACTCAGCCTTGAAGTGCAACAGCGCAAGTTTATTATAAACAGGGTCTCTGATGTTAATTTTAAGAAACTAATGAACTCTGCCAGCCCTTTGCCATTGGAGGAAATCTTTAATATCCCGGATGATGAAAATATTTTTCACCTCGACCTCGAAGGCAAGCCTGTCTTTGAACTTCCATCTGAATCAATCGCCGTAAAGACGCTTTTTGGAATATTGGACTTCTGTAACATACCGTAATAAAATCGCTTACTGTTTAAGCGAAGACTTTTTATTACCTGTCAATCTGAATCGTCTTCCCTTTCTACCTTATATGCAACTATTTGCCCACTGCCGTCAGTAAACCCGACAACTTCCAAAAAATCCCCTATCCGGATATCATCAAATGTAACGGTTCTCAGATTCTCATCGGATTCATCTTCAAATTGTGTATATCCGGTTATGAGAATATTGGTTCTGGATATGGTAATTATTGAGTTAATATAATCAATACCTTCGACAAGGCCCTCGATTTGTAAAGCTGCATCGTCAAAAAAACGAAATTCAACCTTATCTGCCAAAAGGATACCGTTGTTGTTAATCGTACCTTTCACCTCGACCCTTATATTCAATCCCAGATCGGCTGCATTTCCATGTTCAAATTCCGTACCGAAATAGGTCGTTATACTCATACCATTAACATTAAAATCGGTTTGTGAGACAAAGGCCGTTATAAGGCCCTCTAATTCCATTTCGTCACCCGGATTGCCAGCGTTGACAGGACTCTCAATCGTTAATTCAGAGGCGACAAAGATACCTCCCTGCAATAATCCTTCAACTTCTACAAAGGTGCCGTTACTGATTGAAGGCGGTGCTTGCACGCCCGAATAATCAACCAGCAGATTGTTCAGGCTGAAAGTTTCATTGACAGCATTATGGTTTGAAACATAACTCCTCACCTGCAGTTTTTGCGGAGCTGAAATACTGCTTATAAATGTGACAATAATCTCTCCATCTGCATTAAGGAATCCGCTAATCTCAACATAATTCCCCACCTGTAAATCGGCAAGGCTTACAATGCCGTCATAGTTAGTGGTATTGTGGACAACTATATCCTGTCCCAATACGGTTAAACTGTTATCGGCCAAATCAATACTCGATACAGGGCCCCTGACTTCCGGTTCATATTCAATTGTCATAGCAGTATTATTGATTGCATTTATGGCAACCTTCATCCCAACTTTAAGGTCGTTTTCAGAGGCAGTACTGTCATCTATACTGATGTCTGAACCTGTTGTATCAAACTCGTTTCCATTAACAAATACGCTGCCGAACCCTGTTATAGTCCCCGTTGTTCTGCCTGTACCCCCTATTCCTCCGCCTGAGTAACTATCAGTTCCACCGCCGCATGATGCTGTTAAGGAAGCAAGCATTCCTATAAGCAGCATGATTCCTGCAATTTTCCTGTACAACAGCAATATATTTTTAGGCATAACTACCCCCTGTTCAATCATTGTTCAAAATAAAAAAGGCCAATTCCAGCTTTTTTACTGCCCTCTCCCTTGACTGATGGATTGACATCTCTATCATACTGTGAAATCAGCTTATCCATGGCCTCAATAAAGTTTTCGTTCTTTAAAGTTATCTGCTTTCTTAATTTTATAAGAAGATCAGCAGGAATATTGTCATATGATACTTTCCGCTGGAAGAAAGAGTCATCCGGCTTGCAGTTAAGATTATGCCCAATCGTTGTAATCAGTTCAGCAACGTCAGCGCCGAGTATATGTATTTTTGCTATCTCGTTTCTCTTGACAATATATCCTTTATTAAAAAGTCTCACCTTGTTTTTCTGCAGTTCTACCACGCCTGCATTAAGCATTTCGTCAAGCACCGCGCGGTACGGCACATCACCGCTGTATTGCCTGACAAGGGCTGGAAAACCCTTTTTACTGTCTTCAAGGGATAAATTCCGGGGTAGCCCTTTTGAATTGATAAAATGCGGGTCCTTTCGCCAGCCGCTTATGACCCGAACGGCCCTGTTATAGCGGTCCGTGGCGCTAAGGTCTTCAGATGCGGAAATCTCCCGGAGACGTTTTACTTCCTTGCGCGACAGTCCAGTAATGACAGCCACACGTGAAGCGGTCTGTTTTCTTTTCTGAATTCCAAATTCCTGTGATGCCACATCCACATAGACACATCTGGCAATCTCACAAAATGTGCCGCACGGTATCCCATTTCTCAGTAAAATCCTGATAAGCGGACGCAGGAGGTTAATTAGCGCAGAATAAACTGATTGTTTCAGGCTCTCCATGTTTGGGATTATATTCCCATCGCTTTCCCTTGTCAACCCTCTTTTATAGACCTTATTTAAATTTCTTATCATAAAATAATTGTATAATTTTCCTTTTTTCATATGTTATAATTTTTAACTTTACTTCTATGCAGTTCTTTTGTTGCAGCAAGATTTAATATCTAACAAGGAGAAAACGCATGATCATCATTGGTGAAAAAATAAGTGTTATTGCCAAAAAAGTAAGGGAAGCCATGAATGCCCGCGACCCAAAACCCATTCAGGAGCTCGCCTATGCACAGTGGAAAGCAGGCGCTCATTTCATAGACGTCAATACCGGTCCTGCCGAAGAAAAAGGAGAAGAATTAATGCAGTGGATGGTTGAAAGCATCCAGGAAAAAGTCCAGGCTCCACTCTGTCTTGACACCACAAATGCATCAGCGCTTGAAGCAGGCCTTAAAGCTCACAACAATAAGTGGGGAATGCCTCTGATCAACTCTACATCAAACGATCCTGAACGTTTTATCATGCTTGAACTTGCTGCAAAGTATAACTCTAATATAATTGCTCTTACTGTCGGCAAAGGCGGATTACCTGCAGATGCCGAAGAGAGATGCGGACTTGCCGCAGAGATTATGGCAAGGGCCGCAGAATTCGGCGTGCCGCTTGAGAATATTTTCCTGGACCCGCTCATACTTCAGGTTTGTACTACTCAGGATCAGGCCATGCATTCCATAAAGGCCATTAAGATGTTTCAGGAATTAAATGACCCTCCAATGAAAACTGTGGTAGGTCTCAGCAATATCTCAAACGGAGTCCCTAAAAATATGAGGGGGCTCATAGACAGGGTTTATCTGACATTGTTAATGTACGAAGGTCTTACGGCGGCAATCATGAACCCTCTTGATAAAGAATTGATGGATACGTTAAAAACAACAGACGTATTTCTTGGTAAAACACTTTACGCACATTCGTATCTGGAAATGTGAAAATAGCAGTCAGCGTTCAGCGGTCAGCAAAAAAATTTCTAAGCTGAGAGCTGAAAGCTGATTGCTGATTGCCTAAAATTTGGAGGTAGAAATGTCATACATTATTCCGAAGGAATCCTATAACGGTAAAGTATTGAGTGTTGATTTTGGGAAGGGTAACAATGCCCTTACTGTTGGCGGTGGAAATTGCCTTCCATTTTTATCCTTTGAAGGTGAATTGCCCCATCCCCCGGTCATAGCTTATGAAATTCAGGATACGGTCCCTGAAGATTGGCCTGATACTGTAAAAAATATATATAAAGATGTCAGCGCCAATCCAGTCACATGGGCCCAATATTGTCAGAATGAATTAAAGGCAAAAGCCCTGGCCCTCAGACTGGTCAGCACACATCCGGACAGGGAAAACCGTTCTACAGAAGATGTGGCAAAAATAATTAAAGAGGTCCTGGCAGCCATTGAGGTGCCACTTATTATCCTCGGCTCCAATCATATAGAAAAGGATGCTTCCGTGCTTGTTGCAGCCGCTGAAGCTGCAAGTGGTTCTAATTGTATAATTGGAAAGGCGCAGGAGGGTAACTACAAAACCATAGTAGCTGCAGCTCTCGCACATAACCACAAATTGATTGCAATGTCAGAGCTCGATATAAACCTTGCCAAGCAATTGAATATACTTATAACACAAATGGGGTTTGCTAAAGAGAAACTTATTACAGACCCGATGTGTTCTGCGCTTGGCTACGGCCTTGAATATACATATTCTGTTATGGAAAGAATACGGCTTGCCGGTCTTCTTCAGAATGACGCAACCATGCAGCCGCCGATACTGGGCGATGTAGGAATGTATGTATGGAAGGTAAAAGAAACCGTTGCATCCGAATCTGATGTACCTGAGTGGGGCACGCTTGAAGAAAGAGGAATCGCATGGGAAGCCTTAACAGCAACAGGCATGCTCATTGCCGGTACCAATTTACTGATTATGCGGCATCCCAAGGCTGTGAAGATTACCGAGCAGACGATTAATGAATTAATATAAAAATAGGGAAGAGGGTATAGGGATTAGGGATCGGTAAACAGATACACCCTGCACGCTACACCCTGCACTGGAGGTAACAATGGCATTAACCGGAGTTCAGATATTCAAACTTCTCCCAAAGACAAACTGTAAGAAATGCGGGTTTCCAACTTGTTTGGCCTTTGCAATGGCGCTGGCACAAAATAAAGTAGAGCTCGCAAAATGTCCTGACGTTTCAGAAGAAACCAAGAAGACTCTTGGCGAGGCTTCTGCTCCGCCGATAAGGACCTTCAATCTCGGAGTTGGAGATAAAGCAGTAAAGATGGGCGGAGAAACCGTGCTTTTCAGGCATGATAAAAAATTCTTCAATCCATGCGCACTGGCCGTTAACATAAAAGATAATTCAAGCGATGATGAACTTGCTCAAAAAGCTGCAGAGGTCGCAGCCTCTGAATTAAATCGTGTCGGACAAAAACTCAGGGTTGACGCTATTTCAATCGAATATGCATCAAATGACAGCGCACAATATGCAAAGGCAGTAAAACTTGTAGCGGATAAAGCTCCTGATGCAGCAATCATACTGAATTGTAAAGATGCTGCAGCAGCAGATGCTGCTGTAAAAGCAATTGCGGCCAGGAAACCCCTGCTGTATGGTGCAACAAATGAAACCGCTGAGGCCCTGGCGAATATTGCAAAGACACACGATATTCCACTATGCGCCAGCGCTCAGGGACTTGAGGACCTGAGTGCGCTTACTGAAAAATTACAGGGGCTGGGCGTAAATGACATTGTACTCGACTCAGGAGCAAAAACTGCAAAGGAGATTATTGAACACAATACGCAGATCAGGCGTTCAGCCCTGAAAAAGAATTTCAAACCGCTTGGTTTCCCTGTTCTTAACTGCGTTATAAGAGATGATTCTACTCTTGAAGCGTCAATCGCTTCCGTTGCTATCGCTAAATATTCTTCTATTGTTATCCTGAGCAGCATTGAAAAGTGGAAAAATCTTGCAATTTTCACTCTGAGGCAAAATTTATATACAGATCCGCAGGTGCCAATGCAGGTGGAGCAGAAAGTTTATAGCATAGGTGAGCCCACCCCTGATGCGCCTTTAATGATTACGACAAACTTTTCACTCACATACTTTATTGTTTCCGGAGAAGTGGAAAACAGCAAAGTCCCAAGCCGTCTTGCAGTAATGGACTGCGAAGGACTGTCAGTGCTTACTGCGTGGGCTGCCGGTAAATTTACAGCCGCAAAGATTGCGCAATTCATCAAAGACATCGGTATTGAAACCCAGGTCAAACACAGGGAGCTCATCATCCCGGGCCAGGTTGCCATCTTAAGCGGAGCGCTGGAAGACAAACTTGAAGGATGGAAAATTACAGTAGGACCAAGAGAGGCAAATGCCATCCCTACTTTTTTAAAAAGCAAAACAGTATAACGACAGTGAAGAGTGAACAGTGAACAGTTGAAAAGCATACCAGTACTATACTATTCACTAACTACTATTCACTAAAATAGGAGGTTACAATGTCAAAAATAATAGCCTCTGCTGCCATCAAGGCTGCACATTCGCTCGTAACAAGAGCTGAGGAGATGCTTGATAAGGCTATTGCAGAGAAAGGCAAAGACTTTGTTTTTGAATTCCCGGATACTGCATTTTATCTACCAATGATATATGCAATGACGGCCTTCCCGGTTAAAACACTTGCCGACATGAAGGTGGCTCTCAGCATGACAAGAGAAATGCTTCATGATGAGCCTGAGGAAAAACTCTGGAAACCGTATCTCGGAGAAGCGCTTGATTCCGGCATGGCAACCCTTTTTGCCGAAGAAATCATTCTTGCACTAAGATATATAAACGGCCTCGAACCGGTAACCGATTCTGAAACAGGATATGTTTACAATGGTTTCATTACAGATACGATTCAGAGAAATCTCGGTATTGCACTTGTTGACGGCAGAATGCCGGGCTTTGCTGCCATTATCGGAGCTGCCCCTGATGAAGATACCGCAGTAAAAATCGTCAGGGAATTACAGGAAAAGAACATCCTCATCTTCCTGTCCGGTCAGTCAAAAGACAAAAACGGCAAGGTCACAAACGTCACCAGACAATTATTAAATAAAGGAGTCGCTCTCGGCTGGGAAACATATATCGTTCCTCTTGGCCCCGATACAGAGCATACGCTTTATGCGCTGGACTGGGCGATAAGGGCCTCGCTTATCTTCGGCGCTAAAAAACCCGGCGATTATAAAGAACATCTTAAATATCAGAAAGATCGGGTGTTCGCTTTTGCGATAGCGCTTGGGGAAATGGATGAAATAAAGTGGTCTACCGGAGCAGGCGCCATAAACATGGGCTTCCCTGCGATATGCGATACCGACGTTCCAGTTATCCATCCCACAGGTGTATGTACATATGAGCATGTGGATAAGGAATTCGACCATGCCAAAATCGTCCAGAAGGCAATTGAGGTCAGAGGCCTTAAGGTCACTGTTGAAAAACCACCGATCCCGGTCTCCTTCGGCCCTGCCTTTGAAGGTGAAAGGATCCGGAAGGAAGACATGTTCATTGAGTTTGGCGGACAGCGTTCACCGGCCTTTGAATGGGTAAGGACGAAAGAACTGCATGAAATTGAAGACGGCAAGGTAACGATTATAGGCACAGATGTTGAGGAGAGATATAAGAAAGGCGGTGTGATGCCTCTTGCCATAGTAATTGATGTTGCAGGAAGAAAGATGCAGAAAGACTTCGAGGCCATTATCGAGAGAAAACTGCATCACAATATAAATGAAGCTCAGGGCCTCTGGCATATGGGACAGCGCGACATCGTATGGATGAGGATAAGCAACCAGGCCTATAAAGACGGCATTACGCTGGAGCATATCGGAGTGATACACAATACGATGACACACCACCGCTTTAAGTCTATCGTTGACAAGGTTCAGGTTACGCTTTATGTTGATGAAAAAGATGTGCAAGCTCTGCAAGATGAAGCGCGCAAGGTATATAAAGAAAGGGATCACAGGCTTGCCGGCTTGACGGATGAATCTGTAGACACATTCTACTCATGTCTGCTCTGTCAGTCCTTTGCTCCTTCACACGTGTGTGTAATAAGTCCAGAGCGTCTCGGACTCTGTGGCGCCTACAACTGGCTTGACACAAGGGCTGCCTTTGAAATTGATCCTACTGGCGGCAACCAGCCCATATTAAAAGGCGAGGCTCTGGATGCTGCCAAGGGCAGATGGGTCGGAGTTGACAGCTACCTGAAAAGCAATTCAGCAGGCGCAGTTGAATCATTAAACCTCTATACTATTATGGACAATCCGATGACATCCTGCGGATGCTTTGAATGTATTGTTGCAATCATACCGGAAGCCAACGGAATAATGCTCGTGCAAAGAGGCCATACCGGAATGACGCCTGCCGGCATGAAATTCTCCACACTGGCGGGGACTGTCGGAGGAGGCGCTCAAAATCCCGGTTTCATGGGAATAGGCGTAAATTTCATTACAAGTAAAAAATTCCTCTTCGCCGACGGCGGGATCAAGAGAATAGTATGGATGACAAAGAACCTGAAGGAGAGGCTCGGCGAAGACTTCAGGAAACGAGCTGAGGAAGAAGGAGTTCCCGATTTATTAGACAAGATTGCTGACGAAACAGTTGCAGAAGATTCTGAAAAACTCATGGAGTTCCTCGCAAGCGTTGGACACCCAGCGCTTGAAATGGACCCGATGTTTTAGATACAGGGATTAGGAGATAGGGGGCAGGGGGTAGTAAATACTCCCTAATCCCTAAGCCCTACCCCCTTTTAAATGGAGGTGATATGGATAAAGTAATAAAGAGCGCAGGTTCCTCAGCCGAACAGATTATTGAGTGGGCTGAAGAACATAAATTGGAGACATGTTTTGACAGAGCTGAAAAACTGAAGCCCTGCCCTATCGGCGAATCGGGCGCGTGCTGCAGGGTATGCCACATGGGCCCCTGCAGACTCGTCGGCAAAAACGCCGAGGAAGAAGCAAGAGGCGTATGCGGAGCAACGCTTGCGACAGTTGCCGCGAGAAATCTCGTCAGGATGATTGCCGCTGGAACGGCAGCCCATTCCGATCATGCGAGAGACATGGCTTATACTCTTCTTGCCGCATCAACCGGAGAGGCAAAAGACTTCACGATAAAAGATGTGAAGAAGCTCTATAAAGTTGCCGATATCCTTGGGATTGAATTCGAAGGCAGGCCTGTCAACGATGTGGGAAAGGACGTTGCAACCACCTTTCTTCAGGATTTCGGCAGACAGCTTGGCGAGCTGAACTATTGCAAACGTCCCCCTAAAAAGACACAGGAAAGATGGAAAAAGTGGGGCATCACTCCCCGCGGCATAGACAGAGAGGTTGTTGAAGCCATGCATCGCACTTCTATCGGCGTGGATCATGATGCAGACCATCTGCTCCTGCACGGATTGAGGACAGCGCTCGCTGACGGCTGGGGCGGCTGCATGATATCAACCGATATCACGGATATCCTTTTTGGAACTCCCAGACCCATTAAGGCTGAGGCGAGCTTCGGCATATTCAAGGAAGATGAAGTTAACCTCATTGTGCACGGACACGAACCGACCCTTGCAGAAATCATTGTTGACGCAGCGTCTTCTCCTGAATTAATAGCTTACGCAAAAAGCAAAGGCGCAAAAGGCATCAACCTCGGCGGCATGTGCTGTACCGCCAATGAAGTGCTGATGCGTCACGGCATTCCTACTGCCGGAGGTTTTACCAATCAGGAGCTTGGAATAATGACCGGCCTTATTGATGCGATGACAGTTGATGTGCAGTGCATCATGCCTGCTATTGTGGAGGTCTCGAAGAAGTTCCATACAAAAATAATCACCACAAGTCCCAAAGCCCACATTTCCGGCGCTGAACGGGTAGAGTACGATGAACATCACGCCCGTGAAATTGCCGAGAAGATCATAAGGATAGCTATAGACAACTTTCCAAACAGAAAGGCTGAAGGAAGTCACATAACAGAAAAATTCCCGCTTATAGGCGGCTTCTCACATGAATATATAGAATACATGCAGGGCGGAAGGTGGAGAGGATCATTCAGGCCGCTTAATGATGCAATCATGGCAGGCAGGATCAGAGGTGTTGTAGGGCTTGCGGGCTGCGACAACCCGAGAGTGCCTTCAACAGGCCTGCATAAATATCTTGCTATTGAACTTATAAAGAATGATGTATTGATCGTGTCAACAGGCTGTGGCTCTGCCGCGTGCGGGTCTGCAGGCTATTTGACGCCTGAGACAGCGTTGCAGATGGCAGGCCCCGGACTCAGGGAAGTATGTGAAGCGATCGGCATTCCGCCCATTCTTCATCTCGGCGCATGTGTTGACAATTCAAGAATACTCACCATCGCAACTGCAATGGCCGCTGAAGGCGGACTTTCCGACGAGATCGGCGGCATGCCCGCAGTTGGCATAGCTCCTGAATGGATGTCTGAAAAGGCGATTGCTATCGGATGCTATTTCGCGGCATCGGGTGTTCCTGTTATCTTCGGCGGGGAATCTCCTGTCGGAGCAAGCAGGGAAGTAACTAAAATCATGACCGAAGTGTGGTTGGAAAGATTTATGGGTGCAATGCACTTTGAGCCTGATCCTGAAAAGATGTTAGCGCTGGCGCTTAATTATATTGACAAGGCAAGAGAGATGCTCAAACTCAGAAAATACGAGCCTGGGAAATTCGGGGCAGAAAGAGTGCTCATGGATATGGCGGCCCGAAGAGAAATTGAAAAGGCTGCTGCAGTGCCTCATGCCGGAGTTGGAGGGATAAATGAGTCTGAACGCTAATGCAATTATCGGGCATGTCGGTGATGTGCTTACAGAAAGCCAGAAAAAAAGAGGCATCTTAATACATGCCTTTCAAAAAATCCAGGAAGAGCATAATTACCTTCCCGAAGAAGAACTGAGAAAACTGTCACGAAATCTGGGCATTTCTCTCTCTGATGTTTACAGCACAGCCACTTTCTACAAACAGTTTTATTTCACGCCCCGTGGTAAAAAAATTGTCAGAATATGCACAGGCACAGCCTGCCACGTAAGAGGCGCTGACAAGGTGCTCCACAAAATTAAAGATGAATTTAAAATCGAGGAAGGCGAGACAACTCAGGACCTTGCCATGACTCTTGAGACAGTTGGCTGTATTGGCTGCTGCGGGCTTGCCCCGGTAGCCACAATCAATGAAGACATAGTCGGCGAGATTGATATGAAAAAAATTGATGGAGTAATTGAAGAGATAAAGAAATAAGGTTCAGCAAAGGTGTCATTGCGAGGGACTTTAGTCCCGAAGCAATCCCAGCTTTTCAGAGATTGCTTCGTTTCGCTCGCAATGACAGCAATATTTGATTAAATTTTTTACAAGGTGGAACAATATGGCAAAACTAAACAGTACAAATGAACTGAAGCAACTGAGGCAAAAGCTTTCACAGGAAACCTTTAAACCAAATGCCCTCAGGGCCCGGGTCTGTTGCGGTACAGCATGCACTGCAACCGGAGCCCATCAGGTCATTGAGGCCTTCAAAAAAGAATCTGCCAATACCGGCATAGACCTCGAAATTGTAAAGACAGGCTGCCAGGGAATCTGCCAGAAGGGCCCGGTTTTAAAGGTAGAACCGTTAGATATCTTTTACCAGAGAACAAAACCAGCAAACGTTCCCTGGATAATGAGTTATTCAATCCTCGGCAATATGCCTTACAGGCAAGGACTCTACAGAGATAATATCCTGAGTGAGCCTGTACCGGTAATGACTGATGTTCCTTTTTATAAGAAACAGAAAAGGATAGCGCTGAGGAATAATGGTGTAGTGGATCCTTGCAATATTGATCATTATATTGCTGTCGGCGGTTACGCAGCGCTTGAAAAAGCCTTATCTTCCATGAGCCCTGATGATGTTCTCGCTGAAGTAGACAAGGCCAATCTCAGAGGAAGAGGCGGCGCAGGATTTCCTGCAGGGAAAAAATGGAAACATTCAAAGGGCGCTCCCGGCAATATCAGGTTTGTAATTGCAAACGGTGACGAAGGTGACCCCGGAGCCTTCATGGACCGTTCCATCATGGAAGGAGACCCACACAGCCTTCTCGAAGGAATGGCTCTCTGCGCATATGCAATAAATGCTCAATACGGCATAATTTATGTCAGGCATGAATATCCTCTTGCAGTCAAAAACCTTGGTCTCGCCATTAAGCAGGCTGAAGAGAAAGGCCTGATAGGCAAGAACATACTTGGTACAAATTTCAGTTTTACTGTAGATATCCGTGAGGGAGCAGGCGCTTTTGTATGCGGTGAATCAACGGCCCTTGTTGCCTCCATCGAAGGTGAGAGAGGCTTTCCAAGGCCGCGTCCCCCAAGACTTTCTGAACCGGGCGGAGGAGCCTGGGGTTATCCAAGCAATTTAAATAATATTGAAACATATGCATGTGTTCCTGTAATCATTGACCATGGAGCCGACTATTTTCTTTCAATCGGCACAAAAAGCTCACCCGGCACCAAAGTCTTTGCCCTTACAGGAAAGGTCAAGAACACCGGGCTTGTAGAAGTCCCAATGGGAATAACTTTAAGAGAAATTATCTACGACATAGGCGGTGGAATACTCGGAGACAAGAAATTTAAGGCTGTTCAGACGGGCGGTCCCTCTGGAGGCTGCATTCCGGCTGAACATTTAGACCTGCCCGTGGATTTTGATTCATTGGCCTCTGTCGGTTCCATGATGGGTTCAGGCGGTATGGTTGTTATGGACGAGGATAACTGCATGGTTGATGTTGCGAAATTCTTTCTCTCATTCACACAATCCGAATCTTGCGGAAAATGTCCTCCTTGCAGAATTGGAACTTATCAGATGCTTGAGATATTAAAAAAGATCACCTCGGGCCGGGGAGAGGAAGGCGACATAGAGAAACTCGAAGAGCTTGGTAAAAAGATCGTTAAAGGCTCGCTCTGCGGTCTTGGCAATAGTGCGCCTAATCCTGTATTAACTACCATCAGATATTTCAGGGAAGAATATGAAGAGCATATCAGGGATAAATACTGCAGGGCCAAGGCCTGCAGCGGGCTTGGCACTTACAGCATAGACCATGAACAGTGCTTTCTCTGCGGCCTGTGCAAACAAGCCTGCGCTTTCAATGCGGTAAAGGAAACGAGAAAAAAGTTTTTCATAGATCAGGATTACTGCACCAAATGCAAGGCCTGCTACCTCGCATGTCCTATTGGAGCAGTAAAGATAGAGAAACAGAAACGACAAAAGAAATCGGTAGGGGCGGGGTAACCCCGCCCCTACAAATATGTTGGGGCGTATCACAATACGCTCTGGATTCCCGCCTGCGGGAATGACATAAAACAACAGGAGTAATTATGACCCAAAAAGAACAAAAAGAAAAAAAACTTGAGGACATAAAAAAAGAGGCTGAACAAAAAAATTGTCCTGTACAGCGGTCCCTTTATTTCATTGAGGAATTTCTTGCAGGCCCGATGTGTGGCAAATGTTTCCCCTGCTCTTTTGGAAGTTATGAAGCACGCATACGGTTTAAAAGACTGCTAACCGGTACGGCAACTGATGAGGACGTCAAAAGCATAAAAAGAATCGCTTCCAATATGATCGAAGCTTCAATGTGCAAGAAAGGGAAAGATACCGCAAAGTTTATACTTGATAATATAGATTTAAAAGACCTTACAGAACACCTGTCAGGGGTATGTTCAGGCAATGACTGCCTGGCTTATTTCAAATATATTATCATCCCGGAGAAATGTAACACATGCGGAATATGCCTGGGTGTATGCAAAGACAATGCAATCACAGGCGAGAAGAAGAAAACTTATTTATCAGGCTATCATCCCTTTGAGATAGCTCAGAAGAGATGCACAAAATGCGGTGAATGCATAAAAGTTTGCCCGACAGGAGCAATTGTAGTTGTCAATGCAACGGTCAAAGAGCCGGTGGGGGTATGAAATATTGTAGAGTTAATTCATCAAGGCGTCATTCCCGCAAGCGAAGCGCGTCGGGAATCATTATTATTGAAAGATTCCGGACAAGCCGGAATGACAATTTTTGATTGAAATAAATACTATTTTAATTGGAGGTAATACAATGTCAAAGACAGTTTCTTTAAAAATAGACGGTAAAGAGGTAAAAATTCCCGAAGGAACAAACCTTATTGATGCAGCAGAGTCAGCAGGTATTCACATCCCTAACCTTTGCTATCTGAAAGGCCTGAGGGGCATCGGCGCCTGCAGGATGTGCCTTGTGGAGATTGAAGGCGCAAAAGGTCATTCCGTAGGCTGCATAACAAAGGTCAAGGAAGGCATGAACGTAAAAACATCTACTCCGCAAATCGAGGAGATGAGGAAGTTCATACTCGACCTGATTCTCTCCATGCATCCGATGGATTGCATGACTTGCACAAAGGCAGGTGTATGCACCCTTCAACAGTATGCATATGACCATGAAATTAAGGAGTCAAACTTTACGAGGAAAAAATTCGGTTATCCCGTTGATGCGGCAAATCCTTTTATCAAAAGGGACCCGGATTACTGCATCCTCTGTGCCAGATGCGTGAGAGTCTGCAAGGAACAGGGTACCAATGTCCTGGATTTCATGGGAAGAGGTGTCGGCGCCAAAGTTGCTACAGCCATGGACAAACCCCTTCAGGAGTCTGGATGCACCTTTTGCGGAAGCTGCATTGACGCATGTCCTGTAAACGCCATACTCGAAGCAGATAGATGGAGAAAAGGAAGGGAATGGGATTATACAAAAACAAAATCAGTATGCCTTTCCTGCGGCAATGGATGTGATATAGTCGTTAGCTTAAAAGACGGCGGTATCGTAAAAATAAATGCCGGCGGCAATGAAGGCTCTGCAGAGAAATATATCTGCGCCATTGGCAGATATGGCTTTGATTCCATCTCGTCAGATGCAAGGGTCACAACTCCCATGATAAGAGTCAACGGGGAATTGAAAGAAGCTTCATGGAAAGATGCCTTGAATGCAGCCGCAGAAAAATTAAAGGCTTCCGGCGGAAAGACCGGCATCATCAGCACCGCCAGCATACTCAATCAGGACGCATTCGTGCTTTCAAAATTTGCATCCGATGTAGTAAAGACAAAAAATATTGACACAACTGCCAGTTTATATACTGATGCAGCTTCAATGAAGTTATCTGATTCAGTAGATATTGACTCTGCTGACCTGATAGTGCTTGCAGGGCTTAATCCCTCACAGTGGAAAAGAGTTTTGCCGGCACTCGATGCGTCCATCAGAAGAAAAGCCGCAAGAGGTGCAAAGATTATTGTTATAAATTCGGAAGAGACCAGTGCAGCATCAGTTGCCACTGTAAACATCCACTCCGATGAAGCAGCAGCGCTTGCACAGATTGCAAAGGCACTGATCGGAAAAGGCAAAAAAGCAGACAAGGAACTTGAATCTGCAGTCTCCGGATTAACTGCAACAGAAGATACAGAGAAAGCAGCAACCCTGCTGACTGAAGCCAAGGCACCGGTCCTGTTCTGCTCCCCTGCCCTGTTTAATGCTTCAAGAAATATTTCGCTATTGATAGACCTGAAAGTTACTGCCGTACCTTACGAAGCTAATGCAAGGGGCGTAGTGCTGCTGGGGTTAACCACCGAAGGCAAGGCCTATAAAGACATGGCAACCGGTGGAGTTGATGTTCTCTACGCAGTCGGCGAAGTTCCCGTTACTAAGAAACCAGCAGTAAACTTCCTGATTGTTCAGTCCTCATATATGACCGAACTTGCTAAACAGGCAGATGTGGTGCTGCCTGCTGCAACCTGCCTGGAGTCAGAGGGCACTATAATAAATTATCTTGGCAAGGTCAAAGAGGTGATAAAGGCAGTTGAACCTGTTGGCGAATCAAAACAGCACAAGACAATTTTTACAGAGCTTTCAAAGATAATGAGCGCTCCCATAAAAGAATCCGCAGCCGCAATGAAGAGCGCATTTCAGGTCAAGGATAAGCCCAAGTTCAAACCCTTTGAGAAAAAACAGGGGCTTGATGTGAATCTGTCTGAATTCAATGAGTCAGTTAATAAATCTGTAATACACTCGTCACGGCTTGTGTGGCTTAAAGAAGTAGCTGAAAAAGTAGCAGTTTAAATTTATGTCATTCCGGCTTGTCCGGAATCTTTTTCTTTAGTCATTCCCACGAAGGCGGGAATCCAGTACCGAATTGTAAGGGCAGCCCTTGCGGCTGCCCTCTTTATTTCACCGTTGTATAATATACCTTATGGCATACATCCTCATAGACGGATACAACCTCATCGGCATTGCCCATAAAAACCTCGAGAAGGCGCGCAACGAACTAATCCAGAGACTGTTCAATTACTCAAATGCTAAAGGGCATGACATCACCCTTGTTTTTGACGGATGGAAAAGCGGCCAGAAGGACGAGACCCGTTCAAAAGTGGGCCCGGTCACTGTTATATATTCAAGACTTGGAGAGAAGGCAGATTTTGTCATTAAAAAGATATTGTCTTCTGCAACAAAGCCCTGGATTGTTGTCAGTTCGGACCGGGAGATTTCTGATTTTGCAGAGAGAAAAGACTTTGCCGCTATAACAGCATCTGAATTTGAGGACAGGATTTATTCCACAGGCAGACAGAGTAAGATAGAAGAAATTTTCGCTTATGATAAAGACTATGATATGGACCTGATGCCTTACCGTCAGAAAGGCAATGCAAAAAAACTTTCCAGAAAAGACAGGAAAAACATCGAAGCGCTCAAAAAGCTGTAGACGTCATTACTCTTCAATAAACCTTTGCAATAAAGCAACCTTTATAGATATTCTGCCGTTTGAAGATTTTACCATGCCTTTTTTTTGAAATTTACTCATGGTTCTGATGCAGGTTTCTACAGTGGTTCCAACCATCTCGGCAATTTCCTGGCGGGTGAGTGGAAAACCTATTTTTCTAAAACCGCCTTCATCAATACCTACTTTTTCTGAAAGCTTCAACAGAAGGGCTGCTATTCTCTTCTCAACACGTTCTGTCGCTATGTTTTTAAACATCTCATGTGCGTCTCTCAGTTTATTGCTGAAATATCTGACTATCTCAAGTTTCAGTATGGGATACTCTTCCATAATCATCAATAAATTCTGGCGGCTTATGCGTATTGCCGTGGTTGACTCCATTGCCAGTGCAGATGCAGGATATGGTTTTTTATCCAGCACTGCAACACCTCCAAAGACGTCTCCCTGAGCCATTAGCTCAAGAATAATGTCCTTGCCCATCATTGTATGCTTGAGGATCTTCACATTCCCTTCGGCCACAATATAAAATTTTTCAGAAGGATCACCCTCAAGAAAAATCGTTTCATTGTTCCTGAATTTAATCTCCTCAAAGAAATGACTTATCTTTTTAATTTCCGCTTCGTTAAGGGAAGAAAATATCTCGCTCTTTTTAAGTGTTTCTGTAATCATCTGGTTTAATGCCATGGCAGTTTTAATTATTGGAAATTATAGCATATTGTCAATTCTCTTTCAGACATTCAGGGATTGCCTGATTACATAACCCTTCACTGAAGAGTGGCGACTGACGTCATTCCGGCTTGTCCGGGGCTTGCGGGAATGACAGTTTCAGTAGTATTGCGCCCATAACCGAATGGTTACGAAATTATATAAAATTATCTTGACAAGCAGTCAGATGTATTCTAATATCTTAGGGCGAAGGGAGAACATAGCGGATATGAATCTGACCTTCTGAATGAGACCAAGGAGAAGGTTATACCGTTAATGCAACCCAGACTGGCAACGGCGAATACAGAATAAGGGTTGTGAATAAAATGCCGAACAATGACAAAACCATACTGGTTTTAGGCGCAGGAGTTGGAGGCCTTGTAACGGCCAATGAACTGAGAAAAAAATTAAGTGCAGAGCATAGAATTGTACTGATAGACAAATCCGGAGAGCACATTTCTTATTCATCTGCCCTATGGGTAATGACAGGGGAACGCAAGCCGGAAGAAATAAAAAAGAATGTTCCTCAGTTGCTGCGTAAAGGTATTGAATTCATACAGGAAGAAATTCAGAAAATTGACCTGGCCGGTAAGAGCGTAAAAACAGCAAACAGAGAGCTGCGCTATGATTATCTTGTTATTTCTCTCGGCGTGTCATTATCGCCTGAGGCCGTGCCAGGACTTGCCGAAGCCCTGAATAAGAATGCATACAACTTCTACACCCTTGACGGTATATTGCAGGCAAAAAATGCTCTCGGTAATTTCTCAGGAGGCACTCTTATTATCATGGTCTCCTCCCTGCCCTACAAATGCCCGGTTGCACCAAATGAACTTTCTCTCCTTCTTAATTATTATTTCAGCCAGAAAGGAATAAGAGAAAATGTCAGTATCAAGCTTTGCACTCCTGAAATTTTGCCATTGGGAGGAAATGGGCCGACTACAGGCGGCATTGTGAAAGGCCTTATGGAAAGCGCCGGGATACAGTACAATTCACAGCATGTGGTGCAATCAGTCCACGCTGAGAAAAACGAAGTTGTATTTGATAAAGGAGCTATGAATTATGATTTGCTGCTGGCAATACCACCTCATAAGGCACCGAAGGTGCTTGTCGAAGCAGGACTGACTGAGCCAGACTGGATACCGGTGGACAGGAATTCTCTGAAAACAAAATTTGAGAACGTTTATGCAATAGGTGATGCAGCAAAGATAAAACTTCCCGGAGAATGGAAGCAGGGCGTTCCTTTGATGCTTTCAAAAGGGGGAGTATTTGCACACTATGAAGCAAAGGTTGTAGCAGAAAACATCGCCAATGAAATTTCTGGTAAACGCGAGAGAGTCGAATATACCGGACGGGCTGCATGTTTTGTTGAGACTGGATTCGGCAAAGCCGGACTCGCACAGGGATACTTCTTTACAACGCCGACGCCAAATACTGTTTTCCTGCAACCGTCAAGAATGCTGCACCTTGGAAAAATTATATTTGAAAAATACTGGCTGTCTGACTCACTGTTATTCAGAGCCCTTATGGACTTTTTTATGGAAAACTGGATATACGGAGAATACAAAAAGACAGTAGTTAGTAGCAAGTAGTTAAGGGGTTAAGGGAGAATGTTTTTTCGTCGTTCCCTTAACTACCAACTACTTACTACTTACTTCTTGCTACTTAACCATGGATATACCCTTCTTAATTACGCTTATTGTTCTGGGACTTTGAGGCGGATTCCTCTCCGGGCTCCTCGGTCTTGGCGGAGCGATATTTATGATACCCCTTCTTCTGTACGTCCCCCCTCTATTAGGCGTCGGACAACTCGACATGAAAGCAGTGGCTGCAATAAGCATGGTGCAGGTTTTATCTGCTTCTCTTTCGGGATTGATTGTTCATCACAAAAACCGCTTTGTCAGTAAATCCTTGCTTCTGTATATGGGAATCTCCAATGCCATAGGCAACCTTGCCGGTTCCATATTTTCAAAGCATACAAAAAGCGATTTACTACTTGCAATATTTGCCACTATGGCTGTGATTGCTGCTGTGGTTATGTTTATTCCAAAACGTGAACAGGGGGAAAATATTTCACCTGATGAACTTATGTACAACAAACCGCTTTCAATATTTATAAGTCTTTCGATAGGCAGCTTCGGCGGCATGGTTGGCGCTCCGGGTGCATTCATTTACATCCCGGCAATGCTATACTTGTTAAACATCCCGACGCGCATTGTCATAGGCAGTACGCTGGGCATTGTCCTTATGGGCGCAATCACAGGCACTATCGGCAAGATGACTACAGGGCAGATAATCTGGCCTTATGCAATAGCCTTGGTTACAGGCACTGTGCCAGGCGCGCAAATAGGAGGAAACATAAGCAAGAATGTTAATACAAAATATCTGCGTCTTGCTATTGCAGTAATTATTGCTGTCACCGGTGTCAGAATGTGGTATCAGGTGATGACAGGAAATTAACCCTGATCAATTTTTTCTGAAAGGAAATAACTATCATGCTTCACTCTCTTGCAGTAACCAGAAAACTGATTCAGACAAAATATCCTTCTTTTGAGTACACAGTTTTTAATGACACCCCGGTTACCCCTTTGAAAAAGCCTTTGCATGAATGCAAGCTTGCATTGCTTACTACAGGCGGCCTCCATCTGAAAACAGATCCCCCTTTTGACACAAAGTTTCTTGAAGGCGATTGTTCCTACAGGCTGCTGCCCGGCGATATCAGGCACGAAGACCTTATGGTGACTCACGAGTCCTACGACCACAAATTTATCAATGAAGACCTTAATTGCGTGTTCCCTGTAGACAGGATGAGAGAATATGTCAAGGAAGGAAAAATCGCCTCTCTTTCTGAAGAGCATTACAGCTTTATGGGGCACATTTTTGTTACAGGCCCTCTGCTTGAGAATGCAGGAAAAGTCGGATGCCGCCTGAAAGAACTCGGCGTAGATATTGCTTTCCTGACGCCTACCTGAGTTATCTGCAATCAGTCGGTCGGACTGGTGGCAAGAGAGCTTGAGAAATCCGGCATCAGCACTGTATGCACCACATTCAGAAAAGAACTGATTGAACTGGCCCGGCCACCGAGGATTTTATCAATGAAATTTTCCCCGGGAAAACCCATGGGAAATCCCGGTGATGTTGAAACACAAAGACAGATCATCATGGCTGGTTTTGATTTACTTCAAAAAGACATTCACGATATGACAATTATGGATTTGCCGTTCAAACTGAAAAAACTCGGATTATTCTGATTACTCTGTCATCAGAAACTCTCCGAATTTCCTGTCCACCCTCGCAATATGTTCCAGAATCCAGTCCACGACTACATGATTTATTTCAACTGAGAGGTCATAGGAGCCGGGCTTCCGTCCACTCCATTTTGATATCATTCCCCTTCCTTCCTGATATATATCGTTCTATGCGGAAACGGAATCTCTATACCCTCGGTCCTGAAGCGCCTGAATATCCTTTTTCTTAATTCATGCTGAACATTCATCTGATCCGCAAATTCCCGCACCTGACAAACCAGGGTGAAATTAAGCGAGCTTTCACCAAAGCCCGGAATAAATCTTGTGACAGGCGCTGGATCGCCAAGCAGGCCCTCAACCTCTCCAACAGCCTTCACTGCTTCATCCGTAAGTATCATTTCAATGCGCTCCGGATCCGAGTCGTAACTCACACTTACCGGAATTGACACAGACATCTTCTTTTCGGGCAGCGAATAATTTGTGACAACACTTTGCGAAAGCTTGCTGTTGGGAATTATCACCATATTATTGGGCTGCATTTTTATTCTTGTCGTCCTCCATGTAATGTCTTCGATGCAGCCCTCCTGCCCGGACTCAAGCCTGATAACATCCCCTACCCTTATGGATTTTTCAACAAGTATGTGAATGCCGGCAAAAAGATTTGCCAGCGTATCCTGAAGCGCCAGCGCCACAGCAAGGCCGCCGACACCGAGGGCTGTAATCAGTGGTGTAATTGAAATGCCAAGTATGCTGAGGATAATCAGCATTCCAATAACGATAATGGTCCCTTTCAAAATTCCGTGCGCCAAACCGGTTGCAGGAATTGGAAGTCCTGATTCCTGGATATAGTTTCTGAAAATCTTTCCTGCAAGGTTGGCCGCAGCAATCGTAATGGAAAATATAATTATTATGTGAATGGTCTTACTGATATAGAAGGTATATTTTACCGGAAGTTCTGATACGGCCACGCCGATATAAAGGCCAATTGCAACGCACCAGTAAATCGAAGGTGTCTTAAAAGCCCTGATTATCAGGTCGTCAAACTTTGTCTCTGTCTTATCCGCCCACCTGTGAAGCAGTCTGAAAGCGAAGCCTCTCACTACAAGCAATGCGCCTGCAGATATCAAGGCTGCAAAGAATGGAATTACTGCAATCTTAAATTGTTCGTCCATATGTTATATCCTCTTTCCCTTACTGGATTAACCCATATGCCTGATTATCTTGCCCTCAACCAGATATACAACCATCTCTGCTATGTTAGTTGCATGGTCTGCAATGCGTTCAAGATATTTTGACACATATGTTATCTTGACTGCACGTGAAACTGTCTTTGGGTCCTGTATCATAAAAAACAGGAGCTCGTTGAATACCTGATAATTCAACTGGTCTACAGTATCATCGCGCATCAGCACGTCCCGCGCCAGAGCAGAATCTTTCTTGACAAAGGCATCAAGCGCATCCCTTACCATGCCCTGCGCTATCTCCGTCATTCTCGGTATGTCTATATAAGGCTTAAGCTGAGGTTCTTCATTCAGTTCCAACGCCCTTTCGGCTATATCAACTGCAAGGTCTCCAATCCTTTCAAGGTCTGTGGTTATCTTCATTGCGGTTGTTATTAACCTTAAATCTCCGGCACGCGGTTGTCTGAGCGCTATCAGTCTTATGCATTCTTCATCAATCTCGACATCAAGTGTATTAACCAGGGCATCGCGATCAATAGTCTCAGCAGCCAGTACAGAATTCCTCTCTACCAGTGATTTAATAGAATCACTGATGGCCTTTTCGACCAGTGAGCCGAGCCTTAGAACCTTTTCCTTGAGCGCTTCAAGTTCTTTTTCAAATACCGTGGACACAGCGCCTCCTCTTCTGTAACACCAGACAGGGAATAGGCTGAAATACTATAACCTGTCTGTAATTTCATAAATTATCGGTTACCCGAATCTCCCTGTAATATATTCCTCTGTCAGCCGGTTTGACGGCGCAGTGAATATTTTATCAGTTTTATCAAATTCTATGATTTCGCCAAGATACATAAACGCCGTATAATCAGAAACTCTCGCCGCCTGCTGCATATTGTGGGTGACGATTATAATGGTTACTTCGTTCTTTAATTCTATAATAAGTTCCTCAATCTTTGAAGTGGCCGTCGGATCCAGTGCCGAGGTAGGCTCGTCAAAAAGGAGTATCCTCGGGCCTGTGGCCAGCGCCCTGGCAATGCAAAGTCTCTGTTGCTGCCCTCCAGAAAGGTCCACTGCCAGACTGTTAAGCCGGCCCTTTACCTCCTCCCACAGGGCTGCACCGCGCAATGATTTTTCTACAGCTTCATCAAGAATACCCTTCCTGCTGATACCCCGGACTCTGAGGCCATATGCAACATTTTCATATATTGATTTCGGGAAAGGGTTTGGTTTTTGAAAGACCATGCTTATCTGCATTCTTATTTCTATAGGGTCTATCTCCGGAGATATAATATTAATTTTATCGGGATAGAGTATTATCTCGCCCTCATATCTGTTATGCGGATACAGATCATGCATGCGGTTGAAGCATCTCAGAAACGTCGTCTTGCCGCAGCCCGAAGGGCCTATCAGCGCGGTCACCTTTCTTCGTTCAATTGGCATATTAATATTCTTCAGTGCGTGAACTGGTCCATAATAGAAATTGAGGTTTTTTGCTTCTGCTTTTAACTCTATTGCTGACCTTGTCATAATTTTCCCCTACTCCCTGTCACGTAAACCCTAACCTCTGTTTTCTTCACCATTTTATTTTCTTTCTGAATCTGTACCTGATATAAATTGCCGCCGCATTCATAAACAGCGTCATTACCAGAAGCACTATTCCTGCTGCCGCTGCATTCACATGAAATCCCTGCTGTGGTCTCGATACCCAGTTAAATATCTGAATAGGCATTACAGTGAAAGGGTCCAGAAGCCACTTAAATGATATGAACGGAAATTCTGTTGATACAGGAGACGCCGGTAAAAAAGCTATAAAAGTAAGAGCGCCAACAGTGATTATTGGCGCAGTCTCTCCAATGGCCCGCGATAGACCGATGATGATACCCGTAAGTATCCCGCCCGTAGAGTAAGGGATTATATGCCACTTAACTGTCTGCCATTTTGTTGCGCCTACTGCGTAGGAAGCCTCTCGTATCGAATTTGGGACCGCCCTGATAGCTTCCCTTGTCGCCATAATAACCATCGGCAGGATCAGGAGCGCAAGCGCAAGGCCGCCGGTAAGCACGCTTTCGCCGAATTTAAAAAAGTACACGAATATCCCCAGCGCAAGCAACCCGTAAATAATTGAGGGAACGCCGGCAAGATTTGCAATGTTGATTTCAATAATATCAGTAAACCAGTTCTTACCCGCATATTCTTCAAGATAAATACCTGCAGCAACGCCAAGCGGAATAGCTGCAAACGCAGTAACAAGAATCAACAGGAGAGTCCCTACCCATGCTGACAGAATCCCCGCTTCTTCCGGGAAGCGTGAAGGAAATGAAGTAAAAAATTTATAACTGATTCGCGGAGCACCGTCCATAAACAGGTCAGTCATCAACGCAAACAGCAGGACCAGCCCCACAAATGTTGAAAGCAGGCTCACAATGCTGAATATCCCGTTCCATAGCTTGATGTTTTTTATTCTTTTTTTAATGTCTTCCATCCCTACACCCTACTCCCTTTACCCTGTCTTCAATACGCTTCTCTTATCCTCTTTCTCAACCAGAATCCTATTATATTGAAAAACAGAGTCATCAAAAACAGTGTCATGCCTGCAGCAAATATCGTCCTGTATTCAATGGTCCCATGCGGCACGTCTCCGAGGCTGACCTGCACTATATATGAAGTCAGTGTCTGGACCGGCTCCATAGGATTGAATGTAAAATTCGGCATCATGCCTGCCGCAATAGCAACAACCATCGTTTCACCAATAGCCCTCGATATGCCCATGATGAAAGCTGCAGCAATGCCAGAGAATGCAGCAGGAATTACGACCTTGAATGCTGTCTGAAACTTTGTCGCGCCCATTGCATACGAACCTTCCCTGATATACATTGGCACTGCTTTCATGGCATCTTCGCTTACCGAGCTCACATATGGCACAATCATTATTCCCATAATTATCCCGGGACTGATTGCATTGAATCCTGAAAGCTCCGGCAAAAAATTCTGTAAAAAAGGTGTCAGAAAAAACAAGGCAAAATAGCCATAGACAACAGTCGGCACGGCCGCCAGAAGTTCGAGCACCGGCTTTATCATCTCCCTTAACCTGTGTGGCGCATATTCGCTTAAATATATCGCGCTGATCAGTCCAAGCGGCAAAGCAACCACAAGTGCAATTGCTGTTGTTAACAGGGTTCCTGAAACAAGCGGAAGGATGCCGAATTTCGGCTCAGCAAAAAGCGGCATCCATGTAGTGCCGGTGAAAAATTCCACTATAGCAACCTCTTTGAAAAATCCAAAGGATTCATAAGTCAGAATAATAACAATGCCGAGCGTGATGAATACCGAAGAGAGGGCGCTGAAAAACAGGCCCGTCTCAATAATGCGTTCCCTTATCCTCATCGCCGGCCTCTTCACTCTCCTACTTTCTGTCTTCCATCTGGAGAAGATCCTCTATTTTTACTCCTACCTTGGCCTCGCCGCCAAACATGGTCCCTGTTCTGGACTTTGCAAATCTCTCTTCCGCAAGCTTATACGCAGTTGAAGGCAGCGGAATGTATTTGACCTGTTTCACAAGCTTCGGGGCCTGTTTTAAATAGAATGCCACAAACTCCTTCAATTCCGGTTTGGACATGGAATTTTTATTCACATAGATAAATATGGGTCTTGACAGAGGCTGGTACGTGCCGTCCATCACCGTCTTTTCAGACGGAAGGACCGGCCCCTGACCTCCGTCAACAGGCACAAGCTTCAGCTTGTCTTTATTTTCATCATAATATGCCAGTCCGAAATATCCAAGGGCATTTTTATCGCCTGCTATTCCCTGAACAAGTATATTATCGTCTTCGCTTGCAGTGAAATCTCCTCTTGAAGCTTTTGATTTTCCATTGATGGCTTCTGTGAAGTAATCAAAGGTGCCGGAATCAGCGCCAGGGCCAAAAAGTTTAAGCGCCGCATCGGGCCATGCAGGTCTCACCTGATTCCATTTCTTTATCTTCCCCTGTGCAGCAGGTTCCCACATCTTTTTCAGATCTGCAACCGTCACTGAGTTCACCCATGTATTTTTCATATGGACCATTATTGCAAGCCCGTCGTATGCAACAGGCAGTTCTATGTACTCTACCCCCTGCTCTTTGCATGAATCCATTTCCTTTTTCAGTATGGGTCTTGATGCATCAGATATATCTATCTCTCCTCTGCAGAACTTTTTAAATCCGCCTCCTGTTCCTGAAATACCTACCGTTACCCTGACACTGCCTCTTTTAGCTGCCTGAAATTCTTCGGCAACTGCCTCTGTAACAGGGTAGACTGTGCTTGAACCGTCAATCTTAATGATCTTGTCTTCAGCAGTTACAGACATTGCTATTACTGCTGATAAGAGCATGAGGACCATTTCGCCTATGAGAAATTTCTTTAGCATTTTCAAACCTCCTTTAATGTTATTAATCATCTATAAATGTCTTAAAATTTATTTAGGATCTTTCAGCAGAAATGAAAGCCTGTTTCAGAATTTCTATAAACGACAAACAATATATTACATTTTTGCTTCGAGCTGTTTTTCTTATTTCTTCTTGACTACCCCCTACTCCCTATCCCCTAATCCCTTTTTAAAGGTGTCGTATAAAAATTCTTCCACAGCCTTCCATTTCTGCATTCATTACAACTGAATGCTCGTTACTGTGTTAACACATAAAAGTATAACAACGTATTGTTACAGGAATATTAAGGAAATGTTAAATTTTGAGGAATGACAATCATCACAGCCGTCCCCTTGCCAGGCGTGCTCTCAATCTGCATCCCCCAACCGTGGGCCTTGACGAGATGCTTTACTATGGCGAGGCCGAGCCCTGTGCCGCCGAGATCTCTTGAACGTGATCTGTCAACTCTGTAAAATCTTTCTCCAAGACGGGGAATATGATGATGAGGAATGCCAGTACCTGTATCGGCAACAGTAATCACGATGAAATCAGTTGCAAGCGGCAAGTTGCAATTCCCAGGTCCTTTTTTTGTATCCTGCATCTTGCACCTTGCAACTATTTCCACCTCTCCTTTTTCCGTAAACTTTATTCCATTGTCAACGAGATTCAGAAGTATCTGTATCAGACGGTTTCGGTCCGCCTTTATTTCACGGATACCGGACGGGATATCTTTTCTGAGCTGAAGACCTTTTGCAGCGGCTTTATCCTTTAGTGTTGTAAAGATAGCATCTATTATTTCATTTAGATCCACATTTACTTTCTTTATTCTTATATCGCCGAGCTCAATCCTCGAAAGCATAAGCAGATCATCCACAAGAAAATTCAGGCGTTCACTGTGACTCTTTATGGTCTGAAGAAACTTAAAGGCATTCTCCCTGTCATCAATAGCGCCATCAAGGAGTGTTTCCGCAAAGCCCTTAATCGCAGTAATAGGTGTTTTCACTTCATGTGATACATTCGCAACAAAATCCTTTCTCACATCCTCAAGTTTCCTGAGCCGTGTCACGTTATGCAGCGAAAGCACGATACCGGAGATATTTCCGCTTTCAGGGGGATAACTAAACGGCACAGCCGTAACAAGCAGATAAGTTTCCTTTGGATACGTTATCGTTATCTCTCCGGCAACAGTCTCTCTTTTTCCAAGCGCTTCTGTTATGACATCCATGAGTTCGGCATTTCTCAGGGTCTCCATCAAGGTCCTGCCTTCAATATCCGATTCAATGCCAAATAATTTCTTCACTGCAGGGTTACAGAGGAATATCCTCCCTTCAATGTCCGTCAGCATCAGGCCGTCAGACATATTTTTCAGGATTTCCTCCATTTTATGCTGTTCTTTCTGACTATGCTCCAGTCTCACTTTCAGCTCCTGCGCCATGGCGCTGATGTTTTTTGCAAGCTCTCCGATTTCGCCTTTCTCTTTGACAAACAGCCGTGTCTTAAAATTTCCTGATTTGATTGCTGTTGAGAAACGCGTTATCTCTTCTATTGCACGCGTAATTTTCCCTGCATGAAAAAGACCGAGTATAATTGCCGCAAGCAAGGCGATAAAAGATGAAACTGCTATGCGAATCCTTATATTGGATATAGCTGTTTCCAGATCATGAAGCGGCACAGAGAGTCTCAGGAATCCCCTGTCGGGACTGCCCCCGAGGGCGACTGCAAAATAGAAAAATTCTTTATGCACTGTGTTGCTGAGACGGATGGAACGTCCTGTATCAGTTACAGACGCCTCTTTAATCTCAGGCCTGTCAGAATGATTTTCCATCTTCTCTGATGACTCATCGGAATCACCAGCTACCCTGCCGGAACCGTCAATAACTGTAACCCTTGCCCCGGTCTTTTCCTTATATTGTCTGCACAAAGCGTCAAGATTGGATGTAAGGTCCGAAGGGATATGCTCTTTAATTAACCGGCTCTGGATTAAAAGGCTTTCCTCAATCTGTGATATATAGTTGTTTCTTACAACGCGTGAAAGATATAACTCAAGCGCTATAAGCAGGATACATGCAATAGTCAGGGATGAGAAAAGGACTTTTCTGAAAAGGACTCGCTTCATTATTTCCCGTCAAAATAATACCCTACGCCCCGCATTGTTTTGATGTATCTGGGATTGTCAGGGTCTTCCTCAATCTGCATCCGAAGCCTTCTTATATGCACGTCAACGGTTCTCGGCTCCACAAATACCTCATTGCGCCACACCGCATCAAGAATCCGGTCGCGGTCCAATATTTTTCCCTTTCTCTCAGCAAGAAAGAGAAGCAGTTTGAATTCTGTGGCGCTTAATTTAAGCGGCTGCCCTCTACGGGTAACTATGTAGGTTTCTTTGTTTATAATAAGGTCCCCCGAATCTATGATTCTTTCTGAAACAGGTTGTTCTCCAGTCCTCCTGAGAACAGCCTTGATACGCGCTATCAACTCTCTCGGGCTGAATGGTTTTGTGATGTAATCGTCAGCTCCCATTTCAAGACCGAGGACTCTGTCAATTTCTTCGCCCTTGGCCGTAAGCATTATTACAGGCAGTGCTGCTGTATCAGGGTTGCTTCTGATAATCCTGCAAATTTCCAACCCCGATAAGACCGGAAGCATAAGGTCGAGGATTACCATATTAAATTTTTCTTTTCTGATAAGTTGTAAGGCAGATTCACCGTCAGCAGAAATAAATACCTCGAAGCCTTCCTTTTTAAGATTATACGCAATCAGTTCATAGATATCTTTTTCGTCTTCAACAATTAAAATTCTGCCTTTCATGATAAATAAGTCATTACCCACGGATTTCAAGTTTAAAGCTCCTGATGGTCAATTATACCCTTTTTCTGTCTCTGGTTACAGGGTTACCGAAAAATAGAGATAGAGGATTGTCATTGCGAGCAAAGCGAAGCAATCTCGTCTTTTTCAATGAGATTGCCACGAACCCTTCGGGTTCTCGCAATGACAGGTAGAATATAGTGTTTCTCATTCTATCTCTATTTTTCGGGGGTTATTATTTACAGATTAATAACATAAAAAAATGATATAATGTTCAACAAAATATCCCTGCATAAATTAGCATTGCAAACAAGGAGATAACTATGGGTGCAGTTACAAAAGGAAAAATCACCGATATCCACGAGCTTCAGAAGGTTGCAAAGAAAGTACGCCTTCATATTCTGCATATGCTGACAAAAGCAAACTCCGGACACACCGGCGGTTCGCTCTCTGCAGCAGATGTAGCAGTAGCAATATATTTTTCAAAAATGAATTTTGATCCCAAAGACCCCTTCTACAAAAAGCGAGACCGGTTTATCCTTTCAAAAGGCCATGCAGCGCCCCTGCTCTATGCAATAATGGCTGAAGCCGGATATTTCCCGCTTGAGGTGCTTGATCATCTCAGAAAGATAGAATCTCCGCTTCAGGGGCATCCATGCTGTACAAGTCTTCCCGGAATTGAAGTTTCAACAGGCTCTCTCGGACAGGGGCTTTCAGTTGCCAACGGCATGGCCTTAGGATTGAAGCTCGATAACAATCCTGCGCGTGTCTACTGCATAATGGGTGACGGCGAGACTCAGGAAGGACAAATCTGGGAGGCTGCAATGACTGCAGCGCATTATAAAATTGATAATCTCTGCGCTGTTGTAGACAATAACGGCCTGCAGATAGACGGTCCCGTCCAGAAAGTCATGGGGATTGCGCCATTGCATGATAAATGGGCTGCATTTGGATGGCATGTAATTGATGTTGATGGCCACAATATGGAGCAAATTCTCAATGCTCTTGATAAAGCTGAAAACACTAAAGGCAAACCCACAGTAATCATAGCAAAGACCACCAAAGGAAGAGGTGTATCCTTTTTTGAAGGCAAGGTTGAATATCACGGGGTTGCGCCTTCACAGGAAGAATACGAAAAAGCAGTAAAGGAGATTCATAATGGGTGAAAAAACTCAAAACTCAGAACTTAAAACTCAAAACTCAGAGAAAAAACCAAAAGCCACGAGGGATGCATATGGCGACACATTGATGGAACTCGGGCAAAAACGTTCAGATATTGTAGTGCTCGACGCCGACCTCTCCTGTTCAACCAAGACAAATAAATTCGCCAAGGCTTTTCCAGAAAGATTTTTCAATATGGGGATTGCAGAGCAGGATATGATAGGCACTGCAGCAGGACTTGCATTGACAGGAAAGGTGCCGTTTGCCTCAACCTTTGCTGTATTTGAGACCGGCAGGGCCTGGGATCAGATAAGACTGACTGTGTGCTACTCCAATACAAACGTCAAACTCATTGCAACCCATGGAGGAATTACTGTTGGCGAAGATGGGGCCTCACATCAGGCTCTTGAAGATATTGCTTTAATGAGGGCTCTTCCCAATATGACGGTGATAGTGCCGGCTGATGCCGCAGAAACCGCCTCGGTAATTAACACTGTTGCAGATTACAGGGGTCCTGTCTACGTACGTCTCGGACGGGCCAGGGTCCCTTATGTCCTGCCGGACGATTACAATTTTGAAATCGGCAGGGCCTTTACATTTAACATCGGAAAAGACGTCAACATAATCGCTGCAGGAATAATGGTTGCCACTGCGAAAAAGGCAGCCGCAATACTTGCAAAAGACGGTATTGATGCCGGAGTAATCAATATGTCTACAATAAAACCTCTCGATGAAGAAACTCTTTTAAGGGCTGCCAGAAGTTCAAAACTTATAATAACAGCAGAAGAACATTCCATAATCGGGGGACTTGGCAGCGCCGTAAGTGAATTTCTCTCTGAAAACCACCCGGTCCCCGTAAAACGCATTGGAATTAATGATACCTTTGGCTGTTCAGGCGATTCAGAGGAACTACTTAAATTCCACGGGCTGAGTGCGGAAGATATGATGAAGACAATTAAGGAAGCACTAAAATAATGAACCCATGATTCATTTTACCAGCGTCTCAAAATTTTATGACACCGACATTGTTCTGAAAGATATCTCTCTTACTATTAACAAAGGCGAGCTCGCCTTTGTAACGGGACCAAGCGGTGTAGGAAAAACAACCCTTCTGAAACTTATCTACTGCGCCGAACGCCCCGATGAAGGAGAGATTGTAGTGGCGGGCTGGGATCTAAAAAAAATCAAACAAAGCGCTATCCCTTTTCTGCGGCGCAACGTCGGCATAGTTTTCCAGGATTTCAGATTGTTAGCAAACAAAACAGTTTCTGAAAATGTCGCTCTGGCCCTCAGGATACACGATATGCATCCTCACGAGATTAAAGAGCATGTGAGCGAAGTTTTAAAAGAGGTAAAATTAAAACATAAAGAAAGCACTTACCCTTACCACCTCTCAGGCGGGGAACAGCAGAGAGTCGTCATAGCCCGGGCCATGGTATCAAAACCCGCAGTCCTGCTTGCTGACGAACCTACCGGGAATCTGGATACAGAAACCTCGGAAACAATCATGAACCTCTTTAAGGAGATAAATGCAAGGGGTACAACAGTGCTTATCGCAACGCATAATGATGCCCTTTTTCACGGCACCGGCCGGAGAGTAATCTACCTTAAAGAGGCCCAGATTGAAAGGGAGGTTGTGGGATGAGAATACTTATATACGCCGCGGCTACTGCTCTGAAAAGCCTGTGGCATGAAAAATGGATAAATCTCCTTGCAGTCCTGTCAATCAGCATAGGGTTGTTAATAATCAGCGCCTTTCTAACGATTTCACAAAATCTGGATTCAGTCCTTAAACGCTGGTCTAAAGATTTCGGATTGATTGTTTACCTTAATGAAGGCTTAAACCGGGAGACAGAAGATATCCTGAGGGATTTCTTCCAGCACGACTCCGATCTTGCCTCAGTGAAATATATTTCTAAAGATCAGGCTTTGCAGGACCTCCGGAAGATTATGGGCAAACAAAGCCTGGCCCTTGAAGTGTTTGAGAATAACCCTCTGCCTGCGTCATTCGAACTAACCCTGAAAAGGGAACTGCTGAATCCTGTACTTGTAGAGCGGAAGGCCGCAGAGATAAGACATTTAACAGGAGTTGAGGATGTACAGTATGGTGAAAAATGGCTTTCGTCACTCAGCACCCTGGCCAACACAATGAAGGTCAGCGCTATTTTTCTTGGCAGCGCAATTTTTATTGCAATCGCATTTATTACCTACAGTACCATCAAAATCTTTTTCTACAGAAGAAAAGATGAGATAGAAACCCTTAAACTTCTTGGCGCCACAAGGACTTTTATAAGACTGCCTTTTTTGCTTGAAGGCCTTCTTATCGGACTTCTGGCCAGTATCGTAAGTTCTCTGGGACTCTTTGGAATATACTCTCTCATAATGAATAAGATCTCCGAATTCCTGCCTTCAATCAACATAATCATGACTCCTCTGCCGATAAAAACATATTTTCCAGCTATCCTCGCAGGCACATTCATGAGTTTCATAGGAAGCATCATCGCTGTAGGAAAGATAAGATACTGAATTATGGGTTATGGGTTAAGAGGTCAGAAATACAGGAAGCAACAAATCAATATATTAATCATCTTATTTTTCTTGTCCCTTGTCCCCTCTCCCTTCTCCCCTGTTTACGCTTCCAATGCCAAAAAAGAACTTTCAGATATTGAAAAAAAACTTAAAGAAAAAAAACAACTTGTAAAAGAAGCCCTGGAACAGGAGAAATCCATACTGTCAGAAGTGGATAAGATAAACAGGACCATCAAACAGAAACAGGAAGAACTAAAAAGCTATGAAAATCGTATTTCCCGGACACAATCAGATATTCAGGACATGGAAGATGTGATAATAACGCTTACCAATAAACTGGAACAAAAAAAGCAAACCCTCAAAGAACATCTGAAAATTTTATATAAGCTTCAGTACGGGGGGAAAGCGCTCATTTTAATCACAGCAAAAGACTATCATGAGCTGCTTAACAGAAGTAAACTTATAAGCCTTCTCGCCTATCAGGACCGGCAGATAATAGACACCTTCAACAGTGGTATAACAGAAACCAACAGCAAGAAAAATGAACTGGAACTACTGAGAAAAAATCTTCAGATCAGTAAAGAAAACGTACAGAAAAAAGAGAAAGAGATGGCCCTGGAACTTACAAAAAAAGACAAACTGCTGGCGTCGGTCAGAAACAGACGCAGTTCATATGAAAAAATGATCAAAGAACTTGAGGAATCATCAGAAAAACTGCGTGAAATGATTGAGGCCTTTGAAAAGGAAAAACCCTCAGAACGGGTGGCAGGCACGGGCTTCGGAGCTTTAAAAGGACGCCTGTCATGGCCTGTCAACGGAGAAGTGCTTATTCCCTTCGGAAAGTATAATGATCCGCAATTTAATATTCCAGTTTTTAAAAATGGCATAGAAATCAGAGCGCATGACAGAGAACAGCCAAAAGCTGTTGCCAACGGTAATGTAGTATACGCCGACTGGTTTAAAGGCTATGGACTGCTGTTGATAATCAACCATGGCAGCGGCTATCATAGTTTATACGGACATCTGTCAGAGATTTTTCACAAGTCCGGTGATATAATTAAAAAAGGAAACGCCGTTGGAAAGATTGGTGAGTCAGGATTATTAAATGTCCCCTCACTTTATTTCGAGATCAGATATAAAGGGAAACCTGTTGATCCCATGCAATGGCTGATAAAAACAAATAATAAAAATCGCAAATAGACTTTTCAGAGATGATAAATCATATTGCGGAATTACTCAAACACTCAGGAGGATGAATGTTCAGGAATAAGACAGCGTCTATAGTGTTCTTCATTACATTGATTACAGTTACAGCGTTACTGATTGGCAGAGAAAGCCTGTTAGGCAAGGTAAATCCCGGAGAGAATGAACACTATACAAAAATAAAAACTTTTACAGAAACCCTTTCAATAGTAAAACAGAACTACGTAGAAGAAGTAGATGAAAAAGAACTTGTAAACGGCGCTATTAAGGGTATGCTCAATCAATTGGATCCCCACTCCTCTTTTATGCCTCCAGAAGCCTTTAAGGAAATGCAGATTGATACAAAAGGCGAGTTTTCAGGCCTTGGAATACAGATAAGCATAAAAGATAAAATGCTGACCATAATCGCCCCCATAGAAGATACCCCGGCATATAAAGCTGGCATCAAGGCAGGCGACATGATTATCAAGATTCAGGGCGAACTAACAAAAGATATCTCTATCCAGGATGCTGTAAATAAGCTGAGGGGGCCCAAGGGTTCCTCAGTAACTATAACAATTCTCAGGGAAGGCTGGGAAAAACCTAAAGACTTTATTCTTGTAAGAGATGTTATACAAATCAAGAGTGTTAAACACAAAGTTCTCGACGACAAAATTGGCTATGTAAAGCTTACCCAGTTTCAGCAAAGAACTGCGCAGGACCTGGAACAGGCTCTCAATAAACTGGAAAATGACAATATAAAATCTCTCATACTCGATCTGAGGAACAATCCGGGCGGCCTTTTAAACGGAGCAGTAGAAGTCGCAAGCCAGTTTTTGCCGGAAGGAAAACTCGTTGTTTATATAAAAGGACGGAGCGGTGATAGACAGGAATTTCAAACCATCAACTCAAAACATGTCGCTTATCCAATGATAGTACTTGTAAATGAAGGAAGTGCCAGCGCCTCGGAAATCGTCGCCGGCGCCCTGCAGGATTGGGGACGTGCAGTTGTTATTGGGATGCAGACCTTCGGCAAAGGCTCTGTTCAGACTGTTATCCCCTTAAGCGACGGCTCTGCACTGCGCCTGACAACTGCGAGATACTACACTCCCAAAGACAGATCCATACAAACCACTGGCATTACCCCTGATATTGCTGTTAAGCCTGAAGTAAGGGAAAATGGTCAAACGCATCCTGTCATAAGAGAGAAAGACCTGAAGCAGCATCTCAAAAATGACGTAACAAAAGAAAAAGAAACCGAGACCAAAAAAGAAGAAAAACAGGAACCAGAGATTTTGGAAACTCCTGTGGAGACATCTGAAGCAAATGATATTCAGCTTCAACGTGCTATAGACCTTCTTAAAACCTGGAAGGTCTTTAAAGATCTGCCAAAGGCAGGATAACGTTATTCTGCCTTCTTTGCCTCTTCTTTTTGAGCGATGATTTTCTGCGCAAGGTGTGAAGGAACTTCTTCGTAATGGGAAGCCTCCATTGTATAGATGCCCCTTCCGCTGGTCAGTGAATTAAGCTGATTCGCATAGGTTAATATCTCAGACATCGGAACAAGAGCAAGAATTTTCTGGTTTCCGCCAGCCTGCGGTTCAACACCCTGTACCTTCCCGCGTTTGGAATTGAGGTCTCCTATTACATTTCCCAAAAATTCATCAGGGGTAATGACTTCTATCCTTACAATAGGCTCAAGTATAACAACCTTTGCATTCTGGGCTGCGTTTTTTAACGCCATGGAGCCTGCTATCTTGAAAGCCATTTCAGAAGAATCAACGGTGTGATACGATCCGTCATACAGCGTCACCCGCATATCAACAACTGGATAACCTGCAATCAGGCCTTCAGGCATGGCCTCTACTATGCCCTTTTCAACAGCGGGGATATATTGCCTCGGAATAACGCCGCCGACAATATTATCAACAAACTCAAAACCTGCTCCTCTGGGCAGGGGCTCAATCTTTATCCAGCAATCACCGTACTGCCCTCTACCGCCAGATTGCTTCTTGTACCGGCCCTGAGCGCTGGAAGACACTCTGATCGTTTCCCTGTATGGAATCTTCGGTGTCTTCATAAGAACGTCTACTCCGAATTTTCTTTTTAATTTCTCAAGCGTAACTTCAAGATGCACCTGTCCCATTCCTGCAAGAATCATCTCTTTTGTATCTGCATCCCTGTGAAATTTCAATGTGGGATCCTCCTCAAGCATCCTGTGAAGCGCAGTGCTTACTTTTTCTTCATCACCTCTTGTCTTCGGCTCTATGGCATATGAAATCATCGGATCAGAAAATTTAACCGGCTCAAATAAAATAGGCTTGCCGACATCCGAAATTGTATCTCCTGTCTGAATGTCTTTCAATTTTGCAACAGCAGCAATTTCACCAGGCCCGGCCTCTTTTACAGGGACCTGTTTT
The DNA here is from genome assembly GCA_020723105.1 of Nitrospira japonica. GTDB lineage: Bacteria > Nitrospirota > Thermodesulfovibrionia > UBA6902 > UBA6902 > SURF-23. The sequence goes on along the minus strand of DYJL01000005.1, from coordinate 102,418 downwards.
TTACCGAGAAGATAAAAAATGCTGCCGATTTTCTCCTTACTTTCACGGGTAGAATTGTATATTGTCGAATCTGCTTTCAAGGTCCCTGAATAGACCCTGAAAAGAGTCAGTTTGCCCGCAAAGGGATCCGCAATAGTCTTAAATACCCGGGCTGAAAGCGGCTCGCTCTCAGCAGGGATTCTCTTTACATCCTCACCGGTCTTCATATCTTTACCGTGTATCGGAGTTATATTTGCCTTTTCAGCAGGTGAAGGCAGGCAAAGTATCACTATTTCAAGCAGTTGGTGAATACCAATATTTCTCGTTGCAGACCCGCACACAACTGGAATAAATCTTCTTGTTATGGAACCCTCCCTTAAGCCCTTTTTTATTTCTTCAGTTGTCAGTTCCCCGCCTTCAAGGTATTTCTCTAGAAGGGCATCGTCCATCTCCGCTACCTTCTCTATCATTTTCTTGCGATACTCTTCAGCATCTGTTTTATATGCATCAGGTATGGCTATCTCAGACGGATTGCCGTTATTAAATTTTATGGCCTTCTGGTGGACCAGATCTATAACTCCCTCAAAATTATTTTCTGCGCCCATGGGTATATTTAAAGGAATCGCCGTGGAGCCATAGGATTTTTCCAGGTCGCTCAGGGCCATCTGAAAATTTGCATTTTCTCTATCCAGTTTGTTAATGAAAACAAGCCTGGGTATTTCATACTTGCATGCAAATTGCCAGATCTTTTCTGTTTCCGCTTTTACGCCGGACAAAGCGCTTACGATAACAATCGCTCCATCAACTGCGCTGAGACAGCATTTTGTGTCCTCAATAAAGTTTATGTATCCGGGGGTATCTATCAAATTTAACCTGTAACCATTCCAGCTACAGAAAGCAGGCGCAGAAGATATTGTGATTTTACGGTTAATCTCTTCAGTCTCATAGTCAGTTACCGTTGTGCCATCCTGAATGCTTCCGAGCCGGTCCGTAGTCTTTGAATCAAAAAGTATAGCCTCAACAAGTGAAGTCTTACCGGCCCCGCCGTGGGCGATTACAGCAATATTTCTGATTTTGTCAACTTCAAAATTCATATAGATCCTCCCTTTTTAGTGAATAGTGAAAAGTGAATAGTCGTTGATAAACAGTTAACAATAAAATTCAGAATCCGAGTTCAATCAAGCCGCCGTCTTAATACAAAGTTCGGTTTCGACTGCCTTCCGTTATTGCTATTCACTTACGACTGTTCGCTCTTTATTATTTCTTCAATCACAGGTTTGTATTCTGTCTTTGTTTCAAACTTGTGTGTCCATATTTTAATAATCAGAAAAGATAAAACAAAAGCGCCAAAACCTGCGATAGCAGCAATAAGATCGGAGCTTGTTTCCCTGAAAAATTTCTCTCCAATATTTTTCCCAACTATGGCACCGGCAATCAACGCAGCAAGGGGAATTCCATAAACCAGCATCGTGCCTTTCAGGTAAGTCCGCGGGTTGATTAAAATCCTTACGGTCTGTCCTTCTTTTGCGTCAACCGGATTCAGCGCCTCTATCTCCATTCCACCTTCTGTTGTCTCACACGCACCCTGTGCAGCACATCCTTCACAGGTGCCCTTCTTCTGAACAGCAACCTTTGCAGTAAAGCCGTCTGTCTTTGTAACAATGCCGATTTCTTCAATCATGTTTTTATGGTAGGGGCAACCCTGTGTGGTTGCCCTTTCAGTGGGCAGGCACACAGGGTTGCCCCTACATTCTCCATCATCCTCTCAACAATTTATATTCAATGCTGTCTACAAGCGCCTGATATGAAGCTTCAATTATATTTTCAGATACTCCAACAGTCCCCCATTTGTGCAGTTCATCTCCTGACTCTATAAGAACTCTTACCTTAGCTCCGGTGCCTGCACCTGCAGTCAGCACCCTTACTTTATAATCGAGGAGTTTAACATGCCTGAGCTGAGGGTAGAATTTCTCAAGCGCCTTTCTGAGTGCGTTATCAAGCGCATTAACGGGACCATGACCAGTTGCCGCAGTATGCTCTAATTTCTTTCCCACCTTCACCATTATTGTGGCTTCACTTATCGGATCTTCGCCCTCTTTTCGTTTCTCAACAATTAATCTGAAACCTGCCAGGTCGAAAAATTTCCTGTGAAGTCCAAAGGTCTTTTTTATCAGGAGTTCAAAAGATGCCTCAGCGCCTTCAAACTGAAAACCCTGATTTTCCAGTTCCTTCAATTGCTTCACTATCTGTGCTACTTTCGGTGAATCAGGATCCACCTTTAGTTTAAAATCCTTTATCTTTCTGATTATATTGCTCCTGCCGCCCAAATCAGATACAAGGACCCTCTGATAATTCCCGACAAGGTCCGGCCTGATATGCTCATACGTCTCAGGATGCCTTTGAATTGCACTGACATGAATGCCACCCTTATGGGCAAAGGCGCTGTCGCCGGCATACGGCTGCCTCTTGAAAGGCCTGAGATTGGATATCTCAGTTACAAAGCGTGATACATCTTTTAATTTCTTTAAATTACTATCTGTTATACAGTCGTACTTCAGCTTTAACTTTAGATTTGGAATAACAGACATCAGGTTTGCATTGCCGCATCTTTCACCGAGACCGTTGATTGTCCCCTGAATCTGTGAAGCGCCCTTTTCTACTGCAATTATCGAATTCGCAACTGCACATTCGGAATCATTATGTGCATGAATACCAATAGGCGTTTTGAATGTTCTGCCGACTCTTTCAACGATGTTTCCTATAGTATGGGGAAGCGTTCCACCATTTGTATCACAAAGAACAAGGCAGTCAGTTCCAGCAGATACTGCAGCTTCAAGCGCTTTCATAGCATACTCAGGATTTGCATTATATCCATCAAAGAAATGTTCTGCATCAAAAAAAACTTTCTCATGCTTTTTCTTGAGATAAGCTATGGTGTTGTAAATCAACTCAAGGTTTTTTTCAAGTGAAACACGCAAAGCCTCCCTGACATGGAAATCCCAGGTCTTGCCGAATATCGTTACTATGGGTGTCTTTGCTGACAGAAGCGCCTTTATATTCAGGTCTTCATTAACTTTGTGCGCTGCATGATGTGTGGAACCGAAAGCCACCAGTTTCGCATTCCTTAGTTTGAGTTTTTTAGCATTATTAAAAAATTCGGCATCTTTCGGATTTGCACCGGGCCAGCCTCCTTCTATATAGTGAATGCCGAAATCATCGAGTTTTTCTGCTATGCGCAGTTTATCCTCAACAGAGAATGAAATATCCTCTGACTGGGAACCATCCCTTAACGTTGTATCGTATAGTTCTATTTTTTGCATATATTCCCCTACTGTTTTGCCAGTTCAAATACATCGTGCAGCACTTTTACCGCCTTGTCAGCATGAACTACATCAATAACGCAGGAGACTTTTATCTCTGAGGTGCTTATCATCATTATATTGACGCCTTCGTTTGCAAGGGTTTCAAACATCTTTGCAGCAACTCCGAAGTGAGACACCATTCCAACGCCGACAATTGAAACCTTTGCAACTTCTGCATTCATGTTAACGCCTTTGGCGCCAAGTTTATCAGACATATTACTGGAAATGTCAAACGCTTTCTTGCTGTCTGCCCTGGAAACGGTAAAAGATATGTCAGTTGCTTTTGTATCGCTGCTGACATTCTGAACAATCATATCAACAACCAGGTTGGCCCCTGCAATTTCATTAAAAATATTTGCTGCAATTCCTGGTCTGTCTGGAACACTCATTATAGTGATCCGGGCCTGATTCTTATCCGCAGCAACGCCGGAAACAACAACTTTTTCCATATCTCCATCCTCCTTTGTAACGAGTGTGCCCGGAGCCTCATTAAAGCTTGAACGGACTACGAGAGGGACATTATATTTTTTCGCAAATTCAACAGAGCGTCCGTGAAGAACCTTAGCTCCCAGACTTGCCATCTCGAGCATCTCATCGTATGAGATCTTATTTAGCTTTCTTGCTTCTTTTACTACTCTCGGATCAGTTGTATAGACCCCTTCTACATCTGTATAAATTTCGCATAAGTCTGCCTTCAGAGCTGCAGCGATTGCAACTGCAGTTGTATCGGATCCTCCTCTGCCGAGAGTTGTAACATCTGAAAATTCATTAATTCCCTGAAACCCTGCAATAACCGGTATCTTTCCTTCACTGAGAGCAGTCTTAAGCCGGCCCGCCTCAATATGCTCAATCATGGCCTTTGTGTGAGCGCTGTCAGTAATTATGCCTACCTGCCTGCCTGTAAAACTCATAGACTTGCATCCGAGTTTTTGAATAGCAATGGCAGTCAGGGCGCTTGTTATTCTCTCTCCTGAAGAAAGCAGAAGATCCATCTCCCTCTCATCAGGCATATCTGTTATTTCATGAGCAAGTTTTATAAGTTTGTCGGTTTCGCCTGCCATAGCCGAGACAACAATTACAACCTGATTTCCTTTACTTGCTGTTGCAACAGCCCTTTCAGCCACTGCCTTAATCCTTTCAGTGTCAGCTACAGACGTTCCGCCGTATTTTTGTATAATTAATGGCATGTTCTCTCCCGGGTATTACGTTGATTCAAAATTAAAGCATTTTTATTAAAAATTTTCCACACGTTCACTGCATCACTTCTTTCCTATAAAATAATCCATCAATTTGTATCCTCTTTCAAAAACTTTTATACCCTTTTTCCTCAGGATGGATTCATTAAAGGCATATCCTTTGTTTTCCCGTTTGATGCTGCTGTCATAAATTATAAAAGGCACGGGTTCGTCAGTATGAGTCATGACTGTAATGGGTGTAGCATGATCCGGCAAAAGAAGTATGCGGTAATCCTTAAATTTCGCAATCCCTTTTAGCACCGTTCCAACAACCTTTGCATCAAAATCTTCTATGGCTTTAATTTTCGTCCTGACATCGCCATTGTGTCCCGCCTCATCAGGGGCTTCAACGTGCACATAAACAATATCGCAGCTCTTCAATGCGTTCAAGGCAGCATTTGCCTTGCCAATGTAATTTGTATCAATATATCCTGTAGCTCCCTTGACATTGATAATATCAAAACCCGCACATACACCAAGCCCTTTGGTCAAATCTACAGCAGATATAAGCGCGCCTTTGAGATTATACTTATCCTCAAACTTCGGGACAGAGAGCTTCCGGCCCTGCCCCCAGAACCATAAGCTGTTTGCCGGAGATAAACCTTTTTTCACTCTGTTTTTATTTACAACATTGGATAATAACACCTCAGTTGACTGCTCCATTAAGACCCTGAGAATCTCCGCCCCCTTCCCCTCAGGGAGATACCTGCTGATTTTTTTACCGGTAATATCATGCGGCGGTGTACATTTTATTTTTACCTTTCCGTTCTTCCATATCATTAAATGGCGATAGCTCACTCCTGGAAAAAAGGTAATATCCTTGTCGCTCAGTTCCTTATTGATGTCTTTAATAAGACACCTTGCCTCACTCGTAGTTATATGGCCTGCGCTGTAGTCCTGCATTAGAGCATCTTTCCTGTCTCCTGCATCCGCAAACTTCAGCGTCACAAGATTACATCGGAAGGCCACATCATCCGGAGCAAGTTTTATCCCTCTGTATTCAGCCTCAACAGGCGCCCTGCCGCTGTAATACTTCGAAGGGTTATAACCGAGGATGGAAAGATTCGCAACATCAGACCCCGGCTCAAAACCTTTCGGGATAGTCCTTACCTTGCCAAATTCGCCTCCGACAGCAAGTTTATCCATATTAGGCGTGCGTGCCTTTTGCAGACAGGTTTTATTGTCAAGCTGCTTCAGGGGCCTGTCAGCCATTCCGTCACCGACAAGAACAATATATTTCATAATGTGAATCCTCGCAAATTGATAATTGGTTTAACCCGTTAAAAGTTTGAAATTATATTAACTCTTCCAGTTTATAAAATGGAAGACTTGGAATCTTTTTTATGCTAATATCAGTGCATGACAAAAGAAAATATAAAACAACGTTGCTTCTACCTTGTTGATGTCTTTGCAGAAAAAAAGCACACAGGCAATCAGCTTGCCGTTGTCAGAGGAGAAAAACTTTCAGATACTGAAATGCAGATGATCGCAAGGGAGTTCAATTTCTCTGAGACGACTTTCATACTATCAGGACGAATAACAAACGGCGGGTACGATGTGCGGATTTTCACTCCTGAACAGGAGGTCCCCTTTGCGGGGCACCCCACATTGGGCACTGCATATATCATTCAGAAAGAAATAATTAAGAAGCCTGTAAAAACAATTTTTTTAAATCTGAAGATAGGCCCGATACCGATAGAGATTGTCTACAGAAAAAATACAGCAGACAGGTTAACTATGAAACAAATGCAGCCGACTTTCGGAAGGACCTTCAACAAAAATCAGATTGCATCAGTTATGAATATACGGACCTCTGAAATTGATACAAGGTTTCCGGTTGAAGAAGTTTCCACAGGACTGCCTTTTATCCTGGTTCCCTTAAAAACACTGGTGTCTGTAAAAAAAGCAAGAATAGAACAAGATAATTATTTCGAACTGGTAAAAAAAGCTGACGCAAAAGCAATTCTCATTTTCTGTCCGGAAACATATAATGAAGACAACCAGCTAAATGTGCGCATGTTTGCCGATTATTACGGAATACCAGAAGACCCGGCAACAGGAAGCGGTAACGGGTGTCTTGCAGGATATCTTGTAAAACACCATTATTTCGGCACTGACTATATTGACATTCGTGTTGAACAGGGGTATGAAATAAACCGTCCCTCCCTGCTATATCTGAAAGCAGATAAGACGAAGGAAAAAATTGATATTCACATTGGCGGGAAAGTCATTGAAATTGCCAGAGGGGTTTTGCAGTAGCTTATATACAGCACCCTCTTAATACATCTTCCAATGCAGACAGCTCTGCTTTTATTCTTACAGGCTGTGTGGAAACCTTAAGCGCATTATCGGGGTCTTTTAAACCATGGCCTGTGAGAGTGCAAACGATTGTATCACCTGCTGAAAAATAATTCTGCCCTGATAATTTTATTACCCCTGCCAGTGAAGCTGCTGAAGCAGGTTCGCAGAATATTCCTTCTCTTGAAGCAATAAATTTATACGCTTCAAGGATCTCATCGTCTGTTACAGCATCTATCTTCCCGCCGGATTCATCTCTTGCAGCAATTGCACTTTTCCAGCTTGCCGGATTGCCGATTCTGATGGCCGTGGCCAGGGTTTCAGGTTTCTCAACCGGATGGCCCAGCACAATAGGCGCCGCCCCTGCAGCCTGAAAGCCGATCATTTTGGGAAACGCTTTAATTCTCCCCGTTGCATAATATTCTTTATAACCTTTCCAGTACGCAGTTATATTTCCCGCATTGCCCACAGGAAGGGCATGATAAACAGGAGACTGGCCCAGCTGATCGCAGACCTCAAAAGCCGCTGTTTTCTGGCCCTCTATTCTGAAGGGATTCAGGGAATTTACAAGTACGATGGGATACTTCGCCACAATCTCTTTAACCATATTCAGGGCATCATCAAAGTTGCCGTCAATCTGAATCACCATGGCGCCGTGTATCATGGCCTGGGCAAGTTTACCCATGGCAATTTTGCCTTCAGGAATAATGACAATACAGGATATACCGGCCCTTGCAGAATATGCAGAGGCTGAAGCAGATGTGTTGCCTGTTGAAGCACAGATAACAGCTCTGGCATTTTCTTCAGCAGCCTTTGAAATAGCCAGAGTCATTCCGCGGTCTTTGAAAGAACCTGTGGGGTTAGCACCTTCAAACTTAAAATATAAATTTATTTCTTCCTTGATGATTTCTTCAATATGGGAGGCCTTTATTAAAGGAGTGTTACCTTCATGGAGAGTAATAACTGGCGTTTTCTCTGAGACAGGGAGAAACTTGCTGTATTGATTGATAAGTCCTTTCCACACCTGCATCATTATTCGACTATATCACCTTCCACAAGTTCCACATTAATACCCTGCTGCCTCAGGAACTCTATGCCCTTTTCTATATTCTCATTCTCACCTTCGAGTTCGAGGATCATCTCACCAACAGTCTCTGTCACACGCGCCCTTCTGATATTCGGCATTATGTCATATTTCTTGGCCATCATAAATATTACAGGTTCTCTTATAAGCTGCTGTGGAAATGTCAGTTTTACTCTTTTCTTCATTATATAGCTCCCCTTTTAAAACGTACTTAGCAGTCAGTGAGTCAATGTTCTCACTAACCACTAATCACTAAACGCTGTTTTCTATTCCCCCTGCAATAGCAGGTACTATAGAGACTTCATCGCCGTCATTAACTGCAGTTGCTTCATTGTTGAGAAATCTTACATCCTCTTCGTTCACATAAACATTAACAAATCTTCTTAGTTTTCCTCCTTCAGATATCCTCTCTCCAAGTCCGGGATACTTCTGATCAAGGTTACTAATAAGCGATATGATAGTGCCTGCTTCACCTTCGACTTCGTCTTTCCCCTGTGTAAGTCTTTGAAGGGGTACAGGTATTTTTACTTTGACTGCCATTAAAATCCCTCCCTTATGAATAATTATTATGAGTGACAGTGAATAGTGTCAGCGTTTTTTACTGATACTGACACTTGTTTATTTCTCTTTTATCTTCTTTAATGTCTCTTCAAAGGACTTGAGATTAGGCTGAATATAATAAGGTTCGCCAGTATGTCCTGTTAAGGCCTCCTTGGTTTTGAGACCATTGCCAGTGATACAAAGTACAGTCACACTGTCTTCTTTTATATATCCTCCTTTTATCAGCTTTATCGCAGAAGCCAAGGTAACACCACCCGCAGTCTCTGCAAATATTCCTTCAGTTTTTGCAAGCAGTTTAATTGCATCTACTATTTCCGGGTCTGAAACATCCTCACCAAATCCGCCGCTTTCCTTCACAACCTGTGTAGCGTAGAACCCGTCGGCAGGATTTCCTATAGCAAGGGACTTGGCAATCGTATCTGGTTTCACAGGCTTTATTACATCAACTCCGGATTTTATAGCAGCAACTATTGGCGAGCAGCCAGTGGCCTGCGCAGAAAATACTTTTGTATTTAGTTTGTCAATCAGTCCTATCTGCTTCATTTCCTTTAAACTCTTCCATATTTTTGTAAGCAGAGAACCGCTTGCAGATGGAACCACAACAGCATCAGGGGCTTTCCATCCAAGCTGCTCAACAATTTCGTAACCCTGCGTCTTTGAGCCTTCTGCATAGAAGGGCCTGATATTTATGTTTACAAAGGCCCAGCGATATTTATTGGCCACTTCACTGCATAATCTGTTCACCTCATCGTAATTGCCATCCACAGCGATAAGATTGGGTTCATATACAAGCGACGCAACTATCTTGCTTTGTTCAAGACTGGCAGGAATAAAAATGAATCTTTTAAAATCTCCTGCAGCTCCATGGGCCGACACCGAGTGAGCCAGGTTGCCCGTAGAAGCGCAGGCTACCGTATCAAATCCGAATTCCCTCGCCTTGGAAAGCGCCACGGCAACTACTCTGTCTTTAAAAGAAAGTGTAGGATGGGTAACCGTATCATCCTTTATATACAGTTCTTTTACCCCTATGGTTTTTGCGAGCTTATCTGCCTTTACAAGAGGGGTAAACCCCGAATTGAGACCGATTGTAGGCTCTCCGTCTATCGGCAATAATTCCTTGTAGCGCCATAAATTCTGAGGCCTTGAGGTAATTGTTTCTCTTGTTAAAATCTTTTTTATGCCGTCATAGTCGTAGACAACTTCCAGAGGGCCAAAACAAAATTCACAGACATAAATGGGTGCCACAGAGTACTCCCTTCCGCACTCCCTGCATTTCAGTCCTTTAACAAAACCCATTACTACTCCTTTTCATCGTAATTAATTGATGTAACCTCACATAATCTATATTGAACAATACTGCTCCGGAATATCTGACAATTCCTTGATCTTTGGATCCTTGCCGCACATCGAGCAATCATTATTTTTCGGAATCCTGACCTTTCTGAAGTTTACTCCGAGAGCATCATATATCAGCAACTCGCCCTTTAAAGGTTTCCCCTTGCCAAGAATCAATTTAAGAACCTCTGTGGCCTGGAGTGCGCCGATAACGCCCGGTAATACACCAAGCACTCCTGCTTCCTGACATGAAGGGACCAAACCTGCCGGTGGCGGTTCTTCAAAAAGACACCGATAGCACGGACCTTCACCAGGCAGTATTGTAGTAATCTGCCCTTCAAAACGGAGAATGGCTCCGCTGACAAGGGGTTTTCTCAGCATGACACACGCATCATTAATAAGATAACGTGTAGGGAAATTATCAGTTCCATCAACTATAACATCATAATCTTTTATCAGGTCCAGAATGTTTTTGCTGTTAATTCTCTCCTTTATGGCAACCACATTGACATCCGGATTTAAGGCCTCAAAGGTCTGCTTTGCCGAATCAGCCTTATTTACACCAAGCGTTTTTACACTGTGTGCAATCTGTCTCTGCAGGTTGCTGAGTTCAACAGCATCATTGTCAACCAGCGCCAAAGTGCCTACACCCGCTGCTGCAAGATAATAGCCCACCGGACAACCAAGCCCTCCAGCCCCGACTATAAGAACCTTTGCATTTGATATCTTCTGCTGTCCCTTGCCCCCGACCTCGGGCAGGATTATATGTCTGCTGTATCTTTTAAGTTGTTCTTCCGTGAATTCCATTTAGTCTTCAACCTCTTTTCTTACATGGATAATCCATTCCTTCGGATTTACTTTTTCCACTTTTAAAACTGAATGTCCGTAATTAAGCATGGCCTTTGGTATACTGCTTGCAGCCTCCGGATAGTCTAATATAATCTCAAGAATTTGTCCGACCTCAATGTTTTCAACTGCGAGCTTGGATTTTACCAAAGTATAAGGACAAACTTCACCTCTTATATCCAAATATTTATCTATTTTTATATCATTCATATTAATTCCCCCCCCTCTACCCGTAAATAAACAGTTTTTCCTGATACAATCGAAAGCCTGTCAATTTCTTTCAGTGCCAATACAAAGTCTTTCTCCTTTGCCTCATGCGTCATCATTACAACAGGCACTGCCTTCTGTATCTTTCTTCCTTTCTGTATCATGGATTTTATACTTATATTATAACTCCCAAGTATTCCTGATATCTTGGATAAAACACCCGGTTTATCAAGCGCTGAAAAGCGCAGATAATAACAAGTCTGTATGTCCTCCATCTTCTTAATCCTGCAGCCTGTATCCTGTATCCAATTTTTTGTCTGTGTTCTATGTTCCCGCCTCGGCGGGTCGCCTGAGGCGACTGTCCCCTGTGTTTTAATTATATTTCCTGCTATATCCATAATGTCGCTTACTACGGCACTTCCTGTCGGCATTTCACCGGCGCCCCTGCCATAATATAATTGGGAACCTGCAGCATCTCCTTCAATATAGATTGCATTAAAAACACCATCCACCTTGGCAATAAGATGCCCCTTCGAAAGCATGGTCGGATGTACCCGGATCTCAACATCATTGCCAGCCTGTTTTGCAATTGCCAGTAATTTTATTTTGTATCCAAACTCCGATGCAAACTGAATGTCCAGCGGTGTTATCTTTGTTATTCCTTCAGTGTAAATCTTTTTGAAAGAGAACGGGATGCCAAAAGAAAGCGACGCAAGAATTGTAAGCTTGTGTGCAGAATCAATACCTTCAATGTCAAAGGTCGGGTCCGCCTCTGCATAGCCGAGTGCCTGAGCCTCTTTTAAGGCGGATGTGAAATCAACTCCCTCTTCTGTCATCTTTGTCAAAATATAGTTTGATGTTCCGTTAATAATCCCATAGATGCTTTGAATTTTGTTGCCAACAAGCGACTCTCTGATAATCTTAATAATCGGTATGCTGCCGGCTACAGAGGCCTCAAAACCAATATCTACACAGTGCTTTCTTGCAGCCTTAAATATCTCTTGCCCGTCAGTAGCAAGCAATGCTTTATTGGCCGTTACAACGTGTTTTCCATTTTTTATAGCCTGGAGGATAAATTCTTTTGCAGGATGTATCCCCCCAATTAATTCTACTACAATATCAATCTCCGGATTGTTCAAAATTCTATGCGCATCATTAATAAGAACGTCTTTGGAAAGCTTAATCCCTCTGTCTTTTTTCACATCAACATCAGCAATATTCCTTAATACAACGGGGAAGCCAAGTTTATGTCTAAGTTCATTCTGTTTTCTTAAAAGAATCTTTGCTGTTCCGGAACCGACTGTCCCAAATCCAATAATTCCAACATTTACAGACCGTTTTTCCAATTTCACTCCCAAGAACTGTAAATCCTATCTTAATTTTTCTTAAGTTAACATTATGCGTTAAGTAGTTAGATTTATTCAAGAGTTAATATGCCATAAATATAAAAAAGTTGATTTTTATTTTTCATCTGTGCCATAGTAAGCTTGATTTTCTGAAGTTTTTGACGAATAACGGGCCGCAAAAGCTTTTGAGTTTGCGGCTTTTTTTTATTTATAAACAAGTTCTATTGGTTCTATTAGTTTTATTGTTTTATTGGTTAACTAATTCAACCAATACAACTAATTAAACCAATTAACCTTTTATTAATTAAGGAGAAAGATGTACAAAAGATTCTATAATTTCAACCTCTCGGACGAAGTGCTTAATGCGGTTTCAGAAATGGGCTTTGAACAGCCAACACCTATACAGGAGATAGCCATTCCTCCTGCAATGGAAGGACTTGATATTATCGGCCAGGCGCAAACCGGCACAGGCAAAACCGCGGCCTTCGGCATACCAATCATTGAGAAAGGCAAAAGAGGCAAGACTCCTTTTGCAATCATTCTTGCACCAACACGCGAGCTGGCTGTACAGGTAGCACAGGAATTAAACAAGCTCGGTAAAAACAAAGGCATACTAACAGTTCCCATCTACGGCGGCCAATCTATTGACAGGCAAATAATGTCTCTTAAAAAGGGCGTTGATATTGTCGTAGGAACTCCAGGACGTGTAATTGACCATATGAAAAGAAAGACCCTTAGTCTTAAGAACATCAGATTTCTGATACTTGATGAGGCTGATGAGATGCTTAATATGGGTTTTATTGACGATATTGAAACAATCCTGAATGAAATTCCTTCAGAAAGACAGACCATGCTTTTTTCAGCGACAATGCCGAAAGAGATTATACGCATTGCAGCTAAATATATGAACCACCCCAAAAAGGTCTCTGTAGAAGTCAACAGCATGATTGTTCCAAAAATCAAACAGGTATTTTACGAAGTCAGGAATGAGGACAAGATAAAGGCGCTGACCCGGCTGCTGGATGTTGAAGAGCCGACTCTCACTCTGATTTTCTGTCATACAAAGACAGAAGTGGACGACGTATCCGTCAAACTCCAGCAAATGGGATACTACGCAGGGGCCATACACGGAGACTTTACACAATCTCACAGGGATGAGATGATGCAGAAATTCAGAAAAGGCGATATTGATATCCTGGTGGCCACTGATGTTGCGGCAAGAGGGCTTGATATCACCGATGTATCACATGTAATAAATTACAGCATACCCCAGAACCCTGACAGTTATATTCACCGTATTGGAAGGACCGGGAGGATGGGCAAGTCCGGCATTGCCATTACCTTTGTCACTCCAAGAGAATTCAGACAATTAAAGCAGATAGAACTGTCTGCAAAAACAAAAATTAACAAGGCAAAACTGCCTACAATAGATGACGTCAAAAAAGCCCGTGAACAGGAAATTCTGAATGAGATTGATAATGCAGTAGAGAATGGAAAGCACACCGAATATCTTCCTGTTGTTAAAGAGCTTTCCAATAAATATTCGCTGCATGATATAGCTGCCTCTGCATTAAGTCTTATGTTTTCCAGTATTGATATTGATGAAATTGAAGAAATCGGAAAGACTGATTTATCATCAAAAGGCAATTATGCAAAGCTGTTCATGACCATCGGCAGGAATGATAAGATAAAAGTTGGAGACATTGTCAGATCCATCGCATCGGGCGCAAATATCCCCGGTAAAAAAATCGGGAACATCAAGTTGTTCGATAAATTCAGTTATGTTGAAGTGCCTTATGATCTCGCAGAAAAAGTAATAAGCTCCATAGATAACGCCGTTATCCACGGCAGGAAGATACGGATACAACTCGCAAAGGCGAAGAAGCGATAGTTGCTGATACTACTTATTCAGAGCCTTTTTAATTCCGCGTGTGGCCTGACGTATCCTGTGTTCGTTCTCAACAAGCGCAAATCTCACAAAGCCTTCACCTGCAGGACCAAAACCGATTCCAGGTGACACCGCAACACCAGCTTCTTTGATGAGATACTTTGCAAAATCAAGCGAATCCATTTTTCTGAACGGTTCGGGAATTTGTGCCCAGACAAACATCGTAGCCTTCGGCGGTTCAATAATCCAGCCCGCACTGTTGAGCCCCTGTATCAGCACGTTCCTCCTGCTCTCATAGGTCTTTGCAATTTCCTGAACGCACTCCTGCGGACCTCTTAGCGCAATAATACTTGCGATCTGAATCGGCTGAAACATGCCGTAGTCAAGGTAGCTTTTTATCTTGATAAGCGCGCCTACTATCTCTTTGTTGCCAACACAAAAACCAACCCTCCAGCCCGCCATCGAATAACTCTTTGTAAGAGAGAAAAATTCCACTCCAACATCTTTAGCGCCTTTAGCCTGAAGAAAACTCGGCGGCTTGTAGCCGTCAAAGGCCAGGTCAGCATAGGCAAAATCATGTATCACGATAATGTTATTTTCTTTTGCAAAATCTACTACTCTCTGAAAGAACTCAAGGTCTGTGCATGCAGTAGTCGGGTTGTGAGGGAAATTTATAAGCAGCGCCTTGGGCCTGGGCCATGCAGTTTTAAAGGCATCCTCCATGCTCTTGAAAAAATCCGTGTCCCTTCCAATAGGGATACTCCTGACATCGCCTCCTGCAAGAATAAAACTGTATGGATGAATGGGATACGCCGGAGCCGGAGTCAGTATAAGATCGCCCGGTTCAATCATTGCGTATGCAAGATGTGACAAACCTTCCTTGGATCCAATGGTAACTACCGCCTCAGTTTCATGGTCGAGATCAACATCAAAACGCCTCTTGTACCATTCACATATTGCAAGTCTTAAATGGGTAATTCCTTTTGATGCGGAATACCTGTGGTTTTTCGGATTCTGTGCTGCTTCGACGAGTTTATCTATAATATGTTGGGGAGTCGGCATATCAGGATTTCCCATGCCAAGATCAATGATGTCTTCACCATTCCTCCTTGCATCCATTTTGAGCTGGTTTACAATTGCAAATACATAAGGCGGCAGGCGTTTTATTCTTTTGAATTCAAGCATATAATCTCCTGTTGAATTTAATTCTAAAAATTATCGCATATTTTATATTTTTTTTCTAACAAACATCTCCCCGGCATCCATCGAGCTGCGTGTTAACGGTGATGAGGCCACAGCGGTGAAGCCCATTTCAAGTCCTGTTATTCTGTATTTCTCAAAAATCTCCGGCCTGATATATTCAACGACAGGGATGTTATTTCGCCGCGGCTGCAAGTATTGTCCGATAGTTAGAAAATCACATCCCGCATCTCTTAAATCTTTCATGACCGATAACACTTCTGAACCACTCTCGCCAAGACCAAGCATTATTCCTGATTTTGTTTTTATATCAGGATATAATTTTTTTGCGGTTTTCAAAATATTGAGCGATGTTAAATAATCAGCCTGAGGCCTTACTGCAGGATAAAGTCTTGGCACAGTTTCAACATTGTGATTATAGACCTCAGGATGTGCATTGAGAACAACTTTTAACGCTTCAACATTTCCCCTGAAATCAGGCGTAAGCACCTCTACTTTTATTGCAGGATTTTTTTTCTTCACTGCCTGTATCGTTTTTGCAAACTGTCCGGCCCCGCCATCCATCAAGTCATCTCTTGTTACGGAAGTTATAACGACAAACTTTAGTTTAAGAGCTAATGCAGCGTCTGCAGCCCTTTCAGGTTCATTTGGATCCAGAGGCAAAGGATGCGATGATTCAACAGCACAGAAGGAACAATTCCTTGTACATTTATCGCCAAGAATCATAAAGGTCGCAGTGCTCTGAGAAAAACACTTTCCCTGGTTAGGACACCGGGCCTCTTCACAGACAGTAGATACTCCGTGACTCCTGAGTATCTTTTTTGTGCTGTGCATTCCGGTTGCTTTTACTTTTATCCACTCAGGATGACGCATAGATAAAACCTTACATTTTTAAAAATTTTCTCGCAACTTTTCCGGTAAGCGTTTCACGAACGCTCAAGGCGCCATGAGGGCATACCTCAGCGCAGCAGTAGCATCTGATGCATTTGTCATAATCAAAGCGTATCTTCTTCTTTACTGGAGATATCGCCTTTGCCGGACAATATTTCCAGCATTCACCACATAGTTTGCATACGCTGTCATCACACTCAGGTCTTTGTACGAGATGCCTGCGGAAATAGCCGTGAAATCTCTGCGGGCCGAAGACAAGCGGAGTTATTTCCGGAAGTTTGAAATTTTTAATTTCCGGCAACTCACCGTCAATAGTGATTTTCTCGGGATACAAATTTACCTCTTGTGCTATTTTATTTGTTAATAGTGAATGCGGTTCCAGTCCTAACATTCTGCAGACAACGATATCCCCAGCTACTGTATCACTGCTTCCCAGAATTACACCGAGTTCACGCGGAGTGCCGCTCCTGCCGGGGCCCTGCCCTTCCATTGCCAATATCCCGTCAATGATTGTCACCGCAGGTCTAACCGCCTGAAAGTTTTTTACGAGAAGCGCGGCAAATTTTTCACGGTCCACACCAGCTCTGAAATGCCATTCCGGTTTTTTCATCCCAACAATGCATCCGAATAGATTTTTCACCCCAAGAGTAAGAAGCATCTGTGTGTGAGTTTTCAGTTTCGCCAGATTAATAAGGATATCACCACTCACTGCGTCCTCTGCGATTTCAATCTTCTTAAATGGCTCTCCAATGTCAATGACTGCAGATTCCCTGAATTCCTTATAGACAACATTCAAGCCGGCAAGGGCCTCTGTAATACCGCTCTCCTTCAGTATTTTCTGGAAAGATCCAACCGCCGGGCTGTCAGATATTTGAGGTACGGCACCCTTGTCAAGCACATATTCGGCAACAGCTTTGATGATCAGAGGATGCGTTACTATCGCCTGTTCAGGCGGAGCAGGAGCAAGGAGATTGGGCTTGATAATGACTCTCGATTTTTTATGGATTATATCTCCGCAGGTTGAATTCAATATTTCAAGCACCACGGGCCGCAGCACGTTGTAGTCGTAAGATGCTTTTTTGATAATCACTGTAGACATTGTTTAGCTTTTGTATTATACATATACAGCATATCAGTTGCGTAAGACTGGCGAATCCTGCAAGCGGCGCCCCCTCTGGAGAAACTCACCTATCCTTAATTATTTCAGTCTTTTCTGAACCTCTTGCAATCGCCTTCACAACAAGCAGTACCAGGAAAACAAGACTCAACAATGCTACCGTCATTGGAGTTGTAGGCAAGTCCAGTTTGTAAGATATGCCGATGCCGATTTTGCTTGCCGACAGTCCGGCAATCCAGCCAATAAACAAAATCCTGAAAGGTTCTCTCGCGTAAAGCCTTCCTATAAGGGCGGGAATTATCAGAAACGAAAAGACCTGTTTTTCCGTCTGTACTTAGTTCGTCTCATTTTCATATTTGTTTTCAGCAAAATTGTATTTAATACTAATAGCGCCGTGTTTGAAAAGTCAATCTGGAGCAATTTAATGTCGAAAAGAATGTTGTTGACTGTTCAGACCATTCAAATTTCCACCTTCGTAACCACACCATGCATTTTTGCAGATGGAAATTCATAGAACTTGATGAAAGTGGGCAGTATCCTTTTAATCAGTGAGAATATTTTCCATACCGGATTTCTGGTTGAGATGTCTTCATGTCCGTAATATATCGCCCTCTCTTCGATTCCAGCCTGTCTGATTACATCTTCAGCCGAAACCACTTCCATATATCCTATCTGTATCTCAAACGACCTCAGACCGTTGGCTATGTCTTCCTTATAGTAGCCGATTACTCCATAAGGGTCACTTCGGACCACTACTGAGAGGAAAACATTGTCTTCATAAATTATGCCGTGTGAGAACATGGTCTGCGTTATATAAGCAGGAATCATTTCGGCATCCCGGATCAGAAACAGGGCGGAGCCTTTTATCTTCTGGACAGACGCATAAGTCTCGTTGAATTCCCGGATGAATTTCTCAAAGGGCCTAAACTTCATGGCCTTGTAAAGCCTCTTCTGTCCTTTTGTGTAAATGAGGATGATTGCAAACGGTAAAGACCCAAGTACCAGCGACCAGTAACCGCCGTGAGGAATTTTATAGAAGTTGGCTGAGAGATACAATACGTTAATGCATGTAACAAGAAATGACAGTAAGGTAAGGAAAGGCATTTTCCTGTGATGAAAAATCCACACCATCATGATACCCGTAATCGTCATTGTTCCTGTAACTGCGAGACCGTAGGCTGCTGCAAGGCGGCTTGATTCCCCGAACTCGATCATTATGAACAGGACGGCCATAAGCAAAAACCAGTTTACCGAAGGTATATAAATCTGGGATTTCAGTTCAGCAGATGTGTAGTTTACTTTGAATGCCGGCATAATCCTGGTAGCAATCGCCTGATACACAATAGAGAACGTGCCGCTGATCATCGCCTGCGAGGCGATAATAGTTGCAGCAATACTGAGCAGTAAGAAAGGGATATATAAACTGCCTGCATAGTGCAGGACCATTTCAAAAAGGATATTTTTCGCATCCGGATGGTTCATTAAAAAAGCCCCTTGCCCCAGATAGTTCAAGGAAAGGGCCATGAAAACACCTATCCACGCCTGCCGGATCGGTTTCGCTCCAAGATGTCCCATATCAGCATAAAGGGCCTCGCCCCCGGTTGCGCAAAGGAAAATCTCTCCAAGCACTATAAAGCCCTTCCAGCCGCTGGTCATGAGGAAGCGAATGCCGAGCCAGGGATTGAACGCAGCCAGCACGCCAGGGAATTCCATTATAGATACTATCCCAAAAACTATGAGAGCGAGAAACCAAACCAATGTAATAGGGCCGAAAGCAAAAGCTACCTTCTCAGTCCCCCTGCTCTGGATTGAAAACAGGACTATGGCAATAACACCTGCCAGAAGCACAATAAACATGCGGGAGATATTTTCAAACCCGGGTATAAGGGCAATGCCCTCAACTGCGCTGAGTATGCTGATTGCAGGTGTAATCACCCCATCGCCCATCAGTAGAGAAATTCCAATAATTGAAAGCATCGCCACAAAGGCCTTTTTCTTATTCTCCCTGAGAAGGGATGAGAGAATCTCCCGAAGGACTATGGTTCCTCCTTCCCCTCTGATGCTGAGTCTCATGGCAAGCACAACATACTGCAGAGACACGAGAATTGACATCGTCCAGATAATCAGCGACATCACTCCCATTATGTTGTCAGGGGTCTTGGGCAGGATCAGAAATGCAACAGTAACAGTATAAATCGGGCTTGTGCCTATATCTCCGAAGACAAGTCCAAGGGCTTTTATAATGCCCTTTGCGGATTCACTGCGGAACATTATTCCTCCTTCGAGGGCGAACGGAGGCAATAAAAAAAACCGCCGGGGCAGCGGTTTCAATTTTCGCCATTGCCCTTCCAAAAGCCTGCGAGGTTAGCTGACGGGCTCGGGACTGGAAGTGCCCTATTCCTCTTCAGGAAATACGCCCCAAAAATTTGGGTCCCCCGCGTCCATTCTTTGAATGAACTTCGGCTGCTATGCAGTTTCCACTTTAATACTGTTATTGAAAATTGTCAATGCGGGAAGAGTTATTTATCCCCTATCGCCTTCAGTATCCCATTAAGAAGAGATACAGGCGTGGGGGGGCAGCCGGGGATGTAACCATCTACTGGTATGACTTTGTCTATGCCGCCGAGAGAGGCGTAGGTTTCTCCGAATATGCCTCCATTATATCCGCAGTCGCCTACTGCAACCACAAGTTTTGGAGGTGGTGTTGCATTATAGGTCCTCTTAAGCGCTATTTCCATGTTCCTCGACACGGGACCTGTAACCAGTAACATATCTGCAAATCTCGGAGAGGCTGTGAAGTGGATGCCGAATCTTTCGCAGTTATAAATCGGATTGTTTATAGCGTGTATCTCAAGTTCACAGCCGTTGCAGGAACCCGCATCAACCTGTCTTATCGTAAGACTTCTCCTGAAACGCCTTCTTATGGCTTCTTCCAGTTTTGTCCCCACAACGCTGATCTCCGCAGCCTCTTCCGGAGGAAGCGGCTCGGTGACGATGCCGGTTCTGAATATCTGGTGGAGTATCCTTAGCATAGTTTTTTTAGGGGCGGGTTTGAAACCCGCCCCTACAACCTCACAAATCATGCCCCGAATAAGATTGATTAAAACTTTTATTACATAGAGGAAAGTCCGGCACTATGTTGCCATGAATGCACTGTTCAAGTCCCAGCCAGTTTACGCTTGAAGGGTCTCTCACCATGCACCTATTGACCTCACCACCGGGGCCTGCCTGAAGCCAGTAAATAATCTCTCCCCGCCATCCCTCGACAGCAGAAAAACCGGAAGTATCCGGCGAAGGCATCTCAACTTTCGATGATATCTCTCCAGACGGAAGGGTCTCAAGTATCTCCCGAATGATTCTGATGGATTCCCTCACCTCTTCAACCCGGACCCAGGCCCTTGCGTGTACATCGCCCGAAATCAGTACCGGCACATTTACATTAATTCGATCATATGGAGGAAAAGGATTTTGGGTCCGGCAGTCCAGGTTCATTCCGCTGGCCCTCGCGACAATTCCCACCGCGCAGATCTCTCTCGCCTTTTCCGGAATTAAGATTCCCGTGTCCCGCACCCGGTCCTCAAGAGATGAATTTTCATCGTAAATAGCCACAAGCCTGTTGAATTCTTTTAACAGCTTTTTCAGCTCTGAGAGCATCAATTCCTTTCCGTCTGTATCAATGTCAACAGATACTCCTCCTGGGATAATCCGGTCCATGATGAACCTGTGACCAAAAAGTTTATGATTGCTCCGGAGCAACATTTCCTTCAGTCTCATCATCTGATAGAGCATCAGCGCAAAGGCCGCATCATTGCAAATGGCGCCGAGGTCTCCGAGATGATTTGCTATGCGTTCTATCTCAAGAAAGAGCGCCCTCAGCCATTGTGCCCGGGCAGGGACACTGCAGCCGGTCATGGATTCCAGCGCCATGCAATAAGCAAGACTATGAGCAACGGTCGTATCGCCCGACACCCGGCCGGCAAGCCTTGATCCATCCTGCCATGATAGTGCTTCAAATCTTTTTTCTATTCCCTTGTGAACATATCCAAGCCTCTCTTCAAGGTTAATGATATCCTCGCCAACTGCCTGAAATCTGAAATGCCCCGGCTCGATAATTCCGGCATGAACAGGTCCAACCGGTATCTCATAAACTCCTTCTCCCTCTGTCCTGACAAACTTATATTCTCCCGCAACACGCGGCAGCGGCTTTAACGCATCAAAAGATTTCCTCATCGGCCATGCGTCCTGAGGCCAGTCTTCAAACTTTATCCAGGGTCTTGCGTCAGGATGCCCGATAGGGACCACGCCCATCAGACTCTGCATCTGCCGTTCAAAGCGATATGCGGGCAGATACCTTCTGGTAAGACTTGGAAATTCAGGATTGTCGGCAGGCAGCTCGGACCTTACGATCAAATATTCCTTGCCCCAGCGATAGCAGGCAAAGATACCAAATCCTCTTCCAAAAGGCGTCTCATCAGTCGCCCATTCAGCGGCAAGCAGGGCGTATTTTTTCTTCAGCAATATCCATGCAGCCTCGGCAAATTTTTCCACCGGCACTGTACAGCAAAGCACCGAAGATGGACGCTGCCATTTATCAATACGAACCTCATCATTAAGCGCTGACGTCAAGGCATCTATTAATATACTCATTTCAATAACTCCACTGCAGTATGAAACCACTTGTTCAGAAAATCCGGCATATAAATACCTATAACGAGCACCAGCGCCATATGCAGCAATACAGGCACATGCGCTGCCTTCATCGGTTTCTGATAAGAAGGCACATCTCCCGCAACCATGGACTGAACCCTTCGGAAAAGGGCGGCAAATGCCACTGCAAGCCCTAATAAAAGAAACGGCGTCAGAAGGGGAGCATTTTTCATGGTCGCCGTCAATATAAGAAATTCACTCGTGAAGATTCCAAACGGCGGCAGACCCACAATTGCCATAACACCAAGCATCAAGCCCCATCCTACAAGCGGATTGCCTCTGAAAAGTCCCTTAATTTTATCCATCTCTTGTGTCCGGTGCATCTGCGAGGCATGTCCTACGGTAAAAAATATTGCCGACTTGGCAAGGCTGTGCACGAGCATATGCAGAAGCGCTCCAAATGTAGCTACAGTGCCTCCAAGTCCAAAGGCAAAGGTCGCAATTCCCATATGCTCTATAGATGAATATGAAAACATCCTTTTTATGTCTTTCTGTCTGAGGAGAGAAAAGGCAGCTACCAGTATTGACAACAGACCGAAACCCATCATTATATTGCCGGCATGATGAGTGCCCGTAGCTCCGTCAACAAGTACTTTGCATCTGACGAGGGCATAAAGCGCTATATTCAGCAGAAGTCCCGAGAGTACTGCAGAGATAGGAGTCGGGCCTTCGCTGTGAGCGTCAGGAAGCCAGTTGTGAAGCGGCACCAATCCAACTTTTGTACCATATCCAACCATTAGAAAAACAAAAGCCAGCGAAAGGACTGTAGGCTCAAGTTCTCCACTTATCCGGCTGAGGTTGGTCCAGAGGAGCGCCTCTCCGCCTTCACCCAATACCCTTTCAGCAGCAAAGTAAAGGAGCACGGTCCCAAACAGAGCCTGGGCAATACCGACTCCGCAAAGGATGAAATATTTCCACGCAGCCTCTATTGCAGTCGGCGTGCGATACAGAGAAACAAGAAGGACCGTAGACAATGTTGCCAGCTCCATCGCTATCCATAATACGCCCACATTGTTTGTCAGAAGGCACAGGAGCATGGCAAATATGAAGAGCTGAAACATGGCATGATAAAAACGCATCCTCATGTGTCCTACCCGCCCGTGTTCCCTTTCCTTTCGCATGTATCTCCTGCTGAATATTGCAGTTGTCATGGAAACAAAAGAGGTCAGGACAGACAGATAAACATTGAAGGCATCCACAAAAAAAAATTTTCCGCCGGCCAGCATCGGCCCATGCATATATACCTGCACTGCGAGTCCGGCGCCTGCGGCAAATGTCGCAGCAGAACACATGATATTTATCTCAGGCGCAAATTTCCTGTCTCCCACAAATGCGAGAATGACAGCGCCAAAAAGCGGCACAAGCAGTAAAATCAATAACATTACAAGTACTCCATTCTCCTTAATCTTCCTCCTTCAGCCTTGCCATCTGTTCTATATCGAGGCTGTCAAAGGTAGTGTGTATGTGAAAGAAAAATATTCCGAAGATAAAAGCCGCAATCAGTATATCGAGAGCCACGCCTAATTCCACCACAAGCGGCATCCCGTATGTCGCACTGGTGGCGGCAAAGAACAGACCGTTTTCCATAGCAAGAAATCCTATTATCTGAGTGACGGCGTGTTTTCTCGTTATCATCATCAAAAGCCCTATCATGACAGTGGCCAGGGCCACGGCAAGCGTCGAACGTGTTACCAGATTTGAAAGTTCCCGGACCGGAGACATCAGATGATAAGAGAATATAACCAGAGCTATTCCGATCAGCATTGTCATAGGAACATTTATAACTGTCTCTACTTCCTTATGAACTTTAAGGCGTTGAATGAGCACATGCAGGATGTAAGGAAGCAGAATAACTTTAAGGGCCAGTGTCAGGACGGAAGATATGTAAAGGTGATGCCGCCCCGCCACATAACCGACAATCGCTGTGTTCAGGGACAGAAAAAGCCCCTGCCATGTGAAAAGGTGCACAAGCCCGTACATCCTCCTTTGCACCAGCATGCCGAAGGCGGTCAGCAGCACCAGCGCCGCAAGAAAACTGTTTATCTGCGCAGCAATGTTTATGTTCATATTACTCCAAAATAAAATACGACAACATCCCAAGCGTTGCCAGCAAAAAGGCCGACCCCAGGAATTCTGTCAGACGGAATATCCGCATCTTTGCAAGTCCTGTTTCCAACAGCACGAGTCCTGCGCCCGCAATCCCGAGTTTCAGCATCATTATAAGAAGCGCTGCCGGAATAAAACCGATATCGCCTGACGCCGCAATTCCCCATGGGAAAAATGTCGCTATGCCAAGCGCGGTAAAAAGAAACAGCTTCATCATATTGGCCCATTCAATAAGTGCGAGATGCCGCCCTGAATATTCCAGTATCATCGCCTCATGTATCATCGTCAGTTCGAGGTGCGTGGCCGGGTTATCAACCGGTATCCTGCCGGTCTCTGCCAATGCAATCAATATAAAGGCAAGAAGCGCAAATACAAGAGACGGCCGTAACACGGATTGGCCGCTGTAAATAACATGCACCATTTGCGACAGGGAAGTTGATTTACTTGCCAGCGACACTGTAAAAATCGCCATAAGCATAGCGGGCTCTGCCAGCGAGGCTATAGTCATTTCGCGGCTTGAACCCATTCCGCCAAAGGCAGTCCCTATATCCATTCCTGCAAGCGCTGTAAAAAAACGCGCTATGGCAAAAAGCGCCACAAGTACAATTACGTCAGCCGTAGATGTTATAGGTAAATCAATGGACAGCATCGGTACGATCCCTCCTGCAAGCACGGCTGTGCCGAATATAAGATACGGGGTGAAGCGGAATATCCATGATGCATTGTCAGCCAGTATCACGTCTTTGGAAAACAGCTTCATGATATCCCGGTAAGGCTGGAAAAGCCCTGCAGAGGTGCGTCCCTGAGTCCAGCACTTCAACATTCTCACCCATCCTGTAAACGCAGGCGCAATTCCGAGAAAGATTGCAATCTGCAGAAACTCTATTATGTATGGATAAACTTTCATCTCGAAAACACCAGTAAGACAATAATCGTTATAAAGGAATATATGAGATAAGCCTGTATGCGCCCCTGTTGCAGCCGCCCCACCCTGCGTGATAACCGGAAGCTGGTTTCAACTACGGGCTTATAAAGCCATCCCCAGAAGCGGTCTCTTATGCGGAGATAGTAATTCAATCTCATTGGAAAAGCAGGATGCACACCCCGTGGAGTAAGCTTCACCTGTTCTTTGATATTGAAGAGAAAGCCGAATATCCTGCGTATCGGCATTGAAAAAGATGCAGCGTTATATTGCATCCTCTGATTTATCTTTGCAAAGCCGCAGTCCCAGATAGGCACCCTGTGTATAGCCGATGGTTTGACATGAAGCAGAAGATACACAACTGCCACAACAGCCAGTATGCCAAGAAAGACTGTCGAACCCGAATATGACGCCCGCTCAGAAGCAATCGGCGTCAGCCACATCCAGCCGAAGGCCCCTGCAGTGGTGCCGATCTTGTCCCCGACCAATTGCTCTGTGAGGATGTCCATCCATTCTATGATTGCCGTAGGCAAAATTCCAAGAAAAAGACACATCAGCGCCGCCAATATCATGCCGAGACGCATTGTCGGTCCCGCTTCCTGAACACGCGGATTACGAGAACCCCTCCAGTGTCCAAGGAAGGTCACTCCAAAGGCCTTTACAAAACAGGCTGCGGCAAGCGCGCCTGTCAAAGCCAGAAGTGCAGCCCCAAGCGGAATCAGTAATTTCAGCAAAGGTCCCGGCAGCGCAGGAGAAAGAAGAAAGGCCTGAAAAGTAAGCCACTCAGACACAAACCCGTTAAAAGGAGGCAAAGCGGAAATAGAAACACAGCCAACAAGAAAAAGCGCAGCGGTCCAGGGCATGCGGTGTATAAGCCCGCCCATCTCCTCCATATTGCGTTCATGTGTAGCGTGAAGCACGGCCCCCGCGCCCATAAACAACAAGCCCTTGAATAGCGCATGGTTCATCGTGTGATAAAGCCCGGCTATTAGCGCCAGCGCTGCCAATAACGGCATATTATATGAAGTAAATATCATGGACAGTCCAATGCCTATGAGAATGATGCCAATATTTTCAACTGAATGATATGCAAGGAGTCTCTTTAAATCATGCTGCATCAGGGCATAAAGCACACCCATGACAGCAGATATCAATCCAAATATCAATACAATGGCGCCCCACCACCATGGAAAGCCCCCGAGGAGATCGAACGACACGCGCACTATCCCGTAGATTGCGGTTTTGAGCATCACTCCGCTCATCAGGGCCGAGACATTGGACGGCGCAACAGGATGCGCCTCAGGCAGCCAGACATGCAAAGGCACCACACCCGCCTTTGCAGCAAATCCGAAAAAGGCAAGCAGGAAAGCAGCGGTCGCCCATTGAAGAGGAAACTCTGCCTGCCGCATGGCATCAAATGTGTAGCCGCTGAAACTTTCAAATCCTGTTGTCAGTCCCGCCATGATTCCAAAAGACAAAAGTATTGCAATGGCCCCTACATGCGCAACTATCATATAAAGGAATGCCGCCCTCCTGTTTTCAATGAGCTCATCTTCAAACATTACAAGGAAGTATGAAGCAGCCGCCATGACTTCCCATGATACGAGGAAAAATAATGCATCATCCGCCAAAACCACCATCAGCATCCCGGCAAGAAAGAGACCATAGAATACAACAAGACTCGTAACAGGTCTTTTCCCAAGATATCCCTTAACGTAACCAATGGAGTACAGAGATACGAAAAGGGACAACAGGCATATCACTGTAATAAAGAAACCGGCAAGGGGATCAAGCCTCAGATGAAAAGGCAAATCAGGCAGACCTACAGGCAAAATTAGTTTACTTGTAATGCCGGCCCCTACAACCCATATTCCTCCGGCTGCTCCGAGCAGGGAAGCGATTGCTGCTAACAAGAATGACGCGTTAATTAATAAGCGCTGACGGCTTTTGAAAAGCGGCGCCAGCAGGGCAGAAAGAAAGAGCAGCAGAACAGAAGAAACGATTATGTTCATTGGAGACAAGATCATATGAAGAAAAAACCTTCCATATCCATTTTAAAATGAAAAAACGTTTTAGTATATATCAGAATGAAAAATTAAATAAAGGTTTTTAATGACGTTGATGGAGTTTTATAAAACAAGCTGCCGCTTCATGGTAATATAGATAAGATTTTTTTGGGAGGCGAGCATGCAACGATCTCGAATAAAAAACATTCTTTCTGATGGAAACGCAGGTCAATCGATCACTGTCTGCGGATGGGTAAGGACCAGGCGCGAGTCCAAAGGTATAGCATTCATCGCACTCAGCGACGGCTCTACTCAGGATACGCTCCAGCTCGTAATCCCCGAAGCAGCTCCAGCTTTTCAGAAATTAACTCACTGCAATACAGGCGCTGCTGTCAAAGTTACAGGCCTGCTGAAAGAATCTCCAGCGCAGGGGCAAAAATTTGAAGTTGAAGTCTCTGAAATCGAGATCTTCGGTGATGCAGACCCTGCAGCATATCCCCTTCAGAAAAAAGGACACACTCTGGAATTTCTTAGAGAGATCGGTCACCTGAGACCGAGAACAAATACCTTCGGCGCTGTCTTCAGGGTGCGCAATATCCTTGCGAAAGCAGTGCATGAGTTTTTCCAGAGTCGGGGGTTCATATGGGTTCACACGCCTATCATTACCGCAAGTGATTGTGAAGGAGCAGGCGATCTTTTCACAATAACATCTTTACCCCTTGAGAGATTGCCGGCAACGGCTGACGGAGCCGTTGATTTCTCGCAGGACTTTTTCGGCAAACAAGCCTATCTCACAGTAAGCGGACAGCTTGAAGCGGAATTCCTTGCAATGTCGCTTGGTGATGTGTACACATTCGGTCCGACATTCCGGGCTGAAAATTCCAACACCTCGCGCCATCTTTCAGAATTCTGGATGATCGAGCCTGAAATGGCCTTTGCGGATTTGAAAGACGATATGCAGCTTGCCGAGGATTTTTTCCATTTCCTCTGTCGGAGGGTACTTGAAAAAGGTGATAGCGAGATTGCCTTTCTGGAAAAATTCTACAAGAACACATCAGTCACTGAACTCAGAGATCTTTCTGAAAAACCCTTTGTCCATATATCTTATACCGATGCTATCGAGGAACTCGAAAAATCAAAAGAGAAATTTGAATTCCCTGTGAAGTGGGGACTCGATCTGCAGTCAGAACATGAACGCTATCTGACAGATAAAGTTTTCAAGGGGCCGGTGATTGTGACAGATTATCCAAAAGAGATAAAGGCATTCTATATGAGACTTAATCCTGATGAAAAAACAGTTGCTGCCATGGACCTTCTGGTCCCTAAAATCGGCGAGATTATCGGAGGCAGCCAGCGTGAAGAGAGGCTTGATGTACTGACTGAAAGAATGCTTCATGCAGAAATACCTCTTGAGAATATGCAATGGTATCTCGACCTCCGCAGATTCGGCTCTGCGCCTCATGCCGGGTTCGGCCTCGGGTTTGAAAGGCTGGTGCAATATGTTACAGGAATGCACAACATCCGCGACGTCATCCCCTGTCCCAGGGCGCCGCAGACAATAAAATTCTGAACCATATGAAAAAACGCTTTTATACTGTTGTGACTATATTAATTTACTCTTTCCTGATTTCATGCGCTATCAATCCGGTTACAGGCCAGCAGGAATTAATGCTGGTAAGCGAAGAACAGGAACTTAATATTGGAAAAGAGGCTGCTCCGTCATTACGATGGGAATTCGGAGGTTATTATCAGGACCGGGCGCTTGAGTCTTATCTTGAACCAATCGTAAAACAGATATGGCAAGACTCTGAACGTCCGCAGCTTCCC
Organism: Nitrospira japonica; assembly: GCA_020723105.1. GTDB lineage: Bacteria > Nitrospirota > Thermodesulfovibrionia > UBA6902 > UBA6902 > SURF-23. The sequence goes on along the minus strand of DYJL01000005.1, from coordinate 73,501 downwards.
ATGAAATTCTATATCCAGAACACTTCAATTCCAAACGCCTTTGCACTCCCGGGAAATGTAGCCATTACGAGAGGGCTTCTGAGTGAAATGGAAAATGAAGCCCAGTTTGCAGCCGTCATCGGTCACGAAGTCGGGCATGTTATGGCCCGGCATACAGCGCAAAAGCTGTCACGCATGACTTTGCAGCAATTAGGTCTCGCAATAGGTGCTGCGGCCCTTGAAGGAACAAAGGGGGGCGACGCTCTTTTAACTGTTGGCGCTGTTGGAAGCAGTCTCATGCTACTTAAATATGACAGGGGTCAGGAAATTCAGGCTGACAGGCTCGGCGTTAAATACATGGCCCGGCTTGGTTACGACCCGCATGAAGCTATATCAGCACATAACGTACTTGATAGAGCAGCCGATAATTATATGAAGAGACTCGGCAAATCACGTACTGAAGACCATTTCATCAACCAAATACTGTCAACACATCCAAGAACAGAAGTCAGAATAAGTGAGATTCAGGCCATGATAAATGAGCTGCCTCCGCACCGTATTCATGGGGACGGTAAATTCAGCAGTCGTTTCCAGGCTGCAATTAAAAAAATACGGGAAATTAATAAAATCTATTTTATTTATGACGAGGCAGAAAATTATTATCAGAAAAAGAATTTCAAGGCAGCCGAAGAGAGCTTAAGAAAAGCAATCAGCCTCGATGATGAGCAAACGCCCTTTTACAATCTACTTGGCTTCATTAAACTTCAGGAGCAAAATTATACGGAAGCGCAGCGGGCGTATCAGAAAGCGCTTTCAATTGATGCCGAATATCAACCTGCATACTATGGCAAAGGATTGGCCCACTATTTTCAGGAAGATTACAGGCAGGCCGCAAATGAATTCAAAAAGAGCCTTAACCTGTATCCTGATCATATCCAAACACATTTCGGGCTGGGTAAAAGCTATTTCCTGTTACAGCGGTATAAAGAAGCGATTCCCTATCTGAGAAACTTTGAAGAAGCCGCACCAAAACATCCTGAGATTCACGGACTCCTCGGAATCTGCTATGAAAGAACAGGCGACGTCAAATCAGCAGCTTTGGAATACAGACATCAATTACAGGTGGCCCCTGACAACGAAATGGGAAGATACGCAAAAAAAAGACTTGCTGCCCTTACGCTCCCGGGCAGATAAGCAGTTCACTGCTTATGCTTATCTTATTTTTTCTCCTTTACGTAAATTTCTTCAGCTATCAGACTGTCCACAGCCAGAACAGTCTCATCTATTTCCAGCACGAAGGAAGGTCTTTTCTGCTTCAGCCTTATAATATTTCCCGGAACAATCCCCATTGAGGCAAGCCGTTCAAGCCTTGAATGTTCAGAAGGTACGATAAATACAATCCTCCCTCGTGAGCCAACATCAAGTTCCTTTAATTGCATGACGAGGGGTCTCATTTCAGATTTGTATCTCGAGCAGCATTCTCCCCGCGGAATCGGTTTCCCATGCGGACAGGTAGGCGGGTGTCCCAAAAATGAGCAGACACTGTCGGTAACTGAAGGGGAAAGAAAATGTTCTACTTCGCATGCAGTTTCTTCACTCTCCTGCATTCCCACTTCCAGGACATCATGAAAAAGTCTTTCTGCAAGCCGGTGGCGGCGCGTTAAATCCCTGGCCCGGCTTTCCCCCTTGTCAGCCAATTCCACCTGATCCTCAGAAATTGTGATAAGCCCGGATTTCTCCATCTTGATCAAAGTATCCGAGGCTTCACTGTTATTGACTCCGTTAATTAACTCAGCATAACTTTTTATGCCTTTTTCTCTCATAGACCAGAGAAGTTCCAATATTTCATCCTTGAGTTTATTGTCCATATTCTTCACCCCCACACGCCGTCAATACTTTCCTCACACTTAAGACAGCGCCCTCCTTCAATTTTGTTCTGCGTAATCAGATAACCCAAACGCTCAATAAGAAGTTCCCCGCATTTGGGACAATAAGTATTTTCTCCGCCTTCACCGGGAACATTGCCGGTGTAGACGTATTTAATTCCTCTTCTAAGCCCTGTTTCCCTCGCCCGCATCAAAGTCTTCAGTGGAGTACGGGGCTGATCCAAAAGCTCATGTGTAGGATAAAACTGTGATACATGCCAGGGTATAGCAGGGTCCACCGATAAAATGAAGTCTATTATACCATTTATGGTTTTTTCTGAATCATTATATGACGGAATAATCAAAGTAGTAATTTCCAGCCATACGCCAAGTTCTTTCATAAGTTTTATGGTATCCAGAACCGGTTGCAATCTCGCACCGCATATTTTTTTGTAAAACTCATCGTCACCTTTTAAATCTATGTTATTGCCGTCAAGAAACTGCGCAATGGTTTTTACTGCATCCAGACCGGTATAGCCATTGCTGACAAAAACATTTTTAATCCCTCTTTCATGTGCGAGTTGCGCACACTCGTATGCGAATTCAAAAAATATTGTAGGTTCCGTATAAGTATATGAAATGCTTTTACACCCGGCCCGTTCTGCAGCCTCAACTACTGTCTGCGGCGAAACATTCTCTCCAGGTATATCCTTATATCTTCTCGGATACTGGGATATATCATAGTTCTGACAGTGCTTGCAGCGAAAGTTGCAGCCGACTGTAGAGATGGAAAAAGACTTTGATTTTGGATAGAAATGAAAGAGCGGCTTCTTTTCAATCGGATCCACATTCATTGACACAAGCTTCCCGTATACAAGGCTGTAAAGCACGCCGCCTTTATTTTCCCGGACTGCACAGAGGCCGCGCTTGCCTTCTGATATCAGACAGTGATGAGCACAGAGAAAACACTTAACTGTCTGATCCCCGAGTTTTTCATAAAACTGCGCTTCTTTCATAAAGAAATTATATCACAAGCAGCAGCTTGCCAGCTTGTCGGCTTGCCAGCTTGCAAGGTTGTTTGTTAATTGTCAACAATAGTTTTATTATCAGCAACAATAAAAATGTTTACAAAAAGTATCTCTTTGTTTCTTTTTTGCATTTTTTACTTGACAAGAGTATTTTTATTTTATACATTATATACAACGTATGTTAGAAAAACTTTTTACATCGGGAATAAGAGCAGACATTATGTCACTGTTATTCAACAGTCCTGAAGAAAAGTTTTATATGAGGGAGATTGCCCGGCTGACAAACAAAAACGCCTCCGGCATAAAAAGGGAACTCGACAAGCTGGAGAAGATGGACCTGGTTGTAAGCGAGAAGGAAGGCAACCTCAAATATTTTAAAGCCAACAGAAATTCCTCCCTCTTTCCCGAATTAAAAGGATTGATAGCAAAGTCTCTGGGGCTACCCGGTGCACTCAAATCTGTCCTCAGAGCCTCAGATGCAAAAACCGCTTTCATCTATGGAGCATATGTAGATGATACAACTCTTCCTTCTTTAGATTTATTCGTAGTTACCGATTCTAATACTATAGATAAGACCCTTTGTGATATTGAAAAAAGATTCGGCAGAGAGATTCACTATACAATCATGAGTCAGGCTGAGTATAAGACAAATAAGAAAAGCGGAGATCGCAATCTCAAAAAACTTTTGAATGCAAAAAAAATATTGCTTTTAGGGAGACTTTGAAATTAACTCCCATTATATGGGAGAAGAAAGGGGGTGAAAACGAATGGCCGCCACAAAGAAAGCCGCTGCAAAGAAGAAGGCAACACCGAAGAAAGCTGCTAAGAAAGCACCTGCAAAGAAAAAGAAATAACTTTTCGAAAAGTGCTTAGAGCTTAAGCTGTCCCATCAGTAAGATGGTGGGACAGCTCTTTTTTTGGTTAGCAGAATTATGTCCGGAATTCTCTTTTGCTGTTATTCTGGCTTGTCCAGAATCCTTTTAAAAAAAGATTCTGAACAAGTCGGAATGACAAATCAGAGAGGCGGAAATGACATATATTGGTTTTATGTTTTTTATAACACTCTGTGATTATACGGTTTCGGGATACTTTTTCAGGTATAAAAAGAAGGTGCCGGGTTCTTAAATCTGTACAGCTATTCCCGAAGCAACCGGCATAGTTACCGGTTCAGACACAAACTCCCACGCATCCCTGCATGAAAGTATTTTTTTCAGAAGCTTTATATGCAAAGTATGGCCAGATTTATTTGCAATAATATGTCCATAAATAGGAAATCCTACCAGTGAAATATCACCAACAGCATCAAGAATTTTGTGTCTCACAAATTCATCCTTGAATCTCATCCTGTTTCCATTCAGAACATCCTTCTCACCAAGCACTATTGCGTTATCCAGGGTCCCGCCTTTTGCCAAACCTTTAGACCTTAACATTTCAACATCCCTTAAAAATCCAAAGGTCCGGGCCGGCGCAAGTTCTCTGGCAAACTTCATTGTTGTAATATCAATTCCAAGCTTCTGCTCCCCGAAAGCAGGATGTGTATAAAAAAGACGATATGTGATTCTTGAGCCTTCATAAGGCGTAACTGCAATCTGACTGGACCCCTCTGTAACTACAACAGGTTCCAGGATTCTTAAGAAAGATTTATGCTTGGCCTGCTTTGCTATTCCGGTTTCTAAAATCTTATTGACAAAAGGCAATGCACTGCCATCCATTATCGGCACTTCAGGCCCGTCCAGCTCAACATATATATTATCTATATTAAGGCCCGCAAAAGCAGCTAAAAGGTGTTCAACTGTTCCCACCCTGACACCGTCAGAGGCAAGTGTAGTAGCAAAGGTTGTATCAACTACAGAAGATACACCGGCTTTTATTCTGACATTCCCCTTATCGGTCCTGATAAAGATAATACCAGTGTCACGCGGCGCAGGATTAAGCCTCATATTAATATCATTTCCAGTATGAAGCCCCTTCCCTGTTATACTGATTTCTCTGCTAATGGTATTCTGTAATCTCATAATTTTTTAATAAACCAAACAGGTTGAATATCTGATTTTATTTCTAAAAAACCTCTCTTAACTGCGTTTTAAACCTTAAACAATGAAAAATCGTAAGAATATTAGCAAATTAGATACCAAGCAGAATTTATTTTAAAAACAAGGAGGTTGTGTTCGCAGATGTATCATAAATACATCTATTGTGTTTATATTAAGCACAATTCAGACTTCCCCGCCAACAACCATCTCTGGGATCCTGACGGTTGGCATGGCGTCAGAAATTGGAACACCCTGCGCATCCTTTCCGCAAGTGCCTATGGAGAAACCCAGGTCCTTACCAACCATATCAATTGAATTAAGAACTTCGGGCCCGTTTCCAATAAGTGTGGCCCCCCGCACAGGTTCTCCCACCAAACCCTTTTCAATTATATAACCTTCTGAGACTTCAAAAACAAATTCTCCTGTAACCGTGTTTACCTGCCCTCCGCCCATCTTTTTTACAAAAAAACCTCTATCAACTGATCTTATTATTTCTACAGGGTCTCCAGCGCCAGATGCGATAAAAGTATTGGTCATTCTCGGAATCGGCCTGTCTTTATAGGATTGCCTTCTGCCATTTCCGGTTGAAGATATCCCGTCTTTCATCGCGGTTAATTTGTCATACATATACCCTTTGAGAATTCCCTTTTCTACCAGAACAGTTCTCTGCGAAACAACCCCTTCATCATCAAATCTGAAAGAGCCCCTTTTATTCGGCAGAGTGGAATCATCAATAATAGTAATTAAAGGTGAAGCAATCTGCTGCCCTATCTTGTTTGTGTATACAGATAATCCCTGCTGTGCGAGATCGGCCTCTAACCCATGTCCGATAGCCTCGTGTATCATGGTTCCACCAGCCTCGGCAGAGATTACAACCGGCATTCTCCCTCCCGGCGCCTTTCTGGCGCTTAACATATTTACTGCCTTTTTTGCGGCTGTAACGGCTATTTCCTCAAATGGATTTTCCTCAAAAAGCTCAAAGCCCACAAGTCCGCCGACAGGCTCATATCCGGTTTGCAGGTTCCCGCCTTCAGAAGCAACAACCTGAATCAGTGCAAGTGTATAAATGCGTTCATCTTCGGCAAAAGCTCCATCTGAGGTTGCAATGCAAATATTTTGAATGGATTCCCTGTAAATTACAGACACCTGTTTTATGTTCTGACTAACAGCATTGGCAGCCCTGTTTGCATTTTCCAATAGCTGTATTTTCTTCCCTGTTTCTACGTTCTGAGGATTATACTTTATTATAAAATCCACTGACGGGCTGACTTTCCTTAAATCAAATACTACATCTCTCTTCTTGTTTTCCCTGACCGCCATACTTACTGTCTCTGCAATATTCAATAAAGAGGCTTCAGAGAGATCATTGCTGTACACATATGCGGACTTGCCGCCAAATATAACCCTGACGCCAACTCCTGAATCTATGCCCGAGATAATTTTTTCTATTTTATTATCCTCAAGCTGTATTGATAACGGCCTTCCATGCTCTATAAATATATCCGCATAATCACCACCGTTTGACAAAGCCTTTTTAATAGTTTTTCTCAAAAGCTCTTCAGGAATTTTTATCATCTTTTCCTCTTGCATCCTTTTGTATAATTTGCCATTATTACTTATCGTTTCTTGCCGTACTATTTAACCCTAAAGGAGGATTATATGTCAAAAATAGGCGTGATTGGCGGCAGTGGATTATATGGAATCAAGGGCCTTGTTTTAAAAAGCAGGAAAAAAATAAATACTCCTTTTGGCAACCCATCGGAACAATACCTGATGGGGGAAATGGAAAATGTTGATATCATCTTCCTGCCCCGTCATGGCAAACACCATAATATCCCGCCGCATATGATCAATTACAGAGCCAATATCTGGGGATTTAAAAAACTGGGGGTTGAAAGAATTTTATCAGTCAATGCGGTCGGCGGCATAAGGAAAGGTTTAAGGCCAGGTGATATTGTAATTATGAATCAAATATTAGATATGACCAAAAACAGAAAAACTACGTTCTATGACGGAAAAGAAGGCGTTGTGCATATAGACTTTACAGAGCCCTACTGCCCCGAACTTCACCAGATCCTGCTTAAAGCAGGGAAACGCGTCAAAGTCCCTGTGAAAAACGGCGGGACATATGTAGCCGTAGAAGGTCCGCGTCTTGAAACAGCATCTGAAATAAAATCATTTGCAATTCTCGGTGGCGATGTTGTCGGCATGACCGGAATGCCGGAAGCCTCGCTCTCAAGAGAGCTGGAAATATGCTACTCCAGCATATGTGTTGTCGCTAATTATGCAGCGGGTATCAGCAAAAACAAATTGACTGTAGCTGAAGTGATGGACACTATGCAGGCTGCCACTGAAAAGCTCAAGATCCTGCTGAGAGAGACTTTCACTCTTATCCCCGAACAGAGAAAGTGCGCCTGTAAAGATGCATTGAAAGAGGCAAAGATATAAGGCCTGATTGTTGACAGTACACAGGCAAAAGTTTAAGCTATAAAATGTTTAATTTCTCATTGAGAAAACTCCGCTTCGCCAACTATATTTTAGCCGCTTTCATATTAATCGCAGCGCTTATATTAATCCGGGAGGTTGTCAGTATTTCTCTGGCTAAAAAAAAGACGCCTGCTGCAATCTCAAAAGACATAATATCCCGGCAAACGGCCTCTGAAAAGAAAAACCTCATGCATTACTCATCCATTCTTGAAAAAAATCCCTTCGGCTCTCCCAAAGCGCTCCGTCCTGTCACTATGTCACAAACTGAAGAAAAAGAAATCACTGGTACTGCTCTTTCAGACCTCGTTCTCGTCGGCACGGCTGTGAGCTCTAAGAATTTCAGTTATGCAATTTTCGAGGACCGGACCCAAGCACAGGGTTCACAGGAAATTTTCAAACTTGGAGAGAACGTCTTTTCTTATGGCAGATTAAAAAAAATAGACAAATCTTCAGTTGAGATAGAACAAAACTCTACGACATACACGGTTTCAATACCTGATATCATAAATACCGGCGCCAGCACTCCGGAACAAGCTGCTGATTCTCAGCAGTCATCCTTTGCGAAAAAAATTGGCGAAAGGGAGTATATCCTTGACAGCCGGCGGATACAGAAATCCCTTGAGAATCCTGAACAGATACTCACGGATGCGCGCCTCCTGCCCAACATAAAAAACGGCAGGCAGGAAGGCTTTACAATCAGTGAAGTCGTGTCCGGGGGGATTTACCATAGCCTGGGACTGAGAAACGGCGATACCTTATTAAAGATAAATGAGCTTGAAATCTCCAATCCTGAGGTTGCATTACAGGCCCTGTCCGCATTGAAAGGGATGAACAACGTCAATCTGGATATCGTAAGAAATGGTAAAAATATTTCCATGAGTTACAGGATAAGGTAAGCATTGATAAACATCAACGTAAATAGTAAAATGCAAAGGGTGCGAAAAACTTATGAAAGGCCTTCTTCTATGAAAACTTCTAAAGTTCTTTGTTTTGCCTTCTTACTTGCGTTTCTGATTTCAGTCCTGCCCACTCTCTCCTTCTCTGAAGACAAAAAACCGGGCGGCTCCATCGCCTTCAATTTTATTGATGTTGAAATGCCTGCGGTCATCAAATTTATCAGTGAAATAACCGGCAACAATTTTCTCTTTGACGAAAGGATTAAAGGCAAGATTACCATCATTGCTCCTGCAAAATTGTCTATAGACGATTCCTTTTCACTCTTTACTTCGGTGCTAAATCTGAAGGGCTATACCATAATCCAGTCAGGTCCCAAGACATATAAAATCATTCCCTCCTCTCAGGCCAAAGAAGAAGGAAGGATTTCAACAGATGAGAAAATCCCCGTCAATGAAGCATATATTACAAAACTTATACCTACGCAACATATCAAGGCGGATGATACTATACAATTTCTACGTCCTGTTGTTTCAAAAGACGGTCATATATCAGCCTTTGGCCCCGGCAATTTGTTGCTCATAGTTGATTCTGCTGTCAATATGGAAAAAATCGTGTCCATCCTTACTCTGATAGATCAACCCTCGGCACAGGAAGAACAGGCCCGGATAAATGTCTATTTTCTCGAGAACGCCGATGCAACAGACCTTGCAAAAGTTCTTGAGGGGATACTCAAAAATCTGCAGACAAGCTACAAGTCACAGCGGGACCGGCAAAAACCGGCTGCCGAAGCTGTTCCGGTACTCAGTATTACTCCTGACAAGACTACAAACTCTCTAATCATTGTTGCTCCGCCCTCTGATTACAATAATATCGTTCAGGTCATCAAGACCCTTGATAAGAGAAGAAAACAGGTATTTGTAGAGGCCATGATTGTTGAAGCTTCCATAGACAAGCTCAAAGAACTCGGAACGAAATGGAGGGTAATGGCAAGTCACAATGGCGAACCGGTTGCAATTGGCGGTTTCGGGAATGTAAGCACAAACACCCTGCTTTCCGTTATTAACGGATTGACCGGTTTTACGGCAGGCGGTATCGGCAATTTCATCGAAATACCTGTAACGACGATTACGTCAAGCGGAACCATTTCTACCCAGAACCTCACTTCTCCGGGCTTTGCCGCACTCTTCAGCCTTAATGATTTCAAGGGTGCAGTAAATGTCCTCTCAACTCCTCAGATACTGACCTCTGACAACAAAGAAGCTGAGATAATAGTTGGCGAGAATGTGCCTTTCATATCAAAAAGAGAGCGGGACGCATCCGCTGCCAGTACAATACTGAGTTCAATTGAAAGAAAAGATGTAGGCATAACCCTCAAGCTTACCCCTCAGATAACAGAAGGAGATTATGTCAAACTTGATATATATCAGGAGATATCCGCGCTTAAAGATACTTCTGAAAGTATCCTGACAACTATAGGCCCTACGACCACCAAACGCTCTACAAAGACTTCTGTAGTTGTTAAGGATGGGCGCACTGTAGTCATCGGCGGCCTGATGCAGGAAAGAGATGAGGAGAATATTGCAAAGATGCCGTTCTTTGGAGACATACCGGTAATGGGATGGCTTTTCAAGTCCAAGACTTTGAGAAAAAACAAGACCAACCTCCTCGTATTCCTTTCACCGCATATTGTCAAGGAATCAGATAAACTGTCAAAGATAACAGAAGAAAAAAGCCAGGAGTTTGTTACCAGAGAAAAACTCTACGCTGCCGGCGAACTTATGGTGAAATTTAAAGATAATATTTCAAAAGAAAAAGCGATGGAAATCATAACGCAGAAAGGCGCAACGGTCATAAAATATTTTGAGGACATTAAGGTTTTTCATATTAATCTCAAATCCGGACAGGAAGTAGATACCGCAGTACAGGAATTCCTGGCCCTTCCGGAAGTTCTTTATGCAGAGCCGAATTATAAGGTCCACATTAAAAATGCAGAATGACAGTATTCTTAAAACAATCAATGGAAACCATTGATACCATCAAAGATGAAGACATAGAATTCTCACTCTTACAGAACCTGTCCCTTTCTTTTTTAAAAGGTAATGTGTTACTGCCCCTGAGAAGGCAGGACCGTGAGTTGATAGCCGCAGTTTCAGACCATCGTGGGATATTTGCACTCAGGGACCTGTCAAGAACCCTCAGCCTTAAACCACATCCCGTCATAGCAAAAGAGAAGTTAATCATTGACGCCATCAACCGCATCTATAGTCAAACGAGCAGGGTAGATGAAGTAATGGGTGACATTAAAGGCGAAGACCTCTCTATGATTGCAACTGAATTTGAATCACCGAAAGACTTGATGGACCTCACCGAGGAAGCCCCGATTATCCGTCTGCTGAACGCCCTGTTGATGGAAGCTGTAAAGGAAAAGGCCAGTGATATTCACGTGGAGCCTTATGAGAAAGGGCTTGATGTAAGATTCAGGGTTGACGGCATGTTACGAAAGGTGCTCAGCCCTCCGAGAATCATTCAGGAAGCGCTTGTATCCAGAATCAAGATACTGGCAGGACTCGACATTGCAGAGAAAAGACTCCCCCAGGATGGCCGCATAAAACTCCTTGTAGGCGGCAAAGATATTGATATCAGAGTTTCCATAATACCGACTGCTCTCGGTGAAAGGGCCGTCCTCAGGTTGCTTGACAGGCGTGCCGGGGTCCTGAGCCTCGAAATGCTCGGCCTTTCAAATGAAACATTAACTGCCTTCAAAGACTCACTTTCAAGACAGAACGGAATTATACTCGTAACAGGCCCTACAGGCTCAGGTAAAACTACAACCCTTTATGCAGCTCTCCTCAGACTCAATACCGAAGAAAGAAATATCATTACAGTAGAAGACCCTGTTGAATATCAGCTCAGCGGCATAGGTCAGATGCAGGTGAATCCTAAAATAGGATTGACCTTTGCAGCCGGGCTGCGGTCTATCTTAAGGCAGGACCCGGACATTATGATGGTAGGAGAGATAAGAGATCTGGAAACTGCGGAAATTGCAGTTCATGCTTCACTGACCGGACATCTTGTTCTCAGTACTCTGCATACAAACGATGCGCCGAGCGCCCTGACAAGACTGATTGATATGGGAATAGAGCCCTTCCTTGTAGCATCATCACTTGTATGCGTCCTGGCACAGAGATTAATCAGGGTAATCTGTCCTCACTGCAGGGAATCATACCCTCCGTCAAAACAGGAGATAGACTATCTCGGAGTAGAACCGCACCCGTCTGTGCTCTATCGTGGAAAGGGTTGTGAGAAATGCCTGAGCAAAGGTTATCTTGGAAGAACAGGCCTTTACGAATTTCTTGAAATCACACCTGAGATACGCACAATGATAGTAGAAAGAAAAGACGCACAGGCTATAAAGTCGGCAGCCATGAAATCAGGATTTATTACTTTACAGAAAAACGCTGCTGAAAAAATCATTAAAGGCATTACAACAATAGAAGAAGTTTTACGGGTGACGCAGAAGGACAGCGACCCGGGTTAACTTATGCCAGTATTTAAATTCAAAGGTTATGATCCCGATGGCTCTGCAACAGAAGGTATCATTGAAGCAGACGGGCCAAGAGATGCGGCCTTAAAAATAAAGGCAAAAGGACTCTTCCCGAAAGAAATATCCGAGGAGGCCTCCCCATATAAAAGAAGTCTGCTCAGAAGATATTCTCCCCTCATAGTCGCAAGCATTACGAGGCGCCTTTCAACCTTATTAGCCTCCGGAGTTCCTCTCGTAGAAGCTATTGGGTCCCTGTCATTCGAGCAAAAAGGGATATGGAAAAACATTCTCATAGACATAAAAGAGAGGCTGTCTGCAGGAGCGTCTCTCGCACGCGCCATGCAGGCCTATCCTGCAATTTTCCCGGATTTTTATACAGGTATGATTGCAGCCGGGGAAAGCAGCGGAAAGTTAACAGACGTTCTTCTGAAACTTGCAGACTTTCTTGAGAACGAAAACAATATTAAAAGCAAGCTCCAGACCGCACTTATATATCCTGTTTTTATGGGTTGTATAAGCATACTGATCCTCCTTTTCCTTTTTATTTTTGTCATCCCGAAGATAACAAAGATCTTCGAGGATACATCAGCCTCCCTGCCTTTTATAACAATAGCCCTCATCGGAATAAGCACAGTATTTAAAAATTTCTGGTGGCTTCTGCTCTTGCTGGCTGCGGGCCTCACAATGTCATACAGATGGGTCCGAAAAAACAGAAGAGATATAATTGACAATATCCTGCTCCAAGACCCGACAGGAATTCTTACCGGACTTTATATGCTGCGTTTCACATTGACCATGGGTTTTCTTCTCTCCGGCGGGCTCCCGATATTAAAAGCCATGCAATTGACTTCAAAGGCAACAGGCAACGTTGTATTGGAGAATAAAATCATGTCTGCGCAGAACATGGTCTCACAGGGAGCAAAGCTCTCAGCCAGTCTTGAAGGCTTCCCCCCTACCCTTTTACAAATTATCTCCACAGGGGAGCAAACCGGAAGGCTTGCCGAGGTTTTAAAAAAGACCTCCGAATCTTACGAGGCTGAATTTGAAAGGAAACTTCAGAGAGCCATCAGTCTCCTGGAACCGATTCTTATTTTAACAATGGGATTGATAGTTGGATTTATCGTCGTAGCAGTTCTCCTGCCGATATTCGAGCTGAATCAGGTGCTGCGGTAGAGAATCTGCTTCAGCCCGCTACAACCACTTCTTCTTTCTGAAATAAACTAACATCACTACCCCGATAATGAGCATTAAAACCATGACCAGTGGATAGCCAAAGCGCCATTCAAGCTCCGGCATGTATTTAAAATTCATTCCATATATCCCGGCAATGAATGTCAACGGCATGAATATCGTCGCTATTATTGTCAACACTTTCATGACCGCATTCAGCCTGTTGCTTATACTTGAAAGGTAGAGGTCGAGCATCCCCGAGACCATATCACGGTAGGTCTCAACAGTGTCTATCACCTGAATTGTATGGTCATAAACATCTCTCAGAAATATCCTCGTGGAGTCCTGAATCAGAGCGTGAACGCCTCTTTCCATGCCGCTGATGACTTCTCGCAGCGGCCATACTGCTTTCCGTAAATATATCATCTCTCTCTTCAGTTTGTGTATCTCATGCATCACGTCTGCTGTAGGGTTCCTGACAAGCTTTTCTTCAAGGAGTTCAATATCGTCTCCGATTCTTTCGAGAATCATAAAATAATTATCAACTATTGCATCAATTAACGAATAAGCAAGATAATCGGCGCCTGTCTTTCTTATGCGGTTTTTGTTATTCCTGATACGTTCCCTGAGAGATGTGAAAACATCCCCCTCTATCCCCTCCTGAAAAGAAATGACATAATTAGGTCCTACGACAAGGCTTATCTGCTCCGTCGTTATTTTACTTATTTTTTCATTGTAGTAGAGCATTTTTAAAACGATATACAGATAGTCGTTATAATCCTCAATCTTGGGCCTCTGATTTGTGTTCAGTATATCTTCAAGCACGAGCGGATGAAGTCCAAAACATTCACCGATCTTTTCAAGTATCTCCGGCTGATGAACACTGTCCACATTTATCCATGTCGTGGCCGGCTTATCTTTGAATTGAATGCATGCATCCCATCTTTCAGTGTCTTTTTCCTGAAAATGCAGTTCATCATAATCCAGGATCGAAATTTTCGTTTCTCCGGCTTTCTTCTTGCCGATATGGACCAGCGTTCCGGGCGGAAGTCCGCTTTTTATGGATCTTTGTTTTTTCAGTTCAGGCATGGGATAATTATTTTTTTAACTCAGAATAATTTTAAGTTGATAATAACATGAGGTGTATTTTAGACTAACTGTGATAAAGTATCAAGAAAATTAATGAGTTACCCATATAATCCTAATCAGAAACTGCAAACAGGTTTCACCCTCGTTGAAATCATGGTTGTTATGATTATCATCGGGATACTGGCCGCCCTTGTTGCGCCGCGTCTCATCAGCAGAATAGACAGCGCAAAAGCAATGGATGCAAAGGTTCAGATAAAAAATTTTGAGACAGCCCTCAGACTGTTTAAAACAGACAATGGGTTTTATCCCTCGACAGAACAGGGTCTCGAGGCTCTAATCTCGCCCCCTTTAAGCGGCGCAATTCCAGAACACTACAGAACCGGAGGCTATCTGGAAAAAAGAAATATACCTCAGGACCCCTGGGGCCATAATTATATTTATATATCTCCTGGAGCAAAAAGCGATTACGACATCATTACTTACGGCGCCGATGGCCAGCCGGGTGGAGAAGGATACAATGCGGATATTACAAACTGGGACTTGTAAACAAGTTGCAAAGAGTAAGGGACAAATTAAAGCCTTTACCCTCATAGAACTCATCATCGTCATCTCTATAATCTCTCTTGCTACAGCTTTAATAATGCCATCGTTCTGGAACACAGGTGAGAGAGCTCTGAAATCGGAAGTCAAACGCCTGAGCAGCACCCTGAGATATGTTTATGATGAAGCTGCTGGAAAGAAGCAGAATTACATATTCAGGATTAATCTTGATAACAGTTCCTGGGGATTTGAAAATGAAAGAGAAACCCGCTCTTTTCAGATGGAAAGAGATGTGATGTTTAAAGATGTAATAATTCCCTCTCTTGGCGAGATCACTGCAGGAGAGGTGACAATAGAATTCGGGCCCCTCAAACCTGAAGAGCCTGTAACAGTGCACCTCATGAAAGATAAACTGGAATACACCATCACTTTTAACCACTTAAATGGAAGGACCAAAATCATTGAAAGATATGTTTTATAAAAATCCGAAATCCGAAATTCGAAATCCGAAATTAACGGGTTTCACCCTCCTTGAAATCATGCTGGCACTTGCAATCATCGGAATAACGCTTGTGACTGTTCTGCATACTGTAAATTATCACGCCAATGTCTCAAGTGAAAATATTGTTACTACGCAGATGGTGCAGTTGGCAAAAGAGAAAATATCAGACATGGAAATAAATCGGGTAAATTCCAAAGGCCCTGTTGAAGGAACTGATTTTATATATGAGAACATCGTATCCGTAACAGACGATCCCGGAAAAATCGAATTAAAAACAATAGTGAAGGGGCCGGGAAGAGAAATCATACTGAATGAGTTTGTAAGAAAGGACTCTCAAAAACCCTGAATGAAAATTTCAAATTTTAAATTTCAATTTTTAATTTTGAATTCCCGCAGGGCCGGCTTCACCCTCATTGAAATCCTCATCAGTCTCACACTCTTAACCATTGTTCTTGGAGCTGTCTACAGCTCCTTCTTTTCGGTGCAAAGTGTATTGGAAAGATTTGATAAAGTATCCCTGAAATATCATGAAGCAAGATCAGCGCTTGATATCATGCGGCGTGAAATTGAAAGCGCCTTGCCGGATAATTCTCCTTTTATAATCAAAGACCTGGACCTGTTTGGTAAAAACATCTCCAGTTTAGATCTCACAGCCTTTTCCTTTAAAGGTTATGGGATAAAAACAATTTCATATTATGTGGAAGAAAAAGATGGAAAGCTTACGCTGTTCAAGAAAGAAGCAGCAGCCGGTATCCAGTCCAGGGAATATACAATGGAAGCTGTTGAAGACATTGAAGGCTTTACTGTTGAAACCCTTTTTAATAATAAATGGGTCCAAACATGGGACACAGCAAATACAAACAGACTGCCGGGATTCCTGAGAGTAAGCCTCGAATTTGACGACAACGGCAAAAAAGTGAAACTCATAGAGTATGCAAGGCCTAGGGTAGGAAATAAATTGTGAGAAATCAGAACGGCTCGGCCCTTATCATTACAGTGCTGATTGTTACGATACTCGTAGCGCTTGTGGTTGAGTTTGCCTATGAAGTATACATAGACACCAGCTCCTTATCCAACTGGACTAATGCACAGAAGGCATCTCTCATTGCTAAATCAGGACAAACGCTCAGCGCCAGATATATTACAGAGCTCAGCCAAAGCACATATACTAATCAGCCTGAAGTTGCACTGCCTGTTGAAAAATATTTCGGCGCCAATACCCGGCTTACTATAAAGATAGAAGATGAGAATGCAAAATTCAATATCAACAGTATAATTCAGCCCAACGGCAAAGAAGATTCAGATGCTCTTGAATCCTTGAAAAAGCTCTTTGAATACCTTAACATTAATACGAACCTTGCTCTGGTTATAGCTGACTGGATTGATACTGACAGTGAGCCAAGATTTTATGGTTCGGAAGATAATGCAAAAAATATGTTTCTCTCTACTGTGGACGAACTTAAATTAATAAAGGGGATAGATAAAAATGTGTTTGATAGAATCACACCGTACATTACCGTATCTGACAAATGGCCATGGAAGATAAATATGAATACCGCGAAACTGCCGGTTCTTGTCAGTTTTAAAAATATGACAGAGACACTTGCTAAGCGGATTATTGATTACAGGGATACAGCTCCATTTGAAAAGAACGCCGATATAGTCAAGGTTTCAGGGATGGAACAGATTGGACAACGTTTACAAAGCAAAATCGATATCAAATGTTCTAATCTCAGAATCACCTCCAAAGCCACTGTTAATGAAATTACAAGAACTATTGAGAGCGTTGTTGATACGGGAATGAAAGTCCATTTCTGGAGAGAGGAATAAATGAGGACGGGCTTTATAGACTGGAATGAAAAGAACGTATACTGCTATGTTTTTGAAAATCTTAAACATGTTGATACGATAAACATACCTGTTGAAGGAGAATTAAAGCCGTCTTCTCTGGCGCCGCTTCTGAAAACAAATATAGAACAAATATATTTAAGCATCCCCTTTCACTTCCTGACCTTGCGTGAACTGACTTTCCCCTTCTCTGACAAATTGAAAATCAAAGATACGATTTCCTATGAGCTTGAAGGTCTCCTGCTCGGAAGTGTCAGCGATTATTCAATTGATCAGATCATCACAGAAATCTTTGACAACGGCTGCAGAATTCTTGCAGTCTGCATAGAAAAGACAAAACTTCATAAGATAATCAGGACGTTTTCTTCAGCAGGGCTTGAGCCAAAAATAATCACTTCAATTGACCTGTGTCTTTCCGGGGGCCAAAGCGAAAAGATTATTGAAGGCCTGACGCTCAACATGGAATCGAGACTTGAAGCAGCAAAAAAAGAGATTGTAACTCCTTCAGTTAATCTCAGGCAGGACGAGCTTTCGTATACAGGTGATATTGAACGTATGAAAAAGAGTCTCCGGCTGACTGCTTCGTTCCTTCTGGCGCTGCTGCTGATATTCGGGGCACATACGGCAGTCAAATCTGCAGCCCAACAAAAGGAAACCAGATTGCTTTCACAAAAATTGCAGACAGCATATCAAAGCATTTTTCCGGAAGACAGAAAAATAGTAGATGCTGCAAGACAGTTCAAAGGCAATTTCAACATGCTGAAAGAGAAACAATCTGCACTTGCAGGCCTCCCGGTGCTTGACATACTGAACAATATTGCAACTCTCAGGAGCAAAAATATTGTCCTCAATGAATTTAATGCAGATGGAAAAAATCTGATCCTTAAAGGTACAGCTTTATCTTTTGAAGAAGTTGATCACTTTAAAAATAATCTTGCAGGTTCTTTTGAAGTTCCTAAGATTTTAAATTCCGACGCAACTGCTGACAAAAAAATCAACTTCACCATAATTATGCAGGAAAAGAAGGCATGATAAAAGCCATACAAAAAATATTGTTCTTTGACAGGACGGTTCTGATTTTATCCTGTGCAATTGCCGTCACCGCTTCTTTTATAGTTATTACATTTTTTCATACTAAAAACATAGAGAAACAAAACAGCTCCCTTGAAACTCAAATTAATGAGTTATCATCACTGACAAAAGAAGCAATAGATATAAAGAACGCTGTTGAATCAAAGGAAAAGAAAATCGGTTTAACCAAAACAGAGGGGCTGGTTCCAATGCTGGAGCAAATACTTAATTCCCTCGGCATGAAAGCAAAGGCAATAAAGTCTCTGGACAAAAATAAATTAAAAGACTATACAGAAGAGGATGCAGAAGTTGAAATACAAAACACAGATCTCAACAGCATTGTAAATTTTCTCTATAGGGTTGATAATTCCCCTGCGACTATGAAAATTAAAAATGCTGCAATCAAGACCACCTTTGAGGACCCTGACAAGTTCATCTTAAGATTAACTGTTTCTCTGATAACGAGAGGGTGAGCATATCCTCCGCATCTGCACAGCCATGAAAGTATTTCGTTATATTCTTTATTTCACAGCCGGCCTTCCTGTTTTTCTCGTCCTTGTCTGGCTTTTTGCCTTACCGGATAACCTGATACAGGAAAGAATTGAAGATGCTGTTGCCGATGCAGGAAAAGATGAAATTAAAGCATCTATAACAGGTTTTAAAAAAGGTCTCTTTTTCACGGTGCATGCCAAAACCTTGGATCTGACTTTTGACAAAATACCTGCTTTGACAATAATGGACCTTACAGGCCGTTTTAATCCCCGTTATCTGATAGACAAACAACTCGCCTTCTCCATAAAAGGAAAGCTTGGAACAGGAGATGTCAACGGTCTGTTGACATACACAAACGGCGGAGAAATAAATATCGAAAATGCTGAATTGAATGCAATCCCCTATCTGACGCATCTGGGAGTTAAAGCAGACGGAAATATTTCAGCTGACATTTTCCTGAAAAACAAGAGCGCACAAATTTTATTTAAAATTTCAAATCTGGAGATGCAGGAAGGCGCTGTCATGATCCCTTTTTTAAATTCCTTTCACAGAATTCAGGGTATGTTATCCGTAACAGGTAATGATGTAAAACTTGATTCCGTCAGCCTTGAAGGAGAAAAGGGTTATGCACGATTAACTGGTGATATTAAAGGGCAGTTTATGAATCTCAACCTGGAGCTTATGCCGTCTATGGAAAAACTCAACACAATAGAGTCAATGCTTATAGGAAAATATATCGTCTCGCCCGGTTATTATGTAATACCTGTTAAGGGGCCATTAATGTAGGACTGCTTCTTATCCCTCCAGCACTACACAGGCAATCCCGAATTCCTTTTCATGACTAAGCGATAAATGACTGGATTTTATTCCCCTATCTCTAAAAAATTTCTCGAGTTCGCCATGAATCTTAATCGACGGCTTGCCCTTTTCATCATTCATGATTTCAACATCTTTCAGATTAACAAACACCTCTGAACCTATGGCCTTTACAAGCGCCTCTTTTGCTGCAAATCTAACGCTTGCAGAAAGATAAGGCTCTTTCTTTTCAAAACAATATGCTATCTCATTTTCAGTAAGAAATTTCTCGAAAAATTTCATACCCCATTTTTCATGGGCCTCTTTCATCCGTTCAATCTTCACAAGGTCTATGCCGATACCGTAGATCATGCAATAGTCTCCTTCTCAACATCAGGGTAGACTGCATCAATCGCCTGCTGTAATTCTATGGTCTTTTGCAAAGCGGTTACGACCTTGCAGTAATGTTTTATATCTTCAAGGGATAATGTCTTGCCTTTCCTGTCTTTCAGCCATTTTTCACAAACCCGATAGCCGCCGATGTGATATTCCCAAACTTCAGGAGTTATGCCTTCGAAATATTGATCATTATTGATATGCAGTAGGGGCGAACGGCCGTTCGCCCCTACTGGTTCATACCGTATCTTCTCTATCTTGTTGTTGCCGCTCCGGAACTTTATATGGGTTTTATCCAATTCTTTAACCTTAACCAGATGAAGTTCTACAAGAGAATTGCCGTACTCAGCCATCTTGGTAAAAAGTTTACGGTCTCTTGTAAGCGGAACTCTCGGAAAGTCTGCCTTCAGAAACTCGGCGTATTTTGTGCGGTAAATGTTTGAATAAATCACAGCGTAAATGTAATAGAAGATTTGTTCGGGTGCCGGTCTTTTCTTGAAAGCCTCTTCCAATTTTTCAAATACTGCCGGAGAAATGTTTGGCTTTTTCAGGACATACTCAGCTTCCGGTTCAAAGAGCATCATGACACTGCCGAAAGATTTCTTTTTAGGTTTTTCTTTCGGTTGATATAGATAAAGAGGGAAGTGATAGTTTGTAGTTTTTGTGGATAAACAGCCATGTTCTGATATCAGATTAGTTGCCAGAAAATGAGTATACGGAATATCAAGTTCTTCACGTCTATGTGTTATTAAAGACAAATTCTCTTGCAACATATGTTGCATAACTTCTCTTCGTGAACGCTCAATAACCGCATCATGATAGAAAATCCACTGCTCATCAAAAGGACGGTAGAGAATTTTTGTTAGAGCCTGTTCCCAGTTTTCATCTTTTCTGACTGCTTCCCTTGCGTCTTCAAGCCTCCAGTTAGTTTTATCTTTCAGGTCATAAGTCTGCTGGATAATTTCATCAGGCATTTTTTTATCTATGAACTGTAATAGTCTTCTTCTTAATGCCGCCTTGTCGAAGTCAATCACAAAACTATCCCGTGATGTAACTATTCCAACGCTGTTAACAGGGAAAACATCGGTGATCTTCGGATACTTCTCATACACTTCTAAAAGCCTTTCATCTCTTGGTATGAAAAGATGGAATTCGGATTTAGGTTTTATCTTTTTCCATTTCGTGGTTGTTATGTCGTTTTTATTAAGCCAGTCGTATTTATAATCCCTAATCCCCCATATCTCTGAATGGTAAACCTTGCATTTGTGCCTTTTGGGGTTTTCTTCAACCTCCGCCTCTTCCTCTATAAAAATATCCATTTGTGGCGAAGGCATCTGCATTGGATAAGACGGCTCTTTTTTCTTCTCCCCTTTCTTAATGAACAGTGAAATGGCGACGCCTTGCTTAATGTCAAATACATTCTCATCTTTAGAACCATCCGGGCATTTCTCTTTCTTGAGGCTGTTGCCGTGAAGGTCTAACAGATAAATCTCGTCAAAGCTCTGCATCAGTGAATGCCGCATTCCCCGGAACGTCGGATTATCGAGATAGCTGTGGTTTGTGATAAAGCCCAAGACACCTTCGCCTGCCTGATCAATTTTCCACTGAGCAAAACGGATAAATTTCACATAATCGTCCTGAAGCCATTTTGGATTTTTCTCGCCGAGGGGTTTGCCGTCAATTTCGTAGTAGGCCTTTATCTCCTTCGATATCCACTCACCGACATTGGTCGAATGCCCTGAATATGGTGGATTGCCTAATATAACCAGTATGGGTTTCTCTTTTTTAATAATTCCCGCAAGATGCGATTCCTCTGAAAGCGACGCCATACCCGGCAGCGATGTTTGCTCAAGTTCATCCATTTCAAGGGTGTTTGTGAGGTAAAGGTTAAATCTCTCGTCCTTCTGAAGTTTGTACCCAAGCTCTTCAAGCATAAAAGACATTTTCAAATGACCGATAGCATAAGGCGCCATCATTAATTCAAAGGCGTAATAATTTTGAAGGATATATTCCCTTATGACGGGCATTCTGGTCCCTTCACCGTATCTGGAAGTGCACTCATCAACCGCCACTTTTGCTGTCTCTGCAAGGAAGGTAAGCGTTCCAGCCGCAGGGTCCAGCACAGTTACGGAGCCTGATGCAAAGCCGTCTCCCTTTTCAAAATAGTTTTTCAGGATATTATGCAGAGAACGGACGATATAAGAGACCACCGGTTCAGGCGTGTAATAGACTCCGCGCTTTTCCCTCTCTTTCGGGTCGTACTCAGCAAGGAATGTTTCGTAAAAATGAATAATCGGGTCACTGCCTTTGCCTTCGTGATAAAACTTATGAAGTATCTGTTTTACATCGGCGACAGAAAGCACTTCTGATATGTCGTCAACAATCCACTCCATCTGGGGAGGTAAATCTTCAAGGGATATGAACCTGAAGACGTCTCTTAGAATCCCGATCGTCCTGGGGATGTAGTCAAACGCAAGCTTTCTGTTGAATCCGTTCTCAGCGCGGGTCCTTGCCGCGAAAAGTCCGTAAGTTATAGTCTGTGAATAAAGGTCTGCAAAGTCTTCTTTTGAAAGGCCGTGTATGAGATACTTCTGAAACGCCTCGTAGAAGCCGAGGATAAATCCTTTTCTCTCTTCTTCTTTCAGCTCCTCAATAATAACCTGTTCTTTTAAGAAACGCGTCCTCTTTGCAAGCTCAACCGCGAGAGTTTTGGCAGTATATGTTTTCGGCAAAGAGAAACCAAAGAAACGTTCAAGGAGATTAAAAAATTCCTTCTCTTTTTCAACAAGCGGGATAGTGCCCAGTTTATGCATTAAGACAGGTCTTGCGATCTGAACACTGTCAAGCATTCTCCCATCCTTATAAAGCCTGAATTCAAAGAAGTTGGTCAATATCAAATTCGGGAAGGTATGAAGATAGCGTTTTAATTGTTCAGTGTCTTCTATCTGATCGAGATATTTAACGGTCGGGGCTTTGGCCTCGATATATCCGGTGATATGCTGTTTCCCATCCCACACCCTGAAGTCCGGGGTCCCGGCATCGGTCTTTTGGGGGATAGTCGTAACATGTACTTTTTTCTTTCTTACTGATTCGGAATAATTTTTAAAAAGCTCTTCAAGGCAGGAATAGTAACTCGATTCAGTTGCGTCTCCCCGTTTTGCAACCTCAAATACTTTTTTAATGTATGTCTTCAGTATGTCCTGCCCGTGCCCGGAAGAATTTTTTGACATGAAAAATTATAGCAAAAAATAAATTAATAGTTGAAAAAAACTGGATTCCCGATTACTACCTCGGGAATGACGGCTCTTAGTAGCCATTTTCGGGTCAATAACATTGTACGCAAGCTAACGCCTGGGGCTACCCTCTTTTATCAACCCCTTCATCTCTCTTACCGCCTTCTCTATCCCGTCGTAAACCGAGCGGGCCACGATGCTGTGCCCGATATATAATCCTCTCACCCCTTTAATCGCGGCAATTTTTTTCACGTTGATGTAGTTCAGTCCATGTCCCGCGTTAACAAGTAACCCGATATCAAGCGCTCTTTTTACTGCTTCCTTAACTCTTGTCAGTTCAAACATCTGTTTCTTGCCTTTTGCATTGGAATAAAGTCCTGTGTGTATTTCAACCATAGTTGCTCCGAGTTGTTTTGAAAGCTCAACATCAGCAACTGTCGGATTGATGAACAGACTCACCGGTATGCCCTTCTTCTGAATCGCATCAACCGCTTTTTTAATCTTCTTCCCGCTCTTTTTCAAATCAAGTCCGCCTTCGGTTGTCAGCTCAGCCCTTTTTTCAGGAACAAGGGTAACCATGTCAGGCCTGACTCTCAGGGCAATGCCCACCATTTCATCGGTTGCAGCCATTTCAAGATTCAGCTCAACGTTTTGGACCTTCTTCCTTATCTCTTTCAAATCCCGGTCCTGTATGTGCCTTCGGTCTTCTCTCAAGTGAACAGTAATCCCGTCTGCACCTCCGGAAATAGCAAGGGCTGCAGCTTTTACAGGATCAGGTTCAACATCTTTTCTTGCCTCTCTAACAGTCGCTACATGATCAACATTTACGCCAAGAAACATTGGTCCCTCCCTTTTTTTAATTAACAATGAAATAATGAACAATGAACAATTAATGATATTTTTAACTTCCTTAATTGCTAATTACTCATTGTTAATTACTCATTCACCAAAGGTGGCATGCCACCCACCTGTCCGGTCTGGCTTTCCTGAAAACCGGCACTTCCTTACCGCATAGTTCCAATCTCTTATGACACCTCGGATGGAAGGGACAACCCGACGGAATATGCACAGGGCTGGGAACATCGCCCTCAAGAATAATCCTGCGGCCCTTTTCCCCAACCTCCGGTTTTAGAACTGCTGATAAAAGCGCTTCAGTATATGGATGCAACGGCTCTTTGAAGAGCTCATCTGTTGCCGACATCTCTACTATCCTGCCAAGATACATCACTGCAACATTGTCACTGAAATGCTCCATTACAAGCAAATTATGACTGATGAAAACAAATGCAAGTCCGGAATCTTTCTGCAGGTCTTCAAGCAGGTTTATAATCTGTGCCTGAATAGATACATCCAGCGCTGAAAGCGGCTCGTCTGCCACTATCATCCGGGGATTAACAGCAAGCGCCCTGGCAATACAAACCCTCTGTCTCTGTCCCCCGCTGAATTCATGCGGATATCTATAAAATGAATCTGTATCAAGTCCGACTTTCTCAAGAAGACCCGCAACCCGGTCCTTCACTTCACTTCTGCTTACAATTCTATTAACAACAAGCGCTTCCCCAATAGTGTCAAGTATTCTCATCCTCGGATTAAGTGACGCAAGCGGGTCCTGAAAGATAATCTGCAGTCCTCTCCTGATTCTGGAAAGTTCCTGCCCCCCGGCCTTTATTACATCAAGTCCGTCAAAAAAAATATTCCCTCCCGTAGGCTCGAGCAGTCTCACAATCAATCTTCCAAGAGTTGATTTCCCGCAGCCGCTCTCTCCAACAAGCCCGAACACTTCTGCTTCACGAACGACAAAACTGACGTCGTCAACCGCTTTTAATAGCTTCCCGTCTTTTACGGGAAAATATTTTTTTACGTTTTGTAATATCAGTAGTTCTGTTGTTTCTTTTGTTTCATTCATAACTCATAACTCTTATCTCATAACCCCTGACTCATTCATATTTCCATGGCCCTAATGCACCTGCTGTAATGATCCGCTCCGACAGAAAAAAGAGCAGGTTCTTTTTCGCGGCATTCCTGAATAACATAACGACATCTCGGCGCAAATTTACACCCGACAGGAAGTTCGCTCAATTTCGGCACCTGTCCTGGCACAGGGGTCAGCTTCTGCCCTTTTCTTTTCGGCAATGATTCAAGAAGCCCTCTCGTATAAGGATGCCGCGGATTAAGAAAGATATCTTTCACAGATGCCTTCTCAACAATTCTGCCGGCATACATCACCGATACATTTCGCGCCCATTCTGCAACAATGCCAAGGTCGTGTGTAATTATTAGAAGCGACATTTTATTCTTTTCTTTAAGCCCGCCAAGCAGTTCAAGAATCTGGGCCTGAATTGTGACATCCAGCGCTGTCGTAGGTTCATCAGCAACTATCAGTGAAGGATTGCAAGCAATGGCCATGGCAATCATAATCCTTTGCCTCATCCCACCGCTCATCTGATGCGGATACTCCTTTATTCGTAATTCAGGTGCGGGTATCTTTACACTTCTCAGAAGTTCAACGGTTTTCTCCATCGCTTCTTTCCTGGTAATATCCTGATGCGTTAACAATACTTCCGCAATCTGATTTCCAATAGTGAAAACCGGATTCAGGGAAGTCATCGGCTCCTGAAAAACCATTGAGATATCCCGGCCTCTTATCTTCCGCATATCGTCAGTTTTTTGGGTAAGCAGATTCGTTCCCTTAAATAATATCCTGCCTGAACAAACAGCATGTAAAGGCAGGAGTTTCATTATTGAAAGAGCCGTAAGTGTTTTTCCGCTGCCGCTCTCTCCAACGATGACAATAAAATCTTCCTGATCCACACTAAAACTGATATTATCGACAGCCGTTAAGGAGTTATTATCATAAACAAAAGAAATGCTCAGGTCTTCAACAGAAAGGAGGGGATGATGCATTGGTTATTATAATGTATCCATTCTTGGTTTCATTGATAATAAATATTGTTTAAGAATTTATTTCCAACAGCCGATAACATGCAATGAGAGAGTGTGATTTTAATGGATAAATTAAAGTAAAGGGCGCTGATTTGTCAAGGCATCGTTACAGAGATAAAAAACAATTTGACTTACTAAATATAAATTTGTTATTTTATCGTTTATTGTAAAAACAAACTTTCTTTTCGAGGTTAAATCTATGCTAAAAAAGACAACAGCAGCAAAGAAAAAAACAGCGAAACCGGCAAAAACACTAAAATTACATAAACCAGAAAAATCCGGAAAGCAAAAAAATATAGAGACGATAACAACAAAAAGGAAAAATTCTACAGCCCGGAAAAAAGAAGAGGATATGACACCAAGAGAAAAAACACTCCAGGAAATAAAACACAAATTACTCTCGCAGAGAGATTCCTTACTGAAAGAGGCGGAAGAAACGCTGAATATACTGCCCTCAGACCTTAACTTCCCTGATATGGGAGATCAGGCCACAGCAGAGACTGACAGGAACTTTATATTACGCTTGAGAGACCGGGAGCGCATGCTCTTGAAAAAGATTGATGAAACTATTGAACGCATTGACAACCATGCATATGGTATATGTGTAGAATGTGGCAATGAGATTGGCATTAAAAGGCTCGAAGCAAGGCCTGTTACCACCTTATGTATAGACTGCAAGACCCGTCAGGAAGAAGAAGAAAGAATAGCCGAAGGCGGATAAGCAATATCTCTGCCACCGTGGCTCAACTGGCAGAGCAATGCATTCGTAATGCATAGGTTAGGGGTTCGACTCCCCTCGGTGGCTTTTTTTACTTATGCATTGCCGGTTCTTATTAAATCCTGATAGTATGCCGGCATATCGGCAAACTTCAACCCATCTTCAAATGAAATCCTGCCTGCAATGCACAATCTGGCAAGGCTGCGATCCAGGGACAGCATATCTTCTGAAGCAACCTGCATAAGCGATCTGATATTACTCGTTTTCCCTTCTCTTATTAGATTTCTGACACGGGAAGAGCCTATTAATTTTTCATACGCCAGAATCCGGCCTTCGCCTTCTTTCCGGGGAATCAGCTTCTGGGTGAGCACCAGATGCAAAGTATCTGCAAGCTGCAGCCTGATCTGCGGCTGCTGATTTTGAGGGAAAATATTGATCATCCTGTCAAGCACAGTAATTGTATTTAACGAGGTGATGGAGCTTATAACCAGGTGCCCAGTTTCTGCGGCATTCAGGGCAATAGCAATACTTTCTGCGTCTCTCAATTCACTGATCACTATAACATCTGCGCCCTGTCTCGTAACATGTTTAAGTCCCTCTGAAAATGTTTCTGTATCAATCCCAATCTCTCTTTGATTGACATTGCTCTTTTTATGGTTGTGCAGATATTCAATCGGGTCTTCCAGCGTTACAATATTACATTTTCTGCTGGAATTTATTACATCAACTAAAGCAGATATTGTTGCAGTCTTGCCGTTTCCATGAAGCCCGGTAACCAATATCAACCCCTGTGGTTTTAAAATATAGTCCGTTATGTCTTCGGGGAGTAACAGCTCCTCTACAGAACGTACTTTCTCAAAAATAAGGTGTGCTGAAAGCGAAACTGAATTTCGCTGCTTATAAAAATTTATTCTGAAACGGCCTGTATCTTTAAGGGAAAGGGCAAAGTCCAGGTCATTCCTTTTTTCAAATTCTTCCATCTGCTCTTTCTTGAGAATATCATACATAAAGTCCCTCATCTGTGCAGTTGTAATATTGGGCATAGAGAGCCTTTTTAATTCATTGTTAATCCTCAGGCTCGGAGGAGCCCCTGCTGCAAGATAAAGGTCTGTAGCCTTAAAGTCAGGAACCAGCCTTAAGAGAGCATATATGTCAGGAATTTTAGATTCAACAGTCACCTTTTCTTCTCCAAGCAGTTCCCCGTTAAAATAATCGCCATAGCCCTCTTTTTCAAATAGGTTGATTGCTTTATCCATCTGACCGGAAGAGACAATATATGGTTTTACGGCGCAACCGGTAGTCAGTTCAACATTCTTTAATGCGCTTATATCATTAGGAGTTACCATAGCCAATGAGACTGTATTGTCATATTTCTTCAAAGGAAGCACTCTATAAGATCTGACAAGCTCAAGAGGAATAAGTTTTAAAATCTCAGGGGATATTTTTATTTCAAACAGATTTATGAAAGGGAGGTTATACTGCTTGCTTAAGACATGCAGGAGCGTTTCATTATCCACATAACCCAGGTCTTTAAGAATTGATCCCAGGCGCCCTCCGCTTTGGATCTGCCTGTCAAGCGCTATAGCGAGCTGTTCCTGTGTTATCAGATCGTAGTCCAGGAGCATTTCTCCAATACGGGACTTTTGTCTCTCTGTTATATTTCGCATAAAAATAAATTACGATAGGACCTGTTGCGTATTATCTTTCAGTCAGAATCTACTAACTAATTTATTTTGTGAGTTATTATAAGATTATTATTAAAAAATAATCTATAAAAAAACTCGCCTCACTCGCTTCAGCAACAGAAATTAAAGAAATCGTTATAACCATCCGAAAAATTATACATATACTATGAAACGTAATACCCATAGTAAGCGATCAACAATAGCTTTAACTCTTGCTTTTCTTGCAACTATTCTCGCTTTTCTCGCACTTGTAACTGCTTTAATAGCGCTTAAACAAAAAACAGACTATTTAAATTTGTCTGCCCCGTTTGAAGAAGATTTTCAAGATGCCACTTTTGAGTCTAATGGAAAATGGTACGGACTCTGCAACAAAAATTCAGTCCATTCTGTCGAAGATTTCCATCGGGTTGTTTCCAGAGACAATTTACTATCAAAACATTTTGCAAATTTTAAATGGGAAAAGGCCTATCTCGGAAAATTAAATACGCCTATCACAGTATACATAACCTTCAGAAAAAATGGGATGATATTCCATAAAGAAAGACCCTTAAGACTTCCTGCAGGTGATAGATATATTAGTGATGGTAATATAATAGTGCGTACTTACTGTTGCAATGATTATGTAGCAGTACATCCCGTACATGAATCATCCAGCCCGTCTCCTGAAATATCAGCAAAATCACCGCTTCAATCAACTGCAAATACTCCGATTCAAATGTCTATAGACCCTCCAAATCAGACACACTCAACTCATCCTGCAAAACCCATATTTGTAGAACAACCAAGGCTGCCACTGTTTGTTTTTGAATACTTTCCAAGCTTAGAGCGTTACCATAGACCAACATCTACTCATAGACCAACATCTACTCCCGAATCCCCACCTGATTCTGAAATGCCGCCTATACCTGAACCCGCAACGTTTCTGCTGCTTGGATTAGGGATTCCAGCAATTTTTGCTGCAAATCATTATATAAAAAAAACTAAAAAATAAAGAAAATGTCGAGGTTTTGCTGAAACCACTGAGAAAGCAGGTTCATTATTTCCCTGTAAACTCCGTTATTTCTTCTCCGCGTGTCTTACGGAGGAGATTACTTTTTTATTTGGAATTTATAGTAAATATCTTAAAGGTAAATGCAGATCTATTTCCTTTGGCTGTGTCTGTGGACCATGTCTACCAAGGCGATCACATTCTCAGGCGAAGTCTCAGGCACTACCCCATGACCGAGATTAAAAATATGCCCTTTTGCCAAAGCTGCACGGGAAAGAATATCCTTCACACGCTGCTCTATCTCGTTTTGCGGGAGAAATAATGCCAGAGGATCCAGGTTGCCCTGCACAACTGCGCTGCTTCCGAGTCTTCTTATTGCATCATCCAGATTTATTCTCCAGTCCACACCGTAGACATCAGCGCCGGCTTCTTTTATTTCTTCCAGCAAGCCTGCGGTTTCACCGACAAAATATATAATCGGAACACTTATATTCTCAGCCTTAAGCCATTTTTTGAGATCATGTATGATTTTTTTGACATACGACAGTGCATGCGCCTTAAAGTCCTGAGGTGAGAAAATCCCGCCCCAGGTATCAAACAATTGCACAGCCTGAGTGCCGGCCTTGATCTGTGCCTTCAAATATTCGGTAACAGTGGCAGTTATCTTATCCATCAGAGCCCTGAATAATTCAGGGGCCTGAAAGATCATCCTTTTGGTATTGAGAAAATTCTTCGAGGTCCCGCCTTCTATCATATACGTTGCGGTCGTAAAAGGCGCGCCGGAGAAACCTATAAGGGGCACCTTGTTTGCAAGCTCCTTCCGCAATATGCGTATCGTATCCATTACAAATTTCATCTTCTCTTCCGGGTCCGGGACCAAAAGTTTTTTAACGGTATTCTCGTCACGTATGGCCGGGGTCATGACTGGCCCACGCTTTTCATGAAATTCAAGGTTCATTCCCATAGCCTCAACCGGGATCAGGATGTCAGAGAAAAGAATCGCTGCATCAACTTTTAAAATATCAATAGGCTGAATGGTTACTTCTGCTGCAAGCTCCGGAGTCTTGCAGAGCGTCAGGAAATCAACTTTACCCCGCACCTTCTGATAGTCAGGCAAATATCTTCCCGCCTGACGCATAATCCATATCGGTGTAAAAGGGACAGCCTCCCCACGACATGCTTTTAGAAATGTATCGTTCATAAAACCTCCTGAATCGTAGTTAAGTAGCAAGTAGTTAGTAGTAAGTAACTACCAACTACTAACTACTTGTTTTTTTTCTTATTCTGTATGGGATATATCCGCAAAAGGGCTCTTCGTCCATGTAGTCGCCGGTCACTGCATATGCGCGTGCACGGCAGCCTCCGCAGACATTGACATATTCACAGGAACCGCACCTTCCTTTATAATCCCTGAAGCTTCTCATGTCTCTGAACAATTCAGAATTTTCCCATATTTCCTTGAAGGACTTTTCTCTGATGTTGCCTGCTGATTTTGGGAAATAACTGCACGGCAGGACATTGCCGTCAACATCTATAAGACAGATGAGCTGTCCCGCAAGACATCCTTTGGACCCGCCAGTGGAAAACTTAAGAGTACGCCGTTCCATCTTTTCTCCCTCCTCCTTCTGTTTCTGAAGCACGATCCTGTAATAGTGCGGAGCACATGTGGGACGGACGAGCATATCTTTTTCGTTCTTCTCCATCTCGTAATGCCATTTAAGAAGTTCCTCGTAATCTTCTTTTGAGATAAGTTCATTCATGATATCCTCGCCTCTGCCTGTAGGCACTATCATGAACATATACCATGCAGTGGCGCCGAGTTCTTTGGCAAGTTTGTAGATTTTAGGTATCTCTTTCTGGTTACGTTTTGTGAAAGATGAGTTTATCAGAAATTGAATATCATGCTTCCTGAACAGTTTTGCCGCATTTATAACGCCGTCAAAGGCTCCTTTCTGCGATCTGAAATCATCATGAACTTCTGCTGTGGAGCCGTCAAGGCTGAGAGATACCATGCGTATCCCCGCCGTTTTAATCTTCTCGCAGATTTCATCCGTGACCAGCATCCCATTTGTTGCAAGGCACATCCTGAGGCATTTGTCAGTCCCGTATCTGGCTATCTCAAAGACGTCCTTTCTCAAAAGCGGTTCGCCTCCTGAAAGCACCATAACCGGTTTTGCATAACCTGAGATGTCGTCAATAATGCGGTAAGCTTCTTCAATGGGAAAGTCCGGATGCTGAGAAACAACCATTTCAGAAGAAGAACGGCAGTGAACACATTTAAGGTTGCACCTTCTCGTAATTTCCCAGGCGATCCATTTCGGCTCAAATTTATCTATCATGGTTACTATATTAACTTTTTTGACGAGGTTATGAAAACCTGAGCTATTTCATAAATTTCAAAAATACCTCATTGGACAGAAGAAGCCCTTTTCTTGTGAGTCTCAGGTTTGTTTCATATGAACAACCTGAACTTACGATTTCAATCAAACCCGCTTCCTGCAGCTCCCTTATTTCATTCTGATAATGACTTAGAACATTTATTTTATAACGCGTTGAAAAAGACTCTATATTTATTCCTACGATTTTTCTCAGGCCCAGCAAGAGGGACTCCGACAACACCTTGTCTTCGGCAATATATTCAGATTCCTTCACTAAACTTTTA
Source organism: Nitrospira japonica (assembly GCA_020723105.1). Lineage (GTDB taxonomy): Bacteria > Nitrospirota > Thermodesulfovibrionia > UBA6902 > UBA6902 > SURF-23. Next base: position 41,536 of record DYJL01000005.1, on the reverse strand, counting down.
TTTTCTGAAAAAGCCCTTAGATAGGCCTCAAGATTATCGGTATTACAATAACGGTTTCCCTTTATGAAAGAATGCGCTCCAAGCCCGGCGCTATGATATTCACCCCGGTTCCAGTAATTGAGATTATGTCTGCTCTGATAACCAGGCAACGCAAAATTGGAAATTTCGTAATGAGTGTAGCCATGTGAACTCAGATACTCAATTGTATGTTCATACATCTCGATAATATTTTCTTCAGACAGCATCTCTTTAAAAATTTCGAATTTGATAGATGAAAGAGGAGACTTCAGAGATTTATAAAGTGCGGTGCCTTCTTCTACCGTAAGTTCATATGTAGAAATATGTTCTGGCTTCAGCATTACTGTCGTTTCAAGCGTTTTCTTCCAGGCAACCATATCCTGACCCGGAATTCCATATATCAGATCTGTCCCGATATTCTCAAAACCGGCATCCCTTGCTGAATAAACTGCCTGCTCAGCTTCCTGTGATGAATGAATCCTGCCAAGGAATGCAAGCTCCCTGTCGTTAAATGACTGGATACCAATGCTGATCCTGTTTATCCCCAAAGAACGTATCGCCTGTAATTTTTTTTTGTCTATCGTGCCGGGGTTTACCTCGATAGTGGCTTCGTAATTATCTTCAAATTGAAAACGGCTGAAGATATGATTGATTAAGTCAGTCAGAACACTGGCAGATAACGCCGTAGGCGTACCCCCGCCGATGTACAAAGTTGAAAAAGGTCCTGCTCCGGCAATATTGCTTATTTCGCTCTTCAGCGCCTTGATATAAGCATCTGCCTTTTCAGGGTCATAAACGCCTGATACAAAATCACAGTATATGCACCTTTTCAGACAGAAAGGGATATGGACATAAAGTGAAAGGGCCATGTGTAATTGTAACAAAGATAAAGATTTACTTTATAATACACAAATGCAAACAGGACTCGACATATTTGACAAACTCTGGCCCCGAAAATTAAAAGGCTCACGCATAGGGCTTGTTGTACATCCGGCTTCTGTAAACCGAAAGTTGCTTCATGCGGCAGACTGTTTTCTCAAAAGCAGGATGAATAAATTCACAACACTCTTTGGTCCCCAGCATGGAATCCTCGGAGAAACTCAGGACAATATGATTGAATGGAAAGGCTTCAGGGACAGAAAAACAGGGCTGCCGGTTCACAGCCTTTATAGCAGTACCCGCAAGCCAACGCCTTCAATGCTGAAAGATATTGATGTGCTTGTAATAGACCTGCAGGATGTTGGATCCCGTTATTATACATTCATCTGGACTATGGAACTTTGTATGCAGGCATGCAGTGAGCTGGGGAAATCTGTTGTAATTCTCGACAGGCCAAACCCCATTGGCGGAATGATAACAGAAGGCCCGGTGCTTGATATGTCTTTTACATCTTTTGTAGGACAACGTCCCTTGCCAGTCCGGCATGCGATGACAATAGGTGAAACAGGGAAATATTTAAGAGACAACTTCTATCCATCTCTGGATTTTCATATTATCCCGATGAAAGGCTGGAAGCGAAAGATGCATTTTGATGAGACAGGCCTGCCATGGGTTCTTCCTTCCCCGAATATGCCGACGCTTGATGCTGCAATTGTATATCCCGGCATGTGTCTTCTGGAAGGAACCAATCTGAGTGAAGGACGCGGCACCACACGGCCGTTTGAGATATTCGGAGCGCCTTTCATTGATCCCGAAGTTCTCATTAGAAAGTTACAGGCCTTTAAGTTGTCAGGTGTTATTTTCAGACCTCTGTTTTTTCAGCCTGCTTTCCAGAAACATACAGGGAAGCTTTGCGGCGGCGCGCAGATTCATGTAATCAACAGAAATAAATTCAAACCGTTTAAAACTGGTGTGGCCCTTATCAAGGCAATACAGGACCTCTATCCTGATAAATTTCAATGGAAACAACCGCCGTATGAATATGAGACGGTAAAAATGCCGATAGATATCCTTGCAGGCACAGACAGGCTCAGAAAAGATATTGAAAGCGGTGAACCACTATCTTATATGGAGGAATGGTGGAATGAGCAGTGCCAAACATTCAACAGGAAAATAAGGAAGGAATATTTAATTTATTAATTTTGACTATGAATAAGCAGATAGAAAATAAATTTTTCTCTCATTCTCGACGGACCTCCTGTCCGTCTGCGAGGTTTTTGCCTGTTCAGACTTCACGTCTGAACTTGACGGCAAAAAAAACCGCTCAAATTCCATTTCCTATCTGCTTAACAATTCTCTCCAATGAATAAAACAATCAACATCTTTATTCCCGCTGCAGGTTTTGGTGAAAGGCTGCGTCCAATTACATTTCATTTTCCAAAACCATTGCTTCCGATTCTGAGTCAGCCTGTTTTGCAAAAAGTTCTTGAAAGAGCATTAAATCTGCCTGTGGATAAACTCGGAATAAATCTTCATCATATGAAAGAGGCTATCGAGGAGTGGGTGGTAAAAAGTCCCTTCAGTAAAAAAATAACTCTTTTCCATGAAGACACCATACTCGGCACTGGTGGGGCCTTAAAAAATGCTGAAGGGTTTTTGGGTAACAGTACTTTCCTTGTTCACAATTCGGATATACTCTCCGACATAAACCTTCAGGAACTGCTTGAGCGCCATCTCTCATCAGAAAATCTCGTAACACTTGCTGTTCACGATTATCCCGAATTTAACAATGTCGTCCTTGATGAAAATGGATTTCTGGCCGGCATAGGAACGGGTTTTAAACCCGTCCCTGAAAATGGCGCTATAGCAGCCTTCACCGGCATCGCTGTATACGAACCAGAATTTCTGAAATTTCTTCCGGTTGGTGCATCAAGTGTCGTTGATGCATGGCTTAAAGCTGTGGCTTCTGGCTGCAGGGTGGGCACATTCAATGTAAACGGTTGCTACTGGAGTGATATCGGAACTCCTGACAGATATGCCCGTGCTGTTATTGATGCGCTGAGATCTGACGGCGAGACCATGTATATTCATACGTCAACAAGAGGTTGCACCAATATCGAACTGAATGGATATGCAGTGGTGGAGGAAGGATATGTATTTGGAGGCCCGGTTTCATTAAAAAATTGCATCCTGCTTCCAGCCGGCCTGTCACAAGGGCCGTCTCAAGGGATGGCCTCTGCATTAGAAAACTGCATCATCGGGCCCGGTTTTGAAATACACCTCAATGAATCAGAAATAACGGCCGTATCAAGAGAAGATGACAGACATTTGATTGGCGCAGGAGGTTCGGACCGAAACTACTACCGCATCAAAAGAGGCAACAGATCTGCAGTACTGATGGAATGTATGCACAATGACCCTGACTTTGAAAGGCACATAGAATACACGAAGTTTTTTCTGAAACAGTCTATTCCCGTTCCTGAATTGTTTGAAGTTGATCCTGATGAAAGAAAGGCTGTATTTGAAGATGCAGGGAATACATCCCTCTATAACTGGCTGAAATGCTTTCGTAACGAAGAGGAGATAGAAAAACTTTACAGAAGAGTTATTGATACACTGGCAAGTATACATACCTTTGCAACAGACCATGTAGACATATGCCCGGTACTTAAAAAGAGGATTTTTGATTATGAATATTTCCGGTGGGAAACGGATTACTTTATCGAGAGATTTATTGAAGACATCAGGGGAATACAAACACGTGATCTTCCAGAAATAGAAGATGAACTGAACAGTCTCGCCTTTAAAGCAGACTCCTTCCCCAAGACTATAATTCACCGGGACTTCCAGTCACAGAATATTATGGTACGGTCTGATGGCACTCTGATAATTATTGACTATCAGGGCGCGAGAATGGGCCCTTCGGCATATGATGTGGCGTCAATACTATGGGATCCGTATTACAGGCTTAAAAACGATATGAGAGAGCGGCTTGTGGATTTTTACATAAGTAAAATTGAAGACAAATTTGATGCAGACTATTTCAGAGAGACCCTGCTCGTCTGCCGCCTTCAGAGACACATGCAGGCGCTCGGCGCCTACGGTTTTTTGTCATCAGTTAAGGGGAAAAAATATTTTCTGAAATATGTGCCGGAAGGATTGAGGCTGTTAAAAGAAGATATATCCCTCTTAAAAGATGAGTATCCGGAATTGCATAAGCTGGTTGCAAGACTTTAGTATTTCTTACCTACCCCCTACGCCCTATCCCCTAATCCCTTTTCATAAGCCCCATTGCCTCCTTGAACAAATCATTCAGCTTCCTGCTCTCTTCCACAATATGCTGGAGTATGCCGGCTAACTTCTTTTCCCCCAGAGTCTCAACCTTTGAAGCCCATTCCTCATATGTCTTCACATGAGCTTCGTTATGCTCCATCCAGTGTTCGAGCAGGTGTTTTAATTTTTCCAGTTCAGTCATTGAATATCTCCTCCGGTTAGCTTTTCACTATACATCTTATTTTCATCTGCGCTGTAAAGACAGCGGCAATTCAAGATTGTTTTCATCAAGCAGTTGTTGATTCAGGAGAATTTCACGGGCCGGGCCATCCGCCTTTACCTTTCCGTTTGCTATTACAATACATCTTTCACAAACGTCCAGTATGAGGTCGAGATCATGTGATGTAATGATTTTTGTATGTTTAAAACCTTTCAGGAGTGTAATAAGCTGTCTGCGCGCCTTTGGATCAAGACTGGCTGCAGGTTCATCCATTGCAAGAATATCCGGCTGCATTGAAATAACTGCAGCGATTGTAACAGCACGTTTCTGTCCCAGGGAAAGATGGTGCGGCGGCCTGTCTCTTAATTCATAGCAGCCGGCCGTCCTCAACGCCTCATCTACTCTTTCAATCACCCTTTCAATGGTGAGTCCCATGTTCAGGGGGCCAAATGAAACATCATCAAAAACAGTCGGCATAAAAAGCTGATCGTCAGGATTCTGAAAGACCACTCCGACTTTTTTCCCTATCTCGCTGCGTGTTTTTTTATCAAGCTGCAGGTCGCCGATCCTGATCGTTCCTGCAGTCGGCAAAAGAAAACCGTTCATCTGTAAAATCAGGGTTGACTTGCCTGTGCCGTTGGCGCCGACAATACCCACCGACTCTCCATGATGAATCCTGAAAGTTACACCTTTCAGCGCCTCAGTGCCGTCAGGATATGTATAGTACACATCTTTGAATTCTACAATATGATGACTCATCCTAACGCCCTTCCTAACATATTTGTAATATCATATTTTCTCAGAATGATAAAAACTGTAATAGTTGCAAGGGCAAAGACAGTATCTGTAAAATTGATTTTATATCTTTTCAGCAACCTGATTTCTCCGTCAAATCCCCTTGAGCACATGGCCTGATATATCCTTTCAGAGCGTTCTATGGTCTTCATGAAAAGCGTTCCGGTTATACTGACAAACAGTTTTATGCTGAGATTTTTCCTGTCAAAGGCACGCATATTTACTGCACGGATCAGCCTCATGGTTTCCCCGGCAAGCACAAAGAGATATCTGTATAAAAACAGGAGCTGTACAACAAAAACCTTTGGAACCTTCATTCTTTCAAGGGCCAGACAAAGCCCCATAAATGAAGTTGTAGCAATCAAAAGAAAAGCTGCGCTGACAGTAAGAATAAATCTTATCATGATTGAAAGTAACGACACCCATCCTTTTGAAATAACAAATCCGTTTAAGCTATATATGGCCTCTGTATCAAAAACCGGATTGAATACCCCGACAAACAGGACAAAGGGTGAAACGACAAGAAGTTTTTTCAGAATAAATTTCAGCGGAATATTTCCTGCAGAAAGGATAAAAACAGGAAAAAAAAAGAAGGGGATTATTTGAAACACCTCATACTTCGGAAAAGAAACCACACATAGAATAAAGGCCAGTGTCGTAAGCAATTTTATCCTTGGATCCAGACTGTGTACAAAAGAATGTTTATAAGACAGGGTATCAAGAAAACCGATGTTAAAATATTCTTTATCAAAAGCCAGCATATTCCAATTTTTACCCCCTGCTCTTTTTAAAGACTTTTATTCCAAATCCAAAAATAAAGATTATGCCGAGAACCATGAAACTGCCGACAAGGCCTGAAACAGAAGTGCCAGGATCTACAAAAGAAGAATCTTTGTCTGAAGCAGAAGAATTGTCTATTTTATTAGAAGGGAAATCATAATCAGGCAGAAACATTAATTTTTCCTGTACTGCTTTCAGCGCTGACGCTATCATGTTTTCCTGTTCAGGGAGTTCAGGCTTACCAAAGACTTTCTCGATGGACCATTCGAGTCCATCAGGATTGGAGGACGAAAACCATGAAAGCGCCCCTCCTGTCAGTATAGCGGCTACCAATAAAATGATTAACAGCTTTCTGATAGAAATATCAGCAGAAAGAGGCCTTGCTGACAAAACACTCTCGAGTATTTCGGGCCTTGCGGCCTTGACGAAATTGATAACGCCTGCGGTCACAAACCCTTCGACCAGCCCGATAGCCAGATGTACAGGCTGCATCAGCAGGATGAAGGTGTTGAAGGGCAGTTCGCTCCTCCCTGACAGCAGTGTCTCAAGGACCACAGAAAAAGAACCGAGCTGCAGGCCGATCAGCGCACTTAAAACAGAAGCTGTGGCAATCCTTTTGGGACTGCTTCCGGACCGGACTAACGGTCTGTAGATGAGCGGATAAACGATAAAGCAGGGATATACCCCGAGATTCCAGATATTACACCCCAAAGCCAAAAGCCCGCCGTCAGCAAAAAAGAGACATTGCACAGTGAGAACCGAAGCCATTGTAATCAATGCTGCATAGTGGCCGAGGAGTATAGCCAGTATCATCCCTCCGCCGAGGTGCCCGCTTGAACCTGTGCCGGGTATGGTGAAGTTAATCATCTGCGCTGCAAATATAAAAGCGCCGATAACGCCCATCAAAGGGACCAGGCTGCCATTGAGGTGGTCCTTTAATTTTCTTGCGCAGTAAGTGATAATTCCAAGTGAGCCTGCCCAGAAAATACTTCCCACCGCAGGTGATAGTAATGCGTCTGACATATGCATGGTTTTATTATTACTCTCCTTGTCTTGCCGGTCCGGATCAATAGTGCTGCTGAAGAATCAAATAAATTATCTTATCTGTTTCCCTGTTGTTGTCAGTGAGAGCTTCCCGTGTATTACGCCCTTGGTCCCTATCAGCCTGTCAGCTATATTTTTTATTTCAGCCCCCTTCCCTTTAACAACAATGATCTCAAGGCAGTTATGTGCATCGAGATGGACGTGAAGGGAAGAAACTATGGCTTTGCTGAAATGATGCTGCAAATCTGTGAGCGTGTCAGTAAGCTCTCTTCTGTCGTGAGAGTAAACAATGCTGATGGACCCTACGGTTTCCCTGTTGCCATGCTCCCACTCCTCTTTTACAAGACTATCCCTTATAAGATCCCTGATGGCCTCGCTTCTGTTGACATAACCTTTTTTTGATATGAGGTTGTCAAAGTTCTCCAGAAGAGACGAATCCAAGGATACCCCAAATCTTTTAATTCCCATCGTAGCACCTTTTTTATAAAGATAGCACTATTTTATGTTACTGATGACATGCTGTCAAGCAGAGAAATAATATGCTGGTAAAATTGAATCCCGTAAACTACAAACCCTGATATACATAAATCAGTATATTTAGGTTACAATAGTGGCACTCAAATGATGGATATATCTAACATAGTCAGACAATTGGCAATATCCGCCCTGCCGGTCCTCATAGCCATCACATTCCACGAGGTCTCTCATGGTTTTGTTGCAAACAAACTCGGCGACCCTACCGCAAAGTTCATGGGACGATTGACGCTGAATCCCATAGCCCACATTGACCCTGTTGGAACTGTGTTACTGCCTCTCATGATGATTATATTTACAAACGGCCAATTTGTTTTTGGTTATGCAAAACCGGTCCCGATTAATCCGGCAAATTTCAGAAATCCAAAAAGGGACATGGCTATATCAGCAGCAGCAGGCCCTCTTACAAATCTCATTCTTGCAATATTTAGCCTGTTAGTTCTCAAGTTCTTTGTGGTGCCGGCTTCTGTATTCTTTTCAGGAGATATTACTAACAGTATTTTCACTCCCTTAAGACTCATGCTTACATCAAGCATAATATTTAATATTGTTCTTGCTGCATTTAATCTGATACCAATTCCGCCCCTTGACGGCGGAAGAGTTCTGGTCGGATTCCTGCCGCATAAGCAAGCTATCTCATACAGCAGGATTGAGCCATTCGGCTTCATCATTGTTATGATTCTCATTGCAACAGGCCTTGCGAATCTCTTCGTAATGCCGCTTGTGCAATTCTTTTTAGCATTGCTGCAACTGTTTTAAGAAAGGAGTTTTTGACTTGGCAAAACAAAGAGTACTCAGCGGAATACAGCCCAGCGGAAAGCTGCATATAGGCAACCTTGTCGGCGCATTGCAGAACTGGGTTAAATTGCAGGAGCAATATGAGTGTTATTATTTTATCGCCGACTGGCATGCGCTTACATCCCAGTATGCAGACACTTCTCAACTAAAAGAATATATCAAGGATGTTCTGGTTAATTGCCTGTCCGCAGGCCTTGATCCGGCAAAGGCAACAATCTTTCAGCAGTCACATGTTCCTGGACATGCAGAACTACACGTACTGCTTTCAATGATAACTCCACTTGGATGGCTCGAGCGAGTGCCTTCTTTTAAAGAAAAACAGGAGGCCGTCACAGATAAAGACCTTAATACTTACGGGTTCCTCGGTTATCCCCTGCTTCAATCTGCAGACATTTTAATTTACAGGGCTAATTATGTGCCGGTAGGGATTGACCAGATGCCGCATCTTGAAATTACCCGTGAGATTTGTAGGAGATTTAATAATTTCTATGGAGAAGTATTCCCCGAACCTGAAGGTTTGCTGACAGAATTCCCCAAAGTCCCCGGAACTGACGGCAGGAAAATGAGCAAAACATACGGTAACTGCATCTACCTCTCTGATACGCCAAAAGAAGTTGAACAAAAAGTCAGGACCATGATGACAGACCCGCAGAGGATAAAACGCACTGATAAAGGCGACCCGGAACTTTCTCCCGTATACCACTTACATAAGATATTTTCCACCAAAGAAGAACAGGACCAGGTTGCTGAAGGATGCCGTACCGCAGGAATCGGGTGCATTGACTGTAAAAAGATTCTGATAAAAAATCTTTTTAAGGTTCTGGAGCCCCTCTGGGAAAAACGCAATGTCTTTCTGGAAAAACCCAAAGACCTCGAAGACATAATTTCAGCAGGTTCTCATAAGGCGAATAATGCCGCCTCCGAAACAATGGAACAGGTTAGAAAAGCAATGAAGCTTGATAATATTGTTTCCCTTTAAATGAGGGACCATGGGGCGTGTTTCTTTTTCCTTACCGTTTTATCAGCGGCATATAACTCTTCATCCCTTTTAATGACGAAAAGTATGAGGGCCTGATAATCCTTCCCTGTATTATCTCCTCGATTCTGTGCGCAGACCAGCCTGAGACCCTTGCCATTGCAAATATCGGCGTGAAAAGCTCTTTTGGTATCCCCATACACTGATAAACAAAACCTGAGTAAAAGTCTACATTCGTGCAAACCACCTTGCCTTTTTTATCATTGACGAGTCGGGGAGCAATCTTTGCAATTTTTTTATAGAGGGAGAACTCCTCCTCTTTGCCATACATCCTTGCAAGTTCCTCTCCTCTTACTTCAAGGAATACAGCTCTTGGGTCTGACAACGTGTAAACCGCATGTCCCAGCCCATAGATTTTTCCGGACTTGTCGCCTGCTTTTTTATCAAGAAGCTTCTCAAGATAAGATTTCACTTCTTCATCATCTTCCCAGTCTTTAACTTTCCGCTTGATATCGCTTATCATCTTTACCACGGCTTCATTAGCGCCTCCATGCAGGTGGCCTGAAAGAGATCCGATTCCAGCGCATATAGCCATGTACGTGTTTGCGCCTGATGAGGAAACACATCTTGTTGCAAATGTTGAGTTGTTTCCCCCGCCGTGCTCAGCGTGAAATATCAGCATAGTGTCAAACAGTTCTGCTGTAAATCTGTCAGGAACTTTGCCGGACAGCATATAGAGAAAATTTTCAGCAGTGCTGAGGTCAGGGTCCGGTTCTATCAGTTTTTTGCAGTCATTCTTTTTCATTAATTTTTTCTGATAGTTGTAAGCTATAATCGTCGGAAATTTTGCAATCAGATCAATACACTGTCTCGTCACATCCATTAAATCCGTAGAATTCGGATTCTTATCAAAAAGATGCATAGCAGATACAATAGTATGGAGCGATCCCATTTGATCATCGTGCATAGGCCTGTTAAGAATTATTTCTTTAGCTTCCTGATGAAGAGCACGTCTTTTCCCAAGCTCTTTTGAAAAGCTCCTCAGATATTTTTCTTCAGGAAGCTCGCCGGTCAGAAGAAGATAAATTGTCTCTTCAAACCCGAATCTTTCATCCTCTTCTTTACCTTTTACCAGATCTGCAACATCGTAACCGCAATAATAAAGCTTGCCTGGGATCGGATTCAGTTTTTCAAAGCCGTCTCCAGCAATGATCTTCTCATATCCAATAACCTGTCCTTTGCTTGTAATACCGACAAATACGCCTGAGCCGTCTTCGTTCCTCAGCCCCAGTTTTATATTTTTCTCTTTGACTATTTTGGGATCTATCTTATCGTGCAACAGCGCCAGCTCCTGAACTTTTTTTAAAACACTCTCCATATTTATCTTCCCCCTGAACAGTTTTGATATCTATATTATATTTTTTTTAAAAACAATTCCATTATTTTCCTTGACGAACGGTTAGAAAACATGCTATATTGAAAGCGAAATTTTGGGAGTTTTTGCAGTTTATGAGGCCACAAAGACTTTTAACTTTGTGGCCTTCTTTATTGAAGCCTTCTGAGATTTTAATTTTATGATAAGGAGGTAAAAAAATGGCGCAAGGAACTGTGAAATGGTTTAACGACAGCAAAGGGTTTGGATTCATTACAAGTGAAGACGGAAGTGAAGTTTTCGTACACCATACGTCCATCCAGGGTAATGGTTTTAAATCCCTTGCTGAGGGTGATAGGGTCAGCTTTGATACTGAAAACGGTCAGAAAGGCCCCAAGGCAATTAATGTTGTAAAACTGTAATAAACTGGAAAAGGATTCTTCCTGTTGGAGGAATCCTTTTCATTTAGGAGGAAAATGCTTAATAGAAGCAAAATGAATGAGGCAAAGGCAGAAAGAATGCAGCAAAAACTTGATGCAGGCTTTGTATCTAAAGATTTCCCTGAGGTTACAAGCATCATCATTAGTATAATACACAACCAGAGAGGGGCCAGATCGTTACTTCGCACCCTCAATTTTTATCCTAACAGTTATGCCTTTTTCAGAATAAACTGCTTAAGCAATGACTGTATTGACGGCGGCTTTGATCTGACTCAAGTTATAAACACAATGGTCAGAAACCACACTGAGACAGCAAAAGGAGAATTGAATTGTGAAAACAACGAATCTCCTGCCAATCACGCAGCAATTGTTTACAATGTTGCCATACAATACGCATAAAAGAGGGTAACTGCTTCCAGCAAACAAGCTAATTTCTATCAATTTGGTAAGGCCTGTATGTTACTCCATAATTAGATATATTATTCTGATTCAGTTTCTGTCGTATTCAAATCAGCATTAACCTTCCATATCAACTCAAAATTACAGATGACGACCAGCGGATTGCCGGTATTATCCCTCATTATCTCGCTGTTGCTGTCAGTAGCCAGCAACAGGTCATTGAGTTTCAGCAGAGATCCATCGTAACCCACATCCTTGAGATTTTCTTTTACCTTGTTTAAGAGCAGCCGGCCCTGCGCTTCATTAATAAGCCCTCTGATTACAGCCTTTGCAAGATCCACAGGCGTATAGAGTGAACCTGTCTGTACTGCCACCCATTGATCCGGGCCATTATAATAGCCTCTAATGGTTATGTAATTATGGTTTTCATGAAGAATGGGATTACCTTCGGGGTCTAATATATTTTTGTGTGATTTATATCTCCTCGTATCCACTGATGTCTCTATCTTGGTCGTACCTGTCATATAAATAGCTCTTACATATACACAGGGTATCCCTAATTGATTCAATGTATGAGCAATAGCAAATTCTTCAAAAGGACTGTTGATACCGAATTCAAGTATCTTCGGATTATATCTCTCTCCCTCTTCATCCGGCATCTCACCGACCCTTGAGGTCTCCCAAACCAGGTGAATATTATCCTTCGTAATCGTATAAAACACTTCCTTGGTATTGGATAATCTGATGGAGGGAGTTTTCCTCCATCGTTCAGGCAGAAAATAGTCAAAGAGGCGCGCATTCTTCCCTACAACCCACAAATGCCCTCCTGTACTTTCTGCATGGCCATGAATATAAGGCACGCCAAGAATCTCCATACTCGTCAGATGATCAGGCAGGGGAGTTGGAATAAACCTATCTCTCTGATCATCGAGATAGGAGTGCCTTCTGGAATTCTTAACTTCATCTTCATGCCTGGCAGTACGCAGAAGGAGTTCATAATCAACCAGTGAATATTTTCCGATATTTATAAGACTGTACAGGTAATATATCTGTTTCCTTGCTGCTTCATATGTCTGAGCTGACCCAATTTCCTCAATTTTCTTTGTGTCAACTTCACTAATGATAATATGCTCTGGTTTCATGTCTGCCACCAGATAACCTTTTTGGTCCAGGTCGAACATAACAACATCATTTAATGTTTTAAGATGGTATATATGCTCACTGTCTTCTATTTGTATATATGCAAAAACTTCTATGAGGTTGTGACCCTCTATCCATTCATAAATCATTTTGTATTGTTTGAGAATATCAAGGTCAATACCAGGATGTTTGGCACGAATGCGGTTAATCTTTGCCTTGGACCTGCCGCTTTGCCACATCTGCATTTTATCCGGCGGGACATAAATGACCATAGGATGCTGAGTGTTTATTTTCAGCTCTTTGGGACCATATTGCCCATCCCGCATTTCCATGACAAGGGAAAACTCTTCCCACGGGCTATTAAATTCGGCGTCACAAAACTCCTGTAATGTATGGGTGTCAAGAGGAACATCTTCGCCTACACGGCAATTCTTATAGACCAGATTGAGGCTCTTGCCGTCTACTTCTTTTGTCGGAAGTTTATAAACAGAACCAGTCCCTTTGAGTCTTATTCTGTGTGTATTGAACCATTCTGGTTCATACCAGTTCTCAATGTCAAAATGCTTTAGGTACGGCTCGGCAAATCTTGTTAAATAGAGGTCTCCCCCATCAGTGCTTTTTACATGGGCATACACAACGCCTAATACATTAACCAGTGTCTTCTTCTGCATTTTTGATTATCCCTCTGACATCACTTGCAATGACATAACTACCATTATAAATGACTGTCATTATAACAAAGTTCATCAGGTATTAATCTGCAACCATTGCAACATAGTTCAACATGAATAATACGCAGTAAGTTACCAATGTAAAGAAATACGACATATAAGTTAAATTTTGTAAACTATATTGACACATTGTGTGGTAATAAATTATACTTGAAACAGGAGCGTAGTATGGACATGATAAATATTGCTTTAACATCTTATGCTTCCCGATATAAGCCCCATGGCTTTAAATCAAACATTAACTCGCCAAGTTTAAAAAATACCGATTATGATAAACAGATTGTTAATGCTGATACTAAAAATTTTGCAGGATCAAATGCCGACCTTATAAGCTTTATAACCTATAACGAAGATCTCAATAAAGTATTTCATTCGAGAAAAATAGCTAACTCTTCAGAACTTAGAGATATTATAGTAAATGATGCCATGGAAAAATTAGATGGCAGCAACCCAATTTCAGAGAGTTTCTTAAAAGAACATTTAGACTTTGCAAAATTTATATCTGCAAATATAGGAAACATCACTGACATATTGAACACTGACAGTAAACTTACAAGAAAAATTGCTACAAACGGAGATGTTTACGGAGACGCAATTCTGAGTAAGGTTACTGATGAAGTCTCTTACAAATTGGGACGTTCATCTGTAATTACTGAAAGATTTTTGAGCGATAATCCCTCTGCTGCAATTCACCTTATGCTGAACCCTTCAGAAATCTCAAGCCTTAGAAATGATTCTGCAGAGGCAAGAGAATTTATTGCAAATTTTGGCAGAAAGGTAAGCACTTATAACACAGAAATTGCTGAAAGAGCAAAATCCATACTGGACCGGCCCGCGACATTTACATTAGATTATCTTGAAGGGTTCAACAAGTTTGCACAAGTAGTTGTCGCGAGTTCCCTGCATGAAGGAAATCAGTCCCTGTCTCAATACATACGAGCAAATCCGGAATTGGTTCAGGATGACTTTACCGATATGGACCTTCTCAAGTTATATCAGGCAAGTCTTGCAAGAAGCAAATTTTCCGATAATTTTCCTCTTACCGAAGGCTTTTTTGAAAAAAACAGTGTCATTACATCTGCTGTAATTCTTTCAGATACATTTACAACGAGCTTAAAAGAAGAGACTTCACGTCTTGGAAAATATTTTAGTGCAGATCGGTATAGTATTGAATCGAGAAACAATCTGGCCGCCAAACTATCTGGTATATATAACTCTCCGTATAAGTCCTATCAAACAAGTCAGATATCTATAAGCCTGTTTGCATAAGAATCAAATCCGGAAAAACACATTATCCCAGACGCTGCCTGAATTCCTGAAGCTGCTTCTTGAGTCTTTCCGGTAGGCGTTTGCCGAAGACTGAAAAATGATTTTCGATATCAGGTATCTCTGCCTTCCATTCTGCTGTATCTATACTCATAAGTTCTTTCATCTCCGCAGGAGAAATCTGAAGACCGCTAAGGTCCAGGCCTCCCTGGTCCGGCAATAAACCTATGGGGGTTTTCTGCACCCCTGCCCTGCCATCAATACGCTCACACATCCACTTCAGCACACGACTGTTATCACTGAAACCAGGCCACAGAAATTTGCCGTCAGCGCTCTTTCTGAACCAGTTGACATAGAAAATCCTTGGAGCCTTGTCTTTAAGTGTATCACCCATATTAAGCCAGTGTTGAAAATAATCGCCCATGTTATAACCGCAGAATGGCTTCATTGCAAAAGGATCGCGCCTTAGATTACCTACAGCGCCGATATTTGCAGCAGTTGTCTCCGAGGCTGCTATAGCGCCCAAGAATACGCCGTGATCCCAGTCAAAGGACTCAAATACCAGAGGCACGACACCAGTGCGGCGGCCTCCGAAGATAACAATATCAATTGGAACACCTTCTGGTTTTTCCCAGTCCTTACAGATTACAGGGCACTGGGATGCAGGAGCCGTAAAACGCGCGTTCGCATGAGCAGCATCCTCGGTGCTTTCGGGTGTCCAGTCGCGTCCCTTCCAGTCAATCGCATGCACCGGCTCATCACCATCCATACCTTCCCACCAAACGTCTCCATCATCGGTCAGGGCACAATTTGTAAAAATGACATTCTCTTTCAGAGTATCCATTGCCATCGGATTCGTGCTGTATGATGTGCCGGGCGCCACTCCGAAGAAACCGTTTTCGGGATTAATGGCATAAAGACGCCCGTCCTTGCCAATCTTCATCCATGCGATGTCGTCTCCAATGCATTCACATTTCCAGCCTGCAATGGAAGGCTGCATCATTGCCAGGTTCGTCTTTCCGCAAGCTGAGGGAAATGCAGCAGCAATATGATATTGTTTGCCTTCAGGACTTGTGAGGCGCAGAATCAGCATATGCTCAGCCATCCAGCCTTCACGTCGGGCCATTGCAGAGGCAATACGAAGCGCCAGGCATTTCTTTCCTAACAAAGCGTTGCCGCCGTAGCCTGAACCGTAGGACCAGATAAGGTTTTCTTCAGGAAAGTGGCTTATATATTTTTTCTCTATCGGCGCGCAAGGCCATTTGGTATCCTTTTGCCCTTCGGCAAGAGGCGCACCTATTGAATGTAAACAGGGAATAAAATCACCGTCTGTGCCAAGCAACTCCAATACGCGCGAACTGACGCGTGTCATAATATGCATATTGACTACGACATAGGGGCTGTCTGAAATCTCAATACCAATCTTCGAGATGGGAGAGCCGATGGGTCCCATTGAAAAAGGGATTACATACATAGTGCGCCCCTTCATACACCCCTTATATAAATCCAGCATGATCTTTTTAAGTTCCTTCGGATCAATCCAGTTGTTGGTAGGGCCTGCTTCATCCTTTAAAGAAGTGCTGATATAGGTACGATCTTCAACACGGGCTACATCACTGGGATCGGAGCGAAAAAGATAACTGTTAGGACGCTTCTTAAGCGGAATGGCGATGCCGCCTTTAAGCAGGGTTTCAATCATTTGATTATATTCTTCTTTGGACCCATTACATACATAAATATTATCCGGTTGGCACAAGCCGGCTACTTCTTTAATCCATTTGTTGAGTTTCTCATTCTTCACCATGACATTCATATGTTTCTCCTTAAGGAATTATTTTTTTTGAGCTATAAGCATACAAATTATCCTGTACAAAAATCTACATGTCGGTTGTTTAAAGTTTTCCTTAAGTTTTGCCGTATAAGTAAGCAAAGATGTCATTTTCAGGGAATAGATAATGACACAACAGATTGTAAACCATGGAGGGTAAGATGAGAATAGACAGTGCAAACATAAGCATGACGTCTTCATATTCGCTGATTCAGCAATATGAAAAAAGCGAAGAACTGCGAATGTGGGTCGGGGACCAAAATCCTCAGGAACTTCAAAATTCCCAGCCAGCAACAGACAGAATCACTTTAACAGAAGAGGCCCAGGACTATCTTGCCAAGAATCAGGATATCACAAAGGTGGAGGATAACCAGGGAAACTCTGAAGACAGCAAGATTCTCCTTATAAAACTGTTGGTCGAGGCATTAACGGGAAAAAAGATCAACCTCAGGCATCTTGAAAAAATAGAAGATAATTCAGATGCAGAGAAACTAAATTCCGAACTTCAGAAAGTTTCTACTGAGGGACAACAACCAGCAAGAGAGGGTTGGGGTGTTATATATAACAGCCACGAATCATATTATGAGCATGAAGAGGTATCGTTCAATGCAGAAGGAACTATTAAAACAAAAGACGGCCAGGAAATAACATTCTCCATTGAGCTGACAATGGAGAGAGAATTCATATCAGAAGAAACAGTTAATATAAGGGCCGGCGATGCGGCCCTGACCGATCCGCTTATCATAAACTATTCCGGGAACGCAGCCGAACTGACAAATACAAAATTTGAGTTTGATCTTGATATGGACGATCAGGATGAAAGCATCTCATTTGTTAAACCCGGAAGTGGCTTCCTGGTCCTCGATAAAAACAATGACAGCAAGGTAAATAATGGTGCTGAACTTTTCGGTCCGCAGACCGGCAATGGCTTTAGTGAACTTGTAGAATATGATGAAGATAAAAACAACTGGATAGATGAAAACGATTCAATTTTTGAACGCCTCAGACTCTGGACCAGAAGTGAGGAAGGCCACGATTATCTGCATGCTCTGAAAAAACTGAATATAGGCGCTTTATATCTTCCAAATGTTAATTCACTATTTCACCTGAAGGACCACGAAAACAATTTACAGGGACAGGTAGCCGCAACAGGTATGTATCTGAAGGAAGATGGTACAACCGGCACAATCCAGCAGGTAAATATTGTGGCATAACAGCTCACTCTTTGATGCAAAATTTAAAGGGCTGGATAATTTCAGCCCTTCTTCATTGCTTTGATCTTCAGAATGTTCTTATAGTCAAGCAAATCTCATTTTGCTAATATAGGAACAAATGAGACACATCAGACTCACCATCCAATATGACGGCACGAATTATTCCGGCTGGCAAGTTCAGAAAAACGGAACAACTATTCAGGGACTTCTGGAAAATGCCTTATTCACCATTACAGGTGTTCAAACAAGAGTAACCGGAGCGGCAAGGACAGATGCAGGCGTTCATGCACTTGAACAGGTTGCCTCATTTAAAACGGAATCTCCCCTGAAATCACAAGTTCTCCTGAAGGCTATAAACGGCAATTTGCCTCAAGATATCAGAGTGATTAATACGGAAGATTGCCACCATGATTTTCATCCGCGTTATGATGCAAAAAATAAAACATACTCATACATCATTTCCAAAACTGGCCCCTACTCGGTTTTTCTCGAAAGATATTCCTGGAACATGCCTTACAGACTGAAATGTGATGCAATGCGAGAAGCCGCAAAGTACCTTGCAGGGGAACATGACTTTTCCTGTTTCCGCGCTTCCGGCTGCAGCTCAAAACATCCTGTACGAACCATTCATAAAATTGAGGTATCTGAATTATCTTCCGTAGAATTTATTGGTTTGCAGTTTCAGTCCCCGATTATTAAAATCAGCATTACTGCATGTGCCTTTCTCAGACACATGGTAAGAAATATTGTCGGGACACTTGTAGAAATTGGCAGAGAAAAATCTCCTCCCGAAAAAATGAAAGAGATATTAAAATCAAAAGACCGACGAACCGCCGGCAAAACTGCTCCAGCTCAAGGGTTGTTTTTAGAGAAAATTGAATATTGATGTTACCGAATTCCCGCTTACGCGGGAATGACTATGACTCTTGCCTCTTACCCCTTGTCCCTGTTCTTCAGCCTACCATATTAAAATCCCGTATCCTCAGTTCCGCTCCCAGCTCTTCTGCTATCTTTCTGCACTTCTCGATATTCACGCCAGGAATCTTGACTACAGTGGCCTTTACTTCCGGAATTACTTTCACGGCCTCTCTGATAAATGAAATAACTCCCTCATAAGATCCCTTTATAGACGGCCTGCAAATCTTCTCATATTTCTTTGCATCTTCAGCGTCGAGGCTGATTGAAATACTGTCAACAATCCCGTGAAGTTCCGGCAGTATGTTCTTACCATGAATTAAGTTACCATGCCCGTTTGTGTTTATCCTTACCCTGCCGCCATGTTGTTTAATCCATGCTGCCACCTTCTTCACAACATCAAGCCTCAAGAGTGGTTCCCCTATCCCGCAGAAGATAATCTCTTTATACGACGCCGGGTACTTGATAGCTTTAATCACCTGTAATGCAGAGGGTTCTTTCTCGAGCCGCAGATTATGACCCTTTATATAGTTTGTACGGGATTTGACGCAGAAGCCGCATTTATTCGTGCACCTGTTTGTAATGTTCAAATAGAGTGAATCTCTTATCTTGTACGCTATCTCACCCTGCCACGCTATTTTACCTATTTTAAACAGTCTCATTGCATTGAGTGTTGTTATTCTGGCCAGATCAGAGACTGTGATACCCCTAATTTCTGATATCACCTGTGCAGTGTATGTCAAGAAAGATGGTTCATTTCTCTGACCCCTCATGGGTACAGGCGTTAAATAAGGCGCATCTGTTTCTATTAACAGGAATTCATCTGGAATAAATTCTGCAATTTCTCTCAGAACCTTTGCATTTTTGAATGTGACAGGCCCTGCAATGGAAATGTAAAAGCCGAGTCCCATCGCTTCTTTTGCCATTTCAATGTCACCCGAAAAACAATGTAAAACACCTGTGACATCAGCAGCCTCTTCCCGAAGCACTCTGAGGGTATCATTATTTGCTTCCCTGCTGTGGATTATAATTGGAAGATTTACTTCCTTTGCCAGGCCTATTTGTTTCCTGAATGTTTCCACCTGAACACCTTTTGGGGAATGCATATAGTGGTAGTCAAGTCCAATTTCACCAACAGCGACGACCTTAGGATGTTTTACCCACTGCTTCAGTTCATTATAGAGCGCTTCATCCAGAGTTTTTGCATCATGCGGATGAATACCGGCTGCTGAATAGATGTGGGGATATTTCGCAGATAGCTCAAGTCCCTTGATATTTCCTTCTCTGTCAGAACCTGCATTGATTATATATTTGATACCTGCATCCTCTGCACGTTTTATTACCTTGTCCCTGTCACTGTTAAAGGCCTCCATCTCAAGGTGACAGTGAGTATCTATCAACATTAAACATACCTTCCCTTGATTCTTGGTTCTAAGTTTCTTTTTTATGTTAGTGAAAATATAGGGTTTTGTCAAAAGCAGTGACCTTGTAATTTTCCTGAAAATATGGTAATTTTTCACTCTATAAAAGACAAGGGGGAAACCTTATGAAAGAGACCGAAATAATCAATATGTTAAGACGTGAAAATGATGAATTCAGAAAAGTTGAGGAAGAACACAGGAGATTAGATAAAGACCTCGACGAAATGAACAGAAAAAAATATCTCACACCGGATGAAGAGATGGAGAAGAAAAATATGCAGAAGCAGAAACTTCAATATAAAGACCGGATGGCCCAGCTTATCAGGGAATATCAACATTGAGTCAGCAGATAGAGTTAAGAGTCAAGAGTTATGAAATAAACTCTTTTGCTTAACTCTTAACTCATAACTCTTAACTCTAATTTAAAATGAAAAGTAATTTAATTAAAAAAGGACTTGAAAGACTGCCGCACAGGGCCCTGCTATATGCCACAGGCATCCCTCGGACTGAAATGGATAAACCCTTTATAGGTGTAGCAACAAGCTTTACCGACATCATTCCAGGACACACAGGCATGCGCGACCTTGAAAGATTTATTGAAAAAGGCGTTCATACCGGAGGCGGTTATCCGTTTTTCTTCGGCATCCCCGGAATCTGCGACGGCATTGCAATGGGACACAGCGGTATGCATTACAGCCTGCCTTCAAGGGAATTGATAGCCGATATGATTGAAACTATTGCTGAAGCACATCAATTTGATGGACTGGTTCTTCTCACTAACTGTGACAAGATTACCCCAGGCATGCTTATGGCAGCCGCCCGGGTTAATATCCCTTCGATAGTTGTAACCGCAGGCCCGATGCTTTCAGGTCGTTTGAGAGGTAAAAGGCTCTCTCTCGTAAACGACACCTTCGAGGCCATAGGTAAATATAAAAAAGGCTTGTTAAAGGCTTCAGAACTTGAAGACCTTGAAATGTGCGCATGTCCCGGATCAGGTTCCTGTCAGGGCATGTATACCGCAAATACCATGGCCTGCGTCACAGAAGCCCTTGGCATGAGTCTTCCTGGCTGCGCAACTGCCCTTGCGATATCGGCTAAAAAGCGCAGAATCGCTTTTCACAGCGGCAGCAGAGTTGTTGAGCTTGTCAGAAAAAAGATTACGCCACGCAAGATCATGACCCAAAAAGCTTTTGAAAATGCCATATGCGTAGACCTGGCGCTCGGCGGTTCAACAAATACGGTTTTACATATTCCTGCAATCGCCCATGAGGCAAAGGTATCTCTGACGCTGGAATTGTTTGATGAAATAAGCAAAAAAACACCTCACATAGCAAACATGTTGCCTGGCGGGTCTCACTATCTTGAGGACCTGGAATTTGCAGGCGGAATACCCGCTGTTCTCAAGAGATTAAAAACCAGCCTTAACAATGTCATTACTGTGTCAGGAAAAAAGCTGTATGATATAGCTAACCTGGCTGAAATTTCAGATGAAGAAGTTATCAGACCCATTAACAAAGCCTACCGCAAGGAAGGCGGGATTGCGGTATTAAGAGGAACACTTGCGCCAGACGGCGCTGTTGTTAAACAAACTGCTGTCAGTGAAAAAATGCTCAGATTCAAGGGCCAGGCAAAGGTCTTTAACTCAGAAGAAGTCGCCATGAAGGCAATACTTACTGGCAAGATTAAATCGGGCGATATTCTCATAATTCGCTATGAAGGACCTAAAGGCGGCCCGGGCATGCGGGAAATGCTGAGTCCAACTGCCGCAATAGCAGGTATGGGATTGAGTGACTCAGTAGCGCTGATTACTGATGGGCGTTTCTCCGGCGGAACCAGAGGTCCCTGCATCGGTCATGTGTCGCCAGAGGCTATGGAAGGCGGACCTATAGCTATTGTAAAGGATGGTGATATGATAGAAATAGATATCCCAAAAAGAAAACTTAATCTTCTTTTGAGTGACAAGGAAATAACAACCAGATTTAAAATATATAAGCCTATAAAACCAAAAGTCAATAAAGGCTGGCTTGCAAGATATGCTGCGCTTGTTACATCAGCAAGTACCGGCGCGGTGATGAAGAGTAAATAATGAATACAAGGCATATTCCCTCCCTTAACGGGAGGGAATAAAAGGGAGGGTGAACGCAAATTTCGAATCCCCCTCACCCTAACCCTCTCCCGTAAGGGGGGAGGGAAACCGGTTCAGGAACTTAAAGTAATTGGGAGAAAAAATGAAAAAAAGCGGCGCTGAAATATTGATTGAATGTCTGAAAAGAGAGGGAGTAAAGCATATCTTTGGTTATCCCGGCGGTGTGGTACTCAATATCTTTGACACTCTTTATGACGACAAAGATATACAGCTCATTTTAACAAGGCATGAACAGGGCGCAGTCCATGCAGCAGACGGCTACGCAAGGGCCAGCGGCAAAGTAGGTATCGCTCTTGTGACCTCAGGACCTGGAGCTACAAATACAGTGACAGGCATTGCCAACGCTTCAATGGATTCCATACCGCTTGTTGTCTTTTCCGGTCAGGTTCCAACCATGCTTATCGGGAATGACGCCTTTCAGGAAGCTGATATTGTCGGAATAACCCGGCCCTGCACAAAACATA
The DNA here is from genome assembly GCA_020723105.1 of Nitrospira japonica. GTDB lineage: Bacteria > Nitrospirota > Thermodesulfovibrionia > UBA6902 > UBA6902 > SURF-23. The sequence goes on along the minus strand of DYJL01000005.1, from coordinate 18,883 downwards.
ATTACCTTGTAAAAGATGTGAAAGATCTTGCAAAGGTTGTCAGAGAAGCCTTTTATATTGCCTCTACAGGAAGACCCGGCCCTGTATTGATAGACCTGCCTAAAGACGTAACTGCAGGTTCAGCCGAATTTATCTGGCATGAGGAGGTTAAGATAAGAGGATACAACCCAACATACCATGGCAATAAATATATGATTAATCAGGCTGCCCAAATGATAGCCCATGCAAAGAAACCGGTTATTATGGCTGGTGGCGGAGTGATTTCTTCAGAGGCCTCAAAGGAATTGAAAGAGCTTGCGGAGCTTACGAAGATTCCTGTCACTATGACCCTCATGGGACTTGGAGGGTTTCCAGGCACGCATAAATTGTCATTGGGAATGCTTGGAATGCACGGCACATACTATGCAAACACTGCAGTACAGAATTCAGATCTGCTGATAGGAATCGGTGTAAGGTTTGATGACCGCGTTACCGGAAGGACCAATGCATTTGCTACCAATGCAAAGATACTGCAGATAGATATTGATCCGACATCCATAAAGAAAAATGTAAGGGTGGATCTTCCAGTAGTCGGAGATGTTAAAAATGTCTTGAAGGACCTGCTGAAAGCCCTGAAGGAATTGAAAGAGCAGCAATGGGACGCTGTAAGAAACGCCTGGTTAAAACAAATAGAAAGCTGGAAAAAAGAAAGGCCGCTCACTTATCAGTTTGTTAAAAATGTGATCAAGCCTGAGTTTGTTGTTGAGAAGATATTCGAGCTTACAAAAGGCGAGGCCATAATCTGCACGGAAGTCGGACAGAATCAGATGTGGTCCGCACAGTTTTATAAATATGATTATCCAAGGAGATGGCTGTCTTCCGGCGGTCTGGGCACAATGGGATATGGATTCCCCGCCGCAATCGGCGCACAGTTTGCATGTCCTGATAAAACAGTGTTTGATATCGCCGGCGACGGAAGCATACAGATGAATATACAGGAACTGGCAACAGCAGTCATTAACAAACTGCCTGTAAAAGTAGCTATCCTTAACAACGGGTATCTGGGAATGGTCAGACAGTGGCAGGAATTATTCTTCAAAGAGCGCTATTCACATACAAATCTTGATGCCGGAAATCCTGATTTTGTAAAAGTTGCCGAGGCCTATGGTGCGGTCGGATTACGGGCCACAAAGCCAGAGGAAGTCGAACCTGTCATCAAGGAATCGTTGAAGATAAAAAACAGGCCTGTATTCCTGGACTTTGTTGTGGACTGGAAGGAAAAAGTCTTCCCGATGGTGCCAGCAGGAGCAGCAATAGATGAAATGATTTTTGATGAAGAAGAAAAAAAGGAAGAAAAGAAACTTAAAGCAGTAAAGTAAAGACAGGGATTAGGGGTTAGTTGTTAGAGATTTAGTTAACAACAGAAACAAACTCGAGGAGAATTATGCGACATACAATTTCAGTGCTTGTAGAAAATAAATTTGGCGTGCTTTCAAGAGTATCCGGGCTCTTCAGCGGGAGAGGATATAACATTGAAAGCCTCTCTGTCGGAGAAACCATTGACCCGGCCACATCCATTATGACCATAGTAACTACCGGCGATGATCTGGTAGTGGAGCAGATAACCAAACAACTTAATAAACTCATTGACGTCATTAAAGTTACCGATTATATGGAGGTAGACCATGTCGAAAGGGAAATGGTGCTAATCAAGGTTGCTCCGAGAAAAGATGACAGGACCGAGGTGCTGCAACTTTCAGAGATATTCCGAGGAAGGATTGTTGACTCAGGACCTGCAACATACACGATAGAAATCACAGGCGATGAGGGTAAAATCGATGCTTTTATAGAGCTCATCAAACCTTTTGGCATAAAAGAATTCGTTCGTACCGGCAAAGTCGCAATAGCCCGGGAAGGCTTGAAGAAGGGAAAATAGGATCTGCTCTATATTAGAGGCACCCGGCCCTGCAGTATAATATCCACAATATCAGGATCAAACTGTGTGCCGTTATTATCTTTCAATTCACTTATAACATTAACCATAGCAAGAGCCCCTCTGTAAGGCCTGGCTGACATCATTGCGTCAATAGCATCTGCAACAATTACTATCCTCGCAGAAAGCGGTATCTGTTCCCCTTTAAGACCTTCGGGATATCCATTTCCGTCATAACGTTCATGGTGATACAAAATAACAGGGATCGCATCCTCAAGGAATGAAACGGACTGCACAATTCTGACGCCTATGGCAGGATGTTTTTTCATTTCTGCATATTCTTCAGCAGTCAGACGTCCATTCTTCTTTAGAATGTTCTCATCAATGCCGATCTTTCCGATATCATGAATTGACGCCGCATGCTCTATTTCTTTTAGTGTTTTACTTGTTACATCCAATGAGTTAGCTATGGATGAGGATAATATAGCAACACGATTTGAGTGGTTATATGTATAATGATCCTTTGCATCAATTGTAAGAATTAATGCCTTTACAGTGCCTTCATAACACACCATGATATTGGTTTTTGCTTCGGTTATCTGTTGTTCAAGGTATGAAGCCCTGTCCAGCAGAATATCCCTTTCCAGTTTTAATCCCGTATTTGAACGTCTCTTGGCCAACCCTTTTTCAACAACCATCAATATATCATCCTTGTCAAAAGGCTTTAAGAGATAATCAAAGGCTCCAAAGCGGATTGCATCTCTCGCCGTTTCCAGGCTTGCATAAGCAGTCAGTAAAATTACTTCTGTATCAGGAGATTTTTTCTTTATCTCCTGCAGTGCAGTAATTCCATCCATCTTGGGCATTTTGATATCCATCACCACAAGGTCCATCTGTTCCTGGGTTATTATACTGAGCCCCTCAAGCGCTCCTGTTGCAGTAGAAACAGCATAGCGGTCCTTAAGTACCATTCTTATAGATTCTCTCGGTGCCATCTCATCATCAATGATAAGTATCTTTTCTTTACTGGCCACTAACATAGTCTCCTTTAATTGAAACAGCCGATTCTCTCCTGTCAAGAATAGGCAATTTTATTGCATAAGTAGTAATACCTTCTTTGCTTGTTATATCAAGGCTTCCACTGTGCCCTTCAATAATCTTATAGCTTATCGGCACATTCAGTTCAGTCCTTAAATTTTTAATATCAAGCATCGGCTTTAATAAGTCCTGCTTTCCGGTATCTATGGAAAAATCCCCGTCATAACTTATTGAAATTTCAACATACGGAGGATTTTCCATCACTATATTAGCGCTCATTTTTATATCGGCCCCTTCAGGTGTCATCTCTGCAATATTCATAACCAGATAGTAAATGGCTTTGATAAACTGTTTCCGGTCTGCATTAATATAAAAGGACTTATCAATCAATTGCCTTGAAAATTTATATGTTCCGGCAATATGCCTGGAAATATAATCCGCCGCTTCAATCATAAGCTCATTTACATCTTCCCTGTTTAAGCAATAATCCTGAGTACAGGAAAAGGTTACGAGCTTATCTATCAGGCTATCCAGCCTGCTGATTGATTGACTGACTGTGGAAATATAAAAATTATGCAGTTCTTCATCTGTCTGTTTTTCATTCAGCAGTTGCACATATGTCTGAATGGAAGTCAAAGGATTTCTCACCTCGTGTGCAATCTTTGCCATGAGGTCATTGACAGCCTTGAGTTTCCCCATACGTCTTTCCTGCTCTTCAAGTTTCTTGGAATCCGAAAGATCGGAAAATGTAATTCCTGCCCCTATTGAGTTTTGCTGTTCATCGAGAAGCCTGTAACTGTTTATTCCAAGAGGCACTTTTGATGGATTTATTACTGCCTCATGGCGTCTGTACAAATGGTCTGTTACCATTGTTTCATATAAAATATCACCCAGAGGCGACGGTAACACCCTCAAATCACTTCCGATAATTTTCATTGGGTCCAGACCCAGGATTTCCGAAGCTTGCTGATTAAAGATTGTAATTTTTTCGCTCTTATCAATTGCAATCATTCCGCTGCTCATGCTCGAAATAATATTGTTGGTAAATTCCTTCTGACACCACATGTGGTTATAGAGGTCAATATCTTTTACAGCAGCAGCGAGATAATTGCAAAGCACATAAATAATTTCCAGTTCTTCCTTGTAGAAAGGTTCATCTGTAATCTTGCTGTCAATATTTAAGATTCCAATCAACTTTCCCTTGTGTATCATCGGAAAAGAGACAGAACACTGCAGTATGTCCATTTCGTTTCTTATGCTTACCAAATCCGTATCAGTAAAGCTTGCAGGCTTGCTTACAATGCGTCCTGTCTTTGCAAGCCATGCAGCAAGCGCACTGTCTTTCCTGAGATGTATATTATCAGCCAAATTCGGGTCCAGCCCGTAGTGGGCTTTAACATAAAACACGTCCTTATCTTTCAGCATAACCATCATTCTGTTTACACGGGCAATTTCCATAACAGAATCAATAAAATGATTGAAAAGCCGCTGCATATCAAAGCTTGATGTAAGCATCTTGGCAAAATTAACAATAACTTTTTCATGAACATATCTTCCGCTCGGAAGCGTATCACTCCGCCCCATAAGCATCTCCGCCATCGGTCTGGCATGAACAGGCATCTGTGACGGCGCTGCTATATCATGTGATTGCTTCAACAGCCTCAACTCATTTTTAAACTTATGCCGTTCAAGCGCGCGCTCAACTATTGCAGGCAGTTCCGCCCTTATGTCCCATATATTAATGGAGTCAAATACACTTCTGGGAAGCTGCTCTCGTGCAAAGCTGTCAAGCTTATCAGGAGTAATAAGCACTACCCTGTCATTATCAAGTTTGTTCAGGAAATCACCTATGGCAGACAGCTTGTGAGAAGTTGTATCAATGAGGAGAAGATTGAGCGGGATGTTGCTGTATAAATCTTCAAGTTCCTCCATTGTCTTGAGAGGATATACTGTATATTTCCTGAGAGCTCCTTTCACATCAGGAATAACAACGTCGTCTCTACTGCTCAGTAATGCAAGAAGTTCCATTTTTTACCTTTCCTCAGAGATGTTTTTTATTATAAACATATTTATCCCTTCTGTATAGGCAAAGAGATTGTAAAAGTCGTCCCCTTTGTCAATTTGCTCCTGACATGTATTTTTCCGTTATGATCTTCGATAATCCTTTTACTGATAGCCAGCCCTAATCCGACACCCATTTCCTTTTTTGTAACAAAAGGATCAAATATTTTTGAAAGGTCCTCAGGATGAATGCCTTCTCCGGTATCTGTAATTTCTACATCAACATTCTTTACATTTTCCTTGATTCCGATTTTTAATGTACCTTCGCCCTGCATAGCCTGACAACCGTTAATCATGATATTATCAAGAGCTCGTTTCAGTTTAACTGTATCACCCGACATATTAATGGCCTTCCCGTTATATTTTTTCTCCACGACAATTTTTGATTTTTCAAATTCAAGCTTTTCTTTTACGTAGTCAACTACTTCGTCCACAAGCTCAGTAAGATTAAAGTTGTTCATACGGGTCGCTTTCTTTCTTACCGAGAAATCGAGAAGGTCGCGTATAAGATCGTCTATCTTTTTTATGTCACCAACAACAATTCTGGAAAAGGTATCCCTGAATTCTTCATCGTTATACTTCTCCGGCATTAACTGGGCAAAAGTCTTCAGCGAAGTCAGTGGGTTCCTTATTTCATGTGCAAAAGTTGCGGACATCATACCGATTGAGGCCAGCCTTTCGGTATGAAGCTTATCTTTATAAAGCTCGGCATTTTTCAATGCAATTGCTGCCTGATCCGAGATGGTCTTCAACAAGCTGATGTCCTCACTGCTAAACATATCACCTGATAATTTACTACCTAAAATCTGCAGGACTGTCAGTTTGCGGTCAATAAACACCGGAACTACAGCCTCCCCGTTAAAAGTCTCAAGCTCCTTTTCAATCTTCTTTATACCTTCCATCCCTATAATTTCCTCAAGCCGTGCCATTTCATCTTTAATTAAAACCTCATTGGACTTATTAAAGAATTTAACAATCCCGGAGGATCTGTTTATATTAACTTTCCCCTCAGCACGGTCTTCTTTTGTTTCAGCAGCGTTATCCTGCAGCAGTGACCTCTGGTAAGCCACCTCATAAGCCCCGCCTGAAGCGGCAGTAAGCAGATGCACACTTTTCAAACCCATTACCCCATAGATTGTGTCGCTTATAAATTTGAATATATTTTCTGAATTAAACATGGAAGCAAGCGTAGAGCTTACATGCTGTATAGTTGCATAATAATCATAGGACTTCTTATAAAACAGCTTATCAATAAGTTTCTGGATCTTGTTACGAAGCGGATTAAAAAGGATGGCTATAATAATGGCAGCAATGATGCTGATTTTAAATGAGTCTACATGCATAAAAGTTGATAATAAATTTGTTGCCGTCATGACAAGAACCACAAAAAGAGCAGTGAGAAGCCCGGCAGAAAGCGAGTAAGCCGCCGTTCTTTTAAAAACAAAACTGATATCCATTAGATGATGGCGAAGAATAGCATAGGTAACTATGATACAGTACAGAGAAATGGTAAAATTGCCAAAGGGATATATTAGTATGCCAAAGTGGGGAAAGAAATTCATTATTCCACCGGAAAAACCCACTGTTGTTCCTAATAGAAAAAAACGAATTCGATTCCGCTTTAATCCATGTGACTGCCAGTAAGTTTTCACCAATTCAAATAAACTGTAAGAAATTATGCTCATCCAGATTATGAAGAAGAATGGGTAGAGTAATCCCTCTGATCTAGAAAAATAAAAAGAATCGAATACAAATTGCATGCGCGACAAAAAAAGATTGCTCATACTTAGTAGTAAGAATATTGTTCCCTGGAAATAAGTCGCAACGAGCATTTTTTTTCGTGATATTCCACAAAGAAGAAATATGACATGAAGGAAAAAGACCGGTATTAAAATAACGCCGATATGTGCAATTCTTAACCAGAAAAGCGCAACCTTCTCTGTTGTTGCCCAGCCAATAAAAAAGGCGCCTATTCCCCAGATGCCGACAGCAATATTAAATAATACCCATACTCGATGAAGTCGTGTCTTTCCGTATTTCAAGATAATAAAGACTAATATAAAACAGATAATGGCTAGGAATAATCCCGATATCGAAAATAAATTTAACTGCATATATGCGTAGTCTTTATCTTTCTAAAAATTGCTGCTGCATTATATCCTGCAAAACCACAGGATAATTTCATGGTTGTAGTTAAATTATATGAAAGCCATTCTCTTACCAACTCAATATGATATTTTGGTTCAGTTTCATCGCTATGCAAAACCGGAGGGATTATGCCTTTATCCATAGATAGAAGCAAAATTATGCTTTCTATAATCGCACTCCCACCAAGATTGTGTCCTACGTACGGCTTGAATACAGTTATGAAAGGCTTCTGTATATTCTTGCCAAAAATATCTGTAATTGCTTTTGATTCATAACCATCTGTGGCCTTAAGGGCAACTCCATGAGGAACGATCAAATCAATATCGCATGGTTCAACTTTAGCCTTCTTCAAAGCGCCTGTAATAGCACTCTGATAGGAGAGACTTCCTACTTGCGGCAATGTCACTTTCCAGCCTTCTAAGGAGAAACCCTCTCCCACATACTCTGCATAAATATATGCATTTCTGTTTAAAGCATGTTCCAGCTCTTCCAATACCATAGCCGAGGCTCCATCGCCAAGAACCATTCCATCTGCACTTTTTGCGAAAGGCTTTATTCGTCCATCTTCAGCATAAAGGCCATTCTTTCTAAACCACAAATGTTTAAACATTGTGCTTGAAACATCTCCACCTGCGAGTAAAACAATATTACTTCCTCCGTACTTTATCTGTCTTGCAGCAGATTCCATAGCATACAATCCTGAGGCACAGGCATTGTTAGTAAATAAAGAATATCCATGAATACCAAATGACTTTGCAATGAAATATAAATACATAAAACTCTGAAGATCGTAGCCCTTTGGGGCAAATCGTTCAAAAAGATATTTGAATAGATTAAACTTGGAAAAATTGGCAGTACGGGAAGCTTTCTCAAGATATTCTGCTGTATCTCTAATCATTTCTTCACAGAATGCTTCAAATCCCGGATGTTCAACAGTTAGAAACAACCCAATATCGTTATTGGTTTTATCATAGCAAATTTTACTGTCATCTATAGCTAATTTGACTGCTGCTAATAAATAGTAAAGATCCCTATCTTCTCCTCCCTTTTTCCATGTCTTAATATCATCAATTATTTTTTCTTCGATATTGAACTTCTCTATATCGAAATCCTCAATTTTATGCAAATAGAATTTATCCCAAATTTCGTTGTCAATACAAATCTCTTCTAATGTCAGACCTGTTCTCTTCTTTAAGATACCATCCCAGAAAGTATCCTTGCCTATGCCTGTAGAAGCCAGAGGACCTATACCTGTTATCACTACTCTTCTTTCATTTGACATAAAATCAGTTAAATTTCCTTATCGCCAGGCACGAATTATTTCCTCCAAAGGCGAAACCGTTGTTTAAAGCTACATCTACCCTTTTTACCCGGGCCTTATTGGGAACACAATCAATGTCACAACCTGGATCTTTAGTCTCAAAGTTAATCGTCGGAGGAATAATATTTTTCTTGACAGCCAGGCAACACGTCAACGCCTCAATTGCAGATGCAGCCCCCATGGGGTGGCCCAGCATGGATTTTATCGAACTGACAGGAATTGTTTTATACCGCTCTTTAAAAACATTCTTGATTGCAGCACATTCTGTTTTGTCATTGCCCTGAGTTCCAGTTCCGTGCGCGCTTATATAATCAACATCTTCCTTGTCAAGGTCAGCATCTTTCAAAGCCTTGAGTATCGCCCTTCCAATGCCGTCTGCCTTCGAAGCCGTCATATGATAAGCATCACAACTGATACCATAGCCCGCTATCTCTGCATGTATGTCCGCCCCCCTTCTCAGAGCAGACTCCAGTGATTCAAGTAAAATTATGGCTGCGCCTTCTCCCACAAGCATCCCTTTTCTGTTCTTGTCAAAGGGCTGGCATTTCTCAGAAGCCATTGCATAGATCCGGTGAAAGCCTGTAAAGGCAAGCCTTGAGAATGCATCAGCGCCGCCCGCAATGGCATAGTCAAGTTCTCCTTTTTTAATGAAATCAAAGCCATAGCCTATAGCATAATTGCCTGCAGCGCAAGCCGTGGGGATGAGATAGTTGGGACCCTGGATCTTAAGATAACTGGCGATATTGGTGGGGATATTATTAGGCGGAGATTGCAGAATTTTAGTTTTGCTCAGATTTTCTGCACCCCCTATTATCCAGTCGTCAATAGTTTCCTCCATCGGCCTTTCACCCATTGTGGTCCCCATAAACACGCCGGTTCTTTTCCTGCCGATTTTCTCATTATGCAAACCTGCATCTTCTAACGCCATCAATGCTGCGGCGATAGCCATTTGAGAGGTCCTGCCCAGAAAGTTTATCTTTCTTCTGTCAATGAAATCTTCCGGCTTGAAGTCTTTTATTTCACCGGCATTATGACATCTATACTCCGTAGTGTCAAAAGATGTGACCTTGCTTATTCCGGATTTACCATTGATTACCGACTTCCAGAAATCTTCCCTGCCGATTCCGATAGATGAAACTACACCGAGTCCTGTTACAACAACCCTTCTGTTATTCATTTCTTTTGAATGCTGAAGACAAGGTTTGCCTTTGCAACAATTTTATCATTTACCTTTGCGACAACATCTGTTATAGCTGCATTATCCAGAATTTTTACTGCATTGGATTCTACAACTATTTTATCACCGGGATATACTGGCGCAAGAAACTCAGACTTAACTTTACCAAGATAATAATCCGGATTTGTACTTACTACTTTAGGCTTTGCAATGGAATAGAGGATGATAGAGGCCTGAGCCATGGCCTCAATGAGCAGGACGCCAGGCATTACTGGTTTGTGTGGAAAATGTCCTTTGAAAAAACTTTCATCACCGCTGAGTTGTGTGACAGCCACGACCTTCTCGACGCCTTCAATTTCAATTACCTGATCAATAAAAAGAAAGGGCTCTCTCTGTGGCAGAATAGATTTAATTTTCTTCCGGTCCCACAACATATCAATCTTTTTTTATATTCTTTGTATATTCAACAATCTGACTGATATTCCTGATTTTTGGTATATCGTTTTCAGGGACAATAATCCTGAACTTTTTTTCAAAAGCTGCCACAATCTCTATCGCCTTCAAAGAATCTACATTCAGGTCTTTAAAAAAATCTGCCTCGGGTGTAAGTTTCTCAACAGGAACCTCAGTGATCTCCGAAACCATCTCCCTTATTTCCGCTTCAATACTCATATGCTTCCCTCCTCAATGATATTTGGATATTATGAATGATGAATTGCTCCCGCCGGGTCCAAAATTATTAATCAGTACATTATTTACTCTGACAGTCCGTGATCTATTTGCTACATAATCAAGATCGCAGTCATCGTCTCGTTCCTTATAGTTAATTGTTGGCGGTATAAAACCATAAACCGTACTACCCACGGCTGCGGCAACCTGAAGTATGCCGCCTGCACTGAACGTCTCTCCTGTCATGGATTTTATGGAACTTACAGGCATATTGTAAGCATACCTTCCAAAAACATCTTTAAGCGCTACGGTCTCTAATTTGTCCTGCATGGGAACAGAATTGGCTGATGCGCTGACATAATCAATATCACTTATGTTCAGCCCTGAATTACTGATCGCTTTTTTCATGCTCTCTTTCAGGCCGTTTGCTTCCGGTTCATATTTACCCATCTTGTAAGCATCGAAACAATTGCCAATGCCGTTAACCTCTGCATAAATTCTCGCCCCTCTGGCCTGTGCATGCTCCTCATCTTCTATCACAATTACACCTGAACCTTCACCTAATACAATCCCGTTTCTCCTTTTATCAAAAGGGCAGGAAACTTCCTCACCATTTATCCCGGCAAAAAATCCGAGCCGGTAAAATCCTGTATAATTTGCCAATGACAAACTCTCTACTCCGCCTACAAGCACCGCCTTTATCCGTCCCCGCATAATAAAATCTATAGCGTATTTCAATGCGTCTATACTGGAGCTGTATCCTGTAGCGATGGTTGTATTAAAACCCTGTATATTAAATCTGATAGAGACCTGACTTGATGCAGCATTCATTACAGTTCCTGGGAAAAGGGCCACATTCGTGAAAAGAGGCCCATCCTGAATTGCCTCCTTATCGAATTGTGCAAAATTCCATAGTGAAGACAAAGTGGTTCCGGTGCAAACACCTATATCATCTGTATTGTCATCGTTGATTTTGAGCCCTGCGTCATCAATTGCCAACTTTGCAGCGGAACATAATAATCTTGAAGACCTCTCAATATCCCTAAGACCCTTTTGGCCCAGAAAAATTGCAGGCTTAAAATCATCAATCTCACCCGCCAACTTACATTTAAATTTACCTGTATCAAATCTTTTGACCGGCTTTATCCCGGACCTGCCTTCTTTAAGGGCGTGCCAGTACCTTTCCTTTCCTATGCCATTAGGCGCAATTACACCTATTCCTGTTATTACAATCCGCCTCTTATTCATAACTGCTTAACCATAGACACTACAAGTAAAAGCTAAAAAACAAGAATTAAGAACGTATGCTTTATAATCCATTTCTTAAACAATACTCATTCCGCCATCAATGACTATCGTTTGCCCGGTAATATAGCTTGCATCGTCGCCAACCAAAAATTTTACTGCCTTTGCAACTTCCTGGGGCCTGCCTAATCTCATTAGAGGTATTTCTTTCAATACCTGTTTCTTATATTCTTCCTTTAAAGCATCCAGCATCTCTGTTTCAATAAAACCAGGCGCCACTGCATTTACCCTGATGTTATAAGCTGAAACTTCCTTGGCAAGGGCTTTGGTAAACCCTATTATCCCGGCCTTGGAAGCAGAATAATTTGTCTGGCGCGGCATCCCCACTATACCGCTTACAGAACTGACATTAATAACCACACCGCTTTTCTGTTTTATCAGTGTGACAATCGCAGCTCTTGTAAGATTGAAAGTTCCATCCAGGTTAGTAGAAATCACGTCTCGCCAATCAGCCTGTTCCATGAGTGCAAGGGCCTTGTCTTTAATGATACCGGCATTGTTAATTACTATATCAATGCTGCCAAATATCTTTTTTGTATCATCTACCCAGGACGTTACAGCATTATAGTCTTTAATATCGGCTTGAAATGATTTAGCATTACCACCCAGATCTTTTATCTCTTCTTCCAGTACCAAAGCATCATCGGCACTTTTTAAATAGTTAAAACTTATATTGGCTCCTGCCGTCGCTAATTCGATTGCAATGGCTCTTCCTATCCCTCTTGAAGCGCCACTAATAATAACTGTTTTATCCTTAAGCACCATTGGGGTCTCTCCGCTTCAACATGTTGAAATTTTGTAAATATATATATGAAACCTCACATCATATAAATAGAAAGAATCAATATTAGACAGATGACAAATTACTGAAATCTATAATCGGTTTTAATAGTATAAAATAAGTTATCAGACCGACCATTAGATTTGTAAAAATAATTACAACTGTTATATTTTTTAACAAATTAGAGAAAAAAAATCAATTGAAATATGTCTTAATTTTGTCACTTAAATGTTTAACTTCTCTTTTTATAAGTAAATATACTAAAATTAATGAAACAATTTTCAGAATCAATAAAACAGGAGCACCAAATATGAAATGTAAAAAGTGCAATGGCAACCTTAATCTAAAAGTCGGATGAAAATCCGTACAATTAATCTGCATGGAATGCAGACAAATTTTCTCCATAGAGGACTATATAGAAGAATTAGATGCAAACGCATGGGAACAATTATCCCGCCGTTCATGTGACAGGATATAAATACTATCTGACAGTCAACAATTATTTATTGTTTTTTTATTCTATTAGAAACATACTATCTTTATTTAAACCTTAATAAAATTGACTGTCTATATTGACAATTAAAAGCATTATAAATTATCATGTTATGTTCAATTATTTCTAATGCTACTCATAGAGAGGGAATATGAAGACTTTATTTGCTAAAAATACAGATGTAGTTAAGAAATGGCATGTCATCAATGCCGATGGTATGATCGTTGGCAGACTCGCCACAAAAGTAGCTTCGATACTAAGAGGGAAAGACAAACCGATTTTTACGCCGCATGTAGATACCGGGGATTTTGTTATTGTTGTAAATGCTGATAAAGTCCGTTTTACCGGTAACAAGCTTGAGAATAAACTATATTACCGGCATTCCGGTTACCCTGGTGGTATTAAACAAAAGGCCGCAAAAGATATTATGAAAGACTCACCTGAAGACATTATTATCTTAGCAGTTCGTGGAATGCTGCCTAAAAATAAACTGGGCAGACAGCAGCTAAAAAAATTAAAAGTTTACAGTGGAACAGAGCATCCACACAAAGCACAAAATCCAGAAATATTAAATTTGAATTAATACAAGGAGCTTTAACTTATGGCAGATATTCAATACAATGCAACAGGCAGAAGAAAGACATCCATCGCCCAGGTATTCATCAAATCTGGAACTGGGAATATAACTATTAATAAAAAAGCGCTCCATGACTATTTCCCTTATGAAACCATGAAAATGATTGTCCAGCAACCGTTAAATGTCGTAGGCGTAAACGGAAAATATGACTTGACAATCAGAGTAAACGGCGGTGGAGTAACCGGACAGGCTTCTGCCATAAGACATGGCATAGCACGAGCCCTTGTATCAGTTAACTCGGATTTCAGGGGAAAGCTCAAGAAAGAAGGCTTTTTGACAAGAGATCCGAGAGTTGTAGAAAGAAAGAAATACGGACAAAAAGGCGCGAGAAAGCGCTTCCAGTTCTCCAAGAGATAATAAGCCAGATGACTAAGTCACTTCTTCAGGTTGCAATATTAGGAGGAAGCGGCTATACAGGTACAGAACTTTTACGATTACTATTAAATCATCCGCATGTAAAAGTTACAGCTATTACCTCTGAACGTTCATCAGGCTATCCGGTATCAGAGATATTTCTTAATTTAAGAAACACTGATTTAAAATTTGAAATTCTCGATCTAAATGTCTTAACAAGGAAAGCTGATCTTTTCTTTCTATGCCTTCCACATAAAACTTCACAGGAAACTGCCTCCTTTCTTTTCAGTACAGGCAAAAAAGTTATTGATCTTTCCGCAGACTATAGGATTAAAAATCCAAAAGTATATCAGCAATGGTATAACACTCCTCATTTGTTCCCTGCATTATTGAAGAAAGCTGTCTATGGTCTGCCGGAAATTAACCGAAGCCGGATAAAGAAATCTGCCCTAATCGCCAATCCCGGCTGTTACCCTGCGAGTGCACTGCTTGGGCTTGCACCAATAATAGGAAAAAATTTTATTGACACAAGCTCAATCATTATAGACTCAAAATCAGGAACCTCCGGTGCGGGCAGAAGTCCAGTACAACCCTTCATGTACTGCGAAGTGAACGAATCTGTCAGAGCCTATGCTGTTACAAGCCACCGTCATACCCCTGAAATTGAACAGGAACTGAGTCAGCTCTCAAAGAGAAAGATTGAAGTGATTTTTACTCCTCATCTTATACCAATGGACAGAGGAATGTTAAGCACTATATATGTCGGTCTCAAAAGAAATGTAAATCTTTCAAATATGCAAAAACTTTATCAGGATTTCTATAATAATGAACCCTTTGTCAGAATTTTAAGAAACGGTGTATACCCCACTACCAAAGCAGTGAAAGGAAGCAATTATTGTGATCTTTCCATCTTTCTTAATGAACGCAATGGTAAAGCACAAACATTGATAATTATCAGTGCAATTGATAACCTTTTAAAAGGTGCGTCCGGGTCCGCAGTCCAAAACATGAATATTATGTATGGTTTTGATGAAACTGCTGGGCTTTTAAACGTTCCTCCATGCCCTTAATGAGCCGTCTTTCTGTCATCATTCCCGGATTTTATTTTGCAAGTATATCAGCAAAAATAAAGAAATCCGGTGCAGACGATCTCGCATTGGTATTTTCTAAAAATGTAGCAGTAACCGCAGGAGTCTTCACTACAAATAAAATTAAAGCTGCCCCTGTAAAAATTACAAGTAAACGTATTGTCTCCCAAAAAGGACAGGCAATAATTATTAACAGTGGCAATGCAAATGCCTGCACAGGCAAGAGAGGTTATAACGACGCTGAAGAAATAACCGAAAAAACTGCCAGAGCGCTTGGCATTTCTTCCAAACTTATTTATGCTTCATCTACAGGCGTTATAGGCAGACCCCTTCCAATAGAAAAAATCAAGAAAGCTTTACCCGAATTAGTGAGAAAACTTTCTCCTTCGGTTTTAGAACAAGCTGCTTCCGCTATAATGACAACTGACACCTTTGCAAAAATATCATTCAGAAAAATAACTATTAATGGGAAAACAGGAACTATAGCAGGTATTGCAAAAGGAGCCGGCATGATATGCCCCAATATGGCTACAATGCTGTGTTTTATATTTACCGATATTGCTATAAAACCTCATGCACTCAATTCCGCGCTCAGAGAAGCAGTAAAAAATTCATTTAATAGAATTACGATTGACAATGATATGAGCACTAATGATATGGCATTGATTATGGCAAATGGTTCATTACAGAATAAGCCTATAATAAAAATTTCATCTGAATATCGAAAATTTACAAGCGCATTAAGTGATATAACACACGATCTTGCAAAGATGATCGTTGAGGACGGTGAAGGCGCAACTAAACATATCGAAATTATCGTTAGAGGTGCAAAGACAGAAACTGATGCAGGAAACGTCGCCACATCTATTGCAAATTCAATGCTTGTAAAAACTGCAATTTATGGCAATGATCCAAACTGGGGAAGAATTATTGCTGCTGCCGGTTATTCAGGCGTTGATATCAAAGAAGAAAAAATTGACATTTATATCAATAATGTTAAACTTGCAAGCAAAGGAGTTGGAACAAAAAAAGAGGAAATAGCAAGGAATATCCTTACAAAGAAAAATATTAATATTACAATCAATTTAAATATGGGCAAAAAAAGTGTGAAAGTTCTTACCTGCGATTTAACAGAGAAATATATAGCAATTAATGCACACTATACTACTTAAGTGATCGAAAAATCCTTGATAAACTTGACACCACTCTTATACTTCGATATTGTAAGGTATATCTTTGAGGGAATAAGGAGAAGCTATATGAAAAGAACGTACTTTATTTTTATCATTTCTCTGCTATTAGTTTCCAGTAATATTCAGGCACAGGATGCAGAATATATTATTCAGAAAAATGATACATTATGGGGAATATCAGGGAGTAATCTGGAAGACCCGTTTCTATGGCCTAAACTCTGGAGCGTTAACCCTCATATTGTTAATCCGGATCTGATACACCCTGGGGGAAGAATAGTTATCCCATCCAGAGAAATCCTTCTTCAGCAGGAACTACCTACTGTAGATAAAAAACTTTCGTCTGTAAAAAAACTTAAAGCTCCCGACATTAAAGTCAATTCCTTTGCTGCAGAAGCAATTGAAGAAAAACACAGGAAATACCTGATTGATAAAAATCTCTATATTTCTACCGGCTGGATATCAGAAGATTCTCCTGCTGTAGGGAAAATAATCGCCGAGTCTTCAGGCAGAGAAATTGCGGGGAAAGGTGACATTGTTTATCTCAATATTTCAACAAAGGAAATATTGTCCCGCTCAGGCCTTGATGATAAGGCATCTCTAATAGTATTTCAAAACAAACCCTCCAAGAACCGCTTTTATGCAATCAAAAATATCAAAGTAGTCAAGCATCCTCTAACAGGAAAAATCTTGGGACATCTGATACGACTTGCAGGGATTCTGGAAATTATCGGAATAGACAACAACACACCTAAAGCTAAAATAATTACTTCGTTTGAGGACATTCAAGTTGGAGACGGTTTATTGCCTTACAGAGACATGGAACCACCACTAGTTCCTGACATTATTAGAACTCCAAAAGCTGAAGGCTATATTGTGGAATCGTCTTCTACATACGAACTCTCTGGAGAAAACAATATAGTGTTTCTTGATAAAGGACAAAACGACGGACTTCTGAATGGAGATGTTTTTTCAGTTTTCTCCGGTTCCCCTATAGAAAAGGTTATTGGCAAGATACAGATTATATCGCTTCAACCAACTACTTCATCTGCAGTTATTCTGAATAGTACCGATGAAGTTACAATAGGAACCAAGTGGGGCTATAAATCACTTTAAGAACTTACCAATGCCCTGAGGGCTTTAAGCCGGCTTGGGTGTTTTAATTTTCTTAGAGCTTTTGCTTCAATCTGTCTTACTCGTTCTCTTGTTATCGTGAGATGTCTTCCCACTTCTTCAAGCGTATGATCCCGGTCCACACCAATACCAAAACGCATTCTTATCACTTTTTCTTCCTTAGGAGTTAAAGTGCCCAAAACTTTCTTTATATATCCTGATATCTCTTTATTTTCAGCATCGGAATATGGAGAAGGACTGTTTTTATCACCAATGAAATCCTCCAATTCTGTATCTTCATCACCCACAGGTGTCTGTAATGCAATAGGATCTTGAATAGCTCTAAAAACCTCTTCAACTTTTCTTGTCGGAACAGAGAGTCTCTTTGCTATCTCATCATCAGTAGGTTCTCTTCCGAGTTCCTGTGTAAGCTCTCTTGAAGCCTTTGTAACCCTGTTATAAAACTCCATCATATGTACTGGAACTCTTATTGTCTTGGTCTGATCTATAAGTGCCCTTGTTATTGCTTGCCTAATCCACCATGTAGCATATGTACTAAATTTAAAACCCTTTTCATATTTAAATTTATCTACAGCCTTCATTAGACCGATATTGCCTTCCTGAATAAGATCGAGCAATGGCAATCCTCTACCGACATAATTTTTTGCAATATTAACTACCAACCTTAGATTTCTCGTAATCAGTTCATTTTTAGCCTCAAGCACAAAAGCCTGTGCCTTGCTTATTCTTTCCCACTTATTTAACAAATCCTCGACTTTTACACCTACTTCACCTTCAATCTTCTTAAAAATAATTTGTGCACGATTAGCAGCATCTTCCATCGCAGACAGTTTAGCACTTCTTGTTTTTTTCTTATTTTTTTCATTTTTTATTAAGTGCCTTAGAGATTTCAGTGACCCCCCGTATTGAGATAAATCCTCGATCAAGCTATTTGCCTTTTTAACCGACGCTTCCAGTTTAATCAAAGTCAAATCCATTATCTGTGACATCCGCTCATCTTCTTCGAGTACCTCTTCATCACTGACAAAATTATTTTCAATCTTCTTTGTTATTGGAAGAGGCTGAATAATTTCTGCAATTATCCCCTTGCCTTCTTCTAATTTTTTAGCAAGTTCGACTTCCTCATCTTTGGTAAGAATAGAAATATCACCCATTGAATGAAAATAAGCCTGCACCAGATCTTCAGTCTTTTCATATTCTTGAGCTTCTACTTCTTCCAATGGTATGGCCTGTTCTTCATCAACAATACGAACCCCCATATCACTAAGGAGATCCATAAGGTCTTCTATTTCGTCAGGGGTAAAAAATTCTGAAGGAAGGGCTTCATTTATTTCATCGTATGTAAGTACTCCTCTCCTCTTACCTACTTCAATTATCTCATCAAATATATCTTTTTCTTTCATAGAGACTCCTTTAAAACAAAGAACTTATAAGTTTAACATAAAGAAATAAAGAAATTCTATGCATTAAATAAGAATTGTCAAGCCAAAATAAGAATGTCCGGTTTTTACCAAAATAGAAATGTCCGGTTTTCATGTTTGAGTTAACGCTGACTCTGTTTGCTGATAATTGTTG
>DYJL01000046.1 GCA_020723105.1 Nitrospira japonica | reverse complement strand
TGATGGAATATGGAACCGACGAGTACAATCCGGTCCGGTTCCGGGTGACCCTGAAAGACGGTACAAGGTATGTGATCCATACCCAAAACGGTCTGGAGTCCTATGATGCCCTTAACCGTCTGGTGTCCGTAACCGATTCGCAGGGTGGAATTACGTCTTACACCTATGACGCCGTGGGTAACCGGGAAACCATCACCTATCCCAACGGTAATGTTTGTGAGTACACCTATGACACCCAAAACCGCCTCATCTATCTTGAGAACCGGAAATCCAGCGGAGAGATCATCTCAAGCTATGCCTACACCCTTGATGCCTCCGGCAACCGGATCAGTGTGGAAGAGGATAACAGCCGGTTTGTGGAATACAATTACGACGACCTGTACCGCCTGACCGACGAGATCATCACCGACCCGGTCCTGGGGGACCAGGTTATTACCTATACCTATGATCCGTTTGGAAACCGGTTGACCAAGACCGATGCAAGTGGTACGGTCACCTATACGTATAATGCCAATGACCAGATGGTTTCTGAAAACGACCGGATTTACACCTATGACCAGAACGGCAACACCATCCGTAAATCCGACACCACGGAAACCATCACCTATGGATATGATTTTGAGAACCGTCTGACATCGGTTCAAACCGGCGGTTCACTCACAGAATACAAATATGATGCCCAGGGCATCCGGGTATCCCAGACAGCAGACGGAAGTATCACGAAGTACCTGGTCGACCACAATCGACCCCATGCCCAGGTTCTATCGGAATCTGACGGCGCAGGCTCTTTGACAGTCAGTTATGTATACGGGGATGATCTGATCTCCCAGAACCGCGGCAACAGCTACTACTATCTGTATGATGGTCAGATGTCGACACGGCAGCTTGCGGACAACAGTGAGGCTGTTCTCAACGAATACACCTACGATGCCTTTGGAGTTGTTCTGGATCAGGCTGGCGTAGTTGCCAACAACTATATGTATACGGGTGAGCAGTTTGATCCGAATGCGGGGTGCTACTACCTGAGGGCGAGGTATATGGATCCGGCAACAGGGCGGTTTGTGACTACCGATCCGTGGAAGGGGGATATTCATGAGCCTGTAACGCTGCATAAGTATCTTTATGCTAATGCGAATCCAATGATGTATAATGATCCAAGTGGTGAGTATAGTATTGGAAGTTTAATGACAACAATTGCCACTATCACATACCTATCATCAAATGCGCCTGCTAAGCCAATTTCTTTGAAGAAGAGAACCATGCTGTATGATCTTCATGTCAGTGGAGATAGAGCTAATCAAGGATATAACGATTTTTCGATGGTACTCAGAAAATTATATGTCCCAGTTCCTGGATATTCATTTATTGTTGGACGTGATACGGCGAATGGGAAAACTCCGTATTCAGGTAGGCATAAAATTTCTAAAAGACTTCCTAGTCGTTTGCAAAGTTCGATGGGGTCTTATCAATCTAATATTTTAATCGGCAATGATTACACAATACATGCTGGAAGAGGTACACATAGACATATCACATGGGGCTGCATAAGAATGAACGATATTGATTTTTCAAAACTATTCAACTATTTAGAAAATGAACTTATGTTAGAAACTGATAAATGGGGGTGGTTCAGAAATGTATATATCCATGCTGAACCAATCCAATCATATCCAGATCCAAATAAAAGAGTACCAATAACTGGAAACCAACAATGAAAAATATTATACTTAATCTATATAGAAATTTTATTATCATACTAATGATGCAATTATGTACTAGTCAAGTTTTTGCCTGTAGCACTATTGAATTAGATAAAAGTTTAAATGTAAATGTGCATCCAGAAGATATAATAAAAAGTAATGACTATTCTAAAAACAAAGAAGTGATTAGAGAACAACTTGTTTGCAAATTAAATCGAATGATTATTAACGATAATTATGATAATATTTTATTTTATTTATTTTTTGTTGTCGATATTTCAGATGAAAGATATTTAGATCTATTAACTCTTATTGAAAATCGAATAGGATCTTATGCAGGCATAAATATAAAAGGATACTCAAAATTTTTAAAATTAAAAAATTCTAAAGTAGCAAAAAATACAATGATAGAAGAGATTGTCAAGCCAGATATAGGTGTTTACTTATTAGATGATGTGTCAAAATATATTTTTTATAATTGTGATAGTTTCGATGATAAATTAGTTTATTTTAAAAAAATTTACGAGAATGTTAAATATGATGAAAATGTAATAATTTTAAAACTATTGAATCAGTTATGTTCTGAAAATGTAGATAAGACTATTACGTTTATTTCTAACGACAAGTTAATGAGCGAACAGCTTAAAATCGATTGTAAAGCAGTGAAAGATTTGCCATAGATGCCGCAGGCCGTCTCACTGCTGTGACCAATGCCCTGGGAGGTGTAACCAGCTATACCTATGACGAAACCGGCAACAAGGTCTCCCAGACCGATCCCAACAGCCATACCAAATCATGGGCATACGACAACCAGAGCCGGGTGATCAAACACACCCTGCCCTTGGGTCAAACCGAAACCTATACCTATGATGCCAACGGCAACATGGTATCCAAGACCGATTTCAACGGGGATACAACAGTCTATTTGTGATTTACCACAATACTATCATACTTTTTGCCGAATTAACGATCATGAGATTTGGGCCTTTTTTTGATGTTTTGCCAAATTAAAGTGGTCTTTTGGAGAAGATTTTCTTTTGCAATTTTATAACGTCTTTGACAATGCGGCTTTGAAAAAAAAGAAGGAAACGAATCAAAGATTCGTTTCCCTCTCGGGCTTTGAAGCCCCCCACATCCGGCTATTCCTTGACAGGTTGCTCCCCAGCAGGACCTGTCTCCGCTTCACCGGACACTTGAATTTCTCCAGCCAAATTGTTTTTCCGGGCAGATTTCATGTGAATGCGGGATGAGCCGTAACATTCATGACGACAATTCCGCAAACAGGCTATTTTTTCACATCAAACGGAAAATGCTTTTCCATACCTCTTTTTTTCTCAAATTTAAATGCTGCTTTGAAAAAAAAGAGGGAAACGAATCAAGGGTTCGTTTCCCTCCTGGGCTTTTTCAATAGATGAAAAGAAACACTCACACACAAAGAGACAATGCTATTTGGAACAGCGCTCGATCAGCTCGGTAATGGTCTTGGCATCCAGAATGGCGGATTTGATCTGTTTCAACCGGTCGACACTCTGGATATTTTTCATAACCTTCAGCAGTTTTTTGTTTTCAGCGGTCTTGCCGAACTTGAGGATAAGGGCCAGTTCAATGCCCTCAAGAAGTCCCTGGTCGAACCCTTCTTTTTTCCATTTTTCAGCCAATGTCATGATCAGATCTCCGTTTATATTGGGTAAAGATTGTTTTAAAATGGTTTTCATCCCTTCCGCAGATATCTCCTCGACCGTACTGAGCAAATACCGCAACAGGGATTCAATATATTCAATTCCAGTTTTTTTCTGGGACAGTTCCCCTAAAAGAGACAAAATACCGGGCAGTCTGTCCGTAATGTCCGGATCAAAAATGTGCTTGAACAACAAAGCAACCGTCCGGAACAGCAC
>DYJL01000004.1 GCA_020723105.1 Nitrospira japonica | reverse complement strand
AAAATCACCCTGAGTCAACGTTCCTTCGGTAACATTTTATTCTGAGGCAACTGGCTCTAAATTTATCTATTTAGTTAATCCGTATTTTTTCGCTATTTCACCGTAAACGGAAGGGGCCATTTCTGCTGCCTTCTTCAGTTCTCTTAAAGCATGTGTTCTATCTCCAAGATTAAAATATGCGTTAGCAAGATCATAATGTATTCTGGCACGGTCAGGCTTCATACTAATAATTAGATTAAAATAATGAATTGCTTTCTGAAAATTCTTTACTTCTAAATAGGCTTCTGCAATTAACTGAAGTTCATTTATCTCAAGCATAAAAACATCATTAGCAATACCAGAGTTCTTTTTACCTCTGATCTTACCTATTTCCTCCAGAGCACGTACAGTTATATCTTCTTTTTCCATAAAGATTGCTGTCAAAGCCAGTTTCAATTGTTTTTGGTCATTATGCGGATCGAGTGCAACCATATTATTTACGACCTCGAACATCTTCGTATATTCTTTCTTAAGCTCATAGATTTCAGCTAATGCATAATAAAGCCATTCATACTCAGGATTATTATTTATACTCCATTTGATAAGCAATTCGGTTTTAGAAACAAGGGCCGGTTCATAAAAAGAAATTTTTTTATACAACTCAATAACCTTTGTTATATATTCCAGATTATAATAATTTTCCAATATCCCCTTTTCCAGTTCATTAACCGTTGTCTCAAGAAACTTCAGGGCGCCCTCTTCATCAAATAATTCACGGGAAAGAATAAAATCCTCGGATACAACTCTCATTCTGTCTTTAACCTCATTATCTCCAAATGAATTTACTGCTAAAGTATCTGTAAAATCTTTAAGTAGAGCTGGGAAAGATTTGTAATTTGAGACAGACGTACTTATCCGTATTATTTTCCTCGACTCATCAATGGGTTTATAATTTGCAAAATAAAAGACTGCATAACCAGCTAATAATGCAAAGAATGTCGAGTATAATAATCTTAATCTTACTTTTTTGTTGTATCCATCTTTACTAACTATTTTAATTTCTGCATTATTTGGAGTTCCAATAATGTCAATGTAAGCCATTAAGGCAAACAATATGAAATAGGTATTAACGGTATCAAAAGTGAACAGGTTTTGTATAAAGTAAACAGAGAGAACAGTCACTATCACAACGGTTTCTTTTTGTGAAATTAGCTGCTCTATATATTTTTTCCGTATTGTATATACAGCAAATCCCAACATTGCTATATACGCTGATAAACCAAGAATACCTGCATTGATCAACCATTCTATAACAATATTGTGTGCACGGTCAGTCCATACTTGTTCTCCCTTAATAGGTATATGATTCACTGAATATATTCCAATAAAATTTTCCTGTCCCCAGCCTAATACAGGTTTTTCTTTAATCCCGTTCCAGGCCATCTCCCATGCATTAAATCGAGCCTTAACAGAGTCGTCTGAAAACATCGAGGCAAACCTGAAAAGAGTCGTGCTATCTTCAAAGGAGTAATCCCTGCGTGACGTTATAATGGTAACAGCAGCAACAGAAAAACAGACAATAACAATCGCAGTAATGACCGTATTAATTAACTTCCATTTTTTTAGTTTTATCTTTTTGAAAATATGAAACGCACTCATAATCATTAAACCAATCAATCCTGACAATATCGCTCCCCTTGTTGCTGTCAAATAAATAACTACTGCACTGAGAAAAATGAGAACAATATAAAAAGCCTTAAAATACTTTTTTTGAGTATTCAGGAGAACGATGAACCCAATATATATTGTAAGAAGCAAATAAGAGGCAAGAAACGGTGGATTACCAATAGTGCCATAAAGCCTTGTGACATACTCCATCCAGAATCGTGTACCTTTTGTTGCCGTAGGCAGATTTAGTGAGAAAAGACATACAAGTAAACTAACTGCCAATATTACGTTAAAAAATAACAGCCAGTCTCTGCGGGTTTGCAGAACGCTTCTGACTATCATGAAATAAAGAGCTAAATGCAATATGGTGATGTATCCTTCCATACGCTCATAATTGGACCAAAAACTGTTATACGGATTAACTCCCATTAAATCAGCCACGCCTGTTATGAAAGTAAATGTAAGAATGGATATGAATATTGCTGAATTATGAGGACGATATTTTTTATTCAGAGAAATTAACCCAACCCAAAAGACAGCTGCAAATTCAACGAGAATTCTGAAAGCAAAATTTTTTCCGGTAATATATGGGAAGACCATTGAAGAGGAAATATAAAGGGGCAAAAACGGTATTATAAGAATAGGTATTTTGGTCCCCCACAGATAGATATTTTCTATTTTTTCAGAATGTAACATTAGAGATTTTTTACCTGATAGATGGTTTTAAGAAGAGCTACTTGATTTATGAAAACCCACAGAACTTTCTCCATCAACAAGTATACCCTGCCGCTTAGGGATACAGCTATTTTAATGATATTTGCAACAGGCCTTAACCTAAAATAGCGTATATATAAAAGGCGCTACGGCAGAACCTTCCGTAAAAATAATTAATGCTCCAAGTAAGACGAGAAAGATTACAATTGGTGTTAACCACCATTTCTTACGCACTCTTAAGAAATCCCAGAACTCTGATATGATTGCAAATTTACTCATGTGTGCTCTCCTTTTTTCTGTTAAGACTTTTCCCTTTAAATATTCACTATATTTCTCAAACTTACAATATGAGTATAAATAACTTCTGCAATTTTTTTAAGCACCAGCAATAATCAGACAAATTTAATTTTTCTCAAAGCAAAAAGCGTCATTTGTAAAAGAAGAAAGCCATGCCTGAAGCGGCTGATTTGAGTTGTGCCATATGTTCTTTCACGATATCTTATGGGGATTTCAACAATCTTGAGATTAAGCTTTGTTGCACCAAACAACAGGTCAAAATCGCCAAAGGGATCAAAATCACCAAAGTAATTTCTGCCAGCAAGTATTCTCTGATAATCTTCCCTCCACAAAACCTTTGTGCCGCACAAAGTATCCCTTATGTGCTGTTCAAGAATATATGTAAAAGCCCGGCTGAAAAATTTATTCCCCAGAAGATTCAGAAAACGCATCGCCTCTTTTTCCATCTGATAAACAAGTCTTGATCCGTTTATAAATTCTCCCTTGCCCGAAACAATCGCACTAAAGAATTTCGGTAAGTCTTCTGGAGGCACTGTAAGGTCAGCATCAAGAATCATTACCACATCATTTTTTGCATTGGCAAAACCTTTCCTGACTGCATCTCCTTTCCCTTTTCCGTCCTGAACCATGACTTTAATATCCTTATCCGGATATTGAGACTTCACTCTTTCACACTCATTAAGCGTATCATCCTGAGAATGACCTTCAACAAAAATCAGCTCCGTATGCTTACCCATATCAGGCGTTCTTAATACAGCCTGTTCAATGTTCCCACGCTCATTCCGGCATGGAATTATTACAGAGCAAGTCACGTCTTTGGCAGGCTTTCTTGCTGTCATGGGACGGGCAATAATAATTTCATTCAAGGAAAGCTTGCACAAAAAAGGCATATGGGCTACAACCTTGTTGATAAGAGATGAAACCAGAGGAAAATATACAGGAAGCAATAATCTATATCTTTTCTTGACTACTTCAAAATCGTTCAGATAGAGTAAATTTGCAATATCTTCCAAGGGCAGCCAGTGCTGTAAAAGGTTTTTCATTCTCAAGCCTGCTGCTTCAGCGTATTTAAGAACAGGTTCCCAAAGATAATTATAGTAAACAATTATTATACGTGTTCCCGGTTTACATACCTTGTGCAATTGACTAAAAGCCGATTGAATGTCGTCAACGTGTCCTATAGTCTCAATGATAAGAATATAGTCAAACTGCTCTTCTACTTGCAGCGCTTCAAGGTCTCCTACCTCAAATGCTATATCGGGAAATTTTTTTCTTGCTATTTCTATCATTTTGGGACTGATATCAATGCCAAGTCCCCTGGAAGGCTTCAACGCTGCGAGTGTATCACCGATACCGCAACCGATTTCAAGAACGGACGAACCCTGCGGGATCAGGAAACGCAGATATTTCTCAAGTTCCTGATAATAATAAGCTCCTCTCTTTCTCCATTTTTCCCTGTCCTGAGCTACCGAATCAAAATAATTTATTTTCTCAGCCTTGTTCACAATTGTCTATTCCTGAAAGTTGTTCCTAAGATACCAATCGTAAGTAATTTCAATTCCTTTAGGCAAGGTTATTTTTGCTTCCCATCCCATGCGCCTCATCTTGTTGACATCAAGAAGTTTCCGGGGAGTTCCGTCTGGCCTTGAACAGTCATATTTTATTCTGCCTTCAAATCCTATTGTTTGCTTTATAAGTTCTGCAAGATCTTTTATTTTTATATCGGTTCCTGTTCCCACATTCACAAATTCACCTATGTCTCCATAGTTGTAGTGTTCCATCAGAAAAATACCTGCTTCTGCAAGATCGTCCACATGTAGAAATTCCCTGTACGGCTCTCCTGCTCCCCACAAAAGGACATAAGCGTTTGTGATTCCAATTTTCACAAGATTCTGTCTTACAGATGCCATGTCATCACGATTTAATTCCTTATCCAATCCAAAGCCCAGTGGATACCTTTGCAGGTCTTTTTTTATTTTTTCAATATCGTTATTCTCAAGAAGCTTCGCAAGATAAAACTTTCTCATAAGCGCAGGGAAGGCATGAGCTGTCTCAAGATTAAAATTGTCATTAGGGCCATAAAGATTAGTAGGCATTACGGATATGAAGTTTGTTCCGTACTGCTCATTATAGTATCTGCACAATTTAAGCGCTGAAATCTTTGCTATGGCATAAGGCTCATTAGTGGGCTCCAGGACGCCAGTCAGAAGAGCCTCTTCTTTCATGGGTTGTTCTGCATATTTCGGATAAATACATGAAGAGCCAAGGTTTAGGAGTTTCCTGACAGCCGTCCCGCGTGCAGCATTAATAATATTAGCTGCTATCATGATATTCTTATAAATAAACTCCGCCTTATATGTATCGTTTGCTAAAATGCCCCCCACCTTTGCTGCTGCAAGAAACACATATTCAGGTCTTTCACTCTCAAAAAAACTCTCAACATCTCTCTGGCGTGTAAGGTCCAGTTCACTGTGTGTACGGGTCAGAATATTAGAATATCCTCTGGCCTTCAGTGAACGCACGAGGGCTGAACCCACCATCCCTCTATGGCCTGCTACATATATTTTTGAGTCTTTATTCATTAAAAAATAATTTAAGATTGAGGAGTAATCTATCTACTCAACAGTGATTCGGTTGGCGGTCCAGTCAATTTTCTTCTCAGTTAATGCCCTTAAGCCCTCTCCCGGTGGTTCCAGTCCTATCAGTTCAAGGTCAGAATCAACCATAATTTTTATAAGCTCTTTAAAACTCACTTCGGGCTTCCAGTCAAGTCTCTCACGTGCCTTCGATGCATCGGCAAGCAAATAATCGACCTCAGCGGGTCTGAAGTATTTTGGATCAATTTCTACTACCACATCACCAGATTTTATCCCGGATGCGGAAATTTTATCTGAATATAATTTTAGCGACTCTACAACACCTTTCTCGTTTAATCCTTCGCCAACCCATGCAAGTTTTATCCCGGCATATTCAAAAGCCAGCTCTACAAATTCTCTTACAGTATGACTTTCACCCGTGCCAATAACATAATCATCCGGCTCCTCCTGTTGAAGGATAAGCCATTGACATTCTACATATTCTGGGGTGAATCCCCAATCCCTTTTTGCTTCAAGGTTTCCAAGGTAAAGCTTGTTTTGATTGCCAGCAAGTATGTTGGCTACAGCTCGCGTTATTTTTCTCGTTACAAAAGTCTCTCCTCTTCTCGGAGACTCATGATTAAAAAGTATTCCATTACAGGCAAAAAGGTTATAGCTCTCCCTGTAGTTAACAGTCATCCAGTAAGCATAAACCTTGGCTGCTGCATAAGGGCTTCTTGGATGGAAAACCGTCTTTTCATTCTGTGGAGGCGGAGCAGAACCAAACATCTCTGATGAGGAAGCCTGATAAAACTTTGTTTTAATCCCGCTTCTCCTTATGGATTCCAGCAATCTTGTAGTTCCAAGGGCCGTAATGTCACCAGTATACTCAGGCATTTCAAAGCTGACCCTGACATGACTCTGAGCCCCAAGATGGTAAATCTCATCGGGTTGAATATTGTAAACTAAATTTGTCAACTGTCCTGAATCTGACAAGTCCCCATAATGAAGCAACAACGTAGCCCCTGATATATGAGGATCAACGTATAGGTGGTTTATTCTTTTTGTATTGAAGGTACTTGCTCTGCGGATAAGTCCATGAACCTCATAGCCCTTAGATAAGAGCAGTTCAGCAAGATACGAACCATCTTGACCAGTTATACCTGTAATTAAAGCTTTTTTAGTCATTTAGTAATGATAACTTAAAGTAATTTTATTTTACAATTGATGAATTAAAGGATGTTCCGTTTCCCATTCTCTTGTTGGCCTCTTGAAGATTATCCCGGATCAAACGCAGAAGATACTGTCCAATTTCAGGCTCCTCCTCAATAAGATTACTCAGCTCATCAGGGTCCTGTGTTAAATTGAAAAGCAGAGATTCATTTCTTTCAAGATAATGTATCAATTTATAATCGCCATCCCACACAGCTATACTTCCTTTTGCAATAGCATGTCCCCGGCTTGGATTTCCTTCAAAATTCATAGAGAAAGCTGGTTTAGGCGGAAGTTTTTTTCCGCGCATCAGCGGCAGAAGTGAACGACCTTCCATCCATATTGGCAACTGGATATTTGCTAAATCCAGAATCGTTGCAGGAATATCAACCTGTTCTACAGTCCCACTGACAATCTGCCCGGTATCCTGATCAGCCTTTTTGATAACAAGAGGTATATGTGTTACCTGCTCATAAAGAAAAGGGCCTCCGTGTGTAAAGTAGCCATGTTCAAAACTTTCACCGTGGTCAGCAGTCAGAATGAACACCGTATTTCCTGTTTCTCTCTTATTCAATTCTTCAATAAAATCCTCGAACTGTTTATCAATATATGTAATAAACTCATCATAATAATCCTTCATCAGATTGACTGCCGGACGCATTCCATCAGAATAAGGCTTGTATTGAAACAGATACTTATATGATTCTTCGACCAGCTTCTCCTGTTGTTTATAATTTCTTAATTCCGAAGAAGTATTAAACTTACCCTTAAAGTTCTCCGGCGACAGATAAGGATCATGCGGCGGGAAGATGTGAATCCATGCAAAAAACGGTCTTGGAATATTATGGTCCATGATTTCAAGCAGCTTATTGAATGCCTTCTCCGGCGGAACTTCTGTCAGATTAACATTTCGTGAAATCAGATTAAGAAATTTGCTGAAGATAAACTCATTGCTTAAAATCCAGTTGTGAAATCTTATCTTATCACCAAAGGCTTGATACAGCATTTTGTCAACAACTCCAAATTTCCATCCGAACAAAGAAGCAGAATCGCCGAATTCGCTCGTAAGCGGAGCCAAGTCAAAGCTGTCGGACATACCCAGAACCCTGACTGAGGCAAAGGGATTTACAACGAAAGCTATATTGAAATAGCCATTATCTTTTAAGATATGCGGCATACTTTCAACATCACTTCTTATGGGCTTCATGCCTTCAATATGATACGTCTGATGAGTCCATACCCTCTTGCCGGTCATAAGGCTCGCCGCTGAGGGAGTAGTGAAGTTACATGCTGCCTCAGCCTTTGAAAACACGGTAGCCTTCTTTGACCACTTCTCGATAAATGGAGTCGTCTCTCTTTCATAGCCATATACAGTCATATGACGGGCCGCAAGAGCATCAAAGGTCACCAGAATGATATTAGGCCTGCCATCAGTTGTTACAGAAGACTTAGTATTTATTGATAGTTTAGTTTTACCTGTTTCCCATACTGCGTAATATCCCACCAGCGGTATGGAACATATGATAAGGAAACTATATACCCATACCAGAGGGGTCAAACGCTCCTGTATGACAACAGCTGCCTTCCCTATCTTACCGCGAAACAGCCATATCATATATCCCGATATGAGGGCCAGAGATATAACAACTATAAATTTTAATTGCAGAGATGTCTGTTCATAAGGCCATATAATTCTTTTTCCTTTCCAGATTAAGACTCCGGAGAAAATAAAGACCACCATGTACAACAGCAAATGCTCAAAATCAATTTTCAATCCAACAATTCGAAACACTGTAATTAATGTCCTAAAAAACAACCACAACACAATAGCAGCCAATGCCGCTACGAGGCTCCAAATAATAAAAGCAAGAGCGACAGACGGCAGAAATTCATAAAACGATGCATAAAAACTGATCCCATCCCAGCGATAAAGTGCATCTCCGGTAAGATAAAGGGAGAAAATCACAAAGGTCAGACGAAAAAGCTGCCAGAAAGTATTTTGCTTATGGACCATAAATTTCCACCTCATCAATAGATACCATACTTTCCCCTGACAGTTTTATCATAATGTATCGCGCAGTCTGCAATTTATTAAAAACTATATTCAAAGGGCCATCACCATTTGCTGGTGAAACCATAGAGGCAGATGTGCGCCATGTATGACCATCGTCTGATAAAGCTATTTTAAAAGATATTGCATCATCTTTTGAATTTTTACCAACTCCATACAAAAAGAGTGTCTTGATTTTCTTAAGCTTATGCAAATCTATAAACCAATCCGGACTATAATCTTGACTGGTAATAAATCCGGACATTGGGATACGATTACCATCTACCAGCCGGGTATTAAACCGATCCGGAGCACAGACCCTGCAAACCTTTGCAGGCGGCATTACCCAGCTTCTTTTTCCATACGCAACATTATTGATCTTCATAGGAGGCTCATAAGTCCATGCGTACTCCGTTTTCAAATTATCGCCACTATACAGACTGGTATACCAAAGCATAAAACCGCCTGCACTGACAGCCAGCACAGCCACTATCCCTGTAGTCATCTGCAAACCCTTCAATGATCGAAAACATACAAAAAATCCGATTAGAGCAAATGTCATACAACTTATTGTCATACCCCAAAAGGCAGAATGACTCCAATATCTGAATTCAATAACGCTCTCGCCTTTGGGAATTTCAATAGCATGCGCTGCCCCGTTTGCCCGATAAACAGGCACATCTTTATCATTTACCTTCGCATTCCAGTAGCCCGTATATGGATAGTGAAGGCCAAAAAATGCTGGTGCCTGGGAAACAATCTGAAACTGAAGGCGATTAAAAGCGCTGTATGTCAGCTTCACTCGGCCCTCCTTCATATCCTTTGCACCCTCTGTCATCATCCTTGCCTTCTCTGAGTCATATCCTTCGATGAAGAGCTGCTGTGGCAAACGCTCTTGCTCCATTATTTGATATGCCTCATCCTGGTTTTTCACAGATACAATATGAGTTAATATTTTTCCCAAAAAGGGTTCCATAAAAGTCCGGTCCAAATGATTTATAACAATCGAAGACTGCATCCCTCCTCCCGGATCGTAGAGATAGTCCAGTTTTGTCTTCTTTTGTTCCTGCATCTCTTTAAAAGTCGGCGAAGCATACTTTTTCCCAATCCAATGCGCTGTTCTGTATTTTAAAACTATTCCCACTTGTGCAATCGTAACTATAATTAACACAATACCAAGCGTCCTATTTGCACTGGCGCGCATACTATAAACAGCCAAAACTGCCAGTAAAGATATACCGGCTATGACTATCATAAGTTCAAGCCAGAAATAAGAAACATACCTGAAATGACCGGCTGCATATATGAATTCTTCTACAAAAGTTGCTGAAGATAGAATATGGTATCCTGCAATGTATACAAGATAATAGATTACAGTCATTACCAATGAACTATATGCCAGCATAGCAAAAGGCCTCAGCATCACAGATGACCGTTTAAAACGCAATAAAAACGATTCAGCCTGTGCAACCCAGGCCAGAAGCAGCATTATAAAAAACGGCATAATCATAGAAATTCTGCCCGCAGTCCTTATAGAAGAAGCAAGCGGCAAATACTCCCACACCAGCCTGTGTACGGGTGTGCGCTTACCCTGCATAAATAAAAACATAAACACCAGCAGACCCCAAATAAACCAGACAGAACGTGGTATCTTAACCTTGAAAAACCAAAGTACCGGAATAAGAAAAGCAACGAGAAACAGGGATGAACCTCCGAAGGCTCCATACACAAGCGAACGAAGTGGAAGAAAGAAATTGTTTATTGTGCCAATGAAAGTGTCCAGGTTATGGTCAGCAAGCATATAGTCTTGCCCGACACGCAGATTATTATCAGAAACAAAATCAAAGTAAAAAGGTAATGTATATGCAGATGAAAGCATTAGGCCTAAAAAAATATAAAATCCCGTTTGTATCCAGAACTTGAAAGCAATTTTTAAATCAACTCCTCTGTCGGACAGCATAGTTGGTATAAAAAAGGGCGCAACACACATAAACAATACTGTACCGAGAAAACCGTAATACATCTCTTCAGGATGGCCGGAGCATATCAGTAAATAAGTTGCACCGATTATGCACAAAGGGCCTGCCCACTTTGTCGGCTGAATGAAATGCCATCCGATTACAGCACAAAGCACGAGATGTCCTGTGAATGCTTCCAGTGGCGCTCCATGCCGGAAAAGGTCCATGAGCTTGAGGTTGTAAATAGTAATAAATGAAAAAAGAAATGAGAAAAGTGAACTGAGCCTCAGCCTCCTTAAAAATAGAAATAACACAAGCTGCGTGAGGCCCAGGGAAAGCAGCTTTAGAAAGCTGTTCCACTCAATCGCCTTTCCTTCCCAGTATCCTGGCATTATCGAGGCTATATGTGATAGAGGATGATAAATCTGCCCTAACGTCAAAGCGCTTGAAGAATGTCCCGATGCAAAACCAGGCGCATATAGAGGGAATGAACCAGTCTTCATGGAAAAAAAAAGCTCCATTTGATACCTGATAGGGAATAGTAAATAATCACTGCCCATTGTCAAACCAGATAAAAAAGGGATTATTGAATAAAACATCAGAAAAGGCATTAGGACAATTAAAAAATAAAACTGAAACTCAGACTTTGTCTCATAGCTGGAATGCACAGGGCTGATGAAAGTATCTTTTGTAGGTATATGTGTCATTTTCTATTTTCTGCAGATGTAAAGAATGTGGGAATGCAGATATCCTTTATCTATTTTCATTACCTTTACCATAAAACCAGCGTCTTTGAGGAGACTTGTAAATTCCTCTTCTGATCTGAAATAAAATTTCTCGCCCAATGTTATTCCGGCCAGCTTGACTGAAATGGTTTCCTGAAACCTGTTGACATTGAATTTCCAGCAAGGTTCCGTACCGATTTCCTTTATAACCAGATAGCCGTTTGGGGAAAGTTTCTGAAAAATATGTTTTATGATTTTATCCTGTACATCATATGGAATAAGATACAGGACATCAAATATTGAATAAACGTCCGCAGCTTCCCGGAGGTCAAAAAAATCTATGTGACGAAAAGAAATATTATCATCCTCTATCTGCTGTGCTACTCTGATCTTGTCTGCATCAGCATCAACACCAATATATTTTTTAAAGCCTGGCCTTCCTGACGATAAAAGGTTAATAAATAATCCATGACCGCATCCGACATCAATAAGGGTATGACCTGCGGGAAAATTATCGAGAATAACATCCCATGGAACAGTAATTTTTCTGATGAATATATGAATCCTGTTTTGAAAAGTCAGGTGCTTATATCGTTTAAATACGGATATTAAATCAACCATTCCAGAAGTCTGAACTATTTAATAGATTATGAAGAAGCATGCTAAACAAGTAATAGTACTATCAATCGTCAACCTTGTCATATATTTCATCAATGATATAAATAGGACGATTTTTGGTTTCCGTAAAGATTTTCGCTATGTATTCACCTATAATCCCAAGCATCAGCATTTGAACCCCGCATAAAATTAAAATGATAGTAGTAATCGGAAGCATATTGGGGATTTTTTCCTCGGTAAACAGAAAAAAGTAGGTTACCCTGATCAAATACAAAAAGCTGACACTTGAAACTATGAGTCCTATAAAACTGATCAGTCTTATCGGAAAATTTGAAAAAGACAGAAGGCCGTTAAGCGCAAAGGAAATGATTTTTCTTAGTGAGAACTTGGTTTCCCCTTTAGACCGTTCTTTAGCAATATAGGTAACCCCTATCTTGTTATAGCCCATCCAACTGACCAATCCCCGTATAAAACGGGATTTTTCCTTCAGCCTTTTGAATTCCTCCACTGTCTTCCTGCTCATCAGCCTGAAGTCTGCACAGTTGATACCCATATCTATATCAGAAATCCTTGACATCATTCGATAAAAGAGTTTTGCAGAATATTTTTTAAAGAAACTCTCACCCAGAACATCTTCTCTTATCGTATAGACTATGTCGTAACCTTTTTTCCAGTTCTCGATTAAAGTTGGAATAAGCTCCGGAGGATGCTGCAGGTCCCCATCCATTGTAACCACAGCTTCTCCCCGCGCATAGTCCATTCCGGCAGTAAGGGCTATCTGATGACCAAAATTTCTTGTCAGTCCGATTATAACCACTCTTGTGTCGTTATAATGAATCTCTTTCAATTTCTGCATTGTTTCAGAGTTGGAGCGGTCATCATGAACGAATATTATTTCAAAAACAGTACCGCTTGATTCCATCACCTTCACAAGCTCATTGTAAAAATCACTGATTATTTCTTCTTCCCTGTATACTGGAACTACAATTGAGATATCAATTCTTTTCATATCTGTTATTTGCACCCTTTAAGAAACAAGCTGTATATTATTATCGTTAAGCTTTTTTCTAACCCGCTCGCTGCACAGGGCCTTCAGCTCTTCTTCAGGTTTATAATGCCAGTGACCGTATCTCAGACAATAATCTTTATCAGCATATCCGGGATGGCACATCATCTCTGTTGTGCCATGTTTCAGGTTATCAATTAGATTTAGTATATTATTTTCTACAATATTTCCGCCATGTTTTAAGCCCCAAAACCTGTCAGAACAGTTTATTCCGGAGGATGTAAGTTTCCTCTTATTGAAACTTGATAGTAATGCCAGTACCAATTCCTTAAAGCTTCTGATTTCATTAACGTCATGAAAAAGCATCCTGATTTTCTTTATTTTATACTTATGTGCCAAATCAAGAGTTTTATCAAATATACCCGGAAGCAAATGCAAGTGCTGATGACTGTCAATATGGTTGATGCTTATACCTGAGTTAAGTAGTTTTTGAATTTGAGATTCCCACTCGGTATAAACTTCCATTGGATTAACCTTCTGAAAAATATATCTTACAAGAAAAGCTTTATAGTTGACTAAGAATTTTTCATCACGTCCTATAAGACTTTTAATCTTGTCAGGCTGGTTAATTGGCGACTCTCCCACCAGTGTTAGATGAACTCCAACTCTTAAATCGTTATTCTGCCTTAACAGAAAGACAGCATGATTAAAGGCCTCCCCATTGGCAATTATGCTTGTACGGGTAATAATGCCTTTACGATAAGCCGCTATAATGCCTTCGTTAATGCCTTCTGTAAGCCCAAAGTCATCGGCGCAAACGATTAATTTTCTTTCCAGCATATACAAAAAGCAATCTATGATTCTATTTTCTTTCTGGCTATATATGTGAATTGTGATTGGATATTGAGAAACGATTCAATGCCGTACAATATTTTCAAAACCGGTTTTTCAAAATGCCCCAATTTTAATTTACTGACAGGATATTGCATTTTTTCGAACAGGATAATTTCATAACCTATTTTCTGCAGCAGATCCCTCATATTGTCATGATTAAAATATGTTTTATTGTAAGGGATAAAAAATCGTTCTACAGGGTACGTGAGCTTTCCGAAAGACAAAGAGTATGATAAACGACCGAGGAATGACATGAGGGATTTGTAATTATCGGATGTTAATATAAGAATACCGTCTTTCTTCAACAGTTGATATGCCTTGATTAACTGTCTCCCGGGGAGGTCCATATGTTCTATCGAATCCCAAAAACTGATCACATCGTAACTGTTATCTTCCAGCTTTAGTGACGTCAGGCTCTCGGTATAAATATTAAATCCATATTTGTTTCTTATAAATTCAGAGCCGAACGGAGATATTTCAACTCCCTCAACATCCCATCCGGCATCATAAGCGGTTCTAAGAAAAGTGCCGAAGCCCGCTCCGACATCCAGCAATCTCCTCCCTTCCGCCAGGCCCTCAACCTGCCTCAATCTCTTTTGATAGAATTCAATGCTGGGGTCCAGCATATGGTTTTCCATTTGATCTGAAAACGCTTCTTTCTGAAGCTCCAGATAATATTCTTCCGAAAAAGACTCTTTGGCTGAATTCTTCGGCGGGAAATTTGCGTTGAACTCTACTTTACAGGTCAAACAATAGAAGATAGAATATTGAGGCATTTTAAATTTTCTTTTAACATTCTTCTTCTCGCATAAGGGGCAGCTTGAATCTGATCTATCTTCTCTCATCACTTTGCATTAATTATCCTTTTATTGGCTTTATCAATATTTTCAGATATTAAATTAAGAAGACGTCTGCTGACTTCAGGCTCTTTTTCATATAAGTCATTAAGCTCACCAAGGTCCTCCTTCAGGTTAAAAAGCAATGATTTATTATTATCGAGGAGGTGTATCAATTTATAGTCACCATCCCAAACAGCAACAGTTCCTTTTGTTATCCTGTTTTCAACAGGAACTTTGTCAAAAATCATGGAGAATACAGGTCTTGACGGAAGTTTTTCCCCGCGCATCAGCGGCAAAAGCGAACGACCTTCTATCCAAGATGGTATTTTTATGCCCGCAAAATCTAAAATCGTAGCAGTCGTATCTATCTGGCTAACCACATCATTGAAGACTTTACCCTCTGTTTGTCCTGGTTCTTTTATGATGAGGGGGATATTGGTTTCTTGTTCAAAAAGAAAAGGTCCGCCATGTGTAAAAAATCCATGCTCAAAACTCTCACCATGATCAGAAGATAAAATAACTATAGTGTTCCTTAGAAAGTCTCGTGTTTCGAGCTGCTTAATAAAATCCTGAAACTCTTTATCACAATATCTTATAAACTCATCGTAACGTGCCCTGATAATATCAGCTTCATGCTGTTGTTCCTGAACATAAAATCTTGGGCGCACAAGATTATCCTGAGATTTTGCAGTCCTATATTTTTGTGAAGAATCAAACAAGCCGACATATCCTTCGGGTGCCAGATAGGGGAAATGCGGCGGGTAAACATGTATCCACGCAAAATAAGGTTTCCAAGATGTATTACTATTAACTTCAGATATAAATACGTCAAAGATTCTCTCTAAAGGAAATTCAGTATCATAAGGATACTTCATATATTTATCAGTCGAAACCTTATGCAAAATAAAATCTTCTTGCAATATCCAGTCATATAGTTGAATTTTGTTACCAAATAGCTTATGAAGATGTTTATGGAAAAATCCGTATAAGCTTGCAGGTGATATAAATTCATTGGCGGGCGGTGCCACAGTAAAACTTTCAGCCATACCCAATTCCTGTACAGAAGCAATATGATTTGCTATAAACGCCATGTTGTAATATCCGTGTTCCTTCAATAATAACGGTAAGCTCTCGATATCACTTCTAATAGTTTTTCCACCATTCAATTGGTATCTGCGGTGAGTCCAGACTTGCTTGCCGGTCATAAGACTTGCTGTTGTTGATGCAGTGTAATTGCTCGCTGCCTCATTTCTTGTAAACAACGAAGCTGATTTTGCCCATTCTGATATGAATGGAGTTGTCTCTTTGGCATATCCATATACAGACATATCACGCGCTGTCAAGGCATCAAAAGTTATTAGTATAATATTAGGCCGGTCTGTATCTGTCACCGCAGGTCCTATATAATTGTTTGACACCGTTTTTCCGGTTTGATTACTCCATGCAAAGTAACCAACTACTGGAATACTTAGTAAGACAAGCCCTCCAAACAGCCAGACCAAAGGTGTAATCCTCTCATAGATAGTTTCAATCCATAATGCCGCTTTATTACGAAACAACCATGTTAGAAACGGAGAGACAACAGCAATTCCGCTCAATATGCCAATCTTTATTTGCAGAGTGGACTGTATTGAAGGCCATATTTGATTCTTAATGGCCCATGATGCTATAACTAATGATATAAAAAAACCAAGACATAACAGTAACTGTCCAGAATTTATTTTAAATTTCATATGATGGAAAAGTCCTTCAAACGTCCTCAATATCATCCACACAAATATGGTTGTTAACAGTGATAGAAAGCTCCAGAGAATTGAGATAAGCGCAACAGCCGGCAGAAATTCGGAAAACGATGCATAATATTTAAATCCATCCCATCGATAGAATGCATCACCAACGAGATAAAGGAAAAAAAATACAAAGATTAGTCGAAAAAGCTGTCCAAAAGTTGTTCCTTCAGTTGTATCAATAGAATCAGAAATCATATAGATATTTTATTATATAGTTAAATGTCTTGCAGTTTGTAAATTTTAAGATGGGAATGTTTTTATGAAATATTTTAACATATTCCAATATAATCAATTCTCCGTATCCAGATTTATTATGTTGCCTAATAATGTTATTGGGAAGCTTAACGTATTAAATTATGTCTTTCCAGAGGTGGTTTCTTTTATTA
Organism: Nitrospira japonica; assembly: GCA_020723105.1. Taxonomy (GTDB): domain Bacteria; phylum Nitrospirota; class Thermodesulfovibrionia; order UBA6902; family UBA6902; genus SURF-23. The sequence continues at coordinate 149,100 of DYJL01000004.1, read as the reverse complement.
TTTTAAAAATGATCGGATTTTTTTATCATAAAGACGTCACAAATCGGCCAGTAAACCGGTTTATAATCACTGAATGAACAATTGCATTCTGAATCAAGAAGATGAAATAAATTAAACTTTCAGGGGGAACATTGAAAACAAACTCAGTATTGTTGATTATTTCAATCTGTCTTGGTGTAATTATTCTGGAAATTGGTTTAAGATTTTTTACGATATTTCCAGTTATTTCATGGGTTGACTCTCCAAATTTAAATAAAGATGAAATATTATCTTTCACTCTTGCATATAATAAACAATATGGCATAGACAGTAACGGATTCAGGAATCCTCAGGCACTTGAGAATGCTGACATAGTCACTCTCGGAGATTCTCATACATTCGGGTTCAACGTGAAAACAGAATACTCATGGCCATATCAATTAGGCAGGATGGCTAGCAAGACTGTATATAATTTTGGAATAGGCAATTTTGGCATTGTTCAATATTATTACTTAATGGATAAGGCTATTAATTTAAATCCCAAGAATATAATTATAGGTCTTTATATTCCCAATGATCTAAATGATACATGTTTGCTATTTAAACAACTTAACTATTGGAGACATTGGGCTAAAGAAAATAATGTTAATATTGAAAATTGTAATTGCCCAGCTTGTGTTGAACTTGAACCAAAGGATAATGCTATAAAAAACACATCCCCTACATCTTTCCACAGTTATTTAAAATCAGTCATAAAAAATACGGCGATTGTAACATTTACAGACTATATGATTTGGACACCATTAAAAGCAAAGCTTGTTTATTATATGAAAAAATTCAATAAGCCAGATAAAACGTTAATCATTATTGACGATGGCAAGCAAAATACCATTTTTAGTTATAACAGGCTTATCGGCGTTAATAATAATATTGACCTGAAGAAGCAGAACATACAAACCGCATTTGAAATTGCAAAAAAATTATTAGTAGAAATGAAAAATAAAGCTGACCAGAATAACATAGCTTTTAGCGTGCTTTGCATTCCATCTAAGGAGAATGTATATTATGAATATTTGTTGAATAGCCACTATAACCTTCCGGATGATTTTCATCTACTCATTGAGAATGAAAGAAATTTGTTGAACGAATTTTCCAAGTTCTTTAATAACACAGGAATAGAATGGACAGATGCGCGACCGTATGTTGTAAACAAACTTAATGAACAAGCCAAAGTATATAAAATTACACTGGATGATCACCCGTTAGCACCCGGCTACCAAGCATATGCAGAGGCTGTATATAAGCAGTTGCTACAATAAGTTATTTTACTTAACTATTATCTTTTCCAACTTATAAATCTTCAATCCCGGAATCTCATTTTTTGTAATTTCCTGATCTTCCGACAGAAATTGAGGGATCCTGTTCCCTTCACCCCATAAGAAATAATAATCTATATCATATTTTTTCAGCTCATTCTCTAATTCATTATCATTTATGTTTTCTCTTGCCTGTCCGTAAAACCTGCTGTTCAACCAGTATGCAGAACGGAAAGTTTTATGCCATGCGTCATGAACCGGGACATACTCCTGGTTTGAAGCTATGCTCCCTTTTATGTTGTATTTTTTTAAATCGGTGCTTAGATAATACATGTCAGTATCCATACCGCCCCGGTTTGCCTGAATTATATATTTTACAGGAGTAAAAATGAAAGATAAAATGAACACTGCTATCAAAATGTTTTTTCTTGATTCAGGTTTAAAAAAATCTCTCTGCATCATAGCATTAATCGTAAAACCACCCATTAATAAAAGCAGAATATTAATCAGCCAGAGATACCTTTCTTCAAGGTGAAATAGCAGATATCCCCCTGTAAAAAGAATTGCTGTCACCATCGGGTAAAGCAAGTCGTCACGAAAGGATATTTTGCTCCAGGGTTTCTCATATAAAAGCAACATATATGCGATAATGATTGCAACCGAAAAGGTTGAGAAAGTCTCAAATATTTTCAGGCAGTCAGAAATATTTTTCAAAATCAATCTGACAAAGTGTTTGAAATGATCCTTCGACTGCCACGCACTCCATTTCTGCCCCCTGAGATAACTGGGGTCCTCCCAGATCACAAATGCTGTTTCATTCGGCGGCTCAAAAAAACCTTCATAGAATACTGGCACTCCGAATTCCAAACCACCGCCCATCGCCTCTGGTCCCGGAGCATTAAAATTGGTATCTCTCATTGTAGAAAAAGTAAGGTGGCCGTACTTTTCACTTATTTTTATAATCCATACTCCACTGAACAAAGAAAAAAGAATAAAACCGGCAACTGCATTTCTCAGCACTTTTTGTCTGTCTTCTCGTGTAACATTCTTAAAGTAATGCATGATGTTAATGATGGAAAAGTGCGCTATAAAAAAAGGAAATGCATAAGCCTTGGTAAGATATGCGAGTGAGCCTAATATGCCGCTGAATATACCAGAGCTAACATACTTTGGATAGTCACGGTTAAAGACAATGCAAAGATAGAACACAAGAATACATACCAGGAGGAAATCCATGGGCTGAACCAAAGAAAATTTCAGAACCATCGGGGGTGAAGAAATCAATATAAATCCTCTGATCTTATCAGTCATTTCAAATCTGTAAGACAATTTCCATACCCCAACGATAATTAAAATTCCAATTAATGCATCGAGTGCGTTTATTGCAACGACATGGCTGACGCCTAAATACAAAAATGGGATTAACAGCCAGGCTAAAAGCGGTCCCCAGTAACCATTTATCGCATTCTGAAAATCTCCGGACAGATATTTCTGAGCAATGCTGAAATAGAGCATGGAATCGGCTGTCAACCTTACATACTGATGCCTGGTAAAACTGAGTAAGGCATACACCGCAATAACAATAAGCAATATGATTATATTTTTTTTCATAAAGTTAAAAATATAGATGAAGGAGGAAATTTATTTCATAATCTTCATATAGATTTTTCGCAACACATCAAGCAGCATGAATTCCAAGGGCAGGCTGAAAAACCCCAAGCGCCACCTAAACGTCGAGGAAAATTTATAAACAGCGATAACCGGCCTGAAGATCGGCTTACTGCTTCCGATACTTCCTATGATATCGGTTTGGCGGTAAAAATTGAAGAATGTCACATAACTTATACATTTATACCACCACGGATTTTTAATATAAGGAAGGTCACAATGTTCCCGCGTATATCGGCCCCACTCTTCAAGAGTCGCCGGCGGACGGTATCCCTTCTCTATGGTTTTTTTATACAGATTTGAACCTGGATACGGTGAAAATATTTTCAGCCTTTGTACCGCAGCAGGCATGATCTCAGAAACCCTTCTGACCGCATTAATTGTAGCCATAACGTCATCCCTCGTTTCCTGGGGAAATCCAATAATCCAACTGAAAGTCCCTTTCATGCCCCGCTCATTCAGCACCCTGGCGGCATTGAAAATATCTTCAACCTTAATATTCTTTTGAATATCATCAAGCACGCGTTGCGAACCGGATTCAGCGCCTATGAATACCATAGTGCATTCTTTAAACCTTTCCATATTTCCATTGGTAATCATGTTGGCCCGAAGGTCGCCGTACCATGAGATATTTTTCTCCTCTAAAATCTTACAGACTTCTGAAAGCCATTTTGTGTTTACGGCAAGGTTGTCATCCATAAATGAAATATAAGAAATATCGAACTCCAGAATTTTTTCAATCTCCTGCCGTACCTTTTTCACACTCCAGGAACGCCACCTGCTGTTAGTAACACTATTGTAGCAATATTGGCATTTAAATGAGCATCCTCTCGAGGTTACAAAAGATATATAGCGCAGGCCGTCGCGCACTGAAATATATTTTTGGGGATCTATTAGTGTCCAATCGAGGGAGATCCTATCCATATCCATAAATTCACGAGGAACAAGATTTTCCAAACTGTCATCTCTGCGCAGCGCACCTTTAACCGGTTCCTTGCCGGAACTTTTTATCAGCTCAAGGAGCGTTTCTTCTCCCTCACCATATACAACATAATCAATAAAATCCCGCTTCAACGCCGACCCGGTTGCTACAGTCACATGAATTCCGCCCCAGACAATTTTAATATCCGGTCTGTGTTGTCTGATCTTTTTGCTCAGATCAATGGCATAAATAATCTGGGGACCGGTCATGGTTGACAACCCTACATGAGTGATAGGATTCGATTCAATAAACTGAAGAATTTCTCTATTTGATGTTATCCGTTGATCAAAAAGCTGCACATTAATCCCATGACTTTTCAGATAACTTCCAAGGAATAAAATTGAATAGGGAACATCCGGGTGAGAAATTTCAATCTCAACTGTTTTGGGGTATATGAGAACACAAAATTGATCCAATTAGTATTGACCCTCCTCAACAATAATTACACTCATTATTACCTGTAGTGTCTCATGGCAATCCATGCATGTTTTATCATGCCTGTCCATGTTGTTTGATATGCCTTGCGATAATAAAAAAGTAAATACGATATCCGGTGGATATAATAATAGATATCCGGGAAATTATAATTTATAAGTTTCCTGATTAATCCCAGTGTATTTGGAAATCTGACAGCCAGATAAACAAACTTCTGCAATCTTACTATTTTATCAATATCAGGCTGGCTAAGTAAGCTTGTTGTATGCGTGTCTATCGGTTCATCTGTACTGATTGATTTATCCAGGAAACCTTTCTCAAGACAATAATCGGAGAGTTCTGTGCCAGGAAATGGCTGAAATACACTAGTCCATGCACATTTTGATCCTATCTCAATATTTAATTCCAATGTCTTAAAAGCCTGCTTCAGACTCTCACCAGGCAATCCCATCATATTTGTAGTAAAGAATGGAAGTCCAACCTCATGTAACATATCTGCCGCATTACGAATCTGCTTGTCAGAAAGGCTTTTCTTCAACAGTAAGTTTCGCAGTTCCTCATCACCTGACTCAAGACCGAAGCTAACCCTGCAGCATCCTGCTTTTTTAAGCGCTTCAGCTATGTCTAAAGTTAACAGATCAGCCCTTATCTGGCATGTGAAGGGAATCTTGAAATGTTCGGCATATGCATCAAGAAATTCAAATAACCAGTCGCGTTTTAGAATAAAAGTATCATCATGGAAGTCTATATAATCTACCTTCCTGTTTTGAAGAACTAAACCGATTTCCTTGATTAAATTGTCAACGCTTCTGAACCTGACCCAAGAACCAAGTCCTTTTGTTATATTCACCATTTTTTTATTAAAGCAAAAAGAACAACTAAAGGGGCAGCCACGGCTGGCCATAAACGTCACCATATCAGCATCACTAATTATAGGATAATCATCATATATCTCTCTGTCTGGAAATGGTATAGCATCAATATCCACTAAAAGTCTTATGGGATTATTTACAGCTTTGCCGTCTTTATTAAGGGTTATGTTATCTATACCATCAAAACCCGTACCTTTATCAATAGCATCAAGGATATCCTCTAAGGCTCCCTCACCTTCACCACGGCAAACCATGTCCACACCATCTTCAAGCACAACTTCCGGGAAAAAAGTTGCATGAGGTCCTCCAAATAGGACTATCGGTTTTTTTGCAAGTTTCTTTTTAAGCGCTTTCCCTAACCCTAAGTATCTCTTCTGGTAACCAGTCAATACGCTAAATCCAACAACATCCGGTTGAAATGCCTCCGCTTTTTTTAAAATATGTTCATCAGAGCCTATAGCTAACGCTACAGCATGTCCTTTCTGTTTGGCTACTGCCGCAAGCGTCATTACACCAAACTGCTCTACGAAAAGTGACTGAACAAAAAGAATCTTAGCCAAAAAAGCAAACCTCCTTTGAACTGCATTAACCCAATTTTAATTTATTTAACCATATTATTTTGCTATAAAGCTATACGCCGTTCTGCCTATATAAAAATCGACCTGATATTGCTGCAGCCTTATTTTTTTAATTTATATATATAAATATAATTTTCTCCAGAATTAAATTCTGCAATCTTCAGGAATTCTTTATTCCTATCTGCTTTTAAAGACTTCAAAACTTTCAAGTTGCCTGTTACAGGATATTCCGGGCCGTGCGGAAACATAATGTAGCCAGTATTATTTTCATTACAGAATTTTTTTATTTTTTCGATCTCAGAAATTGTCTCCGGCAGTTCATACCAGAAAGTAACAACTCTGTCTCTGTCTATTTCATATTTATCCATATGAAAAAAAACCGGCAGGATACGAATAGCCAGGATTTTCTCTCCCTCTGTTATATTATTTTTAACCCATTTCATGGCATCTTCACTTGGGAAATTCTGGAGCTTGAGACCATCAATTCCGAGATACCGCACATTAAACGAAGGCATCGAGCAGATAAGTATTAAATAAAATGTTAAAACGGAAAAAACAATTTTGAAAGAATGTTTACTGCCAATTTTATTGACCAGATTAGATAGGAAGCAGGCTAAAAAAACAGCGATAGTCGGATAAAACGCCGTTGAAAGACGGGGAGCTAACGCTCCCATATCTATGGTATAAAACACATAATAAGCAATAAAAAGCAATCCGAAAAACAGTGATAGCTCACCCCGCTTAAAAATCAAAACATAGCCTATTGATAACAAAAAAAGAAAGAAGACAGCCCACGATACGGTTGACGGTATAAGCATAAAATATGCAGTCAGTCTGTCCAATGAAGTGATATGAGACCAAACAATCGTATAATTTCTCCATGTAAAAAACTTTCCAATTATGATCCACGGGATAATCGGAATCAGAGATATGAGCAGTATTTTCAGATGCCTTCCTGAAAACAATTCTCTGTTTCTTATACCCCTGATAAAGAGATACCCGCCACAAATGAAAAACATTAAGAGAATATCCCTTTTATATAAAAAACCTATACTGATGAAATACGACGTCAACAGCAAATCCCTGTAATCTTCATACTTGAGAAATTTAAGAAAATGGAAAGAAACCAACACTATAAAAAAAATAACACCACTATGTAATTCACCGCTGTGCGCATAAAAAAACATTAAAGGAGAAAATAAATATATTGAAGCACCCAGTAATGCCGTCTCCTTATTACTGAATAACATAACTGTACAATAAAGATATATCGCACTTAACAGATAGAATATTAATTGTATTATTCTCGGTCCCACTGTATTAATCCCTAAGAAGCAATAAGAAACAAGATAGAGAATCTTGGGGACAGGAGTATACATCGGAGACAGGAGAGTATTGTAAGGCAGGTTCCTCAATAAATAGAAATAGGCGCTTAACAAGATGAAAGTTAATGATATAAATACGAAACTGAGAGGTTTGTTTGTGCCACGCTCAGCAGGTTTGGTATGTAAGTGATTCATAAACAATTCTTTAAAGGGTTTTATTTTTGCTATGAACAGTATCGCAATTAATAATATCCAAAAGACAAACTGGAAATATTTATGTAAATAGCTGCTGATGTAATAATAGATCCACAAACCTCCCTGAAGGTGAAGCGCCTCATCTCCAAACATTGAAATAGGAGAGAACAGGTAAAAGACATTGAGTCCTGCAGCTATACAACAAACACTGACAAGCCCCGGATTTTTTTGAATGTGATCTAAAAAGACCTTGGGCCGTATAATAAACGGCGTATTAATAGGAAGAGAATTAAACCAGCGATTCACAAAATATACTGATACAGAAAAATAAATAAGCAGTCCTGAAAAAATATAGAATCTTGATGTAACAGAAACAGGAAGCGCCCAAGCTGCAGGAAATATCAGATATAGTACCATCCAGGGCAGGAAAAAATGTAATTTATAATTATTGAGGTAAGTATTCATTCCAGATGAAATATAAACCTAATGCACTTTCAAAAGAAATTCTATGACAATTTTATACCTTCGTAAATCTGAAATGAAAGAACGCAATACTGATAAAAGTTAATTTATTCTCAGAACTGTTTTTCATAGCGTGATTTGTCAAAAGACGACATTTCTCTGTAAATCCAGTAACTCTTTCCGGTTTTGTTCATCTTCAGATCAAGAAAACGGTTGCCAAACATCTTTGCAAGCAAACTTATTGAAGTAAATACAAAGTAGAAAAGTATGCTTAATACAAACCTCGTCATAAACCATCCAAGGATAACAGCAAATGTCATCCACGCCTTCTGGAGAGGTTTTAACAAGTTTGGCAAAATTACACCAAAAAGAATAAATGCCACGGAAAAATACAAAAAATAGGAATAACTGCCCTTCCCTTTCCACCAAAGCAGCCCTCCCAATATCCCCAAGGCTATCCCCATTGTTAAGCCAAAATTTCTCAGGTCACGCTTTTCACTTTTGATATTCTTAATTTCCTCAAGAAGCATTTTTTCTCCTAATCAAGCTCAAATTCTTTCTGCCAATCAATGTCTTTTTCCAGGGCTTTCTGCTCCTGTTTATCGAGCAGATAATTTTCCATAATCAGATAATCCATATTTGTACGCATGAAACACAGATATGCATCTTCTGGCGTACACACAATAGGTTCTCCCCTCACATTAAAAGAGGTATTGATTATTACAGGACATCCGTACTTTTCATCAAATTTCTTGATCATATTGTAATAAAGATTATTGTACGTTCCATCTACTGTCTGAATCCGTGCAGAATAATCAACATGAGTGATTGCCGGCATATTGGACCTGACAACATGCAGTTTATCAAGCCCAAAAAGCCGTTGCTCTTCCTCTGTCATATCACGACAAAACTCTTTCTTTACAGGCGCTACCAGTAACATGTAAGGACTTGATCTATCTATTTCAAAAAAATCCGATACCCTTTCCCGTATTACAGATGGAGCAAACGGCCGAAAACTTTCGCGAAACTTGATCTTCAGGTTCATCGTCTCCTGCATCTTTGCAGAACGGGCATCTCCTATAATAGACCTTCCTCCCAGGGCACGAGGCCCAAACTCCATCCTTCCCTGAAACCATCCGATCACCTTTTCATCCGCGATTAAATCTGCGATCCTCTCGGGAAGCTCTTCATGATTTAATTCCTGATAAGGAATTCTATTCCTTTTTAAATATTCGGCAATATATCCATTTTCAAATTTTGGCCCAAGATATGATCCCTGCTGAAAATCATTTGTGTTGTCTGCCTTTCTTTCATTCTCAAGATATTGATACCATGCCAGTAATGCCGCTCCCAATGCTGCGCCTGAATCTCCGGCCGCAGGTTGTATCCACATATCTTCAAATATCCTCTCACGCAGCAGTTTCCCGTTTGCTACACAGTTAAGCGCAACTCCTCCTGCCAGACAGAGATATTTCTGCCCCGTTTCTTTCCGTATATGTTTCCCGATTCGCAGTACAATTTCCTCTGTCACTTCCTGGACTGAACGCGCAAGATCCATATCCCTTTGTGTAAGCTTTGATTCTGGTTTACGCGGAGGGCCTCCAAAGAGTTTGTGAAATTTATCATTCGTCATCGTTAACCCGGCACAATAATTAAAATACTCCATATTCATCCTGAAAGATCCGTCTTCTTTTATATCTATCAGCTCCCGTAAAATAGCGTCTTTATATCTCGGCTCTCCATATGGAGCAAGTCCCATAACTTTATATTCCCCTGAGTTGACTTTAAAACCCGTATAGTAGGTAAATGCAGAGTATAACAGTCCTAATGAATGAGGAAATCTGATTTCAGAAAGAATATCAATTCTGCTGCCTTTCCCTATTCCGTAACTTGCCGTAGTCCATTCCCCAACTCCATCCATTGTCAAAAAAGCCGCCTCCTGAAAAGGTGATGGATAGAATGCAGATGCAGCGTGTGATTCGTGATGCTCCGGAAAAATAATCTTCCCCTCATATTTTAATTCTTTCTTGATAACTTCTTTCATCCAGAGCTTCTTCTTGATCCATAAGGGCAGAGCCTTAATAAATGATTTGATGCCTATAGGAGCAAAATTAAGATACGTCTCAAGTATACGCTCAAATGTCAGGAAGGGTTTGTCATAATATGCCACATAATCCAGATCATCAACAGTCAACTTGCTGTCGCTCAGACAAAAATTGATTGCGTTTACGGGAAAGGAAGAGTCATGCTTCTTTCTTGTAAAACGCTCTTCCTGTGCAGCTGATTTGATTCGCCCATCCTGAACCAGACATGCTGCGCTGTCATGGTAAAAAGCGGATATCCCAAGGATTACCATTATCTTATTGCTCCCATTTTCTGCTTGCCCTGAATTGTAAGTTCATAGAAAAAAGGGTATATTGAATTGAAAAAAATATCCCGAAGAGACTATCAACCGCTGTTGATTTTGCAGAAGTTAAGGATAATAGAAGCAAGTAGTAAAATTTTGGCTTCCTGATCACTTTTTAGTGTTATCGCCCTGGTTCTGATTACGTATAAATAATCCTTTAAAAAATCCTGTTATCCTCTTCCAAAAAACGACTAACACACCCAGTATCCCATACACAAAAGGTGCAACCGTCTGAAAGAAAAATCCGCCGGTATTCGGATCAACGTATGCGTAAGCAGATATGATGATTGTAATATTTATCAAAAAGATTACTGTCAATATTAATTTCATTTTCAAGGTACTATTCCTCCCTAAAAATATCGGCCTATAAAAAAATCTTATAACTTTTTTTATTTTATAGTTATATCCATTAAAAGTCAAACGTTCGATAACAACTTTAATCTCAACTATTTGTTATATGAAAAAAATTAAATAAAATTTATAATAAATTTTACAGATGAAGAGAATTATCAGATATCTTGCAGACAAGCCTTTAATTTTTAATACGTTGCGACGAATTATTGAAGCAAATTATTTATCTTTAAAGACTGTCATAAAGAATGAATTTTCTTTACACAACAAGAATGCAAGAAATTACAAGATTCTCGATGTCCCTTGTGGGACAGGTGAATTCTGCATGCTCTTTGATCCTGAAGGCTATCACGGTATGGATATTTCGGAGAAATACATTGATTATGCACGAAGGAAATACAAGAGAACATTTATATGCAGAAATGCCATCCAAAGCGGATTTGACAACTATTATTTTGACAAAATCTTAATATTAGGTTTTCTTCATCATCTTGACGACTCACAGATGACTGCCGTGTTAGAAGAAGCAAAAAGGATTCTGAAACCAGATGGAATGTTATTACTGATAGAGGACGCCCCCACAAAGGATATCTTGAACATCCCAGGCAAAATTTTACAGAAATTGGATGTTGGAAGTAATATACGATCTGACACCGAATATAAAACTGTTTTGGCACAAGACTTTATTGTCAGGCGATACTACCATGTAAGAAGTGGATTGTGGGATTATTCAGTGTTCGTTCTGTCACCCAAGAGAGATAGCCATTAGTTTACCTGAAAGTAATCAGAATTCTCCATCGACTCAACAATATTCAAGCTATTTCACCAGATATTTTTTTATATCTTTCTTATCCATATCTCAAATAAACCATAAGTTTCTTTTAGTTCAAAGTTGGTGGCAATATAATTATCAAGCACATCTATTTTCGTATCAATACTGCTTGGATTAGGCTCGGTCCGATTTCGTGTTGCAAGAACAACTATTCGTGGCTTCTTATCCTGTAATTCACCTACCATCTCCTTCTGTATTTTCAATGTAGTTGTATGACCTGGGTTAAGCTCATGGTACTTTGTTGAGCAATTTCTCTCTGCAAGAAAATAAAATATTGCATCATTGAAGACAAGTTGATCATGATTCTTTACACCAACATATATATAATCATCTCGTGAGGTGTTATCTTTTATATATGAAACTACCTTTTTATAGTCCGAGGGAATAAATGGATATTTTGCCCTTTCAATATCAGGATTAACGACTTCTATTTTATAGTTACTGGGAAGATATTGAAATTTTCTATCTATCGGTTTGGATAAAGTAATGCCAAAGAAAATGATAAAAGACATAAAAGACAACGTATATAAACGCTTACTTTGCGTCAGCATCTTCGAATATGTATGGAACAAGATAGGAGACAATACAATACTTGCTAAAGCAGACGGCATTAAATGTATTGTATCGGACCGCCCCCAGACCTGATTTAAGAAGGCAATCCCAACAAGAGATATAAAAAGAATTCCATAAGCTAATATATTATCCATTTTACGTTTTCTCAGAATGAAAAAACTGATGAGGCCGATTAGCAAGACCAATGGAAATATAAAAAATGGCAGATTCCATCTTGACAGATCCGGGTAAGGAAGCTTCTGTTGAATCCCAACCATATCCATGGGAATAAGAATCAAATCATTGATTATGGCTTCGATATCAGAATTTAAATAAAAATAAATTATTACTGGCAATGCAGCGATAACACCAGTTGTTATATAGGTAATTAAAGGGGTCCATGATTTCTGTGTACCTGTTATTTTTCGTGACAAAAGTGGAAGAGCAATAGCAATCGCAACAAGCCCACCTAAATCGTGCCTGAATACAATAGCAAATACGACTGATATAGCACCTATAACAATATAGTAAAGTCTGCCCTGCTTCATATAACACAACAATGAATAGATACAAATAAATATGAAAAGAACAGCCGGATATACCGGATAGGCATGATTAGAACAGTACTCTATCCAAATAAGTGACATTATCCAGCCAACTATTGCAGTCTTATTTGAAGACAATAGTCTTATAATTACAAATACAAGGATGGAAAGAAACGACTTTATGACGATGTCATATATTCTCTCTACAGTTACTGATATCCCGAACAATTTAAAAAGTGCAGCCAATGTATAAACCTGTCCAGGCCCATACACTGTTAAGAAGTCTTTATAGGGAATTTGTCCTTTTAAAACTCTTTCTGCTCCTACCAATATTACTGCTTCATCGTATGGATTCAAAGGAGCTTTGATCATTGGTACGTAATATATTGCTGTAGCAATACAGATGATAATTAAAAATAGATTTTTATTGTGCATAATCACTGAATCTTTTTTAAGGTCTCACATATCGCATCTACAACTATTCCCTGTTCTCTATCAGTCAATGAAGGATACATCGGCAAAGAGAAGATCTCACTGGCAGCTTTTTCGGTATGCGGCAAGTCTCCCGGTTTGTAACCTAGATATTGATAAGCTTTCATAGTATGAATAGGCCATGGATAACTTATGTTAACGAAAATGTCTCTCTTACGAAGCTCAGTAACAATCTCATCCCTCTTGTGATGACGACATACATATAAATAATACACATGCTCATTACCTGACATTGTTTTCGGCAAAGCAAGTCCGGTAGAAGATAGAAGCTGATCATATTTACTGGCAATCTCTTTTCTGCGTCTTATATATCGTTCAAGGTGGTTTAACTTTCGTAAAAGTATCTCGGCATGCAATTCATCAAGTCTTGAATTATGGCCATGTTCTACCGAATAATAGGTTTTTCCCATTCCATAAAAGCGAAGCCTCCGGAGTTTTTCATAACTATCCTGATTATCTGTTATTATCATTCCTCCATCGCCATATCCACCGAGAACTTTTGTAGGATAAAATGAAAAAGCAGCCACGTCAGACATGGAGCCTGCTTTCTTTCCTTTAAACAACGCTCCATGACTCTGGGCGCAATCCTCAATAATTCTTAAACTATAAGCGTTAGCTATCTTGCTAATACTATCCATATCAACACATTGGCCATAGAGATGAACCGGCAGAATACATTTTGTTTTCTTTGTAATTACCCTCTTTAACAAAGACATATCCATGAGATATGTTTCAGGATCTATATCAACAAAAACAGGTGCAGCACCTGTTGAAACAATGGCAGAGACAGTTGGAACTGCCGTGTTCGCCACCGTGATTACTTCATCGCCCGCTCCGATACCCAGTGCTTTTAGTCCGAGAAAGAGTGCATCTGTACCACTGTTCACACCTATCCCGTACTTCACACCACAATATTTTGCGAATGCTTCTTCAAAATTCCTGACACTGTCCCCGAGGATTAAACACCCTGAACTCAATACTTTCTCTATAGCAGCATGAATCTCCTGCTTTTCATTTTCATATTCCTTTAGATAGTCCCAAACTTTTATCGCCATTTCTCAGGTTCCCTGTCAGTAAATTCCTGTATTTTTATTTCATATAATGTCATGGGTTATCTTTAAGAAATATTCCTTAATATCACAGTGCTATTTTAAGTATCCCAATAGTACTTGCCATACTTACGAAAATATTCCAATGTGAGAGATAATCCCTCTTTGATTGATATTTTGGGTTCCCATCCTAATGTTGAATAAACTTTCCTGAAGTCACCATAATAGTCTCCAATATCTATCTGTTTCCTTTCTGGTGGAAAAGGGACAATGGAAAACGATCCGGCTTTATTAATTTGTATCAATAAATTAGCTAACTCCTTCAAGTTAATATATTCATTACAGCCAAGATTAAAAATCTGGCCATCAGCTTCTTCATGTATAGCTGATATTAATAGTGCATCTACCACATCTTCCACAAAATTAAAATCTCGTAATTGTTTTCCATCACCAAATACTTTAATATCCTCTCCGTTGATAACCTGTTTTATCCAAATGCCAAGAAAAGTCTGTCGGGCATCTCTCACCCGCATGCGAGGGCCATACGTGTTAGTTAACCGTAATGAACATGACCTGATCCCATAAACATTGTTATAAAGAATATGATACCACTCCCCTGCCATCTTATTTATGCCATTTACATCTGTAGGATGAAGCAAATGTCGTTCATCAACCGGCAGATAGTCAGGCACTCCATAAATCTGTCTGGTACTGGCAAATACAATTTTTATGGAAGAATTATAATTGCGGCATGTCTCTAAAATAGAGAGTTGTGCACGGCAGTTGATTTCAAGGTCTGTGTAAGGATCTCTCATTGAATCAGTATGGCTGGTCTGTCCTGCTAAATTAAATAAATAGTCTTTACCCTTAACGAGATATCGCATGCTATAAACATCACGGACATCGGCAATATTCACTTCTACATCATTCTTGATGTCCTCAATATTAAATAAATTACCCCCGTATTCAGGAATAAGTGAGTCAACCAGCAAGACTCTTGCTCCATATTTAACCAAACGATGAGCAAGGTTAGATCCAATAAAACCTAACCCTCCAGTTATGATAACCTTTTTATCCCTGAAGCTCTCTGGTGTTATTAACTCTTTCATTTCTGGCTTGAATTGTCGTATGTTTTCCTAATAGTATATTGAGGTTTTTTATTAAGCGAAAGAAAAATCCTTCCGATATATTCACCAACCATACCAAGCATTATTAACTGTATTCCCCCCAAAACTGAAATTGAAACTAACAAACTCGGGAAACCAGCCGGTAAGCCGGGATTTAAGATTTTCTCAATAATTGAACCAGCCCCTATTGCCAATCCTATAAAAGCAAATATCAGACCAAGAACAATTGACGCCCTTAAGGGTAAAATAGAAAAATTGGTGAACATATTCAACCATAATGAAATTAATTTTTTCAGAGTGTACCCTGAACGGCCTTCTTCACGCGCAGAATGTTCCACTGTAACCTGTCCGATCTTATCCGTAATTTGCAATATGATCCCATCAATATATGGAAATGGAGCCTCATACTTGATAATTTCATTCACTAAAAATCTATTTATCACCTTGAAACTGGAAAGATACAGGTCTTCAGGTTTTTTAAGCATATAATTAGCGACCTTATCGTTAAACCAACTGCCAAAATTTCT
Organism: Nitrospira japonica; assembly: GCA_020723105.1. Lineage (GTDB taxonomy): Bacteria > Nitrospirota > Thermodesulfovibrionia > UBA6902 > UBA6902 > SURF-23. The sequence goes on along the minus strand of DYJL01000004.1, from coordinate 133,406 downwards.
AAAAAAAGAGTGTTGTTTCTTCTCATAACATGAGTAAACCACATCATATTTACCATCCATAGCCGCAATGAGAAGTTTAACAACTTCACTTATCGGGTTTTGAAAATCATCATCCATTATAACAACATAATCACCAGTAACTCTGTTCAATCCTGCCATTACAGCATTATGTTCCCCAACATTTTTTGACAAAGAATAAAATTTCACATTTTCCCTGTATCTTTCAAACAATGATATGCAAACGTCTTCAGAACGATCTGCAGAGTTATCATTGACAAGTATAATCTCAAGACTGAAAAGGGAACCTAAATTATTGACAAGTCCCTCAACCAGCCTATCAATGGTTTTTTCAGAATTGTAGACAGGAATTAAAACAGATAATGCAACTAGGGAAATATCTTTGTTCATCGCTTATTGTTTCTTATTTATTTCTTGCAGCCGATTCATTAAACCCTATCATTTCATTTACTAAAAAAAGCGGTCTTTGTTTAACTTCATTATATATGCGCCCGATATACTCACCCAGGATACCAATACTCAATAGTTGTACACCCCCCAAGAACAAGATAGATAAAACAATTGTGCTAAATCCGGGCCAGACAGCAAATGGAACTTGAGGAAAATAATGTGTCAAGATTTTTTGAAATAGTGTAAGAATGAATCCTAAAAATGCTATAACTGAAACAATCAAACCAATAGCTGATGAAATTTTTATTGGCACATTGGAAAAAGTAAGCAATCCATCTATGGAAAGTTTCATTATTTTCATCAGATTATATGCAGGTTCACCTTTATATCTGGCATCTCTGTTGTATTCCAAACCGATCTGTTTAAAGCCAACCCAGGCCCTTAGTCCACGCACAAACCTGTCTCTTTCCGGCATCTCATTAATTATTGCCACAATCTTTTTATCCATTAGGCCAAAATCGCCGCTGTCTCTTGGAATATGAATATGGCTTAGTTTTGAAAGCATCCGATAAAACAGCTTATATGCGGTTCTCTTGAGAAACTTTTCCTGTCGTGTTTTACGTATAGCATAAACAATTTCATATCCCTCTTCCCACTTTCTCACCAAATCAGAAATAAATTCCGGCGGATCTTGCAAATCGTCATCCATAATTATTATTGCATCACCTGAAGCATATTTAAGTCCTGCAGAAGTTGCAATCTGCTGACCAAAATTCCTGGAAAGACTAATAACTTTAATGTTGGAATTCGTTGAACAGGCTTTACGAAGCACCATCATAGTATTATCAGGACTATTATCGTTTACAAAGATTATTTCATATCTGTATATCAGGCATGACAGAACATCCGTTAGTCTTTCAATCAGGACAGGCAGATTAGCCTCCGATTTGTAAGTCGGAATAACAATACTAAGGATTTTTGCGCTCTCTTGCGAAATTAGCATATATTATATAAACGTCTATTTTTATAGCTCCATCCTAAAAACCGATGAGTACTCTGCCAAACACTCCCGCCAGTCACGCATAAACAATATATCTCTTTTGCGCAGTTTCAAATTTATTAATTTCTCTGATAACGGACGCGGGGCAAAATACTCCTTCCTGAAATAGTCAGATTTGACAATATTAACTTTTATCTGGTCCTCGAGATTCAGGCATTTCAGGAATTCCAATGCAACATCATACCGACTCCCGCTCCCTTCACACACCATGTTGTAAAGGCCATAAAAATCTGTTCTGACAATCCTGAATATAGAATCAGCAAAGTCAACAGTATAAGTCGGCGTACCCAGTTTGTCATCAACAACGAAAAGTTCTTTAACGCCGGATTGAATCTGTTTATATATTTTATTGATAAATTTCTTGTCCTTTTTTGGGCCTCCACCCATCATCCATCCAGCCCTGAAAATAAAATATTTATCCAGTAAACTCTGGGTAATTATCTCCCCATAATATTTAGACTTCCCATATAGGCCCAGTGGGTTAGGCGTATCGAAATCATGATAATACTCTTTTCCACCATCAAAGATACCCGCTGTAGATATATATACAACCGGAATATTAAGTCTTTTTGCAATCAAACATATGTTTTCCTGGCCTAATCCGTTCGTAAGCCAGGAATCTTCTTCATTCTTCTCACAATATTCAAGGTCTGTAAGAGCAGCCAGATTGATTATCAGATCAGGTTTGAATTCCAGAGCCAGTTCAAAAGCAGAATGTAGATTTCTCACATCACAATATTGCAGCCATGACTCGTTTAAATCAATATCAGTAGCCAGCACAGTACATTCCTTACTGAATCTGTTATATACTGCCTGCCCCAACATCCCCCCGCATCCCATAATCATCACTTTTGTCTTTTGGTTAAGATTCATTCTAACTTGTCACTTTTTAAGTACGCAGGGAATTATCAATCTATTGCAGTTAAATAAAAATTACTAAATATATATTACCTCAATGTACTAAAAAATACGAGATATTTACATTGCTGCCTTAAAAAGATAGAATAAAAATAACCATTTTATGACATTACAACCGCCTATCACTCTAAAAATATCTCGACCATCAACCACATGAACAGGACCAGACTGTTACTGTTTGCAGCAATCATACTGATTATTTCCTCATCTATCTTCCTATACATTTTTTTTGACAATGTCTACCTGTTAAGAAAGTGGAGTATCCCTATGGATCCCCCGGGTTTTTTTGATGCACGCCAGTTAGCTATGGCTGCAGAATCATATTCTCAAGGATATGATCCATTGAAAGAAAATCCTTTGAATCCAAGAGGAACCCGGCTTAATTATCCAAGGGTTTGGCATATTTTATTTATTACCGGAATTGATCAAAGCCATACTACTCTGATAGGCATTATATTCATGATTCTATTTTTCTTCGGCATTGGTATGTTCTGGTTCTTTAAGAAATTTGATAATCTGACATATTTCATATTATCCATAATAATAATTTCTCCGGCTGTGATGCTCGGCATAGAGAGGGGGAACATCGAGTTGGTAATATTTTTTATTTTGTCAGCAGCTCTAATGATAAATCACTATTCAAGTATCTCAGCAATTTTTCTGTTTTTATTCGCGTCCGTCCTTAAGCTTTATCCGGTTTTTGGATTTTTCTATCTGTTAAAAGAACAAAAGAGAGAATTCTGGAAACTGTTCATTTCAGCATGCGTTTTTTTTATTGTTTACTCCCTATTCACTCTGGAAGATCTAAAACAGGTTTATCTTACGTCCCCTAAAAATGCAAAAAGCGCTTATGGACTAAATGTCTTCTGGATGGGATTAACACATCCACGCATTTTAAATCTACAAGTATCTGACGACATTATCATGATATTCAAAGTTTTCTCCTATCTTGCATTTATATCAATAGTTATAGTGACCCTGATACTAAGCTTGAAAACCAATAATGCATCCATTTTTAAACAAGGAGAGCATCTTGATGCCTTCAGAACAGGAGCAGGTATTTATATAGGATGTTTTCTTTTGGGAACTAATTATGATTACAGACTTACCTTCCTGATCTTTACAATCCCTCAGTTGGTATCCTGGTTACGTATAAAAAAGAAAGGAATTTCAACAATTCCTCTCATAACATTATGTGCAATTATTTTTTCGTGCTGGAGTTACATACCGATAAGAATTTTAGGGATAAAATCGGCTTTTGTCTTAAAAGAGATCTCTAACTGGATGGTACTGTCAGGTCTTCTGTATCTCTTTCTCATTTCAGTACCGGAATGGTTTCGTAATTATTTATCCAGCTCATCTTCGCCAATAAAAGATTGATCTTATTTATTCTCAGAACTGTTTTTCATAGCGTGATTTGTCAAAAGACGACATTTCTCTGTAAATCCAGTAACTCTTTCCGGTTTTGTTCATCTTCAGATCAAGAAAACGGTTGCCAAACATCTTTGCAAGCAAACTTATTGAAGTAAATACAAAGTAGAAAAGTATGCTTAATACAAACCTCGTCATAAACCATCCAAGGATAACAGCAAATGTCATCCACGCCTTCTGGAGAGGTTTTAACAAGTTTGGCAAAATTACACCAAAAAGAATAAATGCCACGGAAAAATACAAAAAATAGGAATAACTGCCCTTCCCTTTCCACCAAAGCAGCCCTCCCAATATCCCCAAGGCTATCCCCATTGTTAAGCCAAAATTTCTCAGGTCACGCTTTTCACTTTTGATATTCTTAATTTCCTCAAGAAGCATTTTTTCTCCTAATCAAGCTCAAATTCTTTCTGCCAATCAATGTCTTTTTCCAGGGCTTTCTGCTCCTGTTTATCGAGCAGATAATTTTCCATAATCAGATAATCCATATTTGTACGCATGAAACACAGATATGCATCTTCTGGCGTACACACAATAGGTTCTCCCCTCACATTAAAAGAGGTATTGATTATTACAGGACATCCGTACTTTTCATCAAATTTCTTGATCATATTGTAATAAAGATTATTGTACGTTCCATCTACTGTCTGAATCCGTGCAGAATAATCAACATGAGTGATTGCCGGCATATTGGACCTGACAACATGCAGTTTATCAAGCCCAAAAAGCCGTTGCTCTTCCTCTGTCATATCACGACAAAACTCTTTCTTTACAGGCGCTACCAGTAACATGTAAGGACTTGATCTATCTATTTCAAAAAAATCCGATACCCTTTCCCGTATTACAGATGGAGCAAACGGCCGAAAACTTTCGCGAAACTTGATCTTCAGGTTCATCGTCTCCTGCATCTTTGCAGAACGGGCATCTCCTATAATAGACCTTCCTCCCAGGGCACGAGGCCCAAACTCCATCCTTCCCTGAAACCATCCGATCACCTTTTCATCCGCGATTAAATCTGCGATCCTCTCGGGAAGCTCTTCATGATTTAATTCCTGATAAGGAATTCTATTCCTTTTTAAATATTCGGCAATATATCCATTTTCAAATTTTGGCCCAAGATATGATCCCTGCTGAAAATCATTTGTGTTGTCTGCCTTTCTTTCATTCTCAAGATATTGATACCATGCCAGTAATGCCGCTCCCAATGCTGCGCCTGAATCTCCGGCCGCAGGTTGTATCCACATATCTTCAAATATCCTCTCACGCAGCAGTTTCCCGTTTGCTACACAGTTAAGCGCAACTCCTCCTGCCAGACAGAGATATTTCTGCCCCGTTTCTTTCCGTATATGTTTCCCGATTCGCAGTACAATTTCCTCTGTCACTTCCTGGACTGAACGCGCAAGATCCATATCCCTTTGTGTAAGCTTTGATTCTGGTTTACGCGGAGGGCCTCCAAAGAGTTTGTGAAATTTATCATTCGTCATCGTTAACCCGGCACAATAATTAAAATACTCCATATTCATCCTGAAAGATCCGTCTTCTTTTATATCTATCAGCTCCCGTAAAATAGCGTCTTTATATCTCGGCTCTCCATATGGAGCAAGTCCCATAACTTTATATTCCCCTGAGTTGACTTTAAAACCCGTATAGTAGGTAAATGCAGAGTATAACAGTCCTAATGAATGAGGAAATCTGATTTCAGAAAGAATATCAATTCTGCTGCCTTTCCCTATTCCGTAACTTGCCGTAGTCCATTCCCCAACTCCATCCATTGTCAAAAAAGCCGCCTCCTGAAAAGGTGATGGATAGAATGCAGATGCAGCGTGTGATTCGTGATGCTCCGGAAAAATAATCTTCCCCTCATATTTTAATTCTTTCTTGATAACTTCTTTCATCCAGAGCTTCTTCTTGATCCATAAGGGCAGAGCCTTAATAAATGATTTGATGCCTATAGGAGCAAAATTAAGATACGTCTCAAGTATACGCTCAAATGTCAGGAAGGGTTTGTCATAATATGCCACATAATCCAGATCATCAACAGTCAACTTGCTGTCGCTCAGACAAAAATTGATTGCGTTTACGGGAAAGGAAGAGTCATGCTTCTTTCTTGTAAAACGCTCTTCCTGTGCAGCTGATTTGATTCGCCCATCCTGAACCAGACATGCTGCGCTGTCATGGTAAAAAGCGGATATCCCAAGGATTACCATTATCTTATTGCTCCCATTTTCTGCTTGCCCTGAATTGTAAGTTCAGTCATTATTTACCACTACTGATACCTCATATTTATTATTAGACAAGTTCATTGATATTTGTTGTCAAATAATATATTTTTTCCTTCCAATCATTGTGAAAAAGCCGCCTTCTTTACTTCCACTAAAAAATAGATGTGTTTGGGTTATAAAATGGTCAAACCATCTACCGCGAGGATGCACCTTGAATATCGAATCATTCATTGTGAATGTCCTGAAAGCCTTTGGATTCGGCACGCCATACACAAACTCAAAACCCGTCTCGTCAAACCATCTCAGCACTTCCCCGATAGTGTGCTTTACTTCCCGAGGATGTTTATACTGATCTGCAAACCAGGCGTTTCTCTTAGATTCCCCTCTGTCATAAGTCCTCAACCGTGGGTCTATAAACTTGAAATGATCGCCGCTCATTCTAAAGATGGTACGGCGCATATCCGTTATAAGCCTGCCATATTTATTATAAAGTCCGATGACGATATACCCGCCTTTCTTTACAAGTTTGGATATGGACTTGAATCCGCCGAACGGATCACCTGTGTGGTGCAGAACGCCATTACATATAACAAGTGGAAAAGTCTCTTCCTTGAATATGGGTTTGAACAGGTTCATCTGGTAGAAACCAACCCTCTCCAGATTATTCTTCTTCTTAAAGCCCTGCCCCATCTTCAAAGAATTAAGACATATATCAGCCCCGAAAATACTCCTGTGAGCAGCGCCTAAAAAATTGCTTAATTGACCCGTTCCGCATCCTACTTCCAACACCCTTATATTAAAAGGGATCTGCTCGTTCAATAAACGCGGAAAAAAACTCCCGTTGGCCTTTTGTACAAGGTCTCCAATGTTTTCTTGTTCCTCGTAGTTGGGAAACGGTGTTTTTTCATAGAATGCCTTCACTATATCAGTAACATCTTTTTTTGCATCATCCCATTCATTTGGCCAAAAAAGAAGAGGTATATCTTCTTCAATTTCATACCGGTTAGCACAGGCAAAACATTTTACTCCTTCGTCAGAAATTTCCAAATCTCCCCTGCATGCAGGACATGCAAAAATATCATAATTCGCCTTCATATGATCAAGCATGCTCTCCTCTAACGCCTTTTGCTATAGTTGGGTGTGAAAAAAATCGAAATATAATTAAAAATATGATTTATTATAAAGAAGTAGTGTCTTTCACAAGGTTCGTAACAACCATTTATCTTATATAGAAAAGCTTATCTGGTAACTTTTTTCCTTTTTATAGTAGTTACTCTCTTAAAACATCGCATAAATAAATGGGGCTATGGCTGAACCTTCTGAAAGGAAAATCATTGAACTTACTAAAAACAGAAAAATAATGATAGGGGCCAACCACCATTTTTTGCGGGCTTTTAAAAACATCCAGAATTCCGACAGCTCTGATAGTTTATTCATTTGATAGGTACTCCTTTTTAAATAGTGAAACTATCTCATCTGCAACGACTTCATTGCCTTCTTCTGTTATATGAGCAAAATCTATATAATAAGATTTTGTTTTTCCATCCAAGATATCTGAAATGTTAAAGAAATGAGGAAATAATTTCGTTTTTAAATATTCCAATGTATATCGGTGCAGTTTAATCAACGCCTTGTCCTGAAACCTTACATCCGACTTGGTCTCTTCATCTGTAACGTTTGTTCCGGTAAATGAAACAGGTTGCCAAAAGCAAATATATTTAAAACCATAACTTTTTGAAAGGTTATCTAAAAGCATAAGTGATTTCCCATAATACTCGACAATTCCCTTGCTCAGTTCACGCAATTCTTTATCATCATAACTATGTGCAACTTCTTGAAACATAGATTGCGGAGGATCCAATCTCCTGTTTATTTTTATTAGCTCATTATATATTTTACTATATTCTGTTAATATATTTGTCATACCAATCATAATAAGCCGTATACCAGAAATCTTATTCTCTTTAAATTTATTCCTTAGTGAATACGAATAATGGAGATGTCCTGGCACTCCTGATTGATAAGCACCGTAAATGTCGGCTATACCGTCATAAAAAACAACATAGTCAGGTCTATATCCATCTCTTAACAGGAGGATCAAATGGATTATGCCCTGGGTATATGTATAAGCCCATTCCCCATAATTATATACAACAAAACTATAACCGCTTTTATTAAGCTTTTTAGACATATACGAGGGAATAGTATTGTCATCAATTACACCGTCACCCCAAATAGTCGATCCTCCAAACACATAAATTGTTTTTGCATTTTTGCTTAGAGGTATGTTCGGATTCCATGTCTTCCTAACCCCCTCAGGGTTTATGTTTATATATTTCCCATGATATTCTTTCTTCCCCCACTCCCTGTATTCCTTATATTCTCCGGAAAGTTTACTCATTTCCTCATATAAAGGCTTCGCCCATTCCTTTCCATTATACTGAGGCAATAGATATCTTTTATCGCTTATCTCGTCTTCCTCTCCCCTGTGAGAAATAAAATACACAAGCTGCAGTCCCACTTCTACTACAACTATCATGATAAACAATAAAATAATATTGTATATCAATTTTTTTATCTGCAGAAACCTTCTCTTGATAATGATTGTCAAACCGGTTGCTATCATTATGACGTCAAATATCCATATGATTATCCTTCTATTAAGTGCTATAGCTGCATCGGAACTGAATAAATACGCAAGCACCCATTCATTGCACAATATGCCTGTCAGGAAAAACAGTATACCGATTACGTAAAAAGTTTTTTCTTGTTTGGAAGTGCCGTTCATATTTATTATTTCCTCTTCTTTCCAACCATCGTAAAGAACCCCCCTTCTTTGCTTCCGGTAAGAACCATATGAAGTTGAGTAATAAAATGATCCAACCAGTTACCTCGAGGATGTTTCTTAAATATTGTATCATTCAATTTAAATGTACTAAAAGCCTTTGGATTCGGAACCCCATATACAAATTCAAAACCTGTTTCATCAAACCATTTAAGTAATTCACCCATTGTATGTTTTAATTCACGCGGATGCTTATATTGATCTGCAAACCATGCCTCTTTTTTTGCCTCACCTCTATCATGTCCTCTCAGCCGAGGATCTAAAAACTTGAAATGATCACCACTTATTCTGAAGATTATACGGCGAATATCTGTTATTAGTCTGCCATATGTATTATAGAGTCCAATAACAATATATCCCCCATCCTTCACCAGTTTTGATATTGACTTAAAACCGCCATATGGGTCAGTAGTAGTCATAAGAACACCATTACATATAACGAGAGGAAAACTCTCTTCCTTAAAAATAGGTCTGAACAGGTTCATTTGATAAAAACCTACTCTCTTAAGATCGTTTTTCTCTTTAAACTTCTGACCCAGCTTCAAAGAATTAAGGCATAGATCTGCTCCGAAAACATTTCTATGGGCAGCGCCCAAAAAATTACTTAGCTGACCGGTTCCACAACCAACCTCAAGCATTCTTATATTAAAAGGGATCTGCTCGTTCAATAAACGCGGAAAAAAACTTTCCTGAGCTTTTTGAACAAGATTTCCTATATTTTCATTCTCCTCATAGTTTGGAAATGGCGTTTTTTCATAAAATGCTTTTACTGTTTTCGTAATATGTTCCCTTGAATCATCTCCTTCATGCGGCCAGAATAGAAGTGGTATTCCATCCTCTACTTCATAGCTGTTATGACATTTAAGACATATTATACTATCAACAGCTATTTCCAAGCTCCCTTTGCATGCTGGACATATAAAAATATCACTATGCTCTCTCATATGGTCAAGCATCAACGTTTTTCACTCCCATTTATATTCATACTATTAATAATTGTATTTATCATTATAATAGAACCTTCGTATGAAAATAAAGGTAACCAAAGATTCTTCCTTATTGATTCAGGTTGCCTCTTTTAGAAAAAACAACCGACGGAAGCTTCGGACAATAATTAATAATAAAATTTATTCTCGACTCTTAACCAATATAAGATATAAGAAAAGAACATACTATCCAGAAAGAATTATTTATTATTTCCCAAATACTTAAAAGCTATGTATTCCGCCAATAACTCACCGACAAATTTATTCCCTTCAGCATTCCAATGATGGTCAACAGGATCGTAAAGTCTTTTATTATCCTTTTCTACTTCAACAGCCTTTGTTTTCAATTTTTCTGTAGGATTTATGAAATCGATATTATTTCTCTTACAGATATCTTCCAATACTATTCCCGCCCGATCCGGAGACCAGTCTTCATCTGAAAAATTGTATACCCTTTTCAGTTTATCCCATACTTCGTTATGAATGCTGCCTTCAAAAGGCACATAAAAAACGAGCAACTTACTGTCTATCAAGGCAGTTTCATCCCTAAGCTTTATAAGTATCGCTTCCGTAATTCCCCAGGCACTCCTGATGGTTTCATTATAATTTTTCTCCCATGCCCTGTATTCCGGTGGGATAATTTCTTTTTCGTTTATTTGTTTATCAATTATACCAATCTTAGATGATAGCTTCATAAAACCATACGTATTCTTAATTCTTTCTTTAATAAACTTATAAAGATAAGAATTAACATTGAGCCACCTCCTGATTTTTCTGAAGACAGATCCCTCTGATTCCAGATGATCATGAATTATAAAAATATCAGGCTTCGGGACGGGTACATTCGTTAAGACAAGGATACCGTTCTCTATCTTAAAGAGTGGTTTATAATACATTCCCCAGTCTTTTGGCTGGTTATTATATGCTATATCATTTTCATAAAACATGAGAATAGTTAGGTTGGGTTTATATTTTTTCCCCTCATTCTGAAATAACAATAATTCCTGATCAGTGCTCCATCCGCTTGTACCAGTATTAATTGTCTGATAGTGTCTATTTTTTCTCATCTTACTTAATCTATCTTTCAATACCTCTGAAAATAATTCATGAAACTCAACCATAAAACCTTCGGCAAAAGAATCTCCAAGAATAAGTACTCTATACTCATTATCAAGCTTCTCATATGAATATTCATGGCCACGTATACTTCTGGAATTAATTTGGTATGAAATTGGAGCGTTACCAGCACTAGCACGTGTCGTGTTTAATTTCGGTATTTTCTTCCATCCAAGTAATGGGTCGTATTCATAATATTTTTTTTCAGCGCCAACCCAGTTATTTTCAGCAAGCTCTCTTGATATAATTCGCGCAGCTATCTCTGCTACTATAATCAGAAGGCATATCGTAAAAAATAACACCATAAAATTAAAAAATAATTGTTTCGTTTTTCTCTGCACAACACCCTCCCCTTTTTAAAACTTCTAACAGGTAATGGCTTTTTTTATAAGCATTTTAAGTGACGTATCCGGATATCCCAGTTCCGGCAAATCTGACTTGAATTCTTTTTTACTAAGCTGACGCATCCCTTTTAAATTGTTTGTATTGATTCCAATCTTTAGGAATTTCAGCCTCTCAATTAAACTCAACACAATTGAAACCATAAGATACGGAATTGGAACAAATATACGAAACAGATTATTCTGCCGGCTGATTTCTCTCAGGATATCTACAAAAAAGAACGGAGTTCCTTGCTGAAGATTCCATATTCTGCCTCTTTCTATTTTATGTCCTCCAGACATCAAATCATGCATAATCAGACAGATTGTATCTATATCTGATACATAAGTCAGTGTTTTACCCTTATCAACTAACGGTATTAAATAATGTCTTTCTACCATAGATATAATTCTTTTAAAGAGCCCTCCTTCGCCAACTACCAGTCCCAGTCTGAAAACAATATGATTATGTTCTATAAACCATTTTTCAACCTCATATTTCTTTTGGCCGTATGAAGCAATGGCATCTTCATCCGCTGACAAGGAGCTCATGAAAATCTGCAAACCGACTCCATTTTTCTCAGCCTGTTCAGCCCAGACGATAGTTCCTTCTGCATTTTTCATATTGTCAATTTCTTCTTTATCATAGGCACAATGAATTATGGCATCTATATCGTGCTTTTCAAACAATCCCTCTATCGGCTTGCCTAATACTCCAGGAACAACCTCATCATAATTATTAGCAGGCGCTGGCTTTCTGGATGTTCCTATTACAAAAATCCCTGCCTCTTTTAAAGTCCTTGATAGATGTCTTGCTATAAAGCCGTTAGCGCCGGTTATCAATACCTTTTTCATTATTTTTCTATAGTTCTGGAAATATAATCCGCAATTCTCATTGCATTCGCCATCAGGGTAAACGAATGATTCTTGGATGGGACATAAGACAGTAAAGAACCATCAACCACATGAATTCCCGGTTCCCCATAAAGCTCACCATATTTATTGCAATGATAATTTTGACGTGGATTCTCTACCATAGGCATTGAACCGGCATAGTGAATTGAATGGGCCGGAGGCCTAATAAGCATTGGATGTGTAAATGCACCCATGTTCAGCAGAGTATATGCTACTTTTTGGATAATTTTCTTACTTATCTCACATGGGAAACTTTCTACTTCAAGTGTATTATCAGATCGTAAAGTTATATAACCAGAATTATTTGAGCTTCCCGGAAAATAGAGAAACAAAATTGAAACAGAAGGCAGTAAGTATTTTATTAAGGTAAGGTTGCTTCTTGCTGAAAGCGGAAACATCTCATAAAACAAGGCCCTGGCAGGCGACGTCAATTCAATAATGCTTCCCTGCAGCCGCAAATTATATTCATGCCAGTCGAAAAGAATGTTTAAGTTTGTCAACCCAAAAGAGTCTTTTTCCAGCTTATCTCCAATAAATGATGGAGTAATTAACGGTACTTGTAAAAGAGAATTATCAAGCAACGGTAATTTTGTCCTATAGTCATTCTTGGATTTAAGCGCTATCTTTGCGCTATTAATAGTCCCGGCTGCAAGAACAAGCTTCTTACATTTAAAAGTTACCTGTAATCCATCTTCAAGATTCCGTGCCTTAACTGTTAGATGACCGTTTTCTCTGAACCATGATTCTGCCAGTATGGACTTCCTATATACGACTTTATTTTCCCTTATTAGTTTTTCGAGCGTAAAAGCAGGCGTATAAATGTATGGCAAATTTGGAAACCACATCTCAAGATTATGATAATTATATGAAATACGATTATCATAAGCCTGACTTAAAACACCCAGGCGCGGCCTTCCTATAAATATGCCTGAAGCATTCAGTTTCCTCCTTGTCCTTTGGTATTTCAAATATAATTTTTCCGATTTGCCGGACAGCCTTAACGGTCTTAACAAATTTTCAGTAGAGCCGAAAAAAGGCGTGAGGTCATCGGTATCCCCTGAAATACCAATCTCCTTTGTCAGTTTGTCATAGTAAGGATCGAGTTCTGCAGCGCTTACAGGCACATTAATTAATTCATCATCCAGGAACCTGTAAAGTCCGGCACCCCATGCACTGGCTAAACCGCCTTTTGCAAAACTCTGAATTACATGTGAGCCTGTTTCAGTTATGGGCGACAAACTTCCGGCATCTTCCATAACAAACTGCATGTAAGGAGAAGAAATCTTTGGTGACGGTGACCGCTTATTAATGACATGATCCAGCATCTCATAGTTTTTCCCAATCATAATATTAAACGCATCGTTCTTCTTTCTATAATCATAAATATTTTCATTTAGCGGCGTTACGTCCTGAGCTACTTTGCCGACATCCAGAATCAGCGGCTGTATGCCCTGTTCCGCAAAACCAAAAGCTGCAGCAACGCCGGACGGTCCCGTGCCAATAATGATGACTTTATATATCATAATTTATAGAACAGAATAATAATTAAACCTTTTCCCAGTTTGAAAACAGTTCGCATTATGGTAAAAATAATTTTAATATAACCGATGAACCTCTTGGGATTTTCATTAATAAAGACATCATAGTTGTCCGGCATTATCTCAGCCAGATACACCATTAGTTTAAATTTTTCCGTTAAGAGTGGCTGCTTCCTCAGATATCGCGCCGCAAGTTCCAGAGCCTCCAGATCATCTGTTTTGCCTATCAATTCATAATACTGTACAACTTTATCATGCGGATAATTATTGTCTATCTTTTTTGAAACGGCTTGGAAGCGATGATATACTTCTTCAGGAATGCTTTTATTAAAAAGAGTGAAATAAATTTTTTCTGCATCGTTATTAAAACTGTACATGATGGAATTTAGAAATCAATCTGATTCAGTTGAAAAGTTGAAGAATTATCTATGCTATCTTCGCACACCCGTGATCCCAACACCATTTGCGGACGTCTGTTCTATTTTCCCATATCCCTGCTCTTCAAACCAACCCTTTACTTCTTCCGGTGAATGATGCCACTGATATTTAGGAGCAAGCCAGTCGTGTGTGCTTAATGCGCATTCACTCCACGACATATTGCTCAAATTTACTCTTCTGTTGTACGCGGGTATTAAATACAATAACGGCACAGTTGAGTATGAAATAAGGCGCAGCAGGCCTGCCGGCAGCCTTGAAGTGATACTTCTTACAAACTGATTGCCATACTCCCAGACAACTCCACCTTTATGATAAACCCATATATAAAGACGTCCTGTTTGTTTTTTAGGAAGCTTTGAAACCGCCTGAAAAGCTTCCTTTGTTGAAGGAGTATGATGCAACACCCCATGGCTCCAGACATAGTCGAAGCTCTCTTCTTTTAAAGGTGGAAACATTGCGTTAGCCTGAATTATATGAACTTTGGGCCGATCCCGTGTTATTTCACGCGCCAACTCTACACTAGGACCGAGATCTATGGCTACGTACTCATCACAAAGGTCGTTTAATATTTTTACAAATCTTCCGTGTCCGCACCCCACTTCAAGAACTGTTTTCCCTTTGAAATATGAAGCGTCAATATCCCGGGCCGTCAAATCTGTTAAAAACCATTCTTTTGCTTCTTCATCCGTAAAACCATATATTCTTTCGGAGTGACCCCAGGTCTTCCACTGCCTGCCGAAGGTCCCCTGAGTTTTTTTGAACATCCTGACGAAATGCTCTTTATCTTTATTATTTAAGGCGCCATCATGCTTATTGATTTCGTTGTAATATTTTCTGGTGAAATCTACATGTTGATCAAAAGAATCAGGCAGAAAACGGGGTATGCCATTTATTATTGGATAAACTTTGCCACAACCGCATGTAAGAAGACCTTCTGTTATTTCGTGCTCATAACATTTCTGACAATGGCTTTGAGTTTCCCTGTTTTTAATTAATTCCTGATCTGGATTCTTACAATAGGTGGGACAAGCATTATTGTCGTTCAATTCGCTACTATTATATTCAGTCCTGGTATGGTTAAGAGGCTGTACTTCTAAATCCCCTCTACAGTGAGGACATTGAAGAAAATCCAATAATCTATATTTCATATTTTATTATGATAATAATTCAAATATAAACTTGTCAAAAAACCGGGTGGTTGTACTATTCATACTTTGCGTAAATTTTATAATATTGCTAAAATATGTAAGTTCGTAATCTATAACAATCCGTGAACTATAACATATCGTATAAAAGCTCCATATGTATCTCAACTACGATAGTCGAGATTGTAACTAATTGTTTAAAATGAGTAACAGTCTTTTCCCATTGACTCTTGATATAAATCTCTTGCATACACGCATATGATAAGGTTGCCGAATTCCGTTATTTTATCATTTGATGTTGATGGACAGAGAGTATTTGATTTTTTCGATAACTCGAATAAGGATATATTATTGGAACATGGATTACCTAAAGCTGTCGAATTTCTAAAAAGCAACAATCTGGATGCCACATTTTTTACTGTTGGAAAAAATATCATTGATTTCCCAAAGGTCCATGAAAAACTAAAAGAATTTGAAATCGGCAATCATACATACTCACATCCATATTTTCTAACCCAGAAAACGTTTAGTGAAAAAGAATTTGAGATAAAAAAAGCCCATTCAATAATTGAAGATTTCTATGGTACAACCCCTAAAATGTTTCGTGCCCCCGATTATCAGATTGACCAGGAAACCATCACAATATTAAAAGGGATGGATTATAGGGGAGACTCGTCTATCGTAAAAGTGCTGGTCCCTTTTTATCTTAGATATTGCATTAATTATTTTAAACAGAGATCCATTGCAAAAGATCCTTTTGAAATCCCGTTGACAAGTTTTTTTTTACCGTTTAATGGTACCACTGCAATCTTTTACGGCTTTGAACTTACCAGACTGATTTTTGAATATCTTTTAAGATTTAATAAAGTAATTAATATAAATTTCCATGAAAGAGATTTTGTTAATATTAAGATCAACAAGGCTGGATTCTGGAGAAGAGAAAGAGCACTGGAAACTACTCTGAAATTTCTTAATTATATGCATAAAAGGTGTAACATCCTGAGTTTCCGTCAATATCTCAATCAATATCATTAGTTATGAATATTCTGGGTCTCATATATCATGAAGGTTCTACACATCCTTCTGCCTGTCTGCTGAAAAACGGCAAATTGGTATCTTTTATCGAGGAAGAACGTCTGGTCCGGGCCAAGCAGGCCAATAATTATTTCCCTTCAAAGGCAATATCTCATTGTTTGAAAGAAGGCCATATCGTACTTGATGACGTAGATTATATTGCGTTTGGCTGGGATTCGAATCTGTATACCTTCCAGCATCCGCTCAACCAGGTACGTATTTTTCTAAAAGAACGCTTGTACAAAAAATCACGGCATAAGATAAAAAAAACTTTCAACGGCAGACCCAATATGGGTTCTGCGCTAATCTCTGGATTTAAAGAAATACTGATTTATAATCCTAAAAACATTATGCAAAAACTTACTATCGGTCTTAATAATGCAGGCTTTATTAATGCAAAAGTCCCTCCGGTTTTATTTGTAAAACATCATCTTGCCCATGCAGCCTCGGCTTTTTATTGTTCAGGTTTTGATGAAGCAGCAGTGCTGACATTTGATGGTCATGGTGAAGAAAATACAACCACTATCTATAAGGGTTCAGGCAAAGAACTCACACTTTTGAAGGAGATTAATATCCCTCATTCTCTTGGCTGGTTTTATTCAGCATTTACAGAGTATCTCGGATGGAGCCCGAACGAAGGCGAAGTCAAACTTATGGGACTAGCCCCTTATGGTTCATATGATGCTGGCATTAAAAAAATTATGGATGAAATACTGACTGTCTCAGATGATGGCTTTACCCTCGACAGCGACTATATTTTCTTTAATAAGAGAAGTTACGGCGAATTTTTTAGTGATTTGGTGATAGAACGGCTGGGACCACCACGGGGGAAAAATGAAGCCATAACCGAAAGGCATAAGGACATAGCCTTTGCAGTACAGGCAAAAATGGAAGAGGCCGGCATAGCTCTGTCAAGACTGGCACTGAAGCTTACCGGAAGCAAAAATTTATGTCTTTCCGGAGGGGTGGCTCTCAACTGCAAAATGAACGGTGTTATTCATAAAAGTGGCATTGCAGATAATATATTTATTCAGCCCGTATCTTACGATGCTGGAGCTTCTATAGGCGCAGCAATGATAGCAGCCATGCAGAGGGGCGATGATTGCAGGTTTAAAATGGAACACGTATACCTTGGCGCAGCATATTCCAATGATGAGATAAAGGCCATACTGGACCTGAACAAAATAAGTTATTCATATAGAGAAGACATTGCTGCCTATGGCGCAAAACTGCTTTCAGAAGGAAAAATATTAGGCTGGTTTCAAAACCGTATGGAAGCTGGTGCAAGAGCCTTGGGCGGACGTTCAATACTTGCCGATCCAAGAGATCCAGCCATGAAGGACAAGGTTAATGATAATGTAAAATTCCGGGAAAACTGGAGGCCTTTTGCCCTTTCCATTCTTGAAGAAAATATAACCGAGTACCTCGAAAAACCTGTTATAACTCCGTTCATGACAATGGCCTTTGATGTTGTCAAAGATAAAATAAAAGATATACAGAGCGCCATACATCATGTTGACAATACAACACGTCCTCAAAGCGTAAGCAGGAAAACAAATACCATCTACTGGGAATTAATTAACGAATTCAGAAAACTGACCGGCGTCCCCGCTGTTTTAAATACCTCCTTTAATATAAAAGGAGAGCCTATAGTATGTTCACCCAGTGATGCATTGAGATGTTTCTACGGAACAGGGATAGATGTTCTTATAATGGGAAATTTTGTTATAGAGAAAAGACCTCTTTCCTGTTAAGATGATGTGTCGCTTAAATCGTAAAGATAAACAACAGCTATCCCCGAACGGCCAAAGGAATCAAGGCGTTTCCCGGTTTTTTCAAGGTGATAAATGAAAAATTTCTCTTCGTTGATACCATCCTTGACAATGACAGAAGTAAACAATACCCACACCCTTTTACGGCCTTTTAGCTGATTCAGATCTTTGATGTATTCTTTAAATATATCGGCGCTTGTCTGAACTACCGGCACATCGGATTTATAGTATTTGGACACATGCTGTTTCCTCCAGGTCCTGTACCACCCACGGGGAGCTATTCCAACAATGTGTTCACCTCCGTCAAATTCATATTTGTCAGGATGAAATTTTGTGTAGTACTCAAATGCATACTGCGCATAATAATGGACATAGATAACATCATCTTTCTGCCAGTGATTCTTAATATAGTTTATTACCGGTTTTATTTCCTCCGTAGAACTTGGTGTTTTTGCATGATAAGCCGCCCATGATAACGGATAAACGAATAATATCCCGACAAGCATCATCCCGGGGATAGCAGATTTCATATTTATTTGCTCTTTCACATATTCAACACCCTCTGCTATAAAAAACAATATAAAAGGAACAAGAAATACTATTAGTCTGCCTTTAAATGGATATTGATGTAAAACTGAAGCCAACATAGTAAAAAGTATCGGAGTTATAAGCAAATAAAACTTCTCTTTATTATTTCTGAATAAAAAGAGACAGCCTGTAAGAAAAGTAAACGCTGCGAGGCCGGTAAACGTTAATCCTACAGGATTGTTAAAGACCTCGAAAAAACTATCTATTATCCACTTAAGATCATTAAGAGACTTCGGAGGAAACGGGACAAAAGAGCGTTCCAGCATCAGGAGTTCTTCAACGCTCATATCAAAGTTTGATTGTAAATTCCGGATGTATATAAAATAGCAGGCCATAAAACTTAAAGCCCACATAAAATAAACAATCGAAAGCCCCCCGAGTCTGGGCCACTCTCTTTTTGCCAGACTGTATATGGCTAAACATAACCCCACTCCTAAAAGAACAAAAATGGAAGGATAAGAAAACCATATAGAAACGGCGCCGAGAATCCCATAGAAAGCGATACGGGATATGTTTAATTTTTTTGACTCTATATATATTGATGCAATAAAAATTAACAACGCAAAAGCCAGGTCACCCGAATATGGTTTAAGTTCTGAAGAGTAATAAATCATAGGGTCTAAAACTGCAAAAAGTCCGACAGCAATCAAACCAGCCTTTGGTCTGAGATAATGTTTTGCTACTTTATAAAACAAAAAAAGAGAAACCATCCCGAAAATAAGGGGGAAAAATCTCAGGGCGTATTCGCTGTTGCCGAAAACCTGCGTGGCGATTTTTTCAACAATCAGAAAACCATACGGGTATTTTGAGCTCCAGTCAGGCGATGGATTGATAAGGTCAGAAAAAGGCCTGCTGATTATGTCTATAGCCGTATCAGACTCATCAAACCATAATGAAGGGTTATACAGATATCGGATGAGACGAAGTATTATGCCTATGCCAATTATAAGCCATGGCAGCTTGCTTGAATTATATAGCTGACAGAGAATTTGAGATAATTTATTGCCCACTGATAATCAATCTATATGTTCATGGTGTTTCTTCATTAAGAGCTTGTTCATCTTTCCTAATGTAAGCCTTGTTTCAGCCAATTGATCTGCAAGAAGGCCGATAAAGAGAGCAAATATCCCTGCTAAAAACAGTATGGCCACAGCAGGGGATAATCCTCCAGAAAATACTATGGTCCTCACAGACCATAACAGCCCCGCAAGAAAAAGAAAAACACTGACAGGAGCAAATATTTTTAAAGGCTTGAAAAGTGAAACCATCCTCACAATCAGAACTATGAACTTCATCCCATCCATGGTTACTCTTATGCTGCTCTTCCCGCCTTGCCTGACATTAGCGCTTATCGGGATAAACTTAACGTTATAGCCTCTGGTTGCAAATGCCAGTGTGCTGGTTGACGGCAGAGAAAAGCCATTGGGAAGGAGGTCAATAAATTCCAACATTTTTTCTCTTTTAAAGGCTCTGAAGCCGCAGGTAAGATCGGGGATAGTAATACTTGAAAGATAACTTGCCAGCTTGCTCACAATGACGTTCCCCAACCCTCTTCTCCCTATACCAAAGGTCTCTCTTGCCCCAACCACCAGATCGTATTCTTCCAACAGTCTTAACATTTCCGGGATATGTTTAGGATCATGCTGACCGTCAGCATCAATTATGATGAGCTTTTCACCTTGAGCATTAATAATTCCTGTCTTAACAGCCGCTCCGTTGCCTTTATTGTACGGATGCCTGAATACCCTTACTTCCGGAATACTATTGGCAATTGAAAAAGTATTATCCTTAGATCCATCATCTACTACTATGATTTCATACTCTCTATTTGTGGCTGAGAGGGTGTGTTTAAGATTTTCCAGAAAATTTGTTAGATTATCTTCTTCGTTAAAGGCTGGAACTATTATGCTGCATTCTCTCTTTATCTTCATCAGGTTGTAAGAGCATCAAAAAGTTTCATGTAACGTGTTATTATAACATAATTTTTCCGAGACTATGTCGAATGGAGACAGTGAATGTGCGGGATAGCGGGTATTTGCAATTATAAGACTATCAAACCGGTTTCTCCTGATATTCTTGAAGCTATGAGCCAGGAGATAATACACCGCGGGCCGGATGACGATGGTTTCTACATAAAGGATCACATTGGATTTGCATTCAGAAGACTGAGTATTATTGATCTGAATACAGGACATCAGCCAATCCATAATGAGAATAAAACAGTATGGGTTATCTTCAACGGGGAAATATATAATTATATAGAACTGGCAGAGGATCTCAGAAAAAAAGGGCATTCCTTTTATACTAAATCAGACACTGAAGTTATCGTTCACCTTTATGAGGAATATGGAACAGACTTTCCTCTTCACCTTAACGGAATGTTCGCAATAGCTCTGTGGGACGAAAACAAAAATACCCTTATGCTTGCTCGCGACAGGGCCGGCATCAAACCTCTTTACTATTCTGAAACAAATGACGGCCTCGTGTTTGCATCTGAAATAAAATCTCTGTTAAAAGGAAATATCAGCCGGCTTCCGGATTATGAAGCCGTAAATCAATACCTGTCATATGGATATATCCCCTCGCCTCTGACGGGATTTCAGGCGATCAGGAAACTCAACTCCGGGCATATGCTTATATGTTCAGGAAACGCCTTGACAGAGAGGGAATTCTGGGATCTGTCCCATACAGATACATCAGCAGAATCTTATAACGAAGATAAGCTTGCAGATCTCTTAATTGAAGAGTTAAGGACAGTTCTACTCAGACAGACAAGAAGCGACGTGCCTGTAGGAATCTTTCTAAGCGGAGGGATTGACTCTTCACTGATAGCCTCTGTAGCTGCTGAAAAATGCAACTTACGGCTTAACGCCTTTACTATCGGCTTTAAAGACAAATCATATAATGAGCTTCCAACTGCAAGAAAAGTTACGAAGAGACTCGGTCTCACTTTACATGAGTTCCTTCTATCGGAAGATATAATCCACAATGAAATAGAACGTATCATGTCTTTTCTCGATGAGCCGCTCTTCGACTATTCTGCTATCCCAATGTATTTTGTATCAAAGCTGGCCCGTGAAAAAGTAAAAACAGTTGTTGGCGGAGAAGGAGGTGATGAACTGTTTGGCGGATATCAGACTCACTACATTCATAAGATTGCCGGGATTTACAGGAAAATCCCGTCCGGAATCCGCAATGGGATGAAAGCAGTTATAGATACCTTGCCGGAATCTCATAATTATCTCAGCACCCCGTATAAGCTGAAACGGTTTGCGTATGGCGCAGAATTTCCCTATGACAAAGCCCATTACAGATGGAAATTACTCTTTGACTCTGATGAAAAACTAAAACTATTAAGTCGTGATTTTACAGACAGCTTAAAGGACCTGGAGCCTTTTTATGCAATGGGCAGATATTTTAACAGAGCGATTGATAAAGGCTACAGTATTCAGGAACAGTTGATGTATGTTGACTTCAAAACCTTCCTGCAAGATGATCCGTTACAGAAAACTGACAGGATGAGCATGGCGAACAGTCTTGAGGTGAGGGTACCTCTCCTGGATAATGCTATTATAGAGTTTTCCCGGAGAATTCCTCCAAACAAAAAAATTAAAGGGGTTCAGACTAAATACATTCTTAGAAAGGCCTTATCAAGATTTCAATCTGCCGACATAGCCTTTGGAAAGAAAAGGGGCTTCACTCCCCCGGTGGCTTTATGGATAAAACACGGTTTAAAAGATTATATGCTTTCATCCCTGTCTTCAAAAGCCCTTTCAAAGGTAGGATTCCTGAACCACCGTCATGTAGCTTCTATAATGAATGATCACCTCAATGGACGAGCTGAAAACAGCAGATTGATCTGGGCGTTGATTGTGCTTGTCAACTGGTTTCGAAATTATGTTTCGAAGTAATTTATAGGTCCGACATCCTCACTGTCTGTTAAATAGTCTCATGGCCCCTCTTCCACTATCATCAGCCCTCAGCGCCTTGAACCTCGCAAAGTTTATGACAATTTTTCTAAAGGGCGCAAAAAAGAACCATTTTATATTATCCCGCTTAACAAGGACATATAGCATGTCATAGACAGAGCCTGCAAACAGATCGAACAGAATATTCAATACCGTAAACTTCTTATACTCAAGGACCTTAAGCGCACAGGCCTCGACATATGCCCTTTTATATATCTGCTTCAAAGTCTCATTATGGGAATGGTAAGTCTCAGCCGCTGGTTCATAGATGATTTTATATCCCATGTCCGCGATCTTGATCGCCCAATCATGATCTTCAGCATAAGTTAACGTCTCATCATAAGGCACTCTCTCCCAAACACTCTTTCTTATCACCGAGCTGTAATTGGAAAAGATGTAAGGTGGCCCTCCCTTTATCTCCTGTCTGGGCCTATTATATTTTTTTAAAAGCCCTCTCCTGTCAAACGGATTGCAGTCAGGACAAGGCAGGTTCTTACTCATGACTGCCGCAATCTTTTCATCATTAAAATTAGCAATCATTGTCTCGATCCAGTTATCTGACAAAGGCAAGGCATGCGCACTCAAATTAACAACATACTTACCATTGGCCCTCTTAAAACCATAATTCAAGGCATATCCCCATGTAAAATCTTCAGGCCTTATCTCATATATTCTTACCGGATACTCTCTTGCTATTTCGAGTGTCCTGTCGGTAGAACCGGAATCAACTATTATGACTTCAATATTTTTATACGTCTGGGAGAAGATAACGGACAGTGTCTTTCCGATATCTTTAGCCTCATTTTTCGCTCTTATCAAGACAGTTACTTCAATACCGGAATTTGTTTCATTATTAGTTTGCAAAGATGTCCTCTGATAATTTTATTGGTTATTATTATAGCATTTACATAATTCCAAGCACCTTCCCCAAATATTATATTCCGTCATATCAACTTATAATCATGAGATTCTCCATCATAGGGAATCTGCTGATTTTAATATTGATATGTTTGAAGCAATGTTGTTATTCTATATTAATTTTTCAGTTCCGAATCCTTTAACAGGCTGCTGAAAAAGTCTGTAATTGTCATTGCGAGGAGCATATTTTGCGACGAAGCAATCTCAAACTTATTGATTTAAAACGAAGTGAGTTTACGGAGTTTATCCCGAGCGGTAAAGAAAGATTGTTTCGCTTCGCTCGCAATGACAAGCGAGGGAACTGCTCGCAATGACAGCTAAAATACTTTTTCAGCAACCTGTTAAATTGTTTTGCAAATGAAATTCCTTGCCTATCTACACGGGCAGCTTACAATAAATGTCGAAGAGTTTTTTGTATGTCTGATAATAATAAAAACAGATTAAGACCCATAATTATTACAATTGCAACAGTCCTTTTATCGCTCTTATTCTGTCTGCTTCTTTTGGAGCTCACATTAAAAACCGGATGGTTTGACGATATAGATTCTCCTTCTCCCGTATGGATATCAAACAAGTTTGTAAAATATGATAATGAAATAAACAGGAAAAATTATGAATTCGCAAAATCAAACCCCTATGGATTTACTGACAGAGTCAGAAATATGGAAAAGAAATACGGCATGAAACGCATAGCCGTGCTTGGCGATTCTTTCATCTGGGGTTATGGGCTTCCATATGAGCAAATATGGAGTCACAAGCTCGAAAAAATAGTCACGGAAAAATACAGCAACTATGAAGTAATGAGCTGGGGACTCAGCGCCTGGACCACAGCAGATGAGCTGTCGTTTCTTGAGAAACATGGCATTAAATATGACATTGATATGCTGATTGTAGGTTTTGTTTCCAACGATCCTGATATCGGAGATGTTAAAATGAAGCCCTACACATGGCAGAGCAACTTAGCAGTTAAGATATTGAAAATTATTTTTCCTGACGCCATATCCTTTATCGTATCTTATACAAACAGGTTTCTCACCGAGCATGTTTATTCGGATCATCAGTATGACAATTGGGAAAAGGCGCTCTATGAGGAGGAAAATCTCCACAGCTATATGGAAGTACTGCAGGATTTTTCCCGCTTCTGCAACAGTAAAAACATAGATCTTTTGTTTGTGCTTACCGCCGCTGACTCTAATGATATTATCATCCGCAAGTTTAACGAAATCATCCCCCTGCTTGAACAGGCGCATATAAAATATTTAAATTTGCTCCCGGCGCTTGAAAAAAATTTGGGACATATAAATCCCCGAAAGCTGTGGGCTAATCCTGCGAATGGACATCCCGGTGATTTATCAACCGGAGTAATCGCAAAAGAAGTCTTCAGTTATCTGGAGACGAAAGGCATATTTTCTTCTGATGATATGCTACATACAAGAAATTTAACAACACATACATTTAAAAATGTAGAAACTGATGACCTCATTAACCTTGTATTGACCGATAATGATTGGTATATGAAAAAGAAAGCGGCCATCGCTCTTGCAAAAATGGCAAACTCTAAAGTACTTGACACGTTGATTAATGCCTTAAACAACAAAGACCCGGACCTCAGAGAGGCTTCAGTTTTAGCGCTTGGTGAAATAAAGGATTCCCGCACTGTAGTTCCTTTAATCAATGCTCTGAAAGACGACAGTGCTTATGTCCGCATGCGGGCCGTGCTGGAGTTAGAAAAAAAAGATGACCCCTACATTACAGAAGCTCTTACTAAAACTGCAAAAGATGATAAAAGTCCATATGTCCGCAGGCGTGCATTAATGGCCCTTTCCAGGACGAATGATACCAGGACAGTGGAAAGCCTGATTGCATGTCTGAAAGATGATTTTTATTCCAATCGGAAAACAGCAATAATTGCACTTGGAAAAACTCACGATCAGCGCGCAGTCACCCCATTGATTGCTTTACTGAAAGATGAAGACAGAAATATCCGAATAGAAATAATAGAAGCCCTTGGAGAAATAGGAACCCCTCGTTCAGTAGAAGCACTAAAAGCTGCTTCGTTAAAGGACGACGACCCCTACATTAGAGACTTAGCCGCAAACGCAATTAAGAAAATCACAGGGGAAGAATATGGGAAATATCGCCGTAAGTTGCTTAGACTATGGCAAAAGTATTTATAATGATTATTCGATTTATCAACTTTTAATCTTATGTGATTTGATTACATCTCTGTTCTTCCAACCCAAATACAGCCATTGAAAATATGTCGGAAGCTGTTTAAGCACTTTAAAATTAGTCAACCCGTGAACAAGGGTGATATTTTTTTTCTCCAGTGGAACTTCATCCAGGCGATAACCATTAATAGCTGCCTTAATGGCCAATTCTGAGTTGACGGCCCATCCCCCGTTGACTACGGTCTCTATTACCAACGAATCCAGCATGGATTTTCTGTACACCTTTATTGATGTAGTAATATCGGATATCGGCATTCCGATTATTTTATTTAAAACAAGATTCCCCCCGTGAGAAAGCAATTTTTTTATGGTATTGCCTCTTGCTCTTGTATTGTCAACGGTAAAGCGATTTGCAGATACAAGGTCATATCCGTTTTCAAGCTTTTCAACCATGGTGTTGATGATTCCAAAGGGATCGAGATGATAGGCAACCCAAACCCCTACATATGGAGTATCGGCTTTTTTAAAGCCCGTTTTTATAGCATTAAGCACACCCCTGTCCCATTCATTCCGCAGAAGATGAAGATCGTCAAAATATTTCTGAAGTTTCTTAACTGTAGGTACCGTCAAATCATCAGGTGAATCGTGTACAACAAATATCTGCATGGGGTAGTGGATCGTAAGGAACAAAGTTGATATTACCGGGATTACTGCATCGCCTTCATTGTATACCGGCATAATTAACGTCAGCAGTTTTTTTGCGCTTGTATTCTTTTCCTGGGGCATAAATTAAAAAATAGTGAACAAGAAAAAGATGTTTCAGTAAAGCCCGACGCTACTGTAAATAATATTTCCCGATTTTGCAATTTCCTGTTTGTTGTACAAATTCCAGCAATCTATAAAAATAAGGGGATTGCCCGCAACTTTTGCAAGTTTTTTTATATTCAGATTTTTATGGTTTTTATGGGAATTCATAACGATGACTACATCGGCTTCCTTAAAACCTTCTTCTATGGAAGAGGTCCTCACACCGAGGGCTTCGATGCTCTCTGCATTCACTGCCGCATCATAACCGTAAAGCCTGGAACAAAACGGCTTGAGGTAATTAACGAGATCAATAGTTGTGGAAAACCTCATGTCGCTGGTCTCAGGCTCGCCTTTGAATGCAAAGCCCATAATAAATATTTTGGAAGCGCAGATATTTTTACCTAACGCGGTCAACCTGTTCAGGACTTTCTTGGCAAGGTGAAAAACCGTAGTCTCATTGATTTCCCTGGCAGATTTTATAAGCTCCGCATGGATATTCAGTTTTTTGCACAGATCCACAAGAATATATGGATCCTTTGTAAGACAGGCTCCGCCGACCCCGGGACTGGCCGCAGGAATATTATTCCGCTGATAATTATTGTTGCACGTCTGCCGTATTATGTTAAAATCCAGGCCGAGTTCTTCACATATCATCGCCATCTGGTTTGCATAGGCAAAGGTGACGTCACGATATGTATTGTCTATGATTTTACAGAGCTCCGCATGTTCAATATCCGGAACATGCAGAAGCTGCCGGTTAAATGTGCTAAACAACCTGTCAATTTTTTTTGCGCTCTCTTTGTTCAGAGCGCCAACTATCTGGGGGATAAATTTCTGCTCGTAAAGAGCATTGCCTTCAACGGTCCTTTCCGGGACAAAGCCGAAGAAAAAGTCCTTGCCGGATTTTAACCCGGTATCGGATTCGATCATTCTGGCGATAAAATTACGGGATATTCCCATGGGAACCGTAGATCGAAGGATAACCGTATCTCCTTTTTTCAGATAAGGCAGGATGCTTTTGGCTGCACTCTCGATATATTGAAGTTTGGGCTTATTTGTATCGGGATCTATAGGTGTTCCTACACAAATAATATAGTAATTGCATGATTTATCAAAAATACCAAGTGAAAATTCAAGATTACGACCAGCGTGTTTCTTCAGCAAACGCTCAAGGCCGGGCTCATAAAAATAGATTTTCTTTTTCTTCAACGTAGTTATTACATCCTCTACAACATCAACGCCGAGCACTTTAACACCTGCTTCAGCTAAAGTAGCCGCAAGCGTCAATCCTATAAAACCCATACCTAAGACACAAACCTTATCATTATTCTTGCCCATTCATCGTCTCCTAAACATTACACTTTAAATTTGTGCTTGATATATCCTTTAAGCGATTCATCTATCTTAACCTTTGCCTGCCAGCCAAAAACTTCCCGGATTTTTGTAACGTCGGGAATTCGTTTCTTCACATCATCTGCATAAATCGGTTTGTAATTGAAAGATAAACAATAATCCTTGGACAAAAGCCCGTGTTCCTTTCCAAGGCTAACAATTTTTTCAGCCAATCCCTTAATTGTTATGGGTTCAGGATTCCCGATATTGAATATCTGATTCGTTGCTTTATCATTTAACGAAAAACTGGCGAGAGCATCCGCAACATCATAAATGTTAGTAAAGCACCTTATCTGTTCCCCGTCACCAAATATATCAACAGGGCTTTGTTTCTGAACCAATATCTTATCTATCATATCGGCAAAAACATGACTGAACCCCTCCTCTTCAGGAGACTCAAAAGGTGTAATAATATTGAAAGGCCGCCAGATAACATAGTCTGTACCATACTGTTCATGATAAGACTGAGTAACCCTTTCGCCAATATACTTGGATAAACCATATGATGTGCTCATTACCGCTATATTCTCAGTGTCCTCTTCTTTATGAGGCCATCTCATACTCCGCTCATATACCATTGATGAAGACAGGTATATAAACCTTCTTATTCTTTCATAACCCATTTTGAGAATATTAATAGTCATCAGATTATTATCTGCAATAATATCCGCAGGCCTTTTATGGAATCCTACTACTCCGTAGATCAATGCAGCAAAATGAAATACTGCGTCAAATGTATATTTAGAAAAAATGGACTTGACCACCGCCGTATCACCCAAATCTCCTGTAATAAATTCATAATTTCTATCCCGATTAATCAGGCCATACCTGGCAAAATTGTCAACTCCAACTATCTCATGGCCCTCTTTGAGTAAATACGGAATAACCATTTGAGCAAGCGAGCCCTCACTTCCAGTAATCATTATTTTCATAAATTTTATGTAGTCCTCCGTAAGTTAAATTAGTAAATATTTCTGGAAAATTGCCAAGGCTATTACACTTAAATCCAAAGCGTGATTCAGTTGCCCCTTATTTATCATTTCAATGAATTGTTCGTGTGATACGAGATGAACTTCTATCCCTTCGTTTTTGTCTGGTTCCGGAATATTTTTTACTTCAACATTGTTTATATAAAAAGCCCACAGACGATTCTCAAGCCTGCCTGTATCAGGGATAAGCTCTCTCAGTAAAGTTGCCTCTCCGGCTAAACAGCCGGTTTCCTCTCTTAATTCCCTTAACATTGCCTGGGCCGGAGTCTCACCCTCTTCCACATGGCCGCTCGGGAGTTCAAAAGTATAATCCTCAACAGCCGGTCTGTATTGCCTTAATATAATAAACCGATTATCGGTAGTTTGGGTAAGCGCAGTTACATAATCCGGAGGCTTGATTGAATAGTAGATCTGCTGTCCATTATTATGTGGCAGTAAGACTGTTTTGCTGATTTGCTCAAACCACTGTATGGACAAATCTTTCTGGATATTACAAATGACTGGTTCTTTCATATATAAAATATAATGTCTGTAGAAATTATTTTACTAAAGCCAAATTACAGAACTACTCAAACAGGAGGAAATTTGTTTATTTTAATATAATAGTGGCTTCTGTCCTATTGATATATTCTGCAAGTTCAATTATGACTGTTTAAGAAGTGTTGAATTAATTCAATGACAATATAAAAAATTTATTATCTTATGATAAACTATCATAACAAAAGTAATTATAAAATATAAATCTACCACTCTGAGTATATTCTGGATATTGGTTGCCTGAATCCAGATACTTTTCAGAAATCATTAAAATACATATGGTATACACTATCTATTATTTTTAGGAACTTATTATGCTAATTTTAGGAATAGTGAACGAAGAGGTGTCTGGAGCATGTCTTGTTAAAAATAACAAGATAATGGCTGCCGCAAGTGAAGAAAGATTTACACGAGTTAAAAACGACAGTTCCTGGCCCACACAATCTATCGAATACGTTCTAAAACAACAGGGTATAACACTTGAGGATGTTGATTATATTTCTTATGGCTGGAGCAGCGGTTTTAATTCCAAGAGGCATCTGCTCATGTTTTTTGACCGAGTTGTAGAAGAAACTCGCAATAATCCTGAACAGATAGAGACGTTTCGAAAAAGAGTCGAGATTGAAATAAGCAGAGATGAAGAAGTACATAGCCACTTCCTGGATTTTGTGAATAAGAATAATCTGGGTTCTAAGACTATCTATCTGGATCACCATGAATGTCACGCAATCAGCGCCTTTGCATGTTCGCCTTTTGAAAGATCACTCGTTTTGACTGCTGACGGACGCGGAGACTATCAGGCGTTTACTGTAAGCGTATTTAATAACAGTAAATATGAAGTCATACATCGTACTCCAAGTATAGATAGTTTGGGATTCTTTTATGCACGTATTACCGCCCTGTTAGGGTTCAAGGTTAACCGCCATGAAGGGAAAATTACCGGGCTTGCTGCATACGGCGATCCGTCTAAGTATCTCCCTCTCATGGAGAAGATGATTTCATATAAAGACGGCCGTATTGTTTCCCATATCGGGCCGTACTACAGACCCTGGTTGCATGACCCTGTCTTCTCTGATGAACTTCAGCAAATTATCAAAGAGGCAAAACGCGAGGACATTGCCGCTGCTGCACAAAAACATCTGGAGCATATTGTCATCAGTATGACAGATTATTATTTAAAAGAAACTGGCATGACGCACGTCTGTATGGCAGGTGGTGTTTTTGCAAATGTTTCATTGAATAAAAAGGTATTCGATATCCCGCAAGTTGAAAACGTTTTCATACAACCTCATATGTCTGATGGTGGCTTGGCCTTGGGCGCTGCTGTCGGTGC
Source organism: Nitrospira japonica (assembly GCA_020723105.1). Taxonomy (GTDB): domain Bacteria; phylum Nitrospirota; class Thermodesulfovibrionia; order UBA6902; family UBA6902; genus SURF-23. Next base: position 102,458 of record DYJL01000004.1, on the reverse strand, counting down.
AGCATATCAGTTAACCGGAAAGAAAGCACAGATAGAAAGCATGTTTCTGGGACCTAAATTTAATGACGAAGAGATTGCCGGTTATCTGAATGATAACGAACTTATTGTCACAAAACTTCAGAGCAACGAAGATAAAATTGATGCAGCTATTAATGCAATCAAAAATAATAAAGTCGTTGGCTGGTTCCAAGGGCGCATGGAGCATGGGCCCAGAGCTCTCTGCCATCGAAGTATTTTATATCACTGTAACGATAACTCAGTAAATAAATGGTTAAACCATCGGATGCAACGAACTGAATTCATGCCTTTTGCACCAGTTACTGCTATTGAATTAGCTGAGAGATGTTATAAAAACTGGCAGCCAAACCATATTTCAAGTTATTACATGACTATTACCTATGACTGTACTGAGGAAATGTTAGAAAATTCTCCTGCTGTAGTTCATGTAGATAAAACAGCGCGGCCCCAGATAGTATCTGCAGAGACAGAACCAACAGTCCACAAGCTCTTATTAAAGTGGTATGAAGAAACCGGTGGGTTATCCCTCATCAACACATCATTTAACAAGCATGAAGAGCCCATTGTTTGTTCCCCAAATGATGCGATATGGGCTTTAAAAGAAAATATGATAGACGTTCTTATTATCGGCTCTTTTGAAGTCAGAAGAAAATAATTCTACCAGCCCTTTTTGATTGAATCAATTACCAGATTAATATCATCGTCAGTCAATCCCTCATGCACCGGTATTGACACCTGATATTCATTGAATTTCTCCTGATTTATGAGTCCCTGAGTTATTCCTCCAAAAACTGAATTCCTGTCAATGCGCGTATGCAGCACAGATGCAGGGACCTTTTTAGAATTTAAGGCACGAATAAAGTCTTCACGCCTCTCAACTAAAATAGTGAAAAGCCAGCAAGCGCTTTCCCTGTCGTTTAGATAATTGAGCAATTGTAAACCTGCTATCTGCTTTAGTTCATTACGATACTGTATTGCTATCTCTTTTCTGCGCTTCAGGTTCGATGGAAAATCTTCTAAATTTCCAAGCCCGATAGCAGCAGCTATATCATTCATATGGTATTTATAGCCAACACTTGTGGCATCGTATACTCTCTCCCCAAGAATAGAAGGTTTGGCATTATCCCTGTCAATATCAAACCAGCGCCGTCTCCTGGCATGATAATAATCCCCTTCATTAAGACAGCACAGTGCACCACCGTCTCCGGTTGTCAGATGTTTTATGGCCTGAAATGAAAACGCTGTAAAACGTGAAATCGAGCCAATTGGTTTTCCTTTATATTTAGCCCCCAACGCATGAGCTGCATCTTCAATAACAGCGAGATTATACTGCTTTGCTATTGCATTTATTTCATCCATATCACATGGGTAACCAGCCCAATGCACAGGGATAACAGCTTTTGTTTTATCGGTAATCTTCTGTTTGATTGAGACCGGATCGATATTGCCGGTTTCATACTGGATGTCTGCAAATACAGGCTTTGCATAATGCATCAGGACTACAAATCCAGTGGCTATAAAGGTCTGCGCCGGTATAATGACCTCGTCTCCTGGTTTAATCCCTGCAACAGCCAGAGCAAGATGAAGCGCCGAGGTGCCGCTGTTTAATGTTACTGGATTTGTTATCTTAAGCTGCTCTGCAAGTTTCCTTTCAAATTCATCCGCTACATTCCCTGCACTAATGAACCCCGATTTAAAAACATCGACTGCCAACTCTATGGATTTTTCCGATATATGCGTATTGAAAAGGTTCATATATTCCCCCCTGACATGCTTCTTAAATCGAAAACCAGATAATCTTTATTTACAGTTATAACAGGAAAGTTGCTGAATAAAAATTCCTTCAGGTCTGTCTGTTTATCAAGCTCATCCATGGCTGTTACAATAAAATAATCCGGTGTGTAATGTGTATATTTGCCGTGAGTCCTGATTGTGAAATATCGTTTATTGAATAACTCCTCTTTAGGCGGAATTTCAACTCCCCTTTCCCTGCGCTCCCGCAGGCTGGAGGTTATGGGCCAGGGAAGCCCTGAAAGCTCTCCATGATAAGCGAGGGTCCTTCCAAAATCAGATGTAAGAAAAAGGGTATTCTTGCTGTGCCCCACAATACTTCCAACATCTCGATTGATTTTCACTTCCTTCTCAAAATCATTAGCAATAAATTGACGCACTTCCGTGTTGATACCGACAAAAGCGCCGATAAACTTCAACTCATCTTTATATTCTGCTGACTGTATATTTTTCATATTAAACACCAGCACAAATACCAGAAGGATCACTCCCATACCTGTAATGATTTCTCTTTTATGTCTTGACACAAACTTCAACATACTTATCCCAACAGGCCCTATGGACAAGGCCACTACAGGAATAAATGGCAGTTGATAATAGGAGTGAGTATGAATATGAAAAGTAAAAAGCAGGCCAAAGATAAAGTATCCTGTCCACAGCCCTGACAGCATGAATCGTGGCTGCCTGTCCTGTATCATAAATAAACCAACAAGCGCTGTTATAAAAGGTATAAAACCAAAAACCTGTCCTATTATATAAATCCAGTCTCGCCAGAAATATGGCAGGAGAATGAGATGCGGGACAAAAGTAGACCTTGTATGCTCCTGGACAAAACCGGAATTGGTCACGAGTCCGGACAGATAAAAAGCCGCAGCAGGCATTACGCTTAAAAAGGCAAACAGCCACACATCACGATTTGCAATAAATTTTCTGATATCGTAGTGAACAACAGCAAGAGGTATAAAGGCGCCGAAAATAAAAAGCACGCAATTCGGCTTCAGCAACATTGTAAATGTTGAGGCCAGAGATGCAATTATAATACCGTACAAGGACGGGCGTTCAAAATATTTAAGCATCATGTAAATGCTGATGATAAGCAGCATTGTCATGAGCGGGTCCGGCTGAAAGCTTCTGCTTGCAGGAATGCTGTAAGGAAGAAAAAGATAAAATGCAGCAGAAAAAAAAGCTGCTGCAGCAGAGAATAATTTTCCCGCAATCAAGTAAAGAAACACTCCTCCAATAATCCAGAACACAGATGACATGATGCGGGGAAACCAGAGATGTTCTCCACCTGTAAGGCGATAGCCGAACACAGCAAGATGCTCCACGATGCGCGGTTCCAGTTCAAACCCCATTCTCTGCGCATTTAGTTTTGCAATCTCCTTTTTCCATTCAGGGACTGCCTCATTATCCTTGAGATAATAATTCCTTGCGATATGCACCTGCTGGTACTGCCTTATAGGAGCAAAATCCATAGGCGCTTTGTTGATATGATAAAGCCTGATGCTGAATGCTGACAGAAAAAGCAGAAGTATGGTGACAAACTTTATTGATGGCTCTTTAAAACCACTCTTTCTTTCATTCATTTGTCAAATCTTTTCTCGAACTTTCTCGCAACGGGGTCCAGAAGTTTTTTCAATGAAGCAGGAAGCCTGTAATATATGTATCTGATAATTCTCTTGACTTGCAGCTTTAGATCTATTGCCGGAAAATCATCTTTAAAGTTGAAGCTGTTCCAGCTAATGATCTCGGTTAACTGTTCTTTGCGTCTTAATGGCTTAGGAACTACCCTTGGATAACCAAAACAGATAAGCGAAACCGGATCATAATGGCGCGGGATATTTAAAATTTTTCTCAATCCTGATTTTATAGGCAGGTTATTCACGCAACATGAACCAAGCCCTGAAGCATAGGCTGCCAGTTGCATATTCTGGATGGCCATTGCTGCGCTTAAGAGATGGTCTTTATATTCAAGATTGTCAGTTCTGTTACTGTATACAACAAGTATCAGCAGAGGCGCTTTACCAACAAAATAAGCAGTTGTTCCCTTCAATAATTTTTCCTTTACTTCTTTGCTGTCAATGATAATGAATTTCCAGTCTTGCCTGTTACAGGCAGAAGGGGCCCACTGTCCTGCTTCAATAATTTTCTTTATCAGATCCTCTGGAACAGGCCTGTCTTCAAAACTTCGAATGCTCCTGCGATTTTTAATTGCTTCAAATAAATCCATAATTCAATTTACAATAAATTCAGTTGCTGCGTCTCCCCTGATTTTCCAGTCAATCTTAACTTTACTGACAGGCCGGGAAAATGTCTTTTGAAATGCAGGCAACTTTATCCCTGTATAATATCTTGAACTAGGAACATAAACCTGTGTATCTTTGGCAAACACAGATATAGCGGATATTTCTGCTGACGGTGACAGAACAGAATCTGCAATCTTCAGCAGGTCCTTCACATCACCTTTCAAGGTGATCAATCTGTTATATGTAATACCTGATGGTTTTGTTTTTGTTATAAGGAGGTCCCTCAGTCTTTCTTTCATCCACAGCGAGATAATGCTTGAACGTCCAAACGTCAACTGAAACAGCCTTAACAAAATATAGCGGACCGTTGTTAGCGCTTTGTCAGGAACCTTCCACATATTGCCCTGTATGGTTATTTCATCGTCAGAAATATCATACTGCTCTTTTGTTGACAGCCATCCCGAAGTATACCACTGACCGTTTGACTTTATTAAGACTCCGGAATCAGAATGTGTTTTTGAAGTTTTTTTATCAAATACCCTGAAAGCGCCGCCTTTCTTAACATTAACAATAAAATGTTTGCAGACATCATTAATAATCAGTAATCCAGAGTCAGCATAATATTTTCTAAAAGAGTTGCTGAAATGACTGTTTATACTATCTTCAATTCGATTATCCAGATCAGTATTGGCATCCAGATATGCCTGCAGCCAGGTATATCCTACATAAGTCAGATACCTGTCATCAAAGAGATGAGGGAATGAATCTGCCGTAGTAAGTGTTTTCCTGACAACAGATGCAATAAAACACGCATCTTCATTAAATTTTGAAGAGATCTCAAATCCGTGTGGAATCAGATATTCTGTATTTCTGCTTGTATACTCACCCCCTGCTGTGAGGTTAGGTTGTATGAAATTTTTTATAAAACTCAGGGAGCGATTGATCATTTCTCGCACCTGCCCATCCCTCGTTTTAAGGTAATATTTAGATAGATAGTCAATAGCAAGCGATAAATATCCAATGTCCGGCCCGCCATACTCAATAAACCAGCCTTCTTTTGACTGTCTCTGAGCTAACAGAGTTATCTTGTCTTTTGAAGCCGCCATGTATTTTTTTTCGTTTGTCAGAAGGTAAAGATTCAATAAGGCAATTGTCGCACCTGTCTGCTGGTTCATAACCCGGGGCTCATTTCTTTTAATGAGCCAGTCTCCGGCCCTCCTCAGAGATTCCATAACCGGTTTTAACTCTTCAGCCGCAATTTCATCTTTCAAAAGCAGAACACTCTCGGAAACAGCATAAGTTGAAAACGAGGTAACAACAAAGCTATGTTCATTCGGATACCACTCATTGAACGAACCGTTTTTATTCTGTATCCTGGTCCAGAATAATAAAGCTGCCTTAATATATTCGAGGATTTCCTTGTTACGATAATATTTGTTAGTATTGCACTCAATCAAGTAGAGGAGAGTCAGAATCAGGACCCCTTCCTGTTTTCTTGCACACGCTATATCAACAGTATTGTAATGCCAAAGCTCCCTGTCAAAACATCCATAATTTTTTGAGGATATATTCCGGTTCAAAAGTCCAAGAAGCCTTGGAGTATTATTTAAAATCGGAGACAGATAAATATCTCTTGAAATCAATTCAAACCGCCTTAAGCAGGATAAGGTATCGCACAATATCACTATTTACCATATCTGCTTCATCATCATGAATTATCCGGATTAAATGACTCAACTTATAGAAAGTTCGGCATATATAGGATAATGGTCTGAACCAATATAAGATCCCGTAGCCCTGTTATGAACATGAATTCCTGGACTGACAAGCATGTGGTCTATAGGAATCCATAACAAAGGAAAGTATGTGGGCCATGACGGCTGCCAGCCAAAACCTGTCCTTGAATCTCTCAGCCCCGATATCCTGATTAATTGCTGGAATAGCGATGATGATGGAGTTGCATTAAAATCACCCGAAACAATAACTGGTACAGTCTGTTCTCTAAGCTGATGGGCCAGCCAGAGAAATTGTTCTTTGCGTCCATTATAATTTCCTGTATCCGGTCTCTGCGCATGAACTCCATAAAACATTACCTGTCTTTCATTAATCTCCAGCGTTGCCTGAAGGACAAAATTACATCCATCCGACAGTCTTGTTAACTGAGTATTAAGTATGGGAAATTTACTTAAAAACATGAAACCCATTTCATGGTCGTCCCTGACAAAAGTCTTTTTCACATGGTACGGATATGTCTGCATTAACAGTCGTAGTTGATTTAAATGTTCAGGCGTAACTTCCAGAAGCAAAACCATTTCCGGATCCATTTTCTGAAGATCGTAGTTTAACTTTGAAAGCTCTTTATTATGTATGTACAGGTTGGCCGAATAAATCTTGAACTTTTTCCCTGTATTTGAAGCAGCATGGACCGACTCTCCGGGATCAACCAATACACCCAGGTTAAGAAATATCAACAGCCCTGCCAATACAGCAAGTGAAATTGTTTTTCTCCATAAACTAATTAACAATAAACCAAGTGCTGACAGTGCATATTGGAAAGAAAATTGTGATAAAACATCCACTAACCAGAAATCAATAATATCTAAATAAAGTGAACTGGTGAGAACGCATAAAACTAAAAGACAATAAAACAAGAACTTGTTACCTTTATTAGTTTGCATATTTAACTTAACGGCTTTTTTGAATGTTTTACACAGAAGAATTTCCTAATAGTAATTTAATTTTAATGAAAAATAAGAATTAATTGCAAATTAATTAGTTCTTATCTTATAAACCCGCTGCCTGTCATTATGAAATACAAGCTCAAAAGGCCTCCCGGAATATTCAGGAAAATGTCTAAATCTGTCTTCCACCACAAAAACATCCGGCAAACCCTTTTCAACCAAAAGATAAACCGGACGTTTTAATGAAGAAAAATAACTAATAACCTGAGGGTCATCAGGATTTCTGAAAAGTTTTTCCCGCATTAAAACTCTTTTTAAATACTCAGGATTGGATGTTGTATAATCCGTGTCTTTTATGACATATTGGGTTCTCTCGGACAGTGCAGCAGCTTCATAGTTCCTGTTTACGCCGCAGCAGGGATAAGAGGTCTCTATATAGCTGAGCATAACAAGTGAATTTGAAGGGGTGTTATCTCTTATCCATGAATAAGCTTCATTCTTTTGTTTATCCTGTGCATAAACAATATGTCCGTCTATAAATGTGAGCTGTCGGTCCATCGAGAGGCAGGAAACAATGTAAGATGTTACAACGATGAAAGGAGTCAAGAAAACATACAGGCTCAGGATTGCAATAATAAGCACAGGTGCTACTCGTCCAGAAAACATAGACATCCATCTGAACATGGCGAACATAAAAAATAACGCGCAAAAAAATACAAGAATGTAGTTAAACTTATAACTATTGTCAAAAGGCCACCGCGTCAGCGCCGATAATGCCAGACATAGCACAGCCCCTGAAAATAACAACAGTGCCTCTCTGGAAAAAGAAAACCTCTTGAACACAATCCATGCACCATAAATAATTACCGGAGATGGAAGCAGGAAAACAACAAGATTTTTAACAGACTGACTGTAGAAAGATAAAATCAGGATACTACCCTGGCCGCTGGAACTTATATCTCTGCCCATCATAACAAGAAGGACATAAGGAAGAGCTATAAGAATTCCTGTTATGTAGGGAAATAATATTTTCAGAGCTTCTTTAATTCTCTCACGGGACACTCCCTGTGCTGACAGAAAGATAATAGAAGCCCACACAGGTGTATAAAACAGCGGGACTATCGCCAAAGGCGGGTAATTAACAATACAGGCAGTAATAATAAAGGTAAATATGACAGGGTATATCTTTGTATCAGCCGATTTCGCTCTTAATAAAATCAAAAGCATCAGGAAATATGAAAGACAGATACTGATAGTCAGGGGCATAGCGCTGATGTTATAAAATTTATTAAGGTAAAGCAGCCTGGTATCAAACCATGTAATGCCGGATAACCAGTTGTCGAGCACTTCACCTGGCAGCATTTGTTTTGCCATCAAAGTTTTCAATGATGTCAGTCTGCCTGAAAGCAATTTATATATAAAATAGAACCCTGCATCAGAACGCATTAAGCCCATTACTGCTAACGGCATAATATAGCAAACCTTTTCCGGCAATCCAAAATATTTTGTAAAATTGTATGCAATGCAGAATATCACAAAAATTGCAATTGCATTCAGCAGAAATATTATCTGTAACTGTTGAAACCCTGAATGTGAAGTAAGGGCAGCTATAAGAGCATGAAATCCCCAGTAATAACCTATCGTTGTACCTCCAAGTCCAGGATTCTCAGGCGGGAAAATGCCTTGCAGTATCTGTGAAACAAATGATGAGTGATGAAAAGCATGAGCCGCAATGGGCCCTCTATCAGGCCCTATAAAAAAAGGGATACTAACAATCAAGGTCAGCAGCAGTGCAAACAAACAAAATAAAATTTCTTTTTTATCAAATACTACAACAGGGTATCCCTTTCTCCTGTTATTGGCAGCGAGACAGAAAAATGTTATAACACCGACTGTAAGATGAATGATGCCCTGAACATGGAATATACGAACACCAGCAAACAACAACGCAATTGTCAAAAATCCACTGATGCCGATTGAAGTTGGGAAGGCAAAAAGCAAGTCCTCAAAATTAATCTTCTCTTTGCGGGCAATAAAGAAGATGCTAAGGCCTGGTAAATAGCAGAGGCCAAGAAAAACTCCAAGGATTTTAAACGGCTCAAGATCTATGAAAAGAAGTATGGTAGATAAACAATATAATGTTATCAGTAACATCTAATTGTCATCAATATTTTTTCTGTTTCATATCTAAATTATTATGAAACCGTAATCTAAAAAGTCCCCGTAAATCATCGTAGGCATCTTTAAATATCTTCGCCTTCGTATCCGGATCTTCAAGCCAGGTCACAGGTATTTCCTCAATCCTATGTCCCAATTTTTCAGCGTAAAAAAGTATCTCGGTATCAAAAAACCATTCATTATCTTCAATATAAGGCAAAAGTTTCTGAACGACTTCACGTCTCCCTGTTTTGAATCCGCAATGAGCATCATGAAAGTTGGTTCCGAGAGCCAGTTTTATGACCATGTTATAGCTTCGCGAGATAAATTCACGCTTCAGGCATCTTGTTGTGTCAGAATCTTTGGCAAGCCTGTTACCGACTACAATATCTGCTCCTACTTTTAACAAGTCAAGGGCACGTATAAGGGCATCCAGTCCGGTAGAAAGATCAATGTCCATATAACTGACAAAATCACAATCTGTCTGAGCCCATGCGGTCCGGAGAGCGATTCCACGACCCTTTCGTGGTATATAAAGATAATTTACGAGCGGGTTTTCCGATTCCAGTTTTCTACCTATTTCTCCTGTGCTGTCCTTGGAATTGTTATCCGCGATTACTATCTTCCAGTTATACCTGTCATAGTCAGTTAAAAAAGCTGTTAGTATTTCCACGCCTTTTCGGAGAGCTTTTTCTTCATTGTATACAGGAAGCACAACAAGAGCTGTAGGACCGTCTTCCATGTTCTTCTGATTCATCAGATTTTCTTTGTCGGCCATAGAGAATGTTAAATCCGAGTTGCAATTATGAAGCATTATGACTTGATGACAAGGTATTTGTTAATAAGCGCTTATAATATAACAAAAAAAGATAAGCAAATACAATGTATCTTACTCAACTTCTTTGCTTGGAATTGTCTAATGTAGTATCAAATTATAGTTTTTTGAGTTGCAAATACTGAATGTTGAATTGAATCTATGTTCTTCCCCATTGGGGATGGGGATACACCGTCTCTGCCAGACGCTTTGTGTCTAAAAGTTCATATACCTTTTACTTCTTTAATCTTCTTTATTAATAAAGGCACTATCTCAAACATATCTCCAACAATTCCGTATGTCGCAACGTTGAAAATCGGGGCCTCGGGATTTTTATTGATAGCAATAATGATGTCCGAAGACTGCATGCCGACAAGGTGCTGCACGGCTCCGGAAATTCCGCAGGCAATATAGATCTTCGGATTAACCGTTTTGCCTGTCTGTCCCACCTGATGACTGTATGAAATCCAGCCTTCATCAACTGCAGCCCTTGAGGCGCCGACAACTCCGCCAAACGCCTGAGCAAGTTCTTCAAGCATTTTAAAACCTTTGTCTCCGCCTGCTCCGCGTCCTCCTGCAACAATAATCTCCGCCTCGTGAAGGTTAACACTGATTCCTGATATTTCCTTAATGGTTTCCACAACTTTTGTTCTTGAAGTTATTTCATCAATCTGAATATTGACAATTTCGCCAGTCCTGTTTTTGTTATATTCTCCTTTTTTCATTACACGCGGCCTGACAGTAGCCATCTGCGGCCTGTAATCAGGGCACAGAATTGTAGCCATGATATTGCCGCCAAATGCAGGCCTTACCTGAAGAAGATTTTTTGTCTCTTTATCAATTTCCAGTGAAGTGCAGTCCGCTGTAAGCCCGGTCCTCAATCTTGCTGCTACCCGCGGGATAAAAGACCGTCCTATAGGAGTTGCGCCGGCAAGTACAATGGATGGTTTTTGTTCCTTGATAACATTTGTAAGAACTTCAGCATATGAATCATCATTAAATTTTTGTAACGCTGCATCCCTGCAAAGATAAACCTTATCAGCGCCCCACCTAATAAGTTCAGAGGCTTCAGATTCATCAGCGCCAAGCAGGACCGCCAAAAGTTTTGTACCAAGCTCATCAGCAAGCCTCCTGCCAATGCCAAGCAGCTCATACGCAACAGTTGCGACCTTCCCTTCACGCTGTTCAGCAAAAACAAGCACGTCCTTGTAATCTTTGAGATTTGACATTTGAGGTTTGAGATTTGAAACCTCTTCTGTCTCAATTATCACTCCCTCAGGACAGACTGATATGCAGGTCTTACAGTAATTGCAGTATTCATTAATAAAGGCTTTCCCCTCTTTCATTACAATGGCGTCAAAGGGACAGGAACTTAAACACGTTTCACAACCCGTACATTTTTCAATCCTGACAACTATAGACATTTGATACCCCTCAGTTCAGCAATTAACGCATCTACCTGCTCTTCAGGCGCACCTGCAAGCATCTTTCTTTCTGTCTTAACCTGCGGCGCAAAGATGTTTTTTACCTGGGTAGGAGAGCCTTTCAGCCCGATATTATTTTCATCAGCCTCTATCTCAGCCTGGCCCATTTTTTTTATCTCAGCCTTTTTTGCGGCCATCTTCCCTTTTAATGAAGGCATCCTCGGCTGATTTAATTCCTTGACAACTGTAAGCAACACAGGCAACCCGGACTCTACAATATCGTATCCTTCATCCATAAGTCTCTGAACCCTTATGTAATTATCTTTTATCTCTTCTATTTTTATGACATATGAGATATGCGGAATCCCTAAAAATTCTGCTGTCTCAGGACCTACCTGCGCAGTATCGCCGTCTATGGCCTGCTTGCCGCAGAAGATGATATCCGCTCCAAGTTTTCTGACCGCCTGTGCAAGTATATATGAAGTGGCCCATGTATCAGAGCCTGCAAACGCCCGGTCCGAAAGCAGCACCGCTTCGTCAGCTCCTATTGAGATGGCTTCTCTGAGGGCTGTTTCTGCCTGTGGAGGCCCCATGGTTAAGACAAGGACTTTGCCCCCAAGCTGCTCCTTTATCTTTATTCCAGCCTCGAGGGCATGAAGATCAAAAGGATTGATAATACTCGGAACGCCCTCCCTCATGAGCGTGTTTGTTTCCGGATTAATCCTTATTTCCGCCGTATCCGGCACCTGCTTTATGCAGACAATTATATTCACCGTGCAAGCTCCTCCGTATTTAAACAACTGACATCATAAGCAGAGAGGTCCCTGCTTAAATTCAGGCTGGTATTATACGAAATTAAGTTTAGAGAGGTAAACCCTTCAAGAGGATTAGGAAAAAATATTGAAATGCCTACTATTCAGGATAGAACATAAAAACAATAATACTTATCACTAATACTGCCAATATTGCCCATATAACTTTTTTCTGTCTCTCGAGCTTTGTAAAAAACTCAGCCCTCAAACGCTCTTCCATTGCATTCACCCGGCCCTGAATATCATAGGGTCTCTTTTGCAATACAGATATGTACTTCTGAAGTTCATGGAAAGATGCTTCAACCCTTTCAGTCATTTTTAATATCTCCATATAATTACTTTTCAGCATATCAATTGACTGTTCGTGAGAGTTAATAATATCCTTTATGCCTCCAAAAGACTTCTGTATCTGTTCATAGATAGTTGTGACTTGCTCGAGCCTTTCTTTCTGTTGCTCATGCAGCTTTTCAGAATTTGACTCAAAAACATTCTTAAGCTCAGAGATACTGGATTTTGTATTGCTGACAAGCAGCTCGGTTTTCTTTTCCATATCAAAGAACAAACCTTTGGACTGTTCTTCAAAAGCTATCAGCAAGTTGCTTACCGAAGACATCAGGGCCTCTATCTCCACTTTCTGGTGTTCAATATCTTCCTCATTCTGCCTCAGTTTATCGGGAAGATATCCAACAGTGTCCCTTATCTCCTTGATTTCTTTCAGAGCCTGAAAAAACGTATTTAATTCATGGTCGAGTTCCACGCATTTCTTCCTGACGCCTTCAAGCTCCTGCCGGTCCGTGTTCATGTATTAATCCTTCTTCCTTGCTGTTTCTTTTATTAAAGCCTGTCCGATTACGTTTCTCTGAATCTGGTTGGTGCCTTCATAAATCTGTAGAATTTTTGCATCGCGCATCATCTTTTCAACCGGATACTCTCTCATATATCCGGCCCCGCCCATTACCTGCACTGCATCAATAGTAACCTTCATGGCAACATCTGTAGCAAACAATTTTGCCATTGCAGATTCTTTTGATACATCTTTCATTCCGCTGTCAACATATTTTGCGACAGAATAAACAAGCGCTCTGGCTGCTTCGATTTGCGTAGCCATATCAGCAAGCATGTGCTGAACCGCCTGAAAACTGATCACCGGCTGTCCGAACTGGTGCCTCTCCCTCGCATAATTCGCTGCAGCATCAAAGGCTCCCTGTGCCACGCCAACACCCTGCGCGCCCACACCGGTCCTCGATTTATCAAGTGTCTTCATCGCCACGATAAACCCCATCCCTTCTTTACTGATAAGGTTCTCTTTGGGAATGCGGCAGTTTTCAAAAACCAGTTCCCTTGTTGAAGAGGCGCGTATCCCAAGTTTGTTTTCTTTTTTACCAAAGGTAAATCCCGGCGTGCCTTTTTCAACTATAAAGGCTGAGGCCCCTCTCGCCCCTTTGTTCTTATCGGTCATTGCGATTATTGTATATATTTCCGCTTCGCCTCCGTTGGTTATCCACTGTTTTGTTCCGTTTAAGACATATTCATTACCTTCAAGCTTTGCAGTGGTCTGAACGCCTGCGGCATCGCTGCCCGCATTTGCTTCTGTAAGTCCGAAGGCAACAAGCCGTTGGCCCGATGCGATTTCGGGAAGGTATTTTTTCTTCTGTGCCTCTGAACCGTAAAGAAGGATAGGATATGTGCCAAGCGCATTTGCCGCATATGATGTTGATACGCCAAGACAGGCCCGGCTCAATTCCTCTACGGCCAATGAAAATTCAAATCCCCCTTTGCCCATACCGCCGTATTCCTCCGGAATATAAATGCCCATAAAATCAGATTGTGCAAGTGTCTTCATGATGTCCCACGGGAATTCTTCTTTTTCATCAAGCTCCGCACGGACCGGCATCACCTTTTCATCGGCTATTTCCTTAGCAAGGTCTCTTATCATTTGTTGTTCTTCGGTCAGAAAATAATCCATGATAACCTCCGTATAAACAGTTTAAACCGTAAATTAATCACCATCTGATAAGCGCCGACGCCCAAGTTAATCCAGCGCCAAAAGCCTCCAGAAGAATATAATCATCTCTCTTAATCCTGCCGGATCTGACAACTTCATCCAGCGCTATGGGAATTGATGCGCTTGAGGTATTCCCGTATCTGTCAAGATTGACAGCAACCTTGTTCATCGGCATATTCAGCCTTTCTGCAGTGGCCTTTATTATTCTCAGATTTGCCTGATGCGGGATCAGCAGGGCCACGTCCGAAGGTTTCAGATTGTTTTCCCTTAGCGTATCTATAACAAGTTTTTCAAGGGTCCTTACGGCAATTTTGAAGGTCTCATTACCCTTCATTTTTATAAAATGCAATTTATCTTTTATTGTTTTTGCAGAAGGAGGAGCTTGAGAACCGCCCCCGGGCAGGCAGATAAAATCCCACAGATTTCCGTCAGAAAAAAGATGGGTTGAAAGTATACCCCTTGGTCCCCTCGCCTTCTCAAGTATAACCGCACCTGCGCCATCTCCAAACAACACACATGTCGAACGGTCCTGCCAGTCCAGAAACTTTGACATAATCTCGGCCCCGACGAGAAGGACCTTCCTGAAGGTGCCAGCTTTAATAAAATTATCCGCTACCGAAAGACCGTATAAAAAACCGCTGCATGCTGCATTCAGATCAAAAGCCGCAGCGTTTTTAGCGTGGAGCTTTTTCTGGAGCAAAGATGCAGTTGACGGCATCGGCATATCCCCGCTCATCGTCGCAACAATAATCAATTCTACTTCCCCGGGTTTCATATCAGCAGCCTGCAAGGCCCTTTTTGAGGCCTCAAGACAAAGGTCGGAAGTCGTCTCAGCATCCTTAGCAATTCTACGCTCCTTTATGCCTGTTCTCTCAGTGATCCACTCGTCCGATGTATCAACTTTCTTTTCGAGATCAAAATTGGTGAGAATTTTTTCAGGGGCGTATGAACCTGTACCCGTTATCCTACTCCTTAACAGCAACCTCTTCCCTCCTGGACATCCCCTCACTGAATTCTTTTGATATAACGTCAAGAACTCCTTTACTGTGGAAGTTGGCTGCAAGTTTTATAGCATTTTTTATGGCTTTAGAGGTGGAACGGCCATGGCTTATGATACATGGTTTGCTGAGGCCCAGAAGCGGCGCACCGCCATATTCTGAGTAATCGGTCTTCTTTTTGAAGTTTTTCAGAGCACTCTTGAAAAAAAGATATCCGATTCTTCCCCCTGCCTTTTCAGAAATTTCCCTCTTGAGCATTTTTGTTATTGTCTCAGCCAGTCCTTCGCTTATCTTAAGGGCAATATTGCCCACAAAACCGTCGCATACAACTACGTCTGCTTCACCTGCAAATATATCTTTTCCCTCTACATTACCGATAAAATTAATATGTGAACTTCTTAAAAGCTTGAATGTTTCCTTCGTGAGTTCATTGCCTTTGGCATCTTCCTCACCGATTCCAAGAAGTCCTATCTTGGGATTATCAATATTGAATATATAACGCGCATAAGCCTCACCCATTATCGCAAACTGATAGAGGTGGAGTGGTTTGCAATCCACATTTGCACCGGCATCTATAAGAACAAAACGGTCTCTCAGCGTAGGCATTACTGCAGCTATTGCAGGTCTTTCAATACCCTGAATTTTTCCAAGGACATGAAGGGCTGTAGCCATCACTACTCCTGAATTTCCCGCACTGACCATTGCATCAGCATCTCCGGACTTCACCAGGTCTATGGCAACCCTTAAGGATGAATCTTTTTTGCGCCTTAACGCCGCAAGGGGAGCTTCATCCATCTCGACCTTTTGAGAAGCATGCCTGACGCTTATTTTCAGCCCCTTACAACTCTTTTTCTGAAGTTCTGAAGATATTTCTGATTCATCACCTACGAGAATAACTGAAAGCTCCTTATGTTCAATAAGCGCCTCTACTGCTCCTTCAACCGTCGTAGCCGGGGCATAATCGCCGCCCATTGCATCCAGAGCTATTCTCATACAGATTCTTTTTCTACAACCTCGAGTATCTTTTTACCGTTATAGCTTCCACAGCTCATGCATACCCGGTGTGGAAGTTTCGGTTCCTGACACTCAGGACAAACAGACAAGCTGGCTAACTGTATTTTCCAGTTTGCACGCCTTTTGTCTCTCCTTGATTTTGCGTGTCGTGACGTTGGATTCGGCATCTTTTACTCCTTTCGAACCTTTAAAATTTCTTTAAACTTTGCAAGCGGTGCCAGCCTCGGATCTGTCTGGCCTTCCCTGCAATTACAGGCATCCTCATTTAAATCTTTTCCGCATACCGGGCATAATCCCCGGCACATCTCCCTGCAAAGAGGTTTCATGGGAACAGAAAGCAAAATCTGCTCCTTTACAACTTCGTTTATGTCTAATTCATCATTACTGTAAAAACCGAGATCTAATTCCCGGTCAGTTAATTCCTGTTCGTTTTCGCCTCCGATATCCTCTGCCGGAATATATTCCTCTCTGAAAGCAACATCAATCGGCAATGCTGTTTCCCGTAAACAGCGGCTGCATTTTAACTGCACCGATATCTTTACCGAACCTTCAACTAAAACCCTTCTTCCATATCTGAAAAGCTTTATAAAAACATGTGCGATATATGGCTTAGTTTTATTATTTATTATTATCGGCAGTTCTACTTCCTGCTGCAGACCTTCTTCCGGGATACTTGAAACATTTAACTTCATATCCAAAGACCTTCTGATTCAAATTTGACTTTAAATTATAAGGAGTGTTCAGGCTTATTGTCAATTAAGACAGAATTTTCATGCTTACGTCGGAGGCGGGGGCTGAATGGGTAAGCGCGCCAACAGATATTAAATCTACCCCTGTCTCTGCAATGCAGCGGACTGTTTCCAGAGTAATATTCCCTGAGGCTTCTATAATAATGCCGGAATTATTCCACCTGATGATGCTTACCGCCTTCTTCATCCCAATAACATCCATATTGTCAAGCATGATAACATCAGCTCCTGCTGCCAGGGCCTGCTTCACTTCCATTACGTTTTTTACCTCTATTTCAATCTTAAAGAGGTGGTGTACCCTTGCACGGGACTGTCTCACAGCCTCCCCTACCCCGCCTGCGGCGGCAATGTGATTGTCTTTTATAAGTACACCATCAAAAAGTCCAAAGCGATGATTATGCCCGCCGCCGACACGTACCGCATATTTATCAAAATACCGGAGTCCGGGCGCTGTCTTTCTTGTGTCAGCAATCTTCACATTAAGGCCTTTTACTTGCTGAACATATTTACTGGTTAGAGTGGCAATCCCGGAAAGTCTTTGCAGTAGATTAAGCGCAGTCCTCTCGGCCTTTAGCAGGTTTCCTGTATTGCCGCTGACTTTGGCGATAACGGTTCTTCCCTTTACCTTGCTGCCCTCTTTCCTGAGAGGACTAAATCTTATTTTACCGTCCATTAATTGGAAGATCCTCTCTGCAAATGGAAGGCCTGAAAGAACCAAATCAGATTTAGCAACTATTTCTGCTTTTGAAACATGTTGTTCCGGAATTAAAGCAGATGTCGTCACATCGCCATTGCCAAGGTCTTCGTGAAGGCATCTGAGAAGAATTTTGTCTGAAAGATTTATATGATCCATTTCCTACCGCTTCGACAATAACTTTATCAAACCAAATACGCCGCCAACTGTGGCTCCGAAAGCCAGCGCCGAGCGCCAATCCAGAACTGTTTTGACATTGCCCTCGATATTCCTGGCGACCATAATTAAAGACGTAGTATTTTCTGCTTTTATATTGTTAGCCGTCATGACGCCAATGCAACTCTTGTTAACTTCGCTTATCTGGTCCCTCGCCATTGTAACAAGTGAACAGGATGACGTTACAGATGCATTTCCAGCAATAGATACAATATTGATACTCTGGTTTATGTTTAGTTCTTCTGCATTCACAACACAAGATGCGCCCTGCATTACATCAACTTTCTCGCCATCAACAGTAAGGGCACAAACCCGATGCATCTCAACATGCCCGCCTTCAACAGATCTGACTGAACTCTGTTTTATATTAATAAACTCTCCCTCTATAACCTGAGCCTTGCCCTTCTGCAATTCTAATGCTTCCTTAGTCATCGGACATCCTCCATTGATTGAGTTTTTCTATATTGTCCTGAAGTGTCTTCAGTTTATCCATATATTCATTATACTTCGTTTTATTTTCCTCAACCACTGCGGGAGGCGCTTTGCTGATAAAATTCTCGTTTGACAGTTTCTTCTGGACAAATTGAATCTCTTCTTCTATCTTGCCCTTTTCTTTTGTCAATCGGGCTATTTCAGCATCAATGTCAAACAATCCCTCAAGCGGGACAAATATCTCCATAGAGGGTTTAACCGCTGCAGCAGCGCTTTTAGGCTGCTGTATGTCTTTTCCTATTTCAACATTCCTGGCCCGCGCAAGTTTCTGGATATACGCCATGTTTTCATTTAAAACATTCTCAATATTGTTAGAGGCCTTTATCAGGGCCTGCAGTTCAAGCGATGGTGACAGGTTTAATTCACCCCTGATGTTTCTGATAGCTGTCACTGCATCCATTACAATCGCAATTTTTTCCTCAGCCCCGTTATCTTCGATGCCTTCATCGCGAGTTGGATACTGACGGATGCAAAGGCTCTCAGCATCTTTTTTGCACGGCAGTTGCTGCCATATTTCTTCAGTGATAAAGGGCATAAAGGGATGCAATAGTGCAAGTGATACTTCAAATACATGCACTAAAGTGCTTACAGCCGCACTCTTTGATTCCAGATTGTCACCATACAACTCAGGCTTGATCATCTCAATATACCAATCACACAATTCATGCCATATAAACTGATACAGCGAGCCTGCCGCATCATTGAATCTATACTCATCGAGTAATTTATTTACATCCAAACAAACTGCTGAAAGACGGCTCAGTATCCACCTGTCAGCCAGGCTCAGGTTTTTAACCTTAATCGCAAGAGTCAGTTCTTCCCCTTCCTGCACATTCATGGAGATAAATCTTGCCACATTCCAGATCTTGTTCAGAAAATGCCTGTATCCTTCGACCCTGTGCTCAGAAAATTTAATATCCCTTCCCTGCGCCGCATAAGCCGCAAGTGTAAACCTGAACGCATCTGTACCGTATAATTCAGTCATCTTCAAAGGGTCTACGACATTGCCCTTTGACTTGCTCATCTTCTGTCCTTCGGCATCTCTGATCAGTGCGTGTATATATACATGCCTGAACGGCTCCTGCTCCCTGAACTTCAAACCCATCATAATCATGCGCGCGACCCAGAAGAACAAGATGTCAAATCCTGTTATCAAAACACTGGTCGGATAAAATGTTTTCAGATCTCCGGTATTATCAGGCCAGCCAAGAGTGGAAAAAGGCCAGAGTGCTGATGAGAACCACGTATCAAGGACGTCTTCATCCTGAAGCAGTTCTTTACTGCCGCATTTACATGCGGAAGGAGTTTCCCTGGATACGATTATCTCTGCACAATCTTTACAGTACCAGACGGGAATCCTGTGCCCCCACCATATCTGCCGGGATATGCACCAGTCTCTGATGTTTTCCATCCAGTCGTAATAACTGTTTTCCCAGCCTGATGGAATAATTGTTATACGCTCTTCTTTAACAGCTTTTATTGCTTCGTCAGCCAGGGGCTTTATCTTTACAAACCATTGCTTGGAAAGATATGGTTCAACAATTGTCTTACACCTGTAGCAGTGACCGATTGCGAGCTTATGGTCCGCCACCTTTTCAAGGTGACCGATGGCTTCCATATCTTTTAATATATTTTTCCTGCATTCAAACCGGTCCTGCCCTTTGTACGGTCCTGCCTCATCAGACATCCTGCCATCACCGGTCAGGATATTTATAAATTGGAGATTATGTCTTCTTCCCATTTCAAAGTCATTATGATCATGCGCAGGGGTTACCTTAACAGCCCCTGTTCCAAAAGAGGCGTCAACAAATTCATCTGCTATGATTGGTATTTCCCTGTTTATCATCGGCAGTCTTATTTTTTTACCGATAAGGTCTTTATATCTTTCATCTTCAGGATTTACGGCAACTGCAGTGTCGCCGAGATATGTTTCGGGCCTTGTTGTAGCAACTGTAATATATCCGTCTCCATCTGCGAAACTATATTTGATGTAATAAAGCTTACCCTGTTGGTCTTCGTGTTCGACTTCGAGATCGGACAATGCAGTGTGACAACGCGGACACCAGTTAATCAGGTATTCCCCCCTGTAAATCAGTCCTTCTTCATAAAGCCTCACAAATACTTCCTTCACCGCCCTTGAAAGTCCCTCATCAAGAGTAAACCTTTCCCGGCTCCAGTCGCACGAAGCGCCCATGTTTTTCAACTGATTTATTATGGTGCCGCCATACAGCCTCTTCCATTCCCACACTTTTTCAATAAATTTTTCCCGGCCCAGCACATGTCTGTCGGTGCCCTGTTTCTGAAGTTCTTTCTCGACAACATTCTGAGTGGCAATCCCCGCATGGTCCGTTCCGGGCAGCCACAAAGTATTAAAACCGGACATCCTCTTCCATCTGATCATTATATCCTGAAGAGTAATGTCAAGCGCATGGCCAATATGCAGAGAACCTGTTACATTCGGTGGAGGAATAACTATGCAATAAGGAGGCTTTTCACTCTCCTCCTCTGCTTTGAAATAATTCTTCTCTATCCAGAAGTCATACCACTTCTTCTCAATATCTTTCGGTTCATATCTTTTTTCGAGCATGTATTAATATATCTCCCTTAGTCCACATTATTCATAAGCATGGAGCAAGTATGGTGAGAAGACATATTGCGCGATACCTTAGCGATAAATTGAAAAATATAGTCTGTAAAATAATTGTCTTTCATACTCTCTTTAGGAATCTTATCGCTTTCAAGATGTCTTTGAACCATGGCTTGCTCCATATAACCATTTATGAAGAAACTGGGTTAGTTTAACTATCACCAAATTTCAACAGAAATAATATTGACATTTTGTTGAAGTTTATTTCAATGCTGCTGTGAAATCGGGATGTTAATATTGACTAAGGCTGACGTAATATGTTTATCAGTTTTCTTGCAGAATTTTCCCATGTAAAAACTGGATACCTTCTTCTTCCTTTTGCAATCAGTTGCCCTCTGAGCGCTTCATTATTAAATACTGATGATATTTTCTCTGCGATATCAGATGCATCGTAAGGATCAAAGTACAAAACAGCATCATCTCCAACTTCATGAAATACATCTATGTCAGAACATGCAACCGGCAGTTCGCATTTCATAGCTTCTACAAGAGGAATTCCGAATCCTTCATAGATAGACGGGAAAACAAGCAAATCGGCTGCATTATAAAAATCATTTAATACATCGTCGCTGATATAACCTGTCAATGTGATATAATCGCTTAAATTACGTTCCTTGATATATCCAGGCACCAGATAAGGATCAGAATAATTTGATCCCCCTCCAATAAGAAACAAATGAAATTTTTCATAACTACTTCTTAATATATCCGCAGCATCAATAAGTTTAATAAGATTCTTACCGACAGGGTCAATCCTTCCGATAGTTATTATTATTTTGTCAGAGGCCCTGATATTATACTTGGCAACTAACTTTGCCCTTGCATCAGACTTGTCGGATTTCTTTATCCTGTCATCAGTCCCACAATAGATTAAATTTATTTTTCGTTCGGGCACATTTAATTTTTCTATAATCGCTTTTTTTGTTGATTGTGATACCGCTATGAAGAGGTTTGCCATGATTTTATTAATTGGTAAGGTTAAAAACTTCCGATATATCATTCTCTTCCTGTCATATTTGGCTTTGATGTAAAACTCTCCCAGGTCGTGCAAAAATACAATATTTTTTGTGAAGGGAGAAAGAGAAAAGTTACTGGTGCCGCTGAGAACAATTGTAATATCAATTCCTCTTATCAGCGAATATACTGGATACATAAACATAAGCCATAAAGTTTTTAATATCTGGGTGCGGGCCATTTTTCTTACTACATTCCTGGATATTCTTGAAGTACTTTCATAAAAACCCTGTGCCGCCTCGTTTACAAAAAGAATGTACTCATTTTCCTTATCAAGCTTCTCAAGTTGCCGCATAATATTTTCAGCAAAAACCTCAATGCCTGTTTTCTGGTTATAACTGAAATTGATAAAAGCAATTTTCATTTAGCAGCATCCCAATAATTTTTTATGTATGTAACACAAAGGTTTTATAATCTAACAGGTTGCTGAAAAAGTATTTTAGCTGTCTTTGCGAGCAGGTCCCTCGCTTGTCATTGCGAGCGAAGCGAAGCAATCTTTCTTTACCGCTCGGGATAAATTCCGCAAACTCAAAATTAATAAATTTGAGATTGCTTCGTCGCAAAATACGCTCCTCGCAATGACAATTACTGACTTTTTCAGCAGCCTGTTAATCTTAACATTAATTAATCGTTGGTTGCTCATGTCCCACACAAGGTGCCCGTTGTAATTGATATAAAGTATCTGGTAGAATTAATCAATGTTTGAAAGCCATTCTTTATCACTTTATCAATAGCAAACGGGCCAAGAGAGAATAGAATAATCTTATCTTGCCTCGATATCCCGATTCAAATGAAAATCCTAGGCATTATAGATGGACAACATGACTCAGGAGCCTGCATTCTGGACAACGATTCGCTTGTAGCTGCTGTAAGTGAAGAAAGAATCAAAAGAGTAAAACTAATCGGCGGCTTCCCTTATGAATCTATAGAAGAATGTTTCAGAATCGCACGGTTGTCGCCAGAAGATATTGATATGATCGCCTTCGGAAGTATGTTAACCCCGCCAATATTTGCAAGGGCCTTCAGAAAACTCCAGGCCATGGAACATAAGGTGAGAAAATTTGAAAATAAAAGCTTTGGGGCTGTTCTGAGCAATATCGTCCAGTTCAAATTAGATCTGACAAAATCAGACCCTTATTCATTACCCGGCAAATTTCAAAGATTATTTTTAAAACAGATTTTAAAGAAAGACCTGCCAAAGTCATTACGAAACAAGCCGATCAAATTTATAGACCACCATCTCGCTCATGCAGCTTCGGCCTTTTTTAGTTCTAAGGCAACAAGAGCCCTGGCGATAACCGGAGACCGCTGGGGCGATGCAATATCATTTACTATAAGCAGTTGTGATAAAACAGAGATTAAAAGATTATTCAGCATGAATGCATTTGATTCCTTCGGAGATTTTTATTCATTAATCACCAAGTATCTTGGTTTCAAACCCTTTCATCATGAAGGAAAGATTCTTGGACTGAGTGCACACGGAGACCCCGCAAAAGTAAAAATACAATTTCCATTTATTTTGAAAAACAACAAAATAAAATTTACTGGTGAAATAAAATCCGGTTATGATGTTTGGCCCTCTCTAAAAAAGCAATTAAAAGAATACTCAAGAGAAGATATATCCGCCTGGCTTCAATATCATACGGAAAAATTTATTATAGACATCGCCAGAGAATGGATTGAAAAGACAAAGTTGTATGACATTGTACTGTCAGGAGGCCTGTTCGCTAATGTAAAACTCAATCAAAGAATTCATGAACTGCCGAATGTCACTTCAGTTTATATTTTTCCGCATATGGGTGACGGTGGATTAGCACCCGGAGCGTGTTTCTACACTGGCAAGAAAAAAATCAGCTTAAATGATGTTTACTTGGGATCAGAATATGACAATGCCTTCATAGAAAAGTGTCTGCAGGAACGCAGCCTGACTTACAAGTTCTACAACAATATTGAGGAAGAAATAGCAAAAAAGATTGCGGATAAAAAAATAGTTGCAAGATTTAACGGCAGGATGGAATTTGGCCCGAGAGCGTTAGGTAACAGAAGCATCCTTTACGAAGCAACAGATACGAGTGTTAATGACTGGCTGAATAAAAGACTTAAAAGAACGGAATTCATGCCCTTTGCTCCAGCAACATTATATGAATACCGGGATAAATGTTATAAGAATATACAAGGAGCAGAATTTGCAGCACAATTTATGACAATAACTTTTGACTGTACAGATTATATGATAAGAACATCTCCGGCAGCAGTCCATGTGGACAATACCGCAAGACCCCAATTGGTAAAGAAAGAAATCAACCCAAGTTTTTACAAGATAATTGACGAATATAGAAAGCTGACTTCAATACCAACGGTGATTAACACAAGCTTCAACATGCATGAAGAGCCCATTGTCCGTACTCCTAATGATGCAATTGATGCTTTTCTAAGGGGGCATTTACACTACCTGGCAATTGGAAACTTCCTGGTTGAATATAAAACTCCATAGCCTATCCTGCAGACGTTGTAATAGCTTCAGCAGCCCTCTTGCCGCTCAATATGCTCTGATCCATCCAGAGATAATCCCAGTCGCCAAATCTGCCGCATGTCTCGATATCATATTTACGCAGGAAGTTTCTTAACCTTTCAACGCACGTCTTTCTATATTTATCAAAGATAACATAGGCATACTTCTGGTCAATAGTGTTTTGGAAAAGAATGCGGTCCGATGCTTTCAGTATCCCGGCGCTCTTTAGTTTTCTCAGCGTCAAACCCACCATCTTTTCCTTCTCAACAGGCCGGAAACGGGAATATGCAATTTCAGCACATACAGCCCCGGCCCCTCTCGGAGCACAAAACTTTGACAGGTTAGACGGGAAATGCACTCTGTAAAAAGGCTCATCTCCATCAAAGTATATCCACTGAAACTCCGATAAATCGGAGCGGTCCACGCCAATGTTGATTATCAGGACAGAATTATGTATCAGACGATTTACAGCCTCACGAATTGAAGCTGGTGCGTCAGGAATCATCTTTACTATTTCTGGCAGAGGAATTGTTGAAATAGCTTTTTCATAAAATATTGAAGTGCCGTCATGAAAAGTTATCTTCCTTTTTTTAATATCAATACGGACTATTTTTTTATTGTAATGTACAGGTGTTATTCTCTGCGTCAGTCCGGCTATCATTGACGACATTCCGCCGCGGAGAGGATACTTAAAGGTAGTAATGTAATTAAGCATTCTGTCCGATCTGTGAAAAGCGCCTTCTAAAATCTGTTCAAGGGTCGGCATAACTATGCGTTTACCTATCCAGTCGGTAGTCATCTTCCTGGGGTTTACAGTCCATATTTTTTTTGCATAGGGAAACATGAAATGGTTAGCGTAACCCTCTCCAAAATGGTAAAGACACCAGTCATAATAAGTTTCTGGTTTCTTTTTTCTGCTGTCATGCACAGCTTCAACATAACCTAAAATGCATTCCTTGATTATTTCTACCGGAGCCCCGTACAGATTGACATTATATGGATACTTAAGAAAGCGGTTAAAGGAATACTGACCTGCAGAACTCTTAAGTTCATGAAGATTCTTTTTCAGGAGGTCGTTAAGAAATTTACGCACATAATCGTTCTTGCTGAAATAGAGGTGAGGCCCGTAATCAAAGACAAACCCCTTCGCCTTGACTGAACGGCAAAGCCCGCCTGCTTCGGACTCGGATTCAAATATCTCATAATCTTTTTCCAGATGGTATGCCGCACTCAAACCGGTCAGTCCTGCCCCAAGAATTGCAACACTCATTTCATTCCTCTCCCTTTGCCTGAATACATCTCACTTCTTAATTGCATAAGGTATTTTATCATTTTATATATCGTGCGTGGCAGCGTCCATGGAACATGAATGCTGCTCCCTGCTTCTCTTGGGAAATGCTGCACCGGCAGTTCCGCCGTCCTGCAGTTATGAAGTTTTCCCCATACATATATCTCAGGCCCCACCGAATTCAGCTTGTGATGGATTTCGATTTTATCTGCCACCTCCCGCGTCACAGCTCTGTAACCGCAGTTAATATCATGATATGGATAATTCAGAATCACTCTTGCAAGAAAATTTAAAACCCTTGTTATAAGTATTCTCATCGCAGGGTCTTTCCTGTCCACCTTCCATCCAAAAAGTATGTCAAACCCAGATTCGATTTTACTCACAAAAGAGGGAATATCTTCAATAGTATGCTGACCATCCCCGTCAATAACGATTACGATTTCACCGTCGCTGTTTTTGAAACCGGTCAATGTAGACATGGCATAACCGAGATTTGAAGGGTGATGTATAACCTTCACAAAGGAATATTTACCTGCAAGCTCTTCGATAATCTGTCCGGTATTATCTGTGCTGGCATTGTTGACAATTATTATCGTACATTCATAAGGCATCTCTCGAAGTTTCGATATTGAATTCTCTACCAAATCTCTAATGGTATCTTCCTCATTTAAAACCGGAAAGACTATACTGATTCTTTTTTTCATTGAATTTTTTCCCTGTTATCCTGATACCAGCGAATAGTCCTTTCAAGTCCCTCCGCCAGCCTCGTTTCGGGCTTCCAGACCAATAAACGCTTAGCCTTTTTAATATCCGCTCTCACTCGCCACCGTTCATTCTCACGGTAAGGGAGCGCCCCCAGATTTATCTTTATCGGGTTATCAAGCAATGACATAATTTTTTTAGCAACATCCGCTAAGACAACTTCCTTCCCTGAAGCAACATTAATGACTTCTCCATTCGCTTCGTCACAAAGTGCAGCCTTTATGCAGGCCTCAATAAAATCATCTATATACAGAAAATCCCGCGTCTGTTCGCCGCCGGTCATGGAAAAATCTTCACCGTTTAAAGCGGATTTTATCAACTGAGGAATAAACATACCTGAAGTTTGTCCCCCGCCGTAAATAATAAACGGGCGCAAAATTACCCATGGGATTTTGTATTGCCCTGCCAGATATTTACAAAACGACTCCGCAGATGCTTTACTCGCTGCATAAGCTGAAACGGGATTTATGTCGGAAGCTTCCGAAAAAGAAGTTTTCATAGTTCCATATACATCACTCGTACCAAAGAAAATAAACTTTTCAACGGCACCGGATTTATTGGCTGCATTTAACATATTAATAGTGCCAAGAAGATTGATATCAATCAGAGAGTTAATTAATTTAAAATCACTGCCGACATTAATTTCAGCTGCAAGATGAAAAATTATCTGCGGCCTGATTTTTCTGATAATTCTCTGTAAAGATTTAAGATCCGTTATCTCTGAATGATAAACCCGGGCCTTCTTTTTAATATCAGTGATAAGATCGAGCTGGCTGTTTTCCTTCGCTAATATGGAAACCAAAGCGCCATCTTTAATAAGTCTGCGGCTTAGATGAGAACCTATAAAACCTGTTCCACCGGTAACAAATATGGATTTTCCCTTTAAGGAATCAGTCATGCTTCACAGATTTAGTCCAGATAATTCATAAATTTTGCCATGGAGGAAGCATGACTCAAAAACATCTTGAAAGCGATAAGATTCTTTGAATGTTGAATTTTGTCGCCCCAGGCGACTCGCCGAGGCGAGAATCTTGAATTTACAGAATGTATTTATTCTGTTATCGCTAAGGTATCGCGCAATATGTTTTTGAACCACACTTCCTCCAGATTTATGAATAATGTGGGTTAGAAAAGAATTCCCTGTACCATGCAATGGTTTCCTGCAGTCCCTGATCAAGCGTATATAGCGGCTGCCATCCCAGCTTTTTTCTGGCCTTTTCAGCGGAAAGATATTGGTGTTTTATTTCTCCGGCAGCCCTGTCTTCAATGACAGGTTCAAGGTCTTCCCTGCCGGTCAGTGACAGAATCTTCCGGGTCAGATCAAGAACCGTAATTTGTATTTCATTGCTGAAGTTAAAAGCCTCGCCAGCTATGCTTTTATCTTCCATCTTTTCCGCCAATAATAAATATGCTGAAACAGCATCTTTGACATAAATATAATCACGGATATAACTGCCGTCACTCCGTATTACAGGATGTTCGTTATACAACACAGACCTGATGGTTCCGGGGATTATCCGGTTAAAGTTAATATCTCCACCACCATAAAAGTTCCCGCATCGGGTCACACAAACAGGCAATTTATATGTATTGAAATAAGCATATGCAATAAGGTCCGCGCAGCTTTTGGAAACGTCATAAGGATGGGTGCCCTGCAAGGGAGTATTTTCATTGTATGGCAAATTGCTCTGGGCGCCATAGGCCTTATCGCTTGAGGCTATAATTATCTTTTTGACAAGTGTATTTTTCCTGCATGCCTCAAGGAGATTCCATGTCCCTCTGATATTTGCATCAAATGTAGAGATGGGATTTCTATTGGCAGTCTCAACGATAGTCTGGGCAGCCAAGTGAAATACAACTTCTATTTCATATTCATTCAGTATTCTCTCAAGTAAGCTATAATCCTCAATCTCTCCTCTTACTACATTCACTTTCTTATACGTATCTGAAAAAATAAATCTGGATTTTGATACCCAGTCCCGCATCAGAGACGTAACAGAAGCCTTTCTCCTGATCAGTTCATCCGTCAGATATGAACCTAAAAAGCCGGTGCTGCCGGTAATGAATACATTTCGGTTTTCCCAGTAATTATCCAATTAGTCCTTCCATATTTTCCATGGAGCCTGATTCTGCTTCCAAAGATTGTTCAGTAGGGTCATGTCCCTCATCGTATCCATACACTGCCAGAAACCATCGTGGAAATAAACCATTAATTCCCCATCCCTCACTATTTTTTCAAGAGGCTCCTTCTCAAGATGACAATCGTCATCTTCAGTCAGGTAATCGAAGAGACGGCGGTTAAATACAAAAAACCCGCCGTTAATGCATCCCTTTGTGATATTTGGTTTCTCGGCAAACGCCTTCACCTGTTTACCTTCCACCAGAAGCTCTCCAAAACGGGACTGCGGATGTACACCTGTAAGCGTAGCTATTTTATTGTGAGACAAGTGAAAAGAGACCAGTTCTTTGATATTAACATCGGCCACACCGTCTCCGTATGTCATCATAAATATATCGCCTTCGATGTAGCGCTCAATCTTTTTTATCCGGCTTCCTGTCATAGCCTCAAGCCCTGTATCCGCCAGCGTAACTTTCCAGTGGTCTTCGGAGCTATTACCGTTTAACTGAATTGAATCATTTTTCCCGAGAGTGATAGTAAAATCGGAATTCATTGTCTTGTAGTTCAGGAAATATTCCTTTATCATCTCACCTTTATAACCAAGACAGATTACAAAATCACTGAAACCGTACCTGTCATATATTTTCATGATATGCCAGAGTATCGGCTTCTCTCCGATCCTTATCATCGGTTTGGGCCTGAATTCGGACTCCTCTGCAATCCTTGTCCCCTTGCCGCCGGCAAGAATAACCACTTTCATTTTGTTCATTTTTGCGCTCTGTAAGAGGTGTTAAGGTTTTTTATGATTAAAATATAATAACAAATACAGCGTGTTAATGGATAGTATTATGTACAGACTGTGAGTTAACTTTGAAAATTGTAATTACTCCGATTTAACTGTTATTATTAGAACAGTTTTGGAAGAAAGGCGGTAAGAGAGAGTTGAAGGTCTGCTTTTTATACACCCCGAATCAGATGGTTAACAAGTGTTTTTATACCGCCAGCATCTGGAAGAATTATAGCAAAAATGCAATCCTGGCTCCGCCTCTGGGCATGGTGTACCTGTCTGCTTTGTTAAGGGATAAGGGGTATGATACAAATTTTATTGACGCAAACATCCTGCATTTAAGTAAAGAACAAATTCTCGAAAAACTTCATGTGATGAATCCGGATTACGTCCTGTATAACGTCATTACCGATAATCTGCAGGATACCCTTTCCTGGATCAGGGAAATAAGGAAAGACTATAACAAACCGGTCATTATCGGCGGACCACATATGGAAATATATCCGGAAGAAACCATGACTCATGAATGCTTGGATTACGGCGTTGTCGGTGATGGCTGGGAAACCCTGCCTGAGTTACTGGACGCTCTTGAACATAAAAAGGATTTAACAAAAGTTCCGGGACTTGTTTTCAGAAAAAACGACAAAGTAATTCTGACAGAGCCAAGACCCAAAAGAGTCAGTCTTGAGGAAGTCCCGTTCCCTGCACGGGACCTGTTGCAAAATGAGAAATATGATACGGTACTGTCCAAAGCAAGGCCTATTACCATCATGATTACAGCCCTGGGCTGTCCTTTCAAATGCACTTATTGCTGCACCGATACAAATTTAAGGGCCCGGTCAGCCGAACATATTGTAGCAGAGGTGGAAGAATGCATTAACACGTTTGGAATCAAAGAGATAGAATTTTATGACGAGACCTTTACTGTCAACAGAAAAAAAATGAACCGCTTTCTCGATCTGGTTGAGGAGAAAGGTCTCAAGTTTTATTGGTCCATAAGAACCAGAGTAGATTGTGTTGACAGGGAACTTCTTGGCAGGATGGCAAAGAATGGATGTATAAGAGTTAACTTCGGCATCGAGTCCGGTGATGAAAAGGTATTAAGGGCCATTAACAGAAATATGAGCATTGACACAATCCGTAAAGCAGTGCAATGGTCCAAAGAGGCAGGCGTAATGACTTTTGGTTTCTTTATGATTGGACTCCCCCAGGACACAAAGGAAAGTATAGAGAAGACATTGAACCTCATGCTGGAGCTGGATCTGGATTTTATGCAACTCAATAAATTTACTATGCTGCCCAATTCAGAAATCTATGAGGCTTATAAAAAAGAAACTGGAAAAGATTTCTGGCGGGAATATACGCTTGGCAAGGCAACACTGGATGACCTGAAACGTGATTATCTTCAAATAACCGATGCAGAACTGGATGAATATCTTGAAAGAGGTTACAGACAATTTTATTACAGGCCCAGGTATATACTGAAGAAACTTCTTGCGGTATCATCTTTCAGAGAATTTAAAAGGTTAGCCTCCGGCGCTATATCCCTGCTGGGAAGCCGGGGATGAAGGACCGATTTAAAATATGGGCGTTTCTCATATTGATTATTTTCTCCTCACTGACCGCCCTGCCTGCAGTAAAAAATATAAAAATATCCCCTGATTCAATGCGGTTCGGGCTTGTCTCGCAGCAAATATTATCCGGTAACGGCATAAGGGTTCCGATAATTCGGCTGGAAGATACTTATGTACCCGTTAATGGCGCAATTCCATTTCTTGATCAGATGCCGCTTTTGCCGATATTGTTTGCACTGCTTGGCGGAGTCAGCTCACAGACTTATCTTCCGGCACAGATAATTAACCTGATCTGTCAAACAGCCATATCAATCCTCACATTCCTGTTAATGAAAAATCTGTGCAGTAAATGGGTAGCCTTATTAAGCGGGATTCTCGTTTCTTTTTCTTATCCGCTATTGTGGCTTTTAAATCACATTTCCAGTGACCCTCTGCTTATTGCATTAATAATGGCCGCTATATATTTCCTGACATTATCCCGCAGCACCGCAGGCAATCAATCAAGCCGAAATCTCGTTATTGCGGGCTGTTGTGCCGGCGCTGCAATTCTTGCAAGAAATGCAGGGATAGCATTGATACCAGTGTTTTTCTGGGAGGCCTTAGTCTCATTCAGAAATAAACGACCTGAGTCTAAATATGTCTCTGCCATTGCAGCAGCAATGATACCTGTAATTACTACTTCGGCAATGTTTATCCGCAACTATATAATTTCTGGATCGTTTCGGGGCTTCAGCGGCGCTTCTGTTGAAAAATCTATTTCAGAGGCCGTTACAGGCACGATAAATATGATATTTCAGCAGTTTAATCTGGGGAAGAATTCTACTTTCTTAATCGTATTATTAATGGTTGCATTAACCATTTATATTCTTTTAAACTCCGGTCCCAGAAAAGAGATATCTAAAGCATTCGGGAAGGGACTGGATGCAATTATAGTTTTTATAGTCAGCTATACAGCGCTGATCTGCCTTACAATGGCCAAACAGCAATGGAACTTTGAATTGCGCTACGTGTCTCCATTGGTTCCCTTTTTATATATCAGCAGTATTTTCATGATTGTTTTTGTATGGGAGGATATTAAAAACAGGGGGCTTTCCAGATTATCATTAGCAGGCATGATCTTAACACTCAGCATTATAGCGTCAGGCAGTCTATATAAAACCTATTTGAATTTCTCAGAATTTTTCTATAAACAGGACAAGGCATATTCCATCCTTGCTTCCTGTACCTACAAATGGATAAAAGAGAACTACAGCCATGGTACTGTTATTGCAACCAACAGGCCTTTCCATCTCAGTTTCTTCGGAGGATATTCAACAGTGGCCCTGCCGCACAAAAGGTTTGAACCTACTATTCATGTTCCTGAAGACATGCAATCGGTGCTGCCGGACCGCATGTCAAAATTCGGCTCGCAGGTCCTTGCCTTGTTTGAAGAAGCTCAGGAAAAATATGAGGGGCATTATGTTGCAGAACTTTTTAACAGAAAAGAAAGTAATGACAGCTTTACCGTAGTATATGAATGCCCTGACGGGGTTGTATATATTTTGAAGAAGTAGGATAATGCCCTCTGTTGAACAGGGGAATTGCCTTTATATACAGCGCTAAACTATTTGACTCTTTGCTTCCCGCCCATCCAGAGCAGCAACGAAACAACTCCTATAAGAACAATAAAGAAATAAAAAGAGCCGTGTAAGATAAACCCCGTTGCAATCGCATCGGGAGCGCTATAACCAGCCGCATGGAGGGCCAGCGTCCACCAGGCTGCCTGAGTGCCGATTCCGGCAATTCCCTGTACCGGCATAATCTGAAAAATCATATAGACCCCATAACAGTAAGCGCTCTGAACAGGTGTAAAATTAATTCCAAATGCTCTTAACAGCAGATGAACCGACATTACTCCTGCTGCCATCATCAGTACCGACTGAAACAGGGTCATGTTGTAAGTTTTCTTATTGCGCTGTTCTTCAGATATTGCTGAAAGCTCGGAGAGTTTCTCACATATTCTTTGTGCCAGCCTGTTATGTCTTGACATATTCTTTATCATTTTCAGAGTAAACTGTTCGCTTGAAGGCAAAAGAGCGGCTAATGACATTAAAAACAAAATACCTGAAATCCAGACTGCAGTTTCACGGTAAGGGGTGTCGCTGCTTATAAAAAAAGCGCTGCAGAGAAATAGTGCAGAGAGAGCAAAAAGGTCTAACAAGCGTGAAAGAAAAAGTATCCTGAAAGCGCCCAGTATATTGAACATTGAAAAACGTTTTAGAATATAAGCCGTAGCAGCCTCACCAGCCCCACCCGGTAGAGTCGCTGTTGTAATGTTATAAAAGGCATTAATATTCCACCAGTGTAAAAGCCTGTTACCTGTATGGTCCAGTTTATGAAACCGGAGTGCCCTGACAAAATTACCAGCAACAAAAACACACCATGAGCTGATAAAATATTTTATATCCAGTCTGCCGGCAATTAATGAAAAATGACTCCAGTCAACCTTTCCAAGCAGAAAAAACATAAACCCTGCTGAAAATAAAACCGCCCACAGCAGCCTCTTTATTACTTTTTTATCCATACTGATAGCAAAGTCACTATATCCTTTCTGTTATTCTTAACAGAGCGTTCTGACGTCGTTTTTATTATAAAATATAATGCTATAATTATTACCTGATTAATATTTAATCCACATTATTCATAAATATGGAGCAAGTATGGTGAAAAGACATATTGTGCGATACCTTAGCGATAACAGAACAAATACACTCTGTAAATTCATAACTCAAAATTCAAGATTTAAATAAATTTATCGCTTTCAAGATGTCTTTGAACCATGGCTTGCTCCATATAAATATTTATTAATAAACTGGGTAGGAGGTTTACATGCCGTCACTCTCCGTCGCTTCTTCAGATAATAAGCCTTATTATCTTCCGGCCCTCTTGCTTATCTCAATCGCTTCCCACTTTCCTTTTGTCTTAAAAGGCTTCGGCGAAATAGACGCCACAAAGATTGCAGTCAGCGTCATTGATATGTTAAATAATGGCCCGGATGCAGCCTTCGCAAATTATTATTTCAGCGATGTTATTCCTTTATATGTTTTATATCTGAAATGGGCGATGAAGCTGCTGAACTACAATTATTCATATTTACCCTTAGTAATGAACTACACTAATGCCGTCTTCGGAACATTGATAGTTGTCCCCGCCTTTTTTCTCATCAGACAACTCTTCAGGAACTCTACGATAGCCTTTTGTTCAGTTTTAGCGCTTATCTTTGCGCCTTCTTTTTATCAGTCCACTATCATGGGCTTTCCTCACCTTATTGCCTTCTTTTTTTTATTGGTGTCGCTGAGTTTTTATCTTTTAGGGCTTGACCATAACCACAAGAGAAGAGTTTTTTTGCTGATGTTCCTATCGTGCGTATTCTTAACAATCGCCTTTCTTTTTAAATCAGATTACGTTTTAGCTTCAGGTGCTTATATCGGTTTTCTTTTCATGAGGAAGGTGAGGGACAAAGGTAAAATAACCAGTGCCTTTCTCATTATCTTCATATCGGGCGTTCTGTTTTTGCTATTCAGGAATCTGATAATTGGACCAACGAGCGGCACCACCATGTCAAAGGAAGGGATGTCAAAATGGTATGATTACTCTCTTATCATCCCATCAACGCTTGGTTATTTTAAGGCACAAATAAAGCCTGTAGTCTATGGCGCAGGGGTTGTTACTTTTTGTCTCGCTTGCATCTCGTTTATTTATTATCTCTTTAAAAGAAGAATTGATATTGTAGTCTTTCTCATTTCATGGGCAGCGATACCAATATTATTCTGGCTGGTGATGATCGGAAATAACGCAAGGCATAATATGCTGACAACACTTCCTGTTTTGATAATAATAATAATTTTTTTCTATGAGAAAGCGCCGAAATATGTAACTCTGTTGACAGCCCTCCTTATAGCCGGCAATTTTTTTGCTACTTCTCCATCGTTTTCCATTCTCACACCAAGCGGCAATCTGTTTAAAAGCAACGCCATGCTTAAGGATAGGATGACCATATTCCAATCTCGAGCAAAGGAAATAACCGGGCTTGATGAAGATAAAATTACGGTATTAGGCTACTTTCATAATCCGCATGTTGTCTTTGAGATAATGCGCTCAGCGCCTTCTTATGAAGCTGTTAAGATTGGCAGGGAGGACTATAAGATAGCAACTGGAGACAAGGAGTATGTCTTTATTTATTTTGTAGTTGTAGATCATAAGGATATGGACATAGGCATAGACAGTATTTTAGATAAGTACGGCTTGCAAAATCATTTGTTTGTGTCAGCGACCTATGATCTGCAGCCGCTTAGTAAACGAGGACTTAAAACAAAAACTTTCGATATTATCAAAAGATCTGAACTGTGACAGGAAATAAGATTCGGGGCTGTTTAATCGCGGGCGCTCCACATCCTCTTTACTCTTCTAAGAATGTTTTTAAGATGTTCGAATGACTGTATTTCCGCTAAGAGACCGAAAATGATCTTGGGCCTGAAGTAAAATTCAAGGTATGCTCTGCGAAGCAGTTTCTGAAGCTCGTCTTCCGTAAGATGCTCTGGGACATAGTTTATCTGGTTTAATACAACGCTGCTTAAATTCGTTATATTTAATTTCCCCTCTCTTTTCAGCGTTTCCGTCATTTCGCTGCCGGGAACGGGTATCCAGATTGTAAACTGAGCCCTCTTAAGAGGAAGTTCCTTGGCAAGTTTTATTGTCTTTAATATATCCTCTCTCTCTTCCGCTGGATAGCCGAGAATGAAAAAGCCCGTCATCCTGATCTTGGTGGCGCGGGCGACAAGCTCGACTTTTTCTCTTACTTTTTCGAGATTCTGGTGTCTCTTCATATGGTCTACTATTCTCTGAGACCCCGACTCAATCGCCATGCCTATTGAGTAACAGCCTGCCCTCTCAAGCAGCTTCAAAAGTTCCTCATCAAGAGATTCAACTCTGACTCCGTTGGGGAAGGTTATATTCATTTTCCATCCCCTGTTAATGATTTCATTGCAAACCCCTACAGCAAGAGAACGTCTGGATGTGAAACAATCATCAATAATCTGGTATTCCCTGACCCCGTACTTATTGTAAAGGAGGTCAAGTTCTTCGATTATTGACTCTTTGCTTCTTGCCCGCATTACGTTGCCCATTGTCAGCTTATTGGCACAGTATGTGCAATGGTGCGGGCATCCCCTCGAACAGGATATTGTTGCGAGAGGAAAAGATTTCACAAAAGCGCCTATCGGAGCGTTTGGATATTCATTAGGATTTATCAGGTCCCAACTGGGAATCCCAAGCGCCGTAACATCCTTTATAGGCTCAAGGGGGTTGCAAACAACCCTATCACCGTCTCTCCAGATGAGATGATGAATGTCTTCAAAGCCGCACGCTTCTTCACCTTTAAGCTTCTTCAAAAGCTTAGGTAAACCAATCTCGGCTTCTCCCCTGAACGCATAGTCAGCATCAAGCTGTTTCAAGGCGTTTTCCGAATCACCAGATACATGAGCGCCCCCAATTATCCTGATAATATTCGAATTTAATGACTTAATCAGATTAAGAATTCCCTGCGCTTCCTCTATGCTGCAAGTATATACCTGAATTCCAACAACATCGTAATCAATCTTCTTTGCTCTTTCTTCGAGCTTCGTTCTGGTCATATCCTTTTTCATGCCATCCCAGACATCCACTTCAAATCCGTTTCTCCTGAGAGCAGTTGCCAGGTAACCCAAGCCGAGATTGGGAGTTGCAGCAAACATGCCTCGTTCACTGGTAATCGGATTTATTAAAAGAATTTTCATATTTCCCTCTGAGTTTTATATTGTTTTTGAGGAATCACCGGATAAGTTATGGGGTAGAACAAACTGTATCATACAATTGATTTTAAGTATAACAGATTTTCGGGTATTTACTAAACCATATTTTTGTTTCCATTCATAACCATAAGAGCAGTCTCATTTTCTGATTTTAAACAGCCTGACCAGCTTATCCGAATTATCTTCGTAAAAGAGTTCGACCTCTCCAGAATGCTTATGCATTTCTATCAATTCATTATACGAGTCCCATTTACTGAGATATCTCTCATCAATAACGATGAAATCGACGTTATACAGCTTTGCAAAATTAACGACATCGGCACTATTTGCATATGGCAGCATAGTAAATCTCGCATCACTAAAATAACTTACATAAGGTTTTGCTGACATAACATTAATCTCCTCATACTCCGACGGCATACTTCTTTTTAGATACAGCCCTGCCCTGTCATGCTCGGCAGCCTTTGGCACCTTGTCAAAACTTGAATATTTAATGTATGACAAACTGCTTAATACCAGAATAGCAACAATAATATGCTTAATATTTCTGCCCACTAATTGAAAGACTCTGTTTTGTCCTAAACCATAATAGTCTGTCAGATCTGAGAAAACCTGCCGCGCATTTGGGAAACCACCACAAGAGAGTAGTATAAGGAAAACAACGATAAGGAGAGTCTGCTTTTCGATTATGATAAACAACGGGTACATTAAAAAGAACAACAGCGGATATGCAATAAATATCAATATGATTCTGTTTCTGAATAATTCCCGATTAAAAAACGCAAAGAAAAGCGGTAAGGCAATCGGTATGAGGAGTTTATTCAGGGTTTTAACTTCACGCAAAACATTTTTCTGGTATCTCTTTGCAAAAATTACAGGGTCTTTAAAGATATAATCTTTCAGCGACAGGTTCATCTTCCTGTTCCATCCTTTGAGTTCCGTTTTATCGTCTGTTAATGCAAAAGCAGCCCTGTCATAAAGGTTGTCAGGCGCATTAACCACCTCGTGATATTCTTTCTCATCACTCAGCTCGCCAAGCAGTATGCTGATGTTCGCTTTTCCGGTCGGGCTGAATTTTCCAGTAGAATTTTTGAGAAATAGCATATATGGTGAGATGATAATCCCGAACACCACAAAAATAAAAATAACTTTAAACAGGTACTTTTTGTTGAAATACATTTTTTCGCTGAATACCCCAAACACCTGCAACAGCGGCAGCAGTAAAAGAAACTGCCCCTCCGGACGAGTGAGATAAGCCGCTGAAATCGATATTCCGATCAGAGCGGACATGACGTAGTTATCCTTCTTCAGAGATTTCATAAACAGGTAAATTGACAAAAGCAGAAAGCAGAAGAAAAGGGCTTCTGAATATATATCCACAGAGACTATCAGTATGACCGGATACAGTGCATAAATGAAGGCAGCAAACAATCCGGCTTCCTTGTTATACAGCTCTTTTCCAACAAGATAAGACAGGAATATAGTTATACAGCTCGTAATAAACGACACGAGCTTGGCTGAAACGAAGAGGTCTTTAATCAGTAAATTTAACAAGCCTATAAAGAACGGATAACCGGGAGGAAAAAAAACACCCATATTATAGTTTTCACCAAAATTATATCTGCCGTATTCAACAAGGTTCTTTCCGAGACGTGAGAAAGCTACGGTATCAAGGACGAAAGCGGGATCATTGAATTTGAGTATTCTTACAATAATACCGACAGTCAGTATGCCAATCAATATGATATGTTCTTTCTTGAAGTTCATAATTTTCCCCGGTCAGGCTTCTTTATATTTTGCGATCAGAAGACGCCATGGAATATCATGGTTATAGATTGACTTCCCGATGTAAATAACAAGCGCAATCAGCAATAGAATATGATGTCCAAAATAAATTTTATTATAACTTAATAAAACATACCCTGCTGTCACTACCGTAATAAATATGACATCAAATTTTAATCCTTTGGCAAGAGTAACCACTGCTAATCTTTTGTATATAATAAAAATACAAATAATGTCTATCATCACAAGGCAAACTGAGGTAGATATTGCAGCACCCGTCATGCCGAAACGAGGCACCAGGATAACGTTCAGAATAATATTTATAATACCCCAGATTATACTGATCTTCATATAGACCCTATGCTCTCCCGTCATTTGAAGTATAACCCCGATAAGTCCTGCGCCTGCCTTGACCAATTGCCCCAGCGTCAGGATTAGCAATACGATATAACCGGCCTCAAACTCAGGGCCATAAAAATACCTCAGGATGTATTTACCCTCAAGGGCGAGTACCAAAATGATTGGCATCGCAGTGCTTAGTATCCAGCGGGTACTTTCACTTACGATATTTTTTAGTCCGCCCTGGTCCCCAGCCGCATGAGCCGATGCAATCAGGGGAGGTATCGCTGTCGCAAACGCCATCATGGGAAAATACACAAGAAGCACAAGTTTTGAGGCAACTCCATATATACCTACCATCTCGGTGGAAGTAAACATGCCTAATATCACTATATCGGCCTGGGTATAAAGCAAGGCGCTGATGCCGGTAAGAATTATGGTAAAAGCAACCTCAAAAATATTTTTATACTCATACATGCTTTTGACCGGCAATATTTTTCTTGTTTGGCTCAATAAGAACTTAATTGACATGAAACTGGAAAGGACCTCACCTATTACATATGCAACAACAGCATGTATGGAAGATACACCATTAAAGGATAAAACCATAAAAATCGCAAGCCTGAAGGAAGGCGCAATTACATTTTCAGGCAGCAAAGACCTGAACGCCTCTTTATACCCTCTTAATATGCCACCTGTCACATCCCTTATTACTCCTGCCGGAATAGAGACCGCAATCAACGGCAGCAACTTTGCAAGATTTTGTGAATGAAAAAAACTTACTGCAATAAATTCCGAGAAAACAACGGCAAGAAATGCAAAAATCAGAGATATCCCAAGACACAATGACAGCGAAAAATAAATTGCGCCCTTCAGACGAGCCTCATCCCTTTGATCGACATAGACAGGGACAAACCGCATCATCGCCTCTTCCATGCCAAATTTTGCAATCTGTGAAAATATCCTGGTTACACTAATGGCAAGCAATACTTCGCCGACCCCACCTGCGCCTAATATGCGGGCTAAAGCAATCTGATTGAGAAAACCTAAAACAGTTGAAGCAATTTTCAATACAAAAGCTACCGCGCCACCTCTTGCTCCAACTGCTAAACTATTTTCTGTTGAGACGTTGTCTTCCAAATTATTTCCTTATGGTTTATTGTAGTTTACCGATTGATAAAAAATCATCACAAGTATAAACTATATCTTATAAACATCCTGAACTAACATAAATCTTTCATTTATTCTTAGCATTCTGATTATAACTTCTGGCAGCACTGGGGGCATTTAAGCATACATATTTATGGTTAATTATATAGTTTGGATACTTATAGGCATCCTATATACACCGGTATTCTATTCTCTTTACAGCTTCCGATGGGATAAGGTTGATTATACCCATGCTTATTTCATCTTACCCATATCTCTTTGGTTAGCATGGCGCAAGCGAGCACAATTAAAAAAAATCTCACAGGCTGGCAACATAAAATATTCCTGGCTCGGACTCTCTGTCTTTTCCATAGGAATAGCAACTTTCATTTTTGGCTGGCGTGAAGATTACCTGTTTGTGACTACTCTCTCTCTGATTCCTGTTTTATACGGTTTGATAATATGTCTATACGGATTCAGTATGGCAAAGTCTTTATTATTTCCCATTCTTTATCTTCTTCTGATGGTGCCGCCACCTTTTGGAATATTGGACAGCATAACACTGCCTATGCGTCACGGCACCTCGGTTGCAGCGGAAGTCATTTTAAGACTTTTTGACTATCCCGTCACAAGAGACGGGCTTTTATTGACTATAGGTTATAACGATATTTTTATGGGGCAGCCCTGCAGCGGCTTCCGATCGCTCATTACAATGTTTTCCCTCGTACTGGTTTACGTATACATGGGTAAAGGGAGCCTCACTCAAAAACTCATCCTGACATCTTTGATAGTACCTATAACGCTGCTCGGCAATGTGGTCAGGGTCATAACACTCTGTCTTATAACATTCTATTTCGGGGAGGAAGCTGGACAGGGATTTTTCCATAATTTTAGCGGGATAGTAATATTTATAATCACTATTATCGGTTTGATAGGCGCAGAAACCCTGCTCGGCATGAAAAATGAAAGTATCTAAACACATTATAATTATTTTCTTACTGCTTATCGCAATTTCTGTGAGCTATTTTGCGCCCCGGGCTAAATATGTCGGCACCAATTTTATTTCCGCCATGGAGGTGCCTCTTGCGTTTGCCGAATGGCAGGGAACAGATGTTTCAAAAGCTCTGAATATCAATACAGCAGATACAAATTTCAACTTTATCAATGATGCAATAGCATATAACTATGTAAACCGAAATGGGAAGAACCTGTTATTTATTATTTTGGATGCAGGGAATTTTCATCATCCCAAAGTTTGTTTTACAGGGGCCGGATTTGACATAACAGAGCTTCCTGATACTGAATTTCAACTTGTAAATCGTTCATTAAAAACACATACACTTTTTACAACGAGAGATAACGAAAGCTTCCTTAGTTTCTATTGGATAGTAATTGACAAAAATGTTGCCCATGAATGGTTAGAACAAAAATTCAAACAATTGTACTACTCCATGTTCAATAAGAAAAAAATAGGATTAATGATACGTATGGATATCCCCGCTAAAAAAGAAGATATCAGCAATGCTTCCGCTATGGCAAAACAGTTTACTTATAATTTAAGCCAGGCTCTTAAGCGTGATGAGGCAGAGTATATCTTGGGTGGCAAGTAGAAAAGCTTCTGCTGCTAAAAAGCTGTCAATTTCATCTCAAATACTCCAGCATTAGGAACATGAATTGTTTTATAGAGGTTCAGAGATTGTTTTGTATGCCATAGCAATAATACTCTTACTACAGCAACATGTGTAACTATTACTATATTTTTATCACCCGCATTCTGATATATTTTCTGAATGCCGCCCAGAGTACGTTTCAGGAGATCTTCGAGCGTCTCCCTGCCCGGTAATTTTAGGTCAGCAGGTCTGTTAAGCCATATCCGCCATTCCTCAGGATACAGCTCTGCAACCCTTTCTTCGGATAAACCTTCCCACGGGCCCATCTCTATTTCTCTGAACACTTCATCAATCTGAAAATTTAAACCAATAGCTTCCCCTATAATCTCACTTGTCTGAATAGCCCTGTACACCGGACTTGTATAAAGAGCATGCACCAGGTATTTTTTTAGTTGTTCAGAAACTTCCCTTGCCTGAACCAAACCTCTTTCTGTCAGTTTCTCAGGGCTTCTGCCGGCATACACCTTGTTTATATTAGAAGAAATCTCACCATGTCTGACCAATAATAATTTCATATTAATTAAAGTTTAATACCATACAAGCTGTTGTACATACAGGGAACGAGGGGTATCTTCTTTTGATAATCGGAACAAGTACAGATAGCCTGTCAACTGCCTATGTGCATTGACATTTGGGATTTCCACTCAATGCATTGCATAGATATTGCATCAGCATATGAACTACTATCATATGAACATCTTCAACTTTCTGCATATCGTTTATTGCTGCAACAAAGGGGATGTCTGCCAATTTTGCAAGTTTACCGCCGTCAAAGCCGGTCAAACCGACAGTCCTGGCTCCTTTCTCCTT
Organism: Nitrospira japonica; assembly: GCA_020723105.1. Taxonomy (GTDB): domain Bacteria; phylum Nitrospirota; class Thermodesulfovibrionia; order UBA6902; family UBA6902; genus SURF-23. The sequence goes on along the minus strand of DYJL01000004.1, from coordinate 60,063 downwards.
TGCATAGGAAACCGCATCAAGAACATTCCTGGAATTACCGCTTCCTGAGATTCCTATAACAACATCTCCAGATTGAAGAAAATTTTTGAGTGGCTCAACAAATATCTTGTCGTATGACAAATCGTTGGCATAAGCCAGCATAGTAGGTATATTATCATTCAGGCAAATAACCTTAAATTTCTTTTCGAATTCCAGACAACAGCCCTTATTAATATCACAGACAAAATGAGACGCTGTAGCGCCGCTGCCGCCATTGCCCATGACAAATATCTGCTTTTCCATTTCATAAGCTGACATAAGTGTCTTGCAGATTTCTTCAAAACGGTCATGCGGGAAAATATCCAATAATTCTTTCAAGCTATTTAGATAATCAAGACTGAATGTTTGCTTCATCGCATCTCTTAAAGATAATTAATGGTTACACTTATGTTTTAAAATAACATAATAAATGTATTAAAATAAATAAATTGTCTTTTTAAATTATATTTCAATCTGCAATCAGACTAACATTTACTTGAAATAAAAATTAACTTAAAACTCCAATATGGACTGACAATGGAAAAAAGAAAGATAAAACTTCTATTAGTCTCATCAGTTTTTGTTGACAGAGGTGCTGAGAGATTAATGATTTCATTATATAGACTACTTCCGAAAGATATTTATGAGATCAAAATATTATGTCTCAGAAATCTTGCACCCTATGCAGACTATATAAACAAAAGCTCCGATATTAAGATTGATATAATAGGAATGAAAAGCAACATAGATTTTGTTTCCTTATTCAGGTTCTATCAATACTTGAAAACCTACAAACCAGATATCATCAATTTCCATCACTTCAGGGCAGCCCTGTGGGGAAGACCCTTGGCAAAGCTTGCAAAAGCACCACTGGTCCTTTATTCTGTACACAACAAATGGGGAGGGGCAATACATCACTTTCTTGACAGACTAATGTCTACGTTCTCTGATGCGATTATCCCGTTCTCCCAGTCCGTAAGAAATTATTTAATTAACACAGAAAAAATAAAAGAAAAGAAAATTGAAAAACCAATTTATGCAGGAATTGAAACAAGCAAGTTCAGTAACATTAAACAAAATGAAATAGATGCGTTGAAAAAAGAGTTAAGGGGTTTGGGAATTCAAAAAAAGCATCACATCATAGGATTTATCGGTAACATAACAAAGGAGAAAGGTTTAGTATATTTAATCGAATCCATTAGATGCCTCAAAAGAAAATTTGATAATATTTGCTGTCTGCTTATTGGGGAAGGACCTGACGAAGCTTATTTAAAAAAATTAATCTCTGATTACGGGTTGTCTGACAACTTTATATTTCTTGGCACGAGATATGATATTCCAAATCTTCTCAATATAATGGATATTTTTGTTTTACCCTCATTAAGGGAGGGTCTGCCCTTAGTTGTAATCGAAGCTTTTGCAGCCTGCTGTCCCGTTATAGCCACAAATATTGATGGCATCCCTGAAATAGTTATGCATAATAAGAATGGCCTGCTTGTTCCACCTGCAAATGTGACAGAACTTGCAGAAGCAATAGAGACTCTTCTGACTTCTGAAAAACTAAGAAAAGAATTTGCCACTAATGGCTATAAAACAGCCATAGAAAAATTTGATATTAAAAAAATGGTAGAAAGCTATGACAGGCTTTACCAGGACTACTTTAACAGACATTTATGAGTTTTTTTATTTTTCCATCTTCCAAGAAACCTCAATTCTATTTTTCTGACAGCAACAATGTATTGACTTTTTTTATTTACAACTTTCTTTATTCACGCAATACAAAGATACAATTCCTGCTAAATACAATCAAGTCAACAGCGCCTGATTCATTTTTATGCTTACTCCTTAAGATAATTATAAAAAAGGGTAGAAATCTGCCCTATACGCTCTCAGGGACCGTTGACAACTTACTAAGCTTTATTAAAAACAACAGAAAAATATTCCTGCCTAACACTGAATATGTTAAGGATATTACTTTCATAATCCGAACAAGTAAATGGCAGAGAGCAACGGATAAATTTGTAATCATCTTCTTTTGTAATAGCAATAAGCAACCCTTTGTTGTAGCAAAAATTGGCAGTTTGGAAAATCCAGATGCTGTCAGGAGGGAGTTTACAAACTGCCAAAAAGTGTACAACTATTTCAGAGAGACTAATACAGCTTTTATCCCGGAACCGTTAACTTTACTTAATACAGACAAAACTATTACTTATTTTGAAAGAATTCTTGGCGGTATACCTTTTAATGATTATCTTAAAACCATATTCAGAAAAAATACGAAGCATAATTTATATATTCAAGTCTCGAAAAAGTGCAAAGATTTTCTAATAAACTTGCACCGTCAGAATCAAGACCTGACTTCAGAGGATTTCTATAAATATTTCTATGAACCCCTAGACTATTTTAAAAAAACCATACTGGGCCAAAAACATCCATCCAGACTGCATAAATTGAAAGAGCAAGTTGATGATATGCAGAATCGGGGACTTCATTCCGTATGGATGCATGGAGATTTCTGGACTGGTAGCATCCTATATAATGGTGAAAATATAGGAGTTATAGATTGGGAATTTTTTTCGGAAAGAGGAGTGCCCTTGTGGGACTTTTTTTCGTTAGTCTTCCATATAGGAGGAGAAGTAAATTATTTTACCGACAATAGACTTTCTGCAGAAGTTGACAATTGCATTACGGATTTATCCAATATCGCAAAGATTAATACAGATCACATAAGATTTATATTTCAGAGTTTCCTGATATTCAATGTTAAGAACCGGGATACTGTTAACGAAAAGTATTGGCAGAATTTCCTGGAATATTATTGGAACAGAATAGATAGTGGAAAAAACAATGTTAGCAACTTATTATGAATTAAGATGAATAACGAGCAACACAACATATCTCCCCGCTTTATTTATTTTACTGGTGTGGATGGCAGCGGCAAATCAACAGTCATTGATCTGTTAATTAATGAATATCAGAAAAAAGGCATAAACGCAAGAAAAGTCTGGTTAAGGTTCAATTATTTTTTTACAAAACCCATCCTTTTTCTTTGCAGAATTATCGGACTTACCAGAAGGGAAAGAAGAGGTAACAGAATAATTAGCGTTCATGACTTTCATAAATCAAAATTCATAGCCTTTCTTGTACAGTACTTACATTTTATTGACACTCTTACCGCATACATAATAAAAGTCTGGATACCGCTAAAGTTTACAGATTGTGTCATCTTTTGTGATAAGTTTGTCTATGACATATTGGCAGATTTCATGATAGAAACAAAAGACTTAAACATGTTAGACAAGAAGATTGCAAAACTGTTTTTAAGATTGATACCCAAAGATACTCCACTAATACTTTTTACAGTGGAGAAGGAAGAGATTATAAGGAGGAAACCGGAGGTATTATTAGACGACGAAGATTATGATCTTAAATATAAGGCATATCAAATTATAATGAATAGATTGAATCTCAGAATAATTGAAAATAACAACTTTAATGACACTGTTTTAAAAGTTAAGGAAGCAATTGCTGACAATAAGCAACTATAACTTCCTGATGTATATTCTGCCTGCAAACTATGAACGACTCAATTTCCAATTAAATTTCTGAAACATTCGAATTGCATTTACTAATTGAGCACGTGCCATTTTACTCCATGGCTTACGTATGCCTTCCCGCTGATGATCATGGATTGCTTTAGCCTGTGGAACATAACAGACACGCCATCCCGCACGCCACATTCTGCAGCACCAGTCCTGATCCTCTGAATATGCCATTTCATATCTCTCATCCATCCCGCCAACTTTGGTAATAGCTTCACGTCGAACAATCATCAAAGCCCCTGTTACCCAATCTACATCAATTACAGTCTTATGATCATAATCCATCATTAAGTACTGCCGCATCGCCTCGAACTTTCCTAAAATGCCATCAAGATGCAGTCCGCGTATTAACATAGTCAAAGGGGTTTGAAATCTCCGGCAAGACGGCTGAACTGTCAGGTCAGGATTTAGAAGCTGAGGGCCTATTAAACCGACGTCAAGATTGTTATCCATAAACTTAACCGCCACATCCCATAGAGACGGCAAACATTCAATATCAGGATTCAGTACGACAAAATAGCGACCCTTTTGCAATGAACGCATTCCCAGGTTCATGTTCTCTGCGTATGACTTCCTGACATCATTACGGATAATTCTAACCTGTGGAAAATTCCTACCGACCCAATCAGCAGTTCCGTCAGCACATGTGTTATCTATCAATAAAACCTCGAATGCTGCAGAAGTTGGGACTGTATACAGGGAAGGCAGATATTTTTTTATCAGTTCCTTCTGATTATGACTCACGAGTACAATTGATAAGTCCATTCATTATCCTGAATAAAATACCTGCGTAATAAAGCTATCAATTAAATCAGGGATAACCGTCTTGTAATTATAATCAACATGGGAGTTTCTTATTTTTCTAACAGCACCGGCCATGAGCTCTATATTTCTTATACAAATAATTGACTCATGTCTGCTTGCAAGATACTCGGCTAATTCATACTGTTTATCTATCGCTTCTCCGAACCTTAACTCACGGGGCACTAATATTAAAGGTTTCATCAATTTTATAGAATCACCAATAATTCCAAATCCAGACTGAGCAATGACCATACTTGCAGCGTTAATATGAGATAACATTTCTTCACGGCTGCAGAACCTAAAATATTCACATTTCTTAGGAAGATACGTTGCATAACCTATCTGAGCCAAAACTCGTTCACCGGCCAAATCGGCGATTTTATCCACACCTTCAATTAAGCGGTTGAATGGTTTCTCTTGTGTGCCTGCAGATACAAAAATCAAAATAAAGGCCCGCCATACGTTGCCCTTGGAAAATTCTTCAGGGCTGGTTCCCATTGAACAATAAACAAATCAGCAAATGGGTAAATTATCCGGCCAGAAACAGATTTAGATGTGACATATCCTCCTGATTCGATATATATTAGTTTTTTGCCAAAAAGTTTCCCGCTTATACATGTAGCTACGGCAACATCTGCCCCTGTTGAGATAATCAGGTCCGGTTTTTCTTTAAGCAAAACAAATAAAGATTCAATAATATTTCTAATAAATAAAAACAACCTGAGAATAAAAAAACAATGACGTGGATGTGTAATGAAGTATACTCTGTTTTTTCTGGAGAACTCCTGTGTTGCTGAATTGTAGTAGGTTACATAATATTTTTCACATTTAAGTTTTTCCGTGGCCTTCAGGGCTTCAGAAAAATGGCCGCCACCTGAACAAGCAATACAAATTTTAATTTTACCTTTCTCTTCACCCATTAACTTTATGCACTTTTATATTGATGTGTTAGAAGTTAGAACTGTCTATCGTAGTCGTCTAAGTTTGCTGTCCTATGACCAGCTTTCTTATAATATGTTTTAACTATGTCACCAACATCCTTTAATACTATAGGAACCTCATCAGTTCTGTGTTTTACCAAACTCATACTGTCATAAAGTTCAAGATGTAAAGGGAATTTAGTAATAAATGCTTTTGCCCTTTCCCGCACTGTCACAAGGACCGAGATTGTTGCATTCTTAACTCCCTTCTCTTTAATAAATATCATATCTACATCCGAAGTTTCCTTAAACCCGGCATTACGCGAAATACCACCAATCACAATTACAGCAACAATTGAATTAGTATCATTAACATTGTCCATAACTTTTCTAAGATAGGGGAAAAACCGATCAGGCGGAGTACGGGTTATCCCAATAAACCTTCCAACGTCCCAAAAGTGTGCATTTATCATCCAGTTGATTGTATGTGCTACTATTAACGCTATAATTATTCGATACACTATCAGACCCTCTAATATTACAAAGGAGATAGAGAATAAAATAATCTCTAATAAGACCTTTCCAACAAGATCTGCTGCCCCCATACTCCTCATACCCTGAAAAAGCCAGTTAATGATTGTTAAGGAAATTTTATTCTGAAACACATAATATTTCAGAGAAGATTGTGTATCAATAGATAAGCCCTTCCGTTTATAGGGGAAAAGCCATGATAGTAATGGTGGAATTCTTGGGCCTTCATGATTCATAAACTAATATTATATAAAAATATCTTTCAATTCGACTTTTATAGTTCGTGTGAGTACAGATACCATCCATAAGATTAAAATTGGAACAAGTATCGTAAACTGTCTGGGATATGCACTCACAAGAGAACTTCCCCAAAAAGAAAAGAGGAAGAAAATAATCAAATAGTGGACTTCTCCGGGAATCAACCTTCTGTATATGTAATACGGGCACAGACATATAATGCTAAATACTACGATAAACATATTAGGGATAATATAGAAATATGTGCTCATCTTCTGGTAAGTATATGAATATGGATAATTAAATAACATGCGCCCGATATTTGCCGCCAAATTATTCAAATATTTAACAGGATTCTGAGTAATATTTCTAATAGCTTCCTTTTTCAGCCTGTCATCTCTTTGAATACTGGAAATGCTATTAAGCTCATCAGAAAATTTTTGATATTTCTCAAGATTTGGGTTGCTACCGATAGTATCGAAATCATGCCAATCACCAAATTCATTCCCATAAGGTGTAGACATCCAGTAAAGGCTTTGTCCGCCAGAACTCCCCCAGTAGAATATTTTATTTGTTAAAGAATACGTATAAAACAGGTATGGCAAACAAAAAACAAGAGCAAATAAATAAATTAGAAGTGCCTTTTTAGTTCCACTTTTTCTCTTCCAGAAATATAATGCGAGGAAAAATAGAATCCCTGCAAGGATAACATATGCAAAGAATATCTTGGTCAATACCAGATAAGCTAAATAAAATGATGCAAAAAAAAGATGGGACTTGAGGTTTTTACCATCATAATATAATTTGCAGAGATGAAACATAAAACCACAAATCAAGAAAATACTTAATATTTCGGTAAGCAGCAAATGAAGATATATTAAATATGGCGGATAGATACCTAATAAATATGAAAGGAACATCGCGTACTTTTCTTTACCATAAAATAAGAGGGTTTTATAAAAATAAAAAACTGCCCCAAATAACAACAAGGCATTTAATAGCTTTGCTATTAACAAAGGGAGCTTTAGCAAAACAAAGGGAGCTAAAATTATGGGATAACCAGGGCCATTCCAGAGATATACATCGTTCACAGGAGAATAGTAACCATGAGTCAGATTATGCGCAAAATTAACATAACGCTCTTCATCGCCTTCAAATGTATTCGTCGCTATTGTTAAGACTATAAAGATATAAAGCAATAAAAGAGGTAGAAATCTTGTCCTATGCTTATTAAGCAACATTATCTAACCGAAGACAACCTGCCAATATAACCCGATGCAATGCCAATTAATGCATAATAAGGAAAGATTACAGGTGTAAAGTTTAGGGTATTTGCAAAAGTAGAAATCAGCATAACAACATAAAATATCATGAATCCTTCAAACAGATTTTTCATTTCATCTGATGGAGCTCTTTTTCTGAACAAAAAGAGTAAAACAGCCAATGAAATAAAGAACCAGACGAAAATCAGAATACCTATTACTCCTAACTCAGCAAGAACCTGAGGCCAGAACTGGTCAATAGTCCCCCATGCTTTCAGGTAATATACAGCAATAGGGGCAATCCGGTATCTATCATATTCAAGCACAGGCGAATTATATTTTACAGCAAGCCCTCCATACATTGCAGGGCCTACTCCCCATATAACATGATCCTTCCATATCTCAATAGCTTTGTCTCTCATATGTCTTCTGTAAGTAATCATTCCTGTAGGAGTTCCTGATGCTTCCTCGCTGTTCGACGTATATGCTTCTACAGACTCCATAACATTCAGGATGTTAAAACTATATTTACTGCTAAATGTCAGAATGGCCAGTATGGCAGGAATAAGAAACAATAATAACCACTTTCTTCCTCTGAAAATCTGTAATCCTATCATAAATAAGAAACTCGTATAGACTGTTCTTGAAATACTTCCAACGATACCAAATAACAGAGTAGACAAAATAAAAGGATTTGTCTTTCTTTTGAAGCAAAAATAAATGGTAAGTATGAAAAGACAATATGAGCCTAACATATTGTGATTAGCCATCAAGGCTGGAGTCCTGACCATGCCAAATCTCCAGGTAGGTACGGTATCATTTACATTTTGCTTTATATTAAAGATCTGGTCAATTTCAAGATAGAAGATATCCTCGTAAGCTTTTTTAAGAATATATTTATTACCAATTGCCCAGGCTTCCTGAATAAATGCTACTATTCCAAAAAAAACAGCAATTGCTACTAATGATTTAAAAATTTTTTTAACATCATCAGGCTCGTGAAAAAATGCGGCATAAATAAAAAAAACAACTAAATATTTAATATAGTCAAATGTACCGTGAATAGTAGAAGCAAGAGAATTATTATTTATCAAGCCTGAAACAAGTCCGTGAAGACTTAGAGAAAGAATAGAAAACAACAGAAGCAAAAAAGGCCGATTAATGAATTCTCTTTTTCTATAGATTTCTATCAGCGCCAGGGGGGTAAATATTATTACTGTAATCTCATCAATTCTATTGATATATTTTCCTAATTCAATTTGATAAAAGAAACTTATTCTATAAATAGCATCCTGAAATGGCAAAAAAAGAAGGATGGCAGTAAGCCACAACCTGATGATATTCTTGTACATAACGTTAATTTTGTCTTCTATAAACAAGCTATTTTATCGAGTAGCTTCTCACATTAAAAATTATTCTGCTCCCGTAAGGATCCAGCATGAAAGGCAGTTCACGATAGTCCTTCAATACAGAGCGGACTGCATCATGCTTAGTCTTTGGCACATAAAGCAAAAGAAAACCCCCTCCACCGGCTCCACACAATTTACCACCGAGTGCTCCAGCTTCTATTGCCTGCTGATAAATTTTATCAATATCAGAGCTTGATATAGTGCTAACCAATGATTTCTTTAAAAGCCAATTTTCATGGAGCAGTACGCCAAGCTTGTCAAACTTACCATCCACAAGAAATTCTTCCAATTTCGGGACCAGGTTCCTCATGGATCTCAATATATCACGTTTGTCATCGGTGCTCTTCTTCTGTTTGGCAAGAATCGTGTCAGCACTTCTTGTCTTATTCGTATAATATAGAAGCAAATTAGACCCAAGTCTCAAAAGACTGCTGTTAAAAACGGGTAAGCTGGAAACCGATACTGATTCATCCGGATGGAAAATAATTTTATTTATGCCTCCATATGCCGCTATATACTGATCCTGCTTGCCTATAGGTTTATTGCAGATATCAATTTCAATTTCACATGCTTCCTTAGCAATCCGTTCTGATGTAACCTGAATTCCAGCATAATTGTACAAAGCATTTAAAAGTCCTACGGTAACACTACTGGAAGATCCAAGCCCTGATCCTTCAGAAGGTATATCGGCTAATGTAGTTATTTCAACTCCTCTTACTACGCCGGTTTTTTTCATTGCTTCCCGCACCAGGTCATGTTTTACTTCTGATACATCGTCAACAATTTCTTTTATGCTATAGTTAATGTATATTTTTTCATCAAATCTTCCTTTTACAATTACATAAACGTATTTATCTATGGCCGTGCTTAGAACCATGCCATCTTCAAGACGATAAAATGATTTCAGATCCGTACCTCCTCCCACAAAACTAACTCTTAAAGGCGTTTGAGAAATAACCATTAATTTAAATCCTCCTGATTTGAAAGTAGTTCATTAAAAGAGATTCTTATTGGTTGCAATTGATATAATTCTATCGTGTTACTCTATTAACATCTTATAATATTCTGCCCTATTCGGTGTGAACTATGATTCAACAACCAGCGACCGTTTAGGATTTCTCCAGAATATTAATTTATAAAGGATTTCATTGTAGCCAATAATTCTTCCTATAATTAAGGGGATAATAACCCCCGATACTATCATTATAAATAATCCTGAATAACTGGAAGACAATCGAAGAGCATATACAATCTTCTTTGCAATAACATATACTGGCATATGAAATACAAAAATCAACATTGAAAATTCACCACATTTATAAAAATATTTATATAAAAAGTGCTCCCGTGAATGGTTCATTCTATTACTTAGAAAAATGATAAATAAACTACCGGCAACTCCAGTGATGAAATGTAGGAACACATTATAAACACCTTTAAATACAACCGGCAATAACCAGCAAACTACTAACAGTATCAGGAGATAATTTGTGACTTTTATATTCTTGTTCATAATTTGACTGGACAGAATATATCCCACTACAAAAAATTCGTAATTCTGTAAAAATCTACGTAAGCCCATTATCTCCACGTGATACCAATAAGGATGAGCAAGTGCAAGTAACACGGATACCATAAGCAACGAATACTTGTCCATTTTTAATTTCATAACCAAGAGATAAGTTATGAGCGCCGATAAAAACAATGTGAATAAAAACCATAAAGGAGGAGACGGCATAAACTGAATATGCGATTGCATAAACAGTGTCGCCATCAGCATTTCTTTTATACTGGGAGTAGCATAAAATGATTGGGGCATCAAGACATTAACAATGCCAAAAATAATGCATAATGAGAGAAACGGAAACAGAACTGTAGAAGTAATTTTCTTCAAATACACATTTCCATCAAAGCCGGCACTGCCAAAAGACCTCGTCATCAATGCTCCGGAAACAATAAAAAAAAGAGGTATATGAAAAGAATATATTATTTCATTTATAAGCTTCAGATTACGTTCAAAAAAAATCGGATCCAACTTCATATCAGCATGTCCCCATGCAACAAGAATAATGCCGACACCTTTTACAAAATCCAATGAAAGCAATCTGTCTTGACCATAAGCTTTATCAATTTTATTACTCAAAGTCATTTGGTTTCCGGTAATTGACGACCCCCAAAAAAAATATTCCATAAAGAGTCATCGAACACCATGATTATCTCGCTGAAAACAATTCTCCGATTTAAATATTTTGTTCCTTACATGATGTTCTGCTTGTTTTAACTTCTCGATATTTCCAATGTCGAGCAAGTATTCTCTCATAACATATCCTGCTGCATTTTTTACAATGTACGGCAAAACATTATAGCCAAGGTCAAATATTTCTTTATCTGGGAAATAGCTTGCCAAGCTCTGATTGCCCAGCATAATGCCGGCAAAGGCCAAATCTGAGACAGGGTTTTTGGGTTTTTCAGTAAAAGAAACAATAGTTGAGAATTCATCTAATTCAACAATGCCGCATTCACGAGGATTCATGACTTTAAAAAGAGCTAATGTAAAATCTTTCCCTTTATCACTATGAAATTTCATCATCTTGTCTAAATTTATATTAGTCAGATTGTCGGCGTATAAAACAAAAAAAGAATCTTCGCCTTTTACAAAATCCCAATTCTTCTTTAATGTGCCGCCGCTTCCGAGAAGGATATCTTCATATGTCATATAAACTGTTAAAGCTCGTGAATTGTTTTTGATATAACTCCTGACTTTATCTGCAAGATATGACGTATTGATAAGAATCTCGTCTATACCGTAGAGTTCAAAGAGGTCAAACCAATATTCTATTAATGGTCTTCCACAAATCGGGACCAGACATTTAGGTGTCTCTAATGTCAATGGTCTTAGTCGTGTGCCCTCTCCGGCAGCAAGGAGAAATGCCTTCACTGCTTTATAGCCCTCACCACGCCTTTGTTCTTCATTGTTTTCTCTGCATAATCAAGGATGTCTTCAATATTTGTCTGACTGTTAAGGTAATCCCAGTATTCTTCAATACTTTTGTTAATCGGAACATTGGGTTTCCAACCTAAGGATTTTAATTTAGATATGTCCGAGAAAATATGTCTTGTGTCTCCATAACGGTAATACTTCATAATAACAGGATTAATGCATTTACCTGTTACCTGTTCCACTTTTCTGTAGAAATCCACCACGGTATATGGATGGCCCCCGCCAACATTAAAGCATTGATAATTAGCTCTCTCATCATTCAACACCAGAATATTGGCATTAACAACATCCCTGTAATTTATATAATCGCGTATTTGTCTCCCGTCTTCATATATGATTGGATGTTTATTGAAATATAGATGAAGAGCAAATATTCTCATTGCACCTGAATATGCATTATAGAAAGACTGTCGAGGCCCCTGCACAATAGAATAACGAAGGGCCACAGATGGAATCCCGTATCTCTTTCCCAGATTAACTGCGATCATTTCCTGTGAATATTTAGACATCGCATATTGGTTCTGGGGGTTTATTTTTTGTTCCGGAGTAGGTAAATATTGCATATACCTATCGCAACAAAGACAGTGCTGTTCCCAGTCCCCTTTAGAAAGCTGTTGCTCAATACGAATGTCCGGCGTCATCTCTCCATGCTCCTGACACCGGTATAAACCTTCCCCTAAAACTGCCTGGGACGATGCAACGATAACCTTTCCAACAGGAAGTCTCTTCTCAACAATTATTTCATAAATAAGCGCCGTGCTTACACTATTGACGTGGAAATAGGTGCTGAAATCTGGCAGATAATCCTGATATGCCGCAAAATGATAAATTGCATCTATACCTGTCATTGCTTTCTCAAGAATGAATTTATCCCGTACATCGCCTAATATAAATTCAGCATCTTTATGTAAATAATCAGGCTTCCCCTTGAGATGGACTGGCTGCTGAAGATTATCCAGAATCCTCACCATATGACCTTCCTCAATCAGTCTGTCTACTGTATGTGAACCTATAAAACCGGCTCCTCCTGTAACTAAGATTTTCATTTTACTCCTTCATAATTATCAAGATAATATTTTAGAAATTTTTTCCAAACAGAATAATTGGAATCGTCTTGAACAATATCTTAATGTCCAGCCATAACGACCAGTTATCTATATAATCTAAATCTAATTTTGCAATATCATCAAAATTAGATATCTTATTTTTTCCCATAATGACCCATGTTGAGGTCACTCCGGGCTTAACACAAAACCTTCTCCTGTGCCAATTCTCCAGTTCATGTTTTTCAACAATTCTCACAGGTCTGGGACCGACTAAACTCATATCGCCTTTCAGTACGCTATATAGTTGAGGGATTTCATCGAGACTATATTTTCTCAATATCCTTCCTACCGGTGTCACTCGCAAATCATTTTGTAACTTGAAATATACGCCCTCCATCTCATTAGTATTCTGTGTCCTGAGTTTTTTTTCAATTTCTTCTGCGTTTTCAACCATGGTACGGAATTTATAACTCACAAAGTGTTTTTTGTTTAAACCCATTATTCTCCACTTATAAAATACAGGCCCTTCAGATGTAAATTTAACAAACATAGCGATTATTAATAAGAAAGGCAGGAGCAGGAGCAGGACCGTAAGAGATACCACTATATCCATTATTCTCTTTATGGCCATCTCAAAGTCGTTTCTCTCAACAGGTGAAAATATTATATTAGGTAGTCCATAAGCAAGCTCCGTTCTTGATTTTGAAAGAAGATTTTTAAAAAACGGGGAAACAATTCTTACAGGAATTCCCTCTCTATCACATAAAGAAACAACTTCTTCTATATCTCCCAGATATTTGGCTGGGAGGGCAATAACCAGTTCATCAATGTAATTTGCATGTAGCGTTTTCTCAAGACTGTCAGAATAACCAACCACCTTATAGCCAAAATATTCTTCCCTGCCACTTTGCCCTTCTTTACTGATAAGTCCAAGAACGTTCACCTGCTTGTTATCAATCGAATCCAAAAATTGTTTTGCTACATCACCTGTGCCGAGAACTAAAACTTTTCTGATATTCTTTTCTTTCTTGCGGTGATATTCGATATATTTTGAGACCAATATTTTTTCAGTAGAAAGCATTGAAAAATTAATTACACCAAATATCAAGACAAGGCTCTTAGGAACTATCCATTCCGTAAAATTACCTATAACAAGAGATATAAAATAAACTATCGGACATCCAAATAAAACCATTCTGAAAACAATAGTGATTTCTTTTTTTAATGAATTCAGGCTGCTTTGATATCTTCCCGATTTGAAAGCGCTTCCGGCATAAGCTTCGAAATATTCTGATAGCCCGCCCCAGATAATAATGATAATAAAAAGGAGGTTCCAATACTCCTTCCAATAGACATCAGTACTTAACCCCAGTCTGTTCCTTACATAATTAGCAAATATGTATGAAAAAATAGTAACGACTGTTTCTATTAATAAAAGACTTATTCTGCTTAGTACGGGATAACCAGTAAACATTTTAGAACCTTATTGAAGTTGTTATCAGTCAAAATACCTGCTTTAGAGATGAATGTATATTCGAGTTGTTTAATATCCATCAGGATATTTACTATGCCACTCCCAGGCAGTCTTTACAATTATCTCAAGATCGGGATATAGCGGAGACCATCCAGTTTCTTTCCTGAACTTATCAGAGCTTGCAACAAGTATTGCCGGATCACCCGGCCTCTTTTCTGCAAATTCATAAGGTACATCAACACCTGTAACTTTTTTAGAAATTTCTATAACTTGAAGAACTGAAAAACCCTTCCCGTTTCCCATATTATATTTTGAATTTGGATGGCTGTTCAGATTATCAAGCGCCAATATATGCGCTCTCGCCAAATCGACAACATGAATATAATCTCTAACACACGTACCATCAGTTGTTGGATAATCTCTTCCAAACACCTTCAACCCCCTGACAGCTTTATCAAGTCGCACATTGTAAGCTGTCTTCAATACTATAGGTATCAAATGGCTTTCATGTCTGTGATCTTCGCCTAATTTCGCAGAGGCGCCGGCTGCATTAAAATATCGAAATGCATTAAATTTAAGACCATATGCAATATGATGCCAATCAAGGATTTTCTCAAACATTAACTTTGATTCACCATAGGCATTAATTGGCTTCTGAATATGGCTTTCATCAATCGGGGTATATTCCGGCTCTCCAAATGTTGCTGCAGTAGAAGAAAAGATAAATCTTTTACAACCATAATCCTTCATAACCTCGAGCAGGGTTATGCCATTAACAATATTATTAATGAAATACTTTTGTGGATCCGTCATTGAAAACTCAACAGTAGTTTCAGCAGCAAAATGAATAACAGCTTCAATTTTGTATGCTTCAAAAATTTCTTTTAACAACTTCTTGTCTCCAAAATCTCCTTCATAAAGAACAGCTTCAAACAGCACAGCCTCTCTATGACCTTCCTGAAGATTATCAATGACAACAACTGAGTGTCCCTGATTTATTAACTCTTCAACACATACACTGCCAATATATCCTGCTCCGCCTGTTACCAATACGTTCATTCTCTTTTTCCTTTCTTCTCAGCTTTAAACAGACCAGTCACATAAACTACTTATTAGAGACTTCCCTGCATTTCTGATAATGTGGCTCATCAGCCGACTGGACTGTTCTTTCAACCTTTTCATCTAAAAAGAACCTCCTGAAAACAATTTGCTTGTCTTCATAAACATTCTTGTAATCCAGATAATGCTCAAAATTAATTTTCCCGCCAAGCATTAATTTAATCTTGTTGTATACAACCCATTTTAACGGAACGACTCCGGGAATCTTGTGATACCTTGGATGCCGCATTGCTGTTTTCGCGGTTCCCACCATCCAACAGTTATGACTGCAATTGCTTATTTTGTTTCGGGCTTCTTCGATATTCGGACTTTGCAATATTTCATCCCAACTCTGGCTCTTCAAACTTCCAAGCTTCAAGTCAGGTCTTACATTGCAAGCGTAAACATCACTCCATGGATCAATAAAAAGCAGGTCGGTACCAGCCGTGCATTTCAATATCCGTTTCTGCCCTAACACCTTTGCCATAAGCCCTAAATTCAAATAGGCGCGAAACCAGTTTTTAATATTGAAACCTTTCAGCATTTCAGTAATCAGATTTCCCATATGAGAGGCTATGTATAACCGGTTATATGGAACATTATCGTTCTTATGAAACTGAAAACCATTATGAAGTGTAGACGTTGCAAGCTCAAATCCATGTTTCTTTGCAAAACGAAAAAGCTCAACAACTTCGCCGGCATTATCATCCTGTATAACCGCACTGAAACCGAGGTCTTTTCCGCCTAATTCTTTCAGTCGCAGCAAGCCATTGACTTTCTTTCTATATCCATCCTTTTCACCACGAATTTTATTGTTAGTCTCTTCACATCCTTCAAGACTGAACCTGATTTTTATATTCGGATACTTTCTGATTATCGGCTCCAGTCGTTCAGCATTTAGACCATTACTGCTAATCTCAAGTGTCATTGCCTTTGGATAAATGAGATCCACAACTTCCATCAGATCCTGTCTTAAAGTAGGTTCCCCGCCGGTAAGATTCAAGTAACATATTCCAGAGGGAATTTTTTTAAGTGTATCAAGTGTAACTTCTTCGCTGGCTTTAGTCGGATTCTGCCATACATAACACATCGAGCATTTTGAATTACATCTATATGTCAGTATTACGCAAACATCCATAGATTTATTTTGTCTTTAAAGGTATATAGTGAAAAAATCGTTGGAATACGAAAAGTAACTTTGGTTACTCCAATGCTTTCAATTAATAATATTATAAATATGCTTTATAAAATTATAGAAAATTTCCCATAAAATAACAATTAATTGCATAACACTAAGTTGTTATAAAACTTCAATGTTTTCTCTGCAATCAATTTCCAATTATATGAGTTATAAATCATTTTGATTTGATTCTGTCTGTCTTGATCGTTCCATTTTAAGTCAACAATCTCCCTGATTTTTGCTGCAAGAGATTTGATATCACCGGGCTTAAAAAATCTGTCATCATTTAACTGGATATTCCTGTTTGAAGGAATATCGCTCGCAATGCACTTTATCCCATAACTCAATGCTTCAAGTAATACTATAGGCAACCCCTCATAATACGATGGAATAACAAATAAAGCAGCGTGACTATAAAGCTCCCGCAATGACTGTTCTGTCAGCAGCCCTGTCAGGACCACACCATGTGTTTGTCCTGCCATTTTCTTTAAACTCAGGCTGTAATTGTCTTCATGGTCAGCACTACCTGCAATTACGAGTTTTAAATCTCCAAAGCGTCCAATTGCGTAAGCAGAAAGTAAATCATGAAATCCTTTCTCGGGTACAAATCTGCCTACTGCTAAAATATATTTCTCTTTCTGGAGTCCAAACTTTATTAAAGTTTCTTCTGTATGTGTTATATCAGGTGCATCTATACCATTAGGGAGCACAACAGCAGTTCTTTTGAATCTGTCTTTTATATCTTCACTTATGTTTTTTGAGATAGCTATTATCCCATCTGCTGACGTCATGCCAATCCGCTCACAAAATTTTAGAAACAATTTTGCAGGGAGAGACCATTTCTTTCTCATGTAGTCAGGACCATGATGTGTCACTACAACTTTCATACCGAGGCTTTTTGCAAGAGGAGTAAAAAGCGATGGTCCGATAGCATGTATGTGAAGTATATCCGGATGCAACTTTTTTGCCTTAAGAATACATATGAACGTATGAACAAGCGCTTCAAGAAATTTGTTTCTCGGACATTCAACAGGTACTAAATGAACACCTTCATATTCACTGTGTTTATATGTTACATATGGTTTTCTTGAAAATACTGTAACGTCACATCCCTTCCCAGCTAAATGTGTGAAGAGTTTCTCGCAGTGCTTCTCTACTCCGCCTTGTATACCGGGGAAACCCCGGGTTCCTACAACTGCTATTTTCATTATTTAATGAATAAGGCTTTTATTCATGTTGAATATGCGGCGGAATTGTGTAAATCAAACCTCCACCATTTGGGGCAGCCCATATACCGCCTTGTCCCCTCCAACCATATTCCAGGTCTTGTATCCTATAAGTGGTTCCTATCGTTCTGAATAAATCTCCGGAAATTTTAAAAAAATAATTTCCCCCATCAACAGATTTAAAAATACCTTCAGTAAATTGCTCTGTGATAGACCCCCCTGTATACGAAGCAATATATACAATATCCGAATTTCCTGGTTCTACAAGAATTGCACTGCAATATACACCTTCAATGCGCTTTTCCCAGGTCATTCCAGCATCTTCGCTTTTATATACAGCTCTACCCGCACCAAGCCATAAGATATCAGGGTTATTAGGATCTATCTCAAAACCTCCCCGTCGTGGCCATAAGGATTCCACCCCCTTATTAATCTGGAACCACGTCTCTCCACCATCCCTGCTTGTATATACCCCTCCCTTACCTTTGACGTTAGATGCTATGCCAGCATATATATATCCGCGCTTGTCAGATTCTAAAAATTGAATATATGATATCTCTTCAGATCGTGGAAGGCCTTTGTTTGTTCTGGTCCAATTCTGGCCTTCATCAATGCTCTTCCATATTCCAATATTAGGTTCCCCTACATATATAACTGGAAAATTATCACCTTTGGTAAGAGACATTCCATTCATAGCCCAGTATCCCTTATTTTCCCATTTTTTTAAAACGCTCCATGTCTTACCTGCATCTGCACTCTTTGCAATAAAGGGATAAGGATGATTATACAACGCATACAATACGTTATATGTACCATCTTCTGGCAAAAATCTTAACTGATTACATTCTTCATATGGATTAACAATAATAACGTTATGCCATGTGTTACCGTTATCAGAACTCCTTATCAAACCATGATCTAAGTCAGACGCAATCACAATATCAGGATTTGCCGGGTTTACTCTGGCAAACCAGTAAGCCTGTTCCCTCAAACCCTCAACTTTATAATGCCAGGTTTTACCATCATCGTCGCTTCTGAATGCTGCCAGCATATTTGTCATATACCATGTATCTGCTTTGCGGAAATCCGCATATATCGTATGCGGGCCGTCCGGATTGCCTTTTAACGCATCATAAATAAAACCATCGTCTTTCTTGCCTTTGATGTTTGAGCTTTCCCAGTTTCGGCCATCATCTGTACTTCTTATTGAACCTTTCGCTGTCAAAATGATTATTGTACCTTTACTGCTTACATCTATCAGACGTCTTCCACCTTCCCTGAGATCAAGTTCCTGGAAAGAATGTGCAAGTTTCCAGGTGACTCCTGCATCAGTACTTTGAAACAGATAAGCTGGCAGTCTATTTTGACTGTATGGGTTTGAAAGTCTTCCAATAAGAGCATACAGAACATTCCTCTTAATAGGATGAATAGCCAAAGCCAATATATCACCATTATCAGATGACAGAGTCTTTTCCCAAGAAATCCCTTCATCTCTGCTTAAATAAATACCGTCTCTGTAAAGAGCAGCCACTACGTTTTTATTGTCAATAGGGATGATACTTATTACAGAGCTTCTTCCACCGGTCGAAACACATTTCCAGCTCTTGCCCCTATCATTGCTGATAATTATATCGCCAGTTACAGTATGAACATAAACAATACCGGATGAACTTATAGAAATGGATTGGCCCGGTGCTCCAAAGACTGAGTTTTCAAGTCCTGGGAAATGCACATTATTTATTCCCTGAAATCCATTACCTTTGCTGTATATCAGTTGCCAATGCCCCGCCCTATCAGTAGACATATATATGCCTTCACGTCCCACGACGTAAAGTATGTTCGGATTACTCGGGTCCACTGCAATACCGCCTTTTTGATTTGGTGCTCCATAACTGCTCCATCTCCAATGATCGCCTGCATCATCACTTACAAAGACTCCTACCATATCAGAAGTCAGATATACCCTGTTAGAATCATATGGATCAAATGCAAAATCCTGCACTGCACCGCCTCCCCCGGGGCCTACCTCATGCCATGCACTATAACCACCACTCCAACTTTTAGATGAAAATATCAAAAAGGTGCAGAGAACAATAATGACAATTATTACAATAGTATTTTTAAATCTTGGCATACTCTTTCAACATATAAAAAAAGAAAATATTAAAAGTGCATATAAAATAATCACTAACAGATTGCTGAAAAAGTATTTTAGCTGTCTTTGCGAGCAGGTCCCTCGCTTGTCATTGCGAGCGAAGCGAAGCAATCTTTCTTTACCGCTCGGGATAAACTCCGCAAACTCACTTCTTTATAAATCAATAAGTTTGAGATTGCTTCGTCGCAAAATACGCTCCTCGCAATGACAATTACAGACTTTTTCAGCAGCCTGCTAATACTCAACTAAATCAATAAAGAGAGATTCGTACTTTGCTATCATGTCCTGAATAGTAAATTTTTCTATTACTGTTGCTCTACCTGTTTCACCCATTTTTATCGCAAGCTTTTCATTTCTCAGAAGTTTAAGTACTGCATCAGCCATTGCCTCTGAGTCATTACATGGGACTACATATCCCGTGTCTCCATCAACGACTATCTCAGCATTACTTCCTGCATCTGTTGCAACAACAGGTTTTGAGGCTGCCATATATTCAAGAATGGCATTAGAAAAGGCCTCGGTAACAGATGACATAACTGCAACATTCAGCAATGAAAGAATCTGTGAAATATCATGTCTTGTTCCTAAAAAATGTACATTTGAATCTATCCTGAGCTCATTTGAAAACGTCTCCAGTTCACTTCTCTGTTTTCCATCGCCTGCAATTAAAAAATGGGCCTGAGGGAATGACTCAAGAATCCTTCTCGCTGCTCGTAAAAATATGAGATGCCCTTTTTCCGGAACTAACCGGCCAACTATTCCGATGACAGGGGCTCCCGTTGGAATCTTTACAGAAAATTTAAAGTCTGCCATATCAATATATTTGCCGTAACATTCCAAATCAACCCCATTGTATATCACTATAATTTTTCCTGGGTCAAAACCCGCAGATTCTACTAAATAGTCTTTATGGGAATTACTCTGGGCTATAATCTTATCAATAAAATTCAGTGAAACAGAAGTAATTATCTTGCGTTTTTTAGTTACACGATAGATCGGATATATAGTTGTAGATCTGGCTAAAGATGCCTTAACACCAGCTATCTTTGCACAAAATGCACCCCAGAAAAGAGTGAAAGGAGTAAGCACTATATAAAGGATATTAATATTTTCGCCTCTCATTATATGGATAAGCTTCCACACTCCCGACACATCAAAGTTGCGTCTCATTAAATTATGATAAACCTTAATGCCATCTTTCTCTTTCGAAAGCCTTTCGCCAATTACCCCTAACTCGTACAAGCAAACAATGACAAAATTAAATTTCGCTTTATCCGAGTTCAACACCAAACTGTTAACATGATTTTCGGCACCACCTACATGAAGAGAATGTGTTAAGATCATTATGTTAATTTTTTTCATTGGCAAGCTCTTACAATAGAATTATTCTTCTGTCAAACCTATGTGTAATACGTCAGGAAATATTACGTTGAACTAAAACTATAAGACCATTCATTATATTTTTTATTGTAGAAAGAACAGGAACTTAGATGAAACTTAAACTCATCAAAATCAGTTACAGCAAGAATCCGGGGAAGAAGGAATGCATTTGCTGGATTTTCTATCTCTCCCGGAACTATGGAAAAACCTAAAAGGTATTTATTTTTCTTAACCCCTAACATAGCCTCAAGGGAAATTTTTTTCATTGAGCCGTTTGGATAAGCAAAATATTTACATTCACCTAAATGTTTTTCTATCAGTTCTTTACTTGTTTTCAACTGATAATTTATCTCGCTACTACTCTGATGATCATGCAAGATAGCATGATCATGGCAATGAGAACCAATTATTACCCCTGATTTATGCAGCTTTTTTATATCGTCCCAATTCATTGGTTCATCTGACATAAAAAGATTATTCAGCTCTACCCACCTGTCATCAGGAAGCAGTTTAATCAGATCGGAAACCATTAAATCCACTGTTTGCTGGGGCACTGATTTCAGAACAGCAGCCATATTACTGATAGCCAACCAGCGCTTGTCCTGAGAGCTCATATCAAGATATTTATTTATACTTGGAACAGATATATATTCCTTCTCAGTATATAGAATGGCCGCGCGCAGATAGTAAGTAGGGAATCTCTTTCCGGTATCAATATGTCTGGTAGATATGAATACCGAAAAAGGTATATTCATGCTTCTCAGAAAAGGCTCAATAACATCAATATTGTTTTTATACCCATCATCGAAAGTTAACAGAACATGTGATGGATCTATCTTGTATCCATTGATTATACAGTCGTAAAGGTAATCAAGTGAGATAATTTCATAATTCTTCATCAAGTACTTCACTTGCTTCTCAAACTGACTGAAAGGCAAATGCACTTCCTGCAACAGAGGGTCAACCAGTTTATTTTCCACACCATGATAAAAAAAAACTGTACATCCCTTCTTATATCTTCTCATCAAATTGTAAATTCCAGGAATTCCTGCCACCCTGGAGCAGATGGATTTAAGATTATTCTTTATCATTTTTTATAACCTTGACCCAGAAACCCGATCTTGACTTCTTGAATCTATTAAACCTCCCGCGACAATCTTTTTTCACCCTGAGAAACCCGCTGATACAGGCCAACTGCTATTCCGGCAATTGAGAACAACATGCTGTTCACAAAAAGAAAAAAACGTATCTCAACCGTCTGAACGTTTATTATAAAGACAATAATCATTCCAAGAAACATTACGGCCAGATCCTTTCCTAAAAATCCGTCTTGTGGTAATTTGTTATACAATCTAAAAATAGCTTTAAAGAAATAAAAGAAAATATACATTAGAAGGCCCAACCCCAGCAATCCTAAATCTACTAAAATCCCTACTATGGTGTCATGCGATTTAGCGCCTTTCTGAATAAATTTATATTTTGAGATTTTTGTATGGGTTTTTTGTTCGAATTCCTCTTTCACATTCCCGTAGGCCCCGTATCCGTTACCCCAAATCGGACTTTTAAGAAACAGTTTCGAATTTAACTTATATAAGTCTATCCGGCCTTCAATAGTGCTTGTGTTCAGAAGTCTATTAATAAACAATTCCGTAGTTGGAGCTTTTTTAGAGATAAGTTGCTGTTCTGATTCAGCCATTTTGAAGTGTGGATGCAGGTAAAAAACATAAGAAACCAGGATAACAGATGCAGCACAGATAAGAAGAAATATTTTTCTCACGTGTGGAATGAAGATCGATACTATCAATATCGCAATAAAGAACGCAATCCAGCATGCGCGTGTGTAAGTAAGAACAAGTGTAACAAACATGCACAGGAGCGTAATAATGAGGAAGTATCTTTTCCATCTACCTTTCTCATTGAACAACAGATGAATTGACATAAAAATTATCATACCTATTACGGCTCCATTCACCGTTGAGATTAGAAAAGGCCCTCTTGCTCTGCCGTAATGAAGGCCAATCATTGGATTCACAATATAACCGGGAAAAACCAACTGATCAATCTTCAGTATTTCAAATATGCCGGTAAGTCCTAAGTATAAACCTACCACAGCAAAAGAAATAAATACTTTTTTTATTTTCTCTTCATCATCCACTATATTCTTAGAGAGGAAATAAATTGTAAAAGGTATTCCATAACCATTTGCAAAAAAGTTAAATTTCACATCTTCATTGGTAATATAAGCAGATGAAAACATGGAAATTGTACTAAACAGAGAAAACACCACCATCACCACCTCTGTACCAGTAATGGGAAGAAGCTGTCTCGTCTTTTTAAACGCTACATCGAACAGAAAGATTAAGACAATTAAAACCCACACGATTCTGTCTGCAAAAATATCCGGAAGCAAAGGCAAAGGTATCATACCTAATTCCTTGAACATGGCTGCTACAAACCACAGCAATAATAGATTTACCAGGTCATTTTTCATAATAAATATTAGCAAGACAAAAACCACGCCGAGAAACAAATACAATTTCAACAAACTTACAGTAGGAATATACTTATTAATACCAAATATATTGATTATCACAAACAATATTAAGAAAATATATTTAAACAATGTTCTGTTCATATAAAGCTATTTCTTGTAACACATCATCTTTTGCTATTTTTCTCAAATTGATTTTCTAATCGCTGGTATCTCGGAGGAGAAAATTCTGTAGGTAGAACGAAAGTTATTTCAGTAAATCGCTAAAACTCTTTCAACAATTAAACCTTAACTACTTATCTCCTGGTATTTTACAAATTTGTTACCCTCGTCAACAATCACAAAATTAGGCACTATCCCTTTGTCACTCCAAGTAAAAGTCATTATTGTAATTTTATCGCCCTTCTTGACCAGATGCGCTGCTGCTCCATTCATGCAAATCACACCTGAACCTCTCTCTCCTACGATGACATATGTCTCTAAACGCGCACCGTTGGTATGATCTACTATCAGGACATTCTCACCGGCCCTCAGATTGGCCCGCTCCGTTAAATCTTCATCAATAGTAATACTCCCGATGTAATTCAGGTCTGCTTCAGTAACCGTCGCATTAAAGATTGCCGATTTTAATATATTGAATTTCATATAACCTCTCCTCCCTCTAATTTATTTTTCCGTGCAAACATTTATTCTGCTGTTACCCTCTTCGTTTCAATCCCTTCACAAGAAAATATCTCAACAAGTATTTCAATTTGTACAATCTGAGAACCCAAAGATATATCCTCCTGCCAGAAAAGTTTTTTATATTCGCCATGAAATGACCGGGGTCAGTATATGATATGAATTTGTTCTTCCAATAAAATTCAGAAACACAGCCGGTCCGATTAATCGCAGATGGGTCTTCTCCAAAAATATTTTTCCTGTTCGTATCATTATAGAATAATGTAGTCGCAAGATATCCAGCCTCTTTAGCTATTTCCAAGGCCTTGTCATTTAACGCTCCTCCGGCCCAGCATAGAAATTGGATTCTCTTATTCAATTTCTCTTCCAATATCCTCCTGCTTTCAATTAATTCATATTTATACCTTTCCTCCAATTCTTTATCTATCTCATATCTGTCCTTTAAACTGTTCTTTGATCTATAAATCTCCACCCGTGCGAACAGTTCATTTCTCCAGTCCTTCCGATTAAAAAAATTGTCATTTCGTTGCTTAACAAAATCCACCAAATAGTTATTCAAATCCCCATCCTCGAAATATCTCCTTATCCCGAGGGATCTGCCATGTTGATAGATTGGTATGCCATAGGATACAAAATGCTCCTGATTTTCTCTCAAATAATAGCTTTTCCTTTCGGGTAAAGCATTCCAGAAAAGCCATGGGTACTTCTTGTTGCCAGGATAATGAAAGTCTATGATTTCATTGCCGCAGAAAAACCATGTGTGAGACATCGAATGTGATTGAATATCAATGGTCCCACTCTCCTCCATCATCCTCATCTCATGCCATGATAAAAATCCTTTTGTATCCAGATCTGACTCCATACATCTATTTTTCCATACATCTTCTAAATTAGGCCTGTAGTCTTTAGTAGGGTCCACGAATTCCGGATTAACAAAAATAGTCCCCTTCATCCTATATTTCTTCAGGATAGGATATGCGTAAACCCAGTTATCCAGATAGCCGTCATCAAAAGTAAGCACAATAGGATTGTCAGGTATCGCTTTGCAAAACTTCATATAATCATAAAGTTCCTGTAAAGTGATAGTGTTGAAACCCTTATCTGAAAGCAGCTTTACCTGTTCTTCAAATATCTTTACAGGCGTAATCAGATAATTCCAGAGCCATTCCGGATTATCAGGACCAATAGAATGATACATAATAACCGGTACGCTATGAATCTTATCTCTCATATCGAGTTCTTCATTAACAGGTCTTCATATATACCCATTATCTGCCTGGCCTGCATATTTGCAGAAAAATGACTCTGTATCCTCTCACGGGCTTTCAGCCCCATTCTTACCCTCAAAGCTTTATTATTAAGAAGGGCAATAATAGCACCGGTCAGTTCCATGACATTTTCTGAGGGGACCAGTATGCCAACTGATTCATCGTTGATCACCTCTGGAATTCCTCCTACTTTTGTTGCAACTACAGGCTTTTCTGCAGCCATGGCTTCTAATAAAGAAACTGGAATACCTTCACGGATTGACGAATTGACAAATACATCCATAATACTCAGGAATTCCGCAATATCCGTGCGGGATCCGGTAAAAATTACTTTATCAGCAATACCCAGTTTTAAGGCATAATTCTCCAAATATTGTTTTAACTCACCATCTCCAACCAAAATAAAGCGTGCATCATTAATTGCCTCTGCCACATGAGCGGCAGCTTCCAGCAAATAGTGCAGACCTTTGTCAGGGTCCAAACGGGCTACAGTCCCGACAATTAACTCGTCATCTTTTATTCCTAACTCTTTTCTTTTACCCTGCCGGACCGAATCAGAAACCATAAAGTCATCCGGGTTAATAGCATTTCGAATTGTCATTACTTTTTCAGGATGAGTATGTTCTCTATTGATGCGAATCTGGCGCACATCTTCGGAAACTGCAATCCTCATATCGGTGTACCTGTTTGCAATCCGTTCAAACATTAAATGCCTTCCCTTTTTCCACAACCCCCGGCCATGTTCAGTAGCAATAACTATAGGCACACCCGCAATCCAGGCAGCTATACGGCCCCAAAAACTGCTCGTGTAGAGATGTGTATGAACAATCTGAATATTCTTTTTTTTCATCAGACGCACCAGCTTGTAAATTGCAATAAAGAAGTAGCGAAGCCTCATCCGTAAATATATTACCTCTACGTTTTCATCCCTTATTTCATCTTCCAGGGGCCCGCCGCTGCGGATACAGCAAACTACAACATGGTATCTTTCCTTATCAAGATGGTTAAGCAAAGTCACTACCTGTTTTTCAGCACCGCCCAAAGTAAGAGAGTTTATAATATAAAGTAAATTGATTTTGGACATATTACCTTTTCATTACAAAATTCGTTTTAACAGATTTTCTCCTTAAGCTGTTTACCAAATATCAACACGGAACTTCCTATCTTATGTTTTCTCATATTTTCCCTGATAGTATTCATCTTTTTATAAAACCAATATATTCTGTATTTCTGAAAAATCTTATATGAAATATTTTCTCCAAATTTATTGGCAAACCTTCTCTTGTACGTCTCATCTCCAACCGTAAAATCAAATTCATCGAAATTGTTTGAGACTGCAAAATCCAGAAGCTCTTTTATAAGTACCTGCCCAGGTGAATATTTAGACATAGAAATTTCAAAAGTAGGCTTATAAAAAATAATCCTGTTGTTGTATGTAAATCCAAAATGGAAAGCTACAGGTTTCCCGTCCGATTCTATAACTGTAAAGATAATCCATCCCTTATCAGTCATATTCATTACTATCTCTTTATAAAAACTGCAGTTCTTCTGGTCTAAAAAAAGACTTTGTGTTTCTGTTGCACCCCATCTCTCTATGTGCTGCTGAAAGAATGATTGGAGATGTTTCATAATTTCAAATTTATCCGTGAGATGGCTAACCTTGTAATTCCCTTTTTTTACAAAATAATTTTTGTATTGTATCAGTTTCTTCTTGTTCAGAATTTTCTGAGCAAAATCCGGCTCCTTTCTGATATCCAGAACAGAACATATTGCTGTTTTATCTCTTAAGCAGTATAGTTTCTTAACCTTACAAATATTCTCAATAAGTTTTGAAGATGCAGAATAACTCGGAATCCTGTGCAATTCTATTTCATCCCACTTTGATGATTGATGTTTGATAAACTCAAGAATACTCTCCAGAATTTCTTCATTAATATAAATAAAGTCTGAATAATCTGACCTCCCATGTCCAACGAACCTTAAAACTCTTTTGCCTCCCTTGTCCTTACAAATCATAAGAGGCGCCAAGCCTGACAAAAGGTTTCCATCCTTCACATAAATAATAAATAACTCTTTATCCGTTCCGAATACTTTCCACCACGAATAATGCCATTCATATGTCTGAAAAACTGTATTGGTGTTACTCTTTAAAACCAGAGCATTCCATTTCTCCTGTCCTATATTTTCAAATCTGTTTTCAAGTTTAATATTCATCTTCTTAACAATTTATACATAAGATTAAAGATAGGAATTAAAAAAACGGTTTAAACAGCTTAAACGGCTAAACTGGTCTTTAGAAAAATATCGATTGTAGAAATTCTGAAACAGGCTTCCATGTCGGCTGAAAGACCTTAAATGAAAAAGAGGAGAACAAATGCTGTTACAACAACCTTTTCCAATAACAAACAGAAGTTACTAAAACTCAGCGCCTTCCAAAAACTGGATAAATCTATTTTCTGCATCAACAAGAATGACCTGTGGCACTATAACTTCATCCGTCCAGGTAAAAGACATAACGATAATCTCATCGCCTTTATTTATCAGATTGGTGCTTGCACCATTTATGGAAACAACTCCGGAACCTTTCTTCCCTTTGATCACATAAGTCTCTAAACGGGCACCGTTAGTATTATCAACTACGAGCACCTTTTCAAATTCTTTTAAATTTACTTTTTTCATCAAATCTTCATCAATTGTAATACAATCCAGATGATTCGGGTTAATTTCAGTAACCACGGCCTTGTGAATTTTTGATTTCATAACCAAACGCTCTTCCGAGATTTTTGAAACAATAAATCTGAACTTGCCTGAAGGAGTCAAGGGGATTTCATCAACAACCTTAAAATTAACCTTAAAGTTCTGACCTGCTGCTTCTTTGATTTCCTTCTCTAAATGTTTTGTTGATTCAATGCTGAAAGAACTCTCTGGTACAATTTTAAAATCTATACTATTTTTTTCATTCTGCACTATCTGGAACTGTTTTATTCCGGGAACAGCACGTGAAATAAACGTCCAGAAAAATCCTCCTAAGGCTTTACCTTCTGGAGTTATTATCGTATCGAAAGCCCGGCCCCTAACCTCTTCCATCAAGGGGAACCCCCTGCCACAGCTACATTGAATATCCGATAACACCCCCAAATCTCCAATTTTATAACGCAAGAAAGGCATATAATAGTTATGCAAGCTTGTTACAACTATCTCTCCAAGTTCCCCCTTTTCCGCAGGTCTGTTATCTTTAATGAACTCAACATAATTCATATCACTGATAACATGTAACTTATGATGCTCAGCACATTCCTGAGAAATCATCCCGAACTCGTTACTGCCATATTTTTCATATATTTCGGAGCCAAATACATCTTTCATCAATTCTTTCTGAAAGGGAAAAGATTTTTCACCAGTAGAGATAATTATCTCTGGTTTAATATCAGTTATATAGTTCTTCTTTAAAAAATATGCGAAAGCAAATAAGGCTGATGGGTATCCCCGCAGAATTTTTGGCTTGAAGCCACGTAGTATATCAGCATATTTCAGCATTGTTTTTTCAGACATGTCAAAGGTTGAAAGATGCAGGATATTCTGCATGTATCTTTTAAAGTTATCTTTTATTTTACGTGTACTGCTGACATCAAACGGCATGCCCCAAAAAACAGCTTCTTTATCTCCTATATTTATGCCGTACCACTTATTTAACCTGATATCACAAGCTATATTATAGTTGCGGCTTCCCACATCCTTATAAAAGTAAAGTGTTTCTCCTGTCGATCCCCCCGTGTTTGCAACAGCACCTTTCCGTAAGGGGTCAGTAGTTATCATCTTGTTACCATTATTTCTGATTATTTCTTTTGTCAATATTGGCACCTGACGGAAATCAGCCGGACTATGGATACTGTCCGGTTTTATACCTAATTCATTAAATAATTGAGTGTAATAAGGGACATTTTTATAGGTATAATCCAGCAATTGTTTTAACTTCTCAACCTGTAGATTTTTCAAATCATTTCCCGATAACCATTGATTTCTCTCCAACTCCTTAAGAGTTGAAAAGACTCCGTCACGTTGTATAAATCTATAAGCCGGATAAATTATATTTCTGACTAATGATGGATTCATCAATTTCTCCTTCCGTAAAATACTCTTTTATTGTAAATTGAAAAACGTTATTTCCCCTTAGTGCCAGAAAATGTGGCAACAATATAAAGCTTCAAGCAGCTTTCTTTCCAATTATCATAAAATTGGATGAAAGATAATTATATTGTAATACCCTGTTCAGCCGGGCTGGAATAATCAAGGCTTTATTTAATATTCTGCTCATCATCTTAGACAATATATTACGAGACGAAAAAATGGAGTCCGGGAAAAAACCGACAATCCTCTTTGCACATAAAATATCAAATCTGCAATGATATTGCAGTAACGTCTCGAAATCTATTGGTATATGAGTGTCCTTTATTTTCAGGTAGTTATCAGTTGAGAATATTTTTTTAAGGGTCATATTTAAACAACTATAAGTATTCGGTATAATTGTAACAATCAATCCATCTTTCTTCAGAAGCGAGTGAAAAATATCTATAATCTCCTGCGGATCCCTGAAATGCTCTATAAAACCTGCAGAAAAAACAACATCGAAATTATTCTGATAGTAATCGGGTAAATCAAATATATCAGCCTCAATAATATTCCCTTTGATGTTTGATAACTCCCAGTTAGATTTTGTAAGGGCCAATCCCTCGGGTGAATAATCAAATCCAAATATCTCATGTTCAAACAATTTTGCAAAGAAAATCCCATACTCACCAGGTGCGCAACCTGCCTCTATAAACTTCTTTGTACTATCTTTTTCAAAATATTTGATAAGTTCAGTATAAATCTGATAACCAATCCAGGATTTATCTGTAGGGGT
The DNA here is from genome assembly GCA_020723105.1 of Nitrospira japonica. Classification (GTDB taxonomy): domain Bacteria; phylum Nitrospirota; class Thermodesulfovibrionia; order UBA6902; family UBA6902; genus SURF-23. The sequence continues at coordinate 29,377 of DYJL01000004.1, read as the reverse complement.
TATTGGCAGTTTTTCATATAAGGCGCTATAAACATTATTCCACTGCTCCTTGGTTGTAATTCTCTTATTATCAGTTGCCATTCGCTTCTACCCGGACATATATATTCTTTGTTTTAAATCTGACCGTTACACTAATAAACCAGCGCAACTCACTATAAATATCCTAACGATTTCAGTTTCTCTATTATCTCATTGCCGCTTTCTTCGGCATATTCATATGAATTACTATCATGATTGAATTTAAAATCCGTATATTTCTCATTGATTTCCCTCTTGATAATCTCCCTGACAATTCTGCCATCGAGATGAGTCGGTATCTTTTCATTATTAAGCGCCAGCAATGTAGGCAGAATGTCCTCCATTTTAATGCCCTCAACTTTTTTCCCTCTGTAAATATCCTCGCCAGTCGCCAGAAAGACACCTTCCCGTATATGAAATCCCTTTTGCCATTCATGATTTATAAACATATCCTGATCTTCTGAAAGATTATTTGAACCACGGGTATGGAAAAGATATTCGTTGTAGAATTCTATAATAATGTCAGGTACGTGATTCAAATCACCTTCCTTGAAAATATTTTCTTTCTTTAGTGCTTTTCTAACAATTTTTACTCCGGCATGATCAGTAACATTCATCAGTTCATCAATTATTACATCCCTTATTTCATCATATTTCTCCTTCTCAACAACTCCCAATATATCCCGGCCTTTTAAATTAATATTGATTCCATTCGTTTCGGTACTGTAAGCCACTGTATTGGACCAATCTATATTATGAGACGATATCATCAATCTACTTATATTTTCTTTCTTCAGTAAATTGCCAAACAGCTTTTTGGGGTTGATATTTAATCCGTTTAACATCTTCTTTATAATGCTTTTTATCCAGGGCATTTTGCTCAGATTAAGTTTTAAATAACCTTTATTCAGGAGCCAGACATCAATCATGAATATACCGTGAAGCTTTGAGAACCCGTGATCTGAAACTATGAAAATATTTGCATTATTTTTAAAGTTTTCATATATATCTCCGATAATTTCGTCCACTCGCCTGAAGTAGTTCCCTATATTTCTTGTCATGCTGCTATCTATCTCTGGCTGCATAATGTAGTCCCACAGATGATGCTGGATTCTGTCTATGCCAATAAGGACAAACATAAAATAGTCCCAGTTTTTCTCATGCATGAGATAATCAACAGTCTTCTTACGTATTTCTAAAAGTTCATTAAGATCCCGGAAAAAAACTTCGGCGCCGTTTCCAAACACTGTCTTCTCATAATCATGATCAGTAAACAACTTTGAACGATTCGCATGGAGTTCGGTATCAATACGATAATTTATGCCATGCTTTTTTAATTCCTCTACAAGATTTTCAGGGTAGGAAATATTTTTTTCTCCTATCGGAGTCAATAATCCGGTAAGTAAATAACCGTCATTCTGGTTTGGAGGAAATGTCATTGGCACATTTATCAGACTAACCTTTCTGCCATAACTTAAAAGTATATTAGCCATAGTAGGGACTTTAATATCCTGACTGTTAACCAGCCTCCAGTTATAGGTCCCATCTACGGACTTTAAAAAATCAAAAATACCTGTCGTTGAAGGCATGCAACCTGTTATCATGGAAGCCCATGCAGAAGGAGTTATCGGGACAATCGTTGATGACAGTTCTCCATAGCTCGACATTTCCTTTATCTTCTTTAAAGAGGGCATCACATTCTTATGTATAAAATAATCTATTACCTCCCATGTGGCCCCGTCTAAACCTATTATGATATTCTTCCTGTCCATGTTTACAATCTCAAGCTGTTCGATATTTGGAAACTGATTTTCTCACTTGTTCCAGTATTATATTTTTTTCATCTTCACTAATAATAAGATTTGTTTTTATGATCATTGCAACTAATGTGATCAGAATAATACTCATAATTATGTTGCCCATAATAAGACTGCCCGGAATTAAATATAAAAAGATAGTGGTAGAGCTTATTTTGAAGCCTTCCCTGAACATCCAGATATTTATTATGACAAAACATATAATGAAGGAGATTGTTGTAGCTATTGCAGCCCCTTTCATATGAAAAATCGGGATTAGTATATAATTCAAAACTACATTACAGACAAAACCAATAGAGTTACTTATAAGCGGGATATATGTTTTTTCAATCATGCTTGTATATCCCCAAATTGTCCAGTACGTACTTGATAGCAGAGAATATATTAATAATATATTTATAACTGATACACTCTCCATATAAGGCTGGCCATACAGAATAAAAACAATTTTTTCCTTGAATAACGATATGATTACAGAAATAAACAGAAGAAAGACAATATTAACTTTGACACATAAGTTTAAAAGTTTGACTACTTTATGCTTCTCCCCATTCTCCCATAAGTGGCTTAGACTTGGTGTTATGATACTGCCGACAACTAAACCAAACATCAGGATAAGATTGGATACATTAATGCCTGTTGAATAAATGCCCACTTCTTCTAACCCCAAAAATTTATTAAGTATAAAACGATCTGTATAATTAAACAAATTATCAAAAATAGGCACGGCCATAAACCAGATGGAATACTTAAGTATTTTGCCATAAAAATTTTCTTCGTGTATTTCTATCTTCTGAACAGTAGAATGCAATATATATTTCCAGATTATAAAACCAAATACAAACGATACAAGTATGTACGAAAGCAAATTGGTTGCAACTACAACTTCTGCTTTAGGGTAAAAAATTATTAATCCAACAGCCGTTGCAGTAAAAATGAGAAATTGACTAAACCGCATTAAGACTCCCACTTTAAAAACCCTCAGCCCATTAAAAGAAGCAAGAAAGTTTTCATATAATACAAAAGGAAGTATTGATAGGGTACATAATATAATCAGATGGCTGTATTGAGTTTTAGAATACAACAATTCAGATATAGGCGTTGAAAAAAACAGGAGCAAAACAGTAAAAAATACTCCTGATCCTACCGCTAACAAATAACTTTTCCTGAAAAAACCTTTCACCAAACCTTTTTTCTCATATTGAGGGATATAGCGTCCATAACAAGAGGGAATACCTAACCTTGCAAACGTGACCATGATAGAAAAAAGGAAGAATGATAATGTATATACGCCTAATTCACTCGGGCCCAGCATCCGGGCAAAGACAATACCTCTTATGGTCTGAATGACTCTCTCAATTATCAGAAAAATTAATGTAAATGTAGCTGACTCAACTACGGTCTCTTTCTTTAACAGCTTCTCAAATACCAAACTACCTCCTACAACAGATTCCATCTTTGAGGCACTGCTCCGCCTTCTCAGTTACATAATGAAGGCAATCGTAACTCTCTAATAAGTTCAAACAGTATTACTGACAGTTAAATAATTGCTGTGATATGTAAGTTGGGATTATCAGTTTAATAACTCTATTTTCCGACTTATAGCTGAAAGTACTTGCAGCTTTTGCGTAGACCATCTATAAGTGAAGTTACAGGTTCCCATTTTAAAAATTCTTTTGCCCTCGTACATTCAATTACGCTCCTGAACTGTTCACCTTGTTTTGCAGGACCGTGCTTCTCCTGAATAGATGGTCCTATAATCTCTCTAAGGCAGTTGAAAGTCTGTTTAATGGAAGTTTCGACACCTGTCCCAATATTGAATATGTTTTCTGAGATATCATCTTGCATTGCTAAAATATTAGCTCTTGCAACATCTCCAACATAAACAAAATCCCTTGTTTGTTCCCCATCACCATTGATAACTGGTTGTTCTCCCTTAAGCATCTTCTGGATGAAAATAGCTACAACCCCTGCTTCACCGAAAGGATCCTGACGGGGCCCGTAGACATTTGAATAGCGAAGGACTGTATAGTCCAAGCCAAAAATGACTTTATAATAATAAAGGTAATGTTCTGCCACGAGTTTTGTTATACCATAAGGACTAATGGGCCTTGCAGGATGAGCCTCAGTTGCGGGAAAAACATCTTGTTCCCCATAAATAGCACCGCCAGTTGAGGCAAAAATTACTTTCTTTACTTTATGCTTGATACAGTTCTGAAGAATATTGATTGTACCCAATATATTTATTTTGGCATCATAAATAGGATCAGTAACTGAAAGTCGAACATCCTTTTGCGCAGCATGATGGTTTACATAATCAGGCCGCTCTTTACTGAAGATATCGTCTAATAGTGAGTCCTGAATATCTAACTTATAAAATCTGGCTTTTTTATTGATATTGCTTTCCCTGCCTGAAGATAGATCATCCACTATGACGACTTCATGGCCGCTGTCAATAAGCATATCAACGATATGTGAACCTATAAACCCTGCACCTCCAGTTACCAATATCTTCATTACAGTCTCCTATGTTAAATGACTACTTATAAAATTTTACGATAATAAGTAAAAGGTTCAGATTTCTTCACCTCATGTCACAATTTTACTTTTGCATAACTATGTCAATCTGTAGATAAAATCAGGAATGGCATATGTGCGATTATTAAAAATTATGCCGATTATATTGACACCTTTCTGCTTAAGAGGATTAACTGCATTATCAAGAATCTGCCGCCTCACTTTACCTTCATTGACAACAAGGATAAGCCCGTCAATATAAGAAGAAAGGATTACAGGATCTGTATAATTCCTTAAATCCGGACAATTGATTAATATCAAATCATATTCCTCTTTAGCTCTCTTTAATAATTCAGACATTTCCGGAGAATCTAAAAGCACTACAGGGTTCGCTGATGTAATACCAGCAGGTATAAAATACAGATTAGACCCCAAATCGTGAACGACATGCATAATAGAAGACTTACTTTCTATAATATCAGCAAGTCCCAGACCGTTATCGGTAATGTTAAACATTTTAGATAACGAAGAGTTATGTAAATCAGCATCAATAATTAACGTCCTGCGCCCGGTTTCATGTGCAAATGAAAGACCTATGTTTGCATTTATAACAGGTGTTTCCTGCGATCCTTCAACATCTGTTATCAAAATAGTTTTTAAATTTTTATCTCTTGTCAATAGAGTTAGCTGTTCCGTAAGGACCTGAAACGTTTTCTGATCGTCTGTAGGCTGACTATCGTCCTTAGTCTTTTTCGTTAATTTTCTTTTAGGAATAGAGCCTAATAATGGAAGATTAAGGTGTTCTACAACTTTTTTGGGTGTTCTGAAGGTATGGCCTGTATATTCAAAAATGGCAGAAAAAATAATGGCAAGGAATATACCGGTAAAAAAAGAAAAAATAAGGAGAACGTTTCTGGGTATACTCGTCTTTAAGGCTGCTCCCTCTGCCTGTGCAACTATTTTTATACTTGCCGGTCCGAATGCTTCTATATCAGGAATAAGATTGCCATGGAGGGTCTTTTTGAATTCATTCATATAGTCTTTTAACTGCAATACCTCTGGATTCTTTTCACCATATTTAAGTTTCAGCTCTTCTATTTGCTGCTCAAGATCAAAAATTACATATGAGCGGCTTATCGAATTAGCAGTTTTTGTTGCGATAGCCGGATTGAAATCTGTAACATTGATAGTAAGCATATTAGATTCATTATCCGGAGTTATAACCATATTCGCATTCAGTTCGCCAATCGCTCTTGCAAATCGAATATTCAGATTTGTTTGAGCTTCACTTCTATCAAGACTATAATCAATAAAAGCCCTCTTAAGTGAAGAGGCATAAGCCTTTTCATAATCAACGGGACGGTCATAAAGTTTAAGCACTTCAACTACCCTTCCCAATACTGTATTAGATCTTATGAGGCCTACATGTTCACCAACATGGCTAAGCTTGCCTATGCCCACATAAAACTCTGCCTCTGTCTTTTTTTCACCTTTTACAAACATTCTTACACTTGCTTCATACATGGGAGTTTGAAGCTCATATCTGATATAAGCCGCAATAACCAATACAGCAGGAATAACCACAAAAAAAATCTTATGAGAGAAAAAAATCCTTAAAATATCCCTTAACGTATACGAATTCTGATTTGTCATAATCTTTTTCCTAAAAAATCCCTTCAGATACGATTATAATGTCTCCCGGCTGAAGCTTGACATCTGCATTAGTATCTCCAGCAATAATTTCATTAAGTTTGACTTTGATTATCTCAACGGCCTCTTTATCATCCGACCTTAATACTTTAACCCGCCCTTTAGAACCAAATTTAGTAAGCCCGCCAGCAATTGTCAAAGCTTTAAAAACTGTCATCTCATCCTTAAGAACGAATTCTCCTGTTCTGTTAACCTCTCCATAAATGAAATATGTTTTATTTTTCTCAATAACCAGTATATCATCAGGGTTAAGAATGGTATTCTCTACTTCTTTATTCTCTATTACTCCGTTATTGAGATTTGATTCTGCAATGTCTGTATAGCCCCAAGGTGCTTTCTCTTGCTTACGCCTCAGTTTTATCTTACCAAATAAACCATCGTTTGTTGCACCTCCGGCTTGTAACAAACCCCTTAACACCGTCATATCTTTTTCAATTCTAAATCGGCCACGGTTTGCAGCCTCGCCCTGGATTAAAAAAGTTTTACTACGTTCTACAATTAATATGTCATCCTGGACAAGCAGCATATTTTCAACTTCTTTACTCTCTATTGCTCCATCATTAATATTGGACTCTGCAATATCAATGTAACTCCCGCTGTCTGCCTCTACTTTGCGTCTCAACTTTATTCTGCCGAATGAACCTTCAACTGATACGCCTCCAGCCTGTAACAGCGCCCTTACAACTGTCATATCTTTCTCAAGTGCAAATCTGCCTCTGGTATTAACCTCGCCCTGGACCAAAAAGGTTTTACTGCGTTCAACTATCAACATATCGTCAGGTTGAAGAAGTGTATCACCAACTTCTTTACTTTCTATCAAACCATCATTCAGTTTGGCTTCAATAATATTTTTATCCCGTTGCGGTCCTTCATTTGTTCGCATCACCTTAACTGTCCCGTAACGGCCATCTGGAGTTACCCCGCCAGCTAAAGACAATGCCTTTCTTATAGTCATGCCATCTTCCAGATTAAACCGGCCCCTCTGCGCAACCTCACCCTGGATTAAAAAAGTTTTACTGCGCTCAATAATTAATATGTCGTCTGGGAGAAGCAGCATATTTTCAATTTCCTTTTTCTCGAACAACCCTTCTATTAATCTTGCTTCCAGGACATTTTTATAGCTCTCCAATCTATCCCTCTGCTTTCTTTTGATCGTCAGCTTACCATTCAACCCTTCGGCGGAAACCCCGCCAACCATTGATAAGGCCATAAGCACTGTCATGTTCTCCTCATAACTTATTGCTCCACGCAGAGTAACATAACCATACATATATACTTTTCTGCTCAAAGATTTAACAATTGAAATTGTAACAACCGGATACTTGATATATCCCTCACTGAGTCCTTTTGTTATCTCATCTTTGATTTCTATCAATGTCTTCCCCTTCACATTAATGCTTCCTAAATATGGATATGTAATAGAGCCATCTGCTGAAACTGTAGTAGGAATAGTGAGTTCAGGATGGTCGAGTACTCTTATCTCGAGTATATCATTCACACCTACTCTGTATGTTTCGCTTGAAAAGGCAGTACTTACTATTGAAACTAAAAAAATAACTGATAAAAGAACTGCTGTTTTTAAATGCTTGTATACCATGTGTAATTGCCTCCATAACTTCTGCAGTTATTACAATAAGATATATTTATTTTGCTCCTGTCCCAAACAAAACTGCAGGAATAGTTTTGAATAAAATTTTAAAATCAAGGGCCAAAGACCAGTTATCAATATATTCAAGATCAAGCTTCATCCATTCTGAGAAATCAACAATTTTATTCCTTCCCTTAACCTGCCAGATACAAGTAATTCCAGGCCTCATACTGAGCCTTCTCCTCTGCCATATATCATAATTTGCAACCTCTGACGGCAGTGGGGGTCTTGGGCCGACAAGGCTCATATCACCCTTAAGAACATTCCACAGCTGTGGCAATTCATCTATACTGTACTTCCTCATCCACATACCAACCTTTGTTACACGGGGGTCATTGGTCATTTTAAAAACAGGGCCCTTCATTTCGTTATACTTGAGAAGACTCAATATTTTTGATTCCGCATCTTTTATCATTGTTCTGAATTTATAAAGTACAAACGTCCTACCATAAAGTCCATATCTTGATTGCTTAAAAAAGATGGGCCCTTCTGAATCAATCTTTATAAGAATAGCAGTAATTACAAATACTGGTATCAGCATCACAAGCACAATGCCTGACACAACAAAATCAAATAATCTTTTAATAAAAAGGTGACCAAACTTTACAGGAGTAGATTCAAAAGAAAGCAAAGGGAACCCAAACAAATCAGTTTGCTTTGATTTGGAAAATTTCAGTTTAAACAAATCAACAGCAACATTGACCCTGATACCGGCACTTTCACAGTAAAGCATGGCCTCTTCTATTTTGTTCAGCCATGAACGCGGTACAATAAAAACTACATCATCTATTATATTTTCATGGATAATTTCCGGTAAATCATCCAGGGATCCTAACACTTTATATTTCTGAATGGTTTCCCCTTTTTTCGTATTGTCAATATCCAGGATACCCGAAATTCTTATACCCCAGTCAGGATTTTTATCAATAAGATTGATAAAATTCTTTGCTCGCTTTCCAGTGCCTACAATTAGAATTCTTCTAAAGACAATTAGAGCGCTCTGAAAACTTTTTGTCCTCTTACTAAGTATCTTGACTATATATACAAACACTATTTTCTCAATACTAATGAGAATCGCTGATGAGAGAAATATGAAGCCTATATACAGTCTGCTAATATCTTCTTGCAGTCTGAGAATAAAAACATAACTGCCGAAAATAACAAAGCCTACAAGGGTTGTTTTTACAATAATCAGTAATGCCTCAGGGATTCGTTTAATGCTTGAATACTTGTACATCCCAAAATAAGAAAGAAGGCTGGCCCATATAATGAGCAATACCGGAAGAAGTCCTATATAGAAAGCATAATAACTTATCGCGAGCAGGTTCTCATCTCTCAGATACTCACCCAGCAAACTTATTGGGTAGATATCTAAAATTTTATCCCTTAAAAAATATCCTACAAAAAATGACAGGGTTACTAAACAGAGATCGCTTATTAGTTGAACTCTTTGAAAGATTTTACCTTGCTCTTTTATCATGTTAAAAAGTTTTATTCAATTGAAACTGAACAATATTTTTTGTATATTCTTTAATTTTATCGACAGCAGAGGTTGAATATGAATAGTTAATACTGCCATTTAAATCCTCAAGAAAATCATAAGAAGCCATCGCACTTATTCCCATAAGTGTGTTAGTTACACCTGTTGAAGAATAGGTTCCTTTCCCATAAAAAACTGACGTGGCGCCATTGAGTTTTGATGAAAGCCACCTTGAAAAGCCTCCATCAATCTGCCAACTTCTAAAAACATCTCCTCCCTCAGATGTCAATTGATCCCCCATGTTAAATCTTAAGTTGGCAACAGACTTCTCGTCTATCTCATTAGTAAAAGCTGCATTCAAATTAAGGCGGGTATCATTATTGCTGCTGCCTGAAAATCCTAAATTGCCAGTCAGGTAACTCTTCTTGGATATATAGATATGCTTTGTTATGCCTATCCCTGTGTTATATACAGAATTGCCTAAATTATTTCTACTAAAAGAATATGACAATATATAATCTGTTAAAATGCTGTGCGAATATCTTACATTAAAACCCAATCCGTATTGTGACGTGTTATCGAAGTCCTCTTCAGGAAACAAGGTTTGTGAATAAGTATATGATGCATTCATGGCAAGATGCTCACTTATTTCCTTTAGATAGTTCAGGGTCAGACTATTATCATAAGTATCACGCCGGTGTCTTACCCTGCCAAATTCTTCCTCAAAGCTCGCTGGCGACTGTGTATGGGAAAATGTATCAGTAAATGTAATTTTGTCATAGGCTGTAAACTCATTAGTAAAATTAAGGCTTAAATTTTGAGAAGAAGACTTAATATCTTTAAACCTTGTCTGTAACTGCTGGTTTATGTTACCCGAAAGATTCAGAGAACGCCTTTTACCCTCATATGTGAAGTCTGCACCAAGTCCCAATGTTGTTATAAAGTCCTCCTTTTTATCTTCTTTAACATAAGTAAGGTTGTCATCATACATTTCGGAAATAGAGGCCTGAATCTTTAGGTCTAAGTCTTTGAATGAAAAAGCATAAACGCTTGAAGACAGGAAAACCGTAAAGAGAAATGTGCAGCATTTTATATATAAACTTACGTTATTTCTAATTATAAGACTACTGATAACTTTATGAATAATTTTTATTATATAGAATTTCATTAGAAAAAGTCTTTATTAAAGCCTGTACAATTATTCCTATTAAGAGAGGGGTATAGAACGTTTTGGACAGTATTATATTGAGAATAATCTAAAATATTACAATTGAAAATCATATGGCTAACTACTCAGATTTTATAGGTTAACATAATTATGTGCTAAAATACGACTATGGTCAGGGTCAAAATCTGCGGTATAACAAATCTTAATGATGCCTTTGCGGCAATTGACCACGGTGCAGATGCACTGGGTTTTATCTTTTACACTGAAAGTCCTCGTTCTGTAACCCCTGAAAATGCAAAGAAGATTATTTCATCGCTTCCGCCTTTTGTAACGACTATCGGTGTTTTTGTCGATAAAGAAAAATCGGCTCTTGTAAAAATCGCTTCTTACGCAGGTGTGGATGCAATTCAGCTCCATGGTTCTGAACCTCCGGAATACTGTAACCTCAATAAAAGAATCATTAAAGCACTAAGGATACGAAAACTTTCAGATATTATGCCTCTAACTGGCTATAAAGACGCTTCAGCATTTCTTCTTGATACGTATTCATCTGATGCAGTCGGAGGTACCGGACAGATCTTTAACTGGAATATTGCAATTGAAGCAAAAAAATTGGGACGAATAATACTCGCGGGCGGATTGACTCCTGACAACGTTGCAGAAGCAGTCAAAATTGTACAGCCATATGGAGTTGATGTGGCTTCCGGAGTAGAAAGCAAAACTAAGGGCATAAAAGATCATGAAAAATTAAAACTATTCATCGCGAGAGCAAAAAATGCTTCCTTAAAATATTATTTATGAACAACAGGTTAGTTCCCACCGAATCTTCCCCAAATTTTCTGACTTTTAAAAAAAATATCATTGAAAATATATTAGGTTTGCCTTTTTCCGGAAATAATAATATAAAGATCCTGAAAAGCGGACAAGAAACCTTCCAGACTATCCTTGACACCGTATCAACAGCACAGCAAATCATATGTATTGAATTCTATATTTTCAGAGACGATAACTCCGGCAGACAATTAGCTGAATTACTCAAAAAAAAAGCGAGGGAGGGTGTTAACGTTTATTTACTTTATGACCATTTCGGATCATTCCTTACATCCAGGAGTTTCTGGTCTGACTTGAAAAAAGAGGGCGTAAAGGTCCGTGTATCCCATCCATTTAAATGGTCTTATCCCCGTGGATATATTTACCGTAATCATAAAAAACTCCTGGTAATTGACGGACAAAAAGCGATTACAGGCGGATTTAATATTGCAGATGAATATCAAGGTTATTTTAAAAAAAGAAAAAACAACTGGCGTGATACAGGTATTTATCTTGAAGGACCTATTGCTTCCACTTTACTCGGTATTTTCAGTAAAAGCTGGAAAACATGGAAAGGTGAGCCGCCCAAGTTATACATAGAAAATAATCCCCTGACTTATGGCATTCCGGCTATTCCAATCTTTGCAAACTCCGGAAGGGCCAAGAGGAAGATGAGAACATTACTTCTTTACAGTATAAGAAATGCGAGAGAAAGCATATTTTTAACAACTGCTTATTTCGTTCCAAGCAGAAAAATATTGAGAGCCTTAATAAACGCAGTTAAACGAGAGGTCAAAGTTGCACTGCTTCTTCCCGGAAAATCTGATGTTATCCCCGTTTATTATGCCAGCAGAACTTATTACAAACGATTATTAAAGGCAGGGGTTATAATCTACGATTACCAAGGTGCTATACTCCATGCAAAGACTTCTGTGTTTGACAGATGCTGGAGTATAGTAGGTTCAGCAAATCTCGATTCTCAATCCTTACGACGAAATGAAGAAAGCAACGTTGGAATTCTCGATACCGGTTTTAGCAGGAATATGATAGAGATATTTTATAATGACATGGAAAAATCTGTAAAAATGGATATAAACACATGGGAGAAGCGCCCTTTTTACCAAAAAGTACTTGAAAAACTCTTCGTTACCATTATGAAAAAATTATAATAAGCTTGATTGAATGGATCTCAAGATAGCTGCTTCATCTTATTTTCTTGTTAATTTTATATACTTTTTTATAACAGATTTGTATTCTATTACATTAGGGTATGACCATGAAACTGTCTATTGTAATGCCGTGTTTCAATGAAATAAACTCTATTAAAGCAATCCTGGATGTAATCTCCGGGGTTCATGTAGGTATGGATAAGGAGATTGTTATTGTAGATGATTATTCAACTGATGGAACAAGGGAGTATCTGAAATCCATAGAAGGAAAAGACAACAATACAACAATCATATATCATTCTGAAAATAAAGGTAAGGGGGCAGCTTTAAAGACCGGCTTTAAAGCTGCAACCGGTGATATAATCATAATTCAAGATGCCGACCTCGAATATGACCCAAATGAATACAGTAAACTTCTGAAACCAATAGTTGAAAACAAGGCTGATGTGGTATATGGTTCCCGTTTTATCGGTGGGGACTCTCACCGGATATTATTTTTTTGGCATTCCCTCGGCAATAAATTTCTGACCCTCCTTTCTAACATATTTACAAACCTGAATCTCACAGACATGGAAGTATGCTACAAAGTTTTCAGGCGGGAAATACTGGATAAAATAGAATTAAAAGAAAACAGATTCGGGTTCGAACCAGAGGTCACTGCTAAAATAAGCAGGCTCAATTGCAGAATATACGAAGTAGGAATTTCTTATTTTGGGCGCACATACAGAGAAGGGAAAAAAATTAACTGGAAAGATGGTATCAGAGCAGTATATGTAATCTTGAAGTATGGAATCTTCCGGTTCAAGTAACGCCTTATATTTTTCCTATCACATCTTATATTAAGTAAAATCGTAGGATCCATACCGGCACCACAACGCTTTTCTATTTTCTATTGTTATTCTATCATGCTGTGATATAATATTGACTTACAATTTTTTAATTATTGTTATGAGCTAACTAACAACAGAGATAATAACTAAAATGGATGCATTTCCAAAGAAAGTTCCTAATGCAAAAGGTCATTTCGGCCCTTACGGAGGCAGGTTTGTGCCTGAAACCCTTATGCCTGCCCTTATTGAGCTTGAGACAGCTTATAAGAAGTATAAGAAAGATAGAAACTTCCTTAATGAACTGACGTTGCTTCAAAAAGATTTCATCGGAAGACCCACTCCGTTGTATTTTGCGAAGAATCTCTCAAATACTCTTGGTGGCGCAAAAATCTATCTTAAAAGAGAAGATCTCTGCCACACCGGTGCGCATAAGATAAACAATGCACTTGCGCAGGCTCTCCTTGCAAAGAAGATGGGGAAAAGCAGAATCATAGCAGAGACTGGTGCAGGGCAGCATGGTGTTGCCACTGCAACGGGAGCCGCACTTGTCGGCCTTAAATGTGAAATATATATGGGCAGCGAAGACATAAGAAGACAGTCCTTGAATGTATTCAGAATGCGGCTTCTTGATGCAAAAGTTACAGATGTCAATGTTGGCTCAAAAACACTAAAAGATGCAATTAATGAAGCTCTGAGAGACTGGACCACAAATGTACAAAACACTCATTATGTGCTGGGCACTGCTTTCGGTCCTCACCCCTACCCCGTCATGGTGAGAGATTTCCAGTCAGTAATCGGTAACGAAGCACGAAAACAGATATTAAGGTTAGAAAAGAGACTACCGGATTGTCTCATCGCCTGTGTTGGTGGCGGCAGTAATTCTATCGGTCTATTTTCTGCATTTCTCGAAGACCAAACAAGAATGATCGGCGTTGAAGCAGGCGGGCGTGGCATTTCTTCCGGGGAGCATGCAGCACGCTTTGCAGGAGGTTCTCTTGGCGTTTTTCAGGGCTGTAAAAGTTATCTGCTGCAAAATGATGACGGAAACGTCCTTGGTACGCATTCAGTCTCTGCAGGACTGGATTACGCTTCAGTGGGTCCTGAACATTGTTATCTGAGAGATATGAAAAGGATTGAATATACTTATGCCACTGACGAAAAAGCATTGAGGGCCTTTGAACTACTAAGCAGAACTGAAGGTATTATTCCGGCACTTGAATCAGCCCATGCAATCGCAGAGGCAGTAAAAACAGCGCCTGCAATGCCAAAAGATTCCATTATAATTGTCAATCTTTCCGGCAGGGGAGATAAAGACGTACAGGAAGTAGCAAGAATAAAAGGTATCGCCCTTTAATAATTTCAAATCTATAGTCAGACCATAATGAATAAGATAGAAAATGTCTTTAAAAAACTGAAGCAAACAGACAGGAAAGCCCTTATCTCCTATATCATGGCAGGAGATCCAGATCTTGATGCTACAAAAAAGTTCGTTGCCGAACTGGAAGAGGCAGGCGCAGATATTATTGAACTTGGCGTTCCCTTCAGCGATCCTCTTGCTGATGGCCCCACGATACAGCGGGCTTCGGAACGCGCCCTACAGCAGGGAACTACCTTGAGGAAAGTTCTTGCATTAGTTAGAGAGATCAGACAAACTTCTCAGATACCTCTGATATTAATGACATACTATAATCCTGTCTTCAAATTTGGCATCGAAAAGTTTGTAATAGAAGCTGCCAGCGCCGGAGTTAACGGAGTGATAATACCTGACTTGATTCCCGATGAAGCAGATGATTTCATAGCTGTTGCACGGCAATACAAACTGGATACTATTTTCCTGCTTGCTCCTACAAGCACCTTGGAAAGAATAAAAAAGGTGGTGAAGGCTTCAACCGGATTTATATATTATGTATCTATCACAGGCATCACTGGTGCAGAGCTCTCAATTAACGACCCCATGAAAAACACCCTGAACCTGATAAAAGACAACACAAATAAACCTGTAGCGATTGGTTTTGGCATTTCTAATCCAGAAGAAGCCTCAGAGATATCAAAACTTGCCAATGGCATTATTGTCGGAAGCGCAATAGTGAAAAGAATTGCGGGGGAAAAGGATATCAAAGAGTTCACCAGATCCCTGAGAGATGCAATATGAAATTCAAAATACTAACCCCTAATCCCTTATAACTGTTTCTATGGCCTGGTTCAAGAAAAAAGATCAACCTGTACTCGCTAAAAAAGTTAAAGTACCAGAAGGTCTTTGGGTAAAATGCAATTCCTGTAAAGAGATTATCTACCGCAAAGAGGTTGAAAAAAATCTGAAAGTATGTCCCAAATGCAACTATCATTTTAGAATTTCTGCAAAGGAACGCATATCTCTCTTCATAGATGAAAACAGTTTTATTGAGATAGGTAAAAATCTCGTATCAAGAGACCCTTTGAATTTTAAAGATCAGATAACGTACAAAAACAGGCTTACTGAGTATCAAAAGAAAACAGACAACAAAGATGCCGTAATTACAGGCACTGCACTGGTAGGCAATTATAAAGTAATGCTCGTGGTTCTTGATTTCGAATTCATGGGCGGAAGTATGGGATCAGTGGTTGGTGAGAAATTTGTAATGGCAGCAGAAAAAGCAACCGAGGAAGAACTGCCTCTGATATCAATTGCCTCATCCGGCGGAGCCAGGATGCATGAAGGGATTATTTCTCTTATGCAAATGGCAAAAACATCTGCAGCTATAGCCAGATTCAAGGAAAAAAGAAGGCCCTATATATCAATACTTGCGGATCCGACCTTTGGAGGAGTGTCAGCAAGTTTTGCAATGCTGGGAGATATCATTATTGCTGAACCCAAGAGCCTTATTGGCTTTGCAGGTCCGAGAGTCATTGAGCAAACGATAAAACAGCAGCTACCTGAGAATTTCCAGACTGCGGAATTTCTGCTTCAGCATGGAATGATTGACATGATTGTCAGCAGAAAAGAACTGAAACAAACCATTGTGAAATTATTGTCATTAACAGCCGGAAATGAGAACACAGGTTAATAAGAATGTTAATCAAAGATAATTTGTCATTCTGCATTTGATGCGGTCACCACAGCGACTCGCCGTGGCGAGAATCCAGTTCCTTGTTAATTTTCTAACCTCCTCTGCAATTAATCTGGATTCCTGCTTTCACAGGAATGACAGTAGACTATGTATCTTTTAAATTCAACATGATCTCAGATTTCAATAAATACGACACTACCATAAGCTATCTATATAGCCTGCAACACCATGGAATAAAACTGGGTCTGGCCAATATTATTAAATTGATGAATATACTTGGAGAGCCTCACAACTCCTTTAATTCAGTTCATGTCGCCGGAACTAATGGCAAGGGATCTACATCAGCAGCAATAGCTTCCATTCTCATGAAAAATGGTTTCAAGGTCGGTCTTTTTACCTCTCCTCATCTCGTTAGCTTCACTGAAAGAATACAGATAAATAATCTGCGCATAGACAAATCTGAAGTAATAAGGATTGCATCCATGATCCGTGATGCTATAGCCGGTACAGACCTGAATCCCACATTTTTTGAATTCGTCACTGCAATGGCCTTCTGTTATTTCGCACAAAATAATGTTGACTGGGCCGTGGTTGAGACAGGCATGGGCGGAAGACTTGACGCAACTAATGTTATCCTGCCTCAAGCAAGCATTATTACCAATATAAGCCTCGATCATTGCGAGTTCCTGGGCAATGATATTTCAGATATTGCCTTTGAGAAGGCCGGGATTATTAAGCCAGGTATCCCTCTGATAACAGCATCAAGACTGCCAAATGTAATCAAACAATTATCAGATATTGCAAACAGCCGCCATTCAGAAATTCATATATATAACAAGGAGTTCAGAGGCAGCCTTCTCCATATGGATAACAAACAGACTGCCTTCAATTATGACGGCTTTAAAAACTTCAGCAATCTTTCCATATCTCTTCCTGGAAAATATCAAATTTACAACGCTTGCACAGCCGTACGCACCTGTGAAATATTGAAAGCGAGAGGTTTCTCCATTTCAGATGAGTCAATAAGACAGGGCCTGCAAAATGTAAATCTTGAAGGTCGTCTGGAATGGATTTCCCAATCACCCCCTGTCATCGTTGATGGAGCTCATAACCCGGAAGCAGCATTTTCTCTAAGTGAAACTATAGGTGACCTATTCCCTGATAAAAAAATTATCCTTATCGCAGGGATTATGGGTGATAAGGATCTTAAAGAAATACTAATACCTCTAATTAACATATCCGAATCTGTAATAGTAACAAAACCGAAACATGAGCGGGCCGCTTTACCGGACCGGCTTGAAAAAATTATACGAACCCTGAAAAATCCCCCTGCTTCAATAATGAAGACTGATACCGTTAACGAAGCCTTGGAACTTGCAAAAACTCACTGCGTAAAAGATAGAATCATCCTTGTAACAGGTTCTTTTTATACTGCCGGAGAAGTTAAGGAAATTTTCGGGTGCTCTGCCGTACTGTCGGATTTAAGGGAGCAAATAAGAAACGAGGAAGCAACTAAATGATGAAGAGAAAGATAAGGAGAAAAAGCTGGAAAGGGAGGATCATATTTTTTTATTTTTTTATTTTTTTATTATTTCCTGTTTCCCACCTCCTGTTGCCCGCTTCTTCCTTTGCCGATGGAGAGGCAGAGATTTCCGCTGACAATCTGGAATATCTTTCTCAAGCCAATATATATATAGCAAGAGGTTCTGCCAGGTTAGTATTTGAAGATTCAATTTTAAATGCAGATGAAATGCGTCTTGACAATAATACCTCAGATGCCGTCGCCATTGGCAATGTTGTATATGAAGATTCTGAACTTATTATTAAAGCTGATAAGATTGAGCTTAACTTAAAGACAAAACTCGGCACCATTTACAACAGTTATATGTTCTATAAAAAGCAGAATTTTCATCTTCACAGTGATAATATTAAAAAGACCGGCGATAAAAGCTTTTGTCTTAATAAGGCGCGTTTCACTTCATGTGATGCTGATATACCCTCGTGGCATATTTCCGGAGATGATGTAGAAACAACACAGCATGAGAGTTTAAGCGCACGACATGCCAAATTCCATATCAATAATACCCCTGTTTTTTATACACCATATTTCTGGGCGCCTATTATAAAAGAACGTAAGACCGGCTTCCTTTTCCCATCATTTGGTTACAGCAGCACAAAAGGGAACTATTATAAACAAGGATTTTTCTGGGCTCTGAAAGAAAATCAGGACGCAACTTTGTATCTTGATTATTATACGGAAAAGAAATTGGCAGAAGGCCTGGATTATCGTTACATCTTAACACCTGAAGCAAACGGCGAATTCTGGATATATCACGCAAGAGACGACGAACCAGCCAGAAACCTTATTGAAGTTAAGGCCTATCATAATCAGCAGTTTCCATATAACATTTCAGCTTATCTGAAATTGCATGCAGTAAATGAGTTCGATTATTATGAAACCTTGGACTCAACATCATTCAAGAGATTTGGCCTGTCCTCCTGGGAAACAAACCCTTTTGGGTTTGCATCAGAAGAAAGACTGCAGAAATATCTCGAATCAAACCTGCATCTTTCAAAACCTCATCACGTCGGCAGGACTTATTTGTTAGCCCAAATGCGGCAAAGTCTCGAAGGCAGTTCAAAAGAGGTCCCTCAAAGTCTCCCTGAAATAGGGTTTATCATAAATACAATATCCAGGGGCCCCTTTTCTTTTAATGCTGCGTTTAATGGTGTTAATTTTTCAAGAAAAGACGGCCAGGAAGGATTCAGGCTTGATATCAACCCGAATCTTTATCTCAGCTATGGCCGGCTGACAAATATTACTCAAAAAGTCGGTCTGAGGGAAACAGCTTATTTTCTCAATTCGCCAGCGGTCAATAAAAACAGATTGATTGTTGATCTCAGCACCAATCTGAGTACAAAACTTTTCAAGAAATATTCTTCCCATGTTCATATTATAGAACCCTCTCTGGAATACATTTACATTCCACCGTATGATACCGACAATATCCCTTTTTTCAATTCAATAGACACCATCTCTCATACAAGCAGCTTTGTTTATTCGCTCACCAACAGGATTTCAGGTTTAAGTCCGCATAAAACTGAAACCCGATTCCGGCTCTCTCAGAGTTACAGTCTTCTTGATGATGACAGGCATTTTTCTCCTGTACTCGCAGAAGCCGCTGTATCAGGCAATAACTTATCATTTCATATCAATGCCTCATATGATGTTCATGACAGGGTATTAACAGAGACTATTGCCTCGTTTACACTGAAGGACAAGAAAGGATATATCGGAATGGGTAAAAATTTCAGACGCTCTTCTTTGCTGGACCAGATCAGTATTGATGCCGGACTTAATAAACCTATAAAGTTCTACAAGGAACCACTTCCAGTTGATTTACAGGGGAAATTATGGTATGACCTGAATGGAAACGGAGTTCAGGAATTTACTGCCAAAAGCATCTACACTCATCAATGCTGGGCGCTGGCGCTTTCTTTCACAAAGAAGCCAAGTGAATATCAAATTATGTTTGCCTTTGAGCTCAAGGGACTCGGCACGCTTGCGTTAGGGAGTTTGTGACAATCTTATCCTGATTTGTTTTTTGCCTGATTCCATAAAACGTCCATCTCTGCAAGCGTCATATCAGCAAGCCTTCTGCCCTGCTCGAGCGATTCTTTTTCCATATACTTAAACCTCTGGGAAAATTTATTCATAGTTTTTCTCAGAGCATCTTCGGGATTTACATTTATAAAATTTGCAACTCTTACAAGCACGAAAAATATGTCCCCCAGTTCCTCTTCAATTTCTCTGTGATTTTTTTTATCCAGAGCTTCTTTTAATTCTTTTATCTCCTCGTCGAGCTTTGCAAACACATCCTCGATCCGCTCCCAGTCAAAACCAACTTCTGTGGCTTTCTTTTGGATCCTGCTTGCACGCAGCAAGGCTGGAAGAGATTTCGGTACCCCGTCAATTGCAGAAGCGTAATTCTTCCCTTCATTCTTTTTATGCTCCGCCCACCAGACTTTAACATCATCGGAAGTTTTTAAATCCTTGTCACCAAAGACATGAGGATGTCTGCTTACCATCTTATGAGCAATACCCCTGATAATGTCATTTATATCAAACTGACCCTCTTCCTTTGAAAGCTGACTTTGCAAAACTATCTGAAAAAGAAGATCGCCAAATTCTTCTTTAATACCTTCCGGATCATTTGTGTCCATGGCATCAATCAGCTCGTAGAATTCTTCTACAAGAAACGGCCTGAGGCTCTCTCTGGTCTGTTCTTTATCCCAGGGACAACCGTTGGGACCTCTGAGTTTCGAAGCTATATTAACCAATTCTTCAAAGTTCATAGTCATGAGTATAGCAAATTTGCTGAGAATGATGTCGGATGGATCTGGTATAATGAATATCATTTCTGGAGGTAAAAAACATGCAAAAAACTGTAACCTATTTTAAAAAAACAGGTCCTGAAAATACCGGACCATGCCTTGCAATTGTAAAAGAAACCCTTGATAAATTTAACTACCAACATATCGTCGTTGCAACTACGACCGGCAGCACTGGACAGCTTTTTGCTGAAAGCCTTAATGGAAGAAATATTAATTTAGTTCTGGTAACTCATTCACACGGCTTTAAAGAAACCAACAAAAATGAACTCTCTCAGGAAGCAAGAGACCGGATCCTTTCAGCAGGCGCCAGAATATATACGGGAACCATGATTACCCACAACTTAGAGACGGCTTTGGCCGCAAAATTCAGTGGTGTTTACCCCACCCTTCTGATTGCACAAACACTTCGCCGGTTTGGTGAAGGCGTAAAAGTTTGTTGTGAAATAGTGATGATGGCAGCAGACGCTGGACTCATCCCTGAAGGTGAAGAAGTAGTCGCAGTTGCTGGCACTGGTTACGGTGCAGACACAGTAACAATCATAAGATCCGTAACCTCAAAAAGATTTCTGAATTTAAAGGTCCTTGAAATTCTTGCCAAGCCAAGGGGATAATTCTCCAGGAATAAATCAAAAAGCCCCTTGAATCTTACCAAGGGGCTTTTTAAAAAAACTCTCCTGTCAGAAAAATGGAAAATTATTTTTTTAATATAGAATCAATAGCCAGTTTGAAATCATTAAAGGACCTTTGCTGTACTCTCTTCCCATTTATAAAAAGAGTAGGAGTGCCGGTCACATCTGAGCTTCTTGCAAGCATCATATCCTGCTGAATTTGCTGGTCATATTTACTGCTTGAGAAATCAGATGAAAATTTCTCCATATTCAGGCCCATCTGCTGGGCAAATTCCTTAAATAACTGTTCATTCAGTTTATTGAAATTCTGAAAAATAAGATCGTGCATTTCCCAAAATTTTCCCTGTTCCCGTGCTGCTTCAGAGGCCTTTGCTGCATTCATAGCCTGCTGATGAAACGATAAGGGATAGTGCTTGAAAACCAGTTTTACCTCTTTGGGATAAGCCTGCAGTACGTCATTCAGGGTTGACTGCAACTGCGAACAGTACGGGCACTGAAAGTCAGAAAATTCAACGATAGTGACAGGTGCATTTTTATTGCCTTTCACTGGTGAATGGGCTACAGGTAAGTTATATATTTTATTAAAATCAATGACCGGTCTTCCCTGAGGCGCTGCCTGGACCGGTGTCATAACCTTCTTTTCGATATCTGACAGCTTTGCAAGGATCGCTTTTTGTGTATTCTGAATATCTGCCAATGTGTTTCTCATGTCAGTCTGTATATTTTGAATCTCTGCTTGTGTGTCTTTGATTTCCTTGAAATCTTCTTTAGTAATAGCAGGGGCTTTAATTTCTTTCACAGGTTCTTTTTGTACACAGCTGGAGATACAAAGAATGATGCTTAAAAGTAACGATATAATAATGAATATTTTTTTCATTAGCCTTTCTCCTTTTTTTTCATATATTCAAAAATTACAGTTATATTACAATAGATTAGTAGAAATGTATAGAGAGTTCACACCTGTAACTCAATAAAAAATTGATGAAATCTTATTCGTTAAGATATATAATATTTCAAGACCAAGTACAGCTTACAGAAAGGAATTTATATGGTAATTGGAAAACCCCTTCTAACTGTTGAGCAAGTTCAAAACAGGGTCAAAGAACTGGCGTCAAAGATATCAGAAGATTATGAAGGGAAACAAGTTCTGGCAGTAGGAATTCTGAGAGGAGCCTTTATGTTTTTCTCTGATATCGTAAGGCATATACAGGTCCCAATGAGCATAGATTTTCTTATTGCATCAAGTTACATCAAAACGCAAACCTCCGGCGAAATAAAAATTCATGCAGATTTGAGAGAAGATATTAAAGGAAAACATGTACTTCTTATTGAAGATATTGTAGATACAGGATTAACTTTAAAACATATTCAGGATACGCTTTTGGGAAGAAATCCTGCATCCTTAAAAATTTGCACCTTTCTTGACAAGAAACCCAGAAGAAAAGCTGAACTGAAACTGGATTATGTAGGTTTTGAAATTTCAGATTATTTTGTTGTCGGATATGGGCTTGACTACGACAATAAATTCAGGAATCTACCGTATATTTCCATATTCAAGGAAAGCACCTAAATTAAGTGCCGGAGACCGGACTCGAACCGGTACGCTCTTTGGGAACGAGGGATTTTAAGTCCCTTGCGTCTGCCAATTCCGCCACTCCGGCAACATTAGCAATTCATTCTGAACTTAACCGGCTAATATTATACACAATTGAAATAGATTTGTTGGCATGAAAAGAGAAGTGGTTTCTATGTCTTATGATTAATAAAACTTTATATATCTATTTCAAATCATCTTTGACAGATAATTTATATTTATCAATTAAGTCATATAAGGTTGGCCTGCTTATTCCCAATTCCTCAGAAGCACGTTTTATATTACCATTATGTCTTTTGACCACGATCTCAATAAGATCTTTTTCAAATTTATTGCGGGCTTCTTTTAATGTAATTCCCTCATATCTTTTCCCTGTATTTTCTCCGTATATTTCCATTTGTTTCTCCAACCCTAAGTGATGAGGCTCTATTACGTTTGAATCTGCTGTAATAACAGCTTTCTGTAGTTTATTTTCAAGCTCCCGTACATTACCTGGCCAGGTATGGTTCTCAATTGCATTCAGTGCCGAATGGCTGAACCCCTTTATCTTCTTTTTAAACATTATGTTATACCTTTCAAGAAATGCATTGGCAAGCAATCTTATATCATTGCCTCTTTCCTTTAGAGGAGGTACATTAATTGATATTACGCTTATTCTGTAAAAGAGGTCTTCCCGAAACGTACCTTCTTTCATTGCATTGACCAAGTCAATATTCGTCGCAGCAATAATTCTCGTATCAATTTCTATATCATTTCTGCCGCCAACCCTCTGAATTTTTTTCTCCTGTAGAAATCTTAGAAGTTTAGCCTGAAGGCCTGTAGACATTTCTCCAATTTCATCAAGGAAGAGGGTTCCCTTGTCTGCATATTCAAACTTCCCATTTTGTTGCGCATATGCACCTGTAAACGCACCTTTTTCGTGTCCAAAAAGTTCTGATTCAAGGAGTGATTCCGGAATTGCTCCACAATTTATCGCAATAAACGGTCCCTTCTTTCTTAAACTCTTTTCATGAATAGCCCGTGCAACCAGTTCCTTCCCAGTGCCACTATCCCCTGTAATCAAAACGGTCGTATCAGTCGAAGCAACCTTTTGAATGGTGTCAAAAACCTTCTGCATCTCCGGACTCTGACCTATCATGCCGGCAAACCCAACCTCATGCTCCAGAAGAGTATGCAGCTTACGATTTTCATTTTCTATTTCATGGAGGTAGTAGGCTCTTTGTATAATGACACTAAGTTCATTAATATTCACAGGCTTAAGATAATAATCGTAAGCACCCATATGGATAGCTTTAAGGGCGTTTTTTCTGTCGTTGTTACCTGTAACTATAATTATTTTGGTCTCAGGAGCCTCAATCAATATCTCACGAAGACATAGCAGACCTTCGCTTGCATCATCCTCATCGGGTGGAAGTCCTAAATCAAGCGTAACAACCGGAATATGTTTCTTTCTAAACAACTTGAGCGCTGTTACTCTGTCAGATGCCTGAATGATATCATATTCTTTATTAAATCCCCACTTCATCTGCGTCTGGATATCAGAGTTGTCTTCAACTATCAATAATTGTTTCATGATTAATAATAGAGTAAGATTAATACGCTATATTGCTTATATCAGGCATTTCCCATCAAAACCATTATGTTCAATTTTAAGTAGTGATGTTATGGTAGGAGCAACGTCTATTATATTTATGTTTGTTACATTTATTTTCCTGTTGATGTAAAAGACTGCATCATCTCTCGTATGTCCCCCTGTGAGAAAACCTTTACCAGATATTTGAGTTTTATTGATTGCACCCTTCAAATCATAGCCTTCGTAAGGCAAAGCAACGAGATCTGGCGCTTCATCAACCAGATTACCACTATAAAGTCCCTCTTTTAAAAAAACTGATCTTATAACTTTTTCTCCATTTACAGACAATAATAGGAGTTCTTCTTTCAATTTCTGCCTTAAATTATAATATTCATCTGAGGTAACATTCCCTTGCGGGTATTTACCTTTTGAATGAATATAAAATCTTGCTGGATCAAGAACAAATGTCTTACTTTCAGGAAGCATATCTTCGAAAGTCTCTGGATTTTCCTTCTTAAATTTCAAATATCCATTTTCTTTAAGCCATGCATTAAGATATATTTCCTGCTTAATCCCTATAGAGCCATGATCAGACAATATAATGAAGGGAATATCATCTCCTGCTCTCTCATACATTTTGCCAAGAAAAGTATCCAGCTTTCTATAAAAATCAAGAAAGAAATTATGCTGTGGATGTTTTTCATCTTCAAGAGCTGACCATAAGTAATGATGTAAACGGTCAGTTTCTGTTATTACTCCTATAAACAGGTCCCATGCATGATTATCAAGAAAATACAATATTGCTTTTTCTCTTATAGTAAAAGCTTCTTCTATGTCCAGTGCAAGCGCTTGCACTGATTCCTGCACCTTCTTTATATCAACATCCATCCTGTATCCTATGTTCTTTAAATATTCATACGCCATATCCGGATACGTGGCTTTTTTCAAATCAAGTGCGACAAAGCCTGCAGTAAGGATACCATTCAATGGCCTGGCAGGATATGTAGAAGGCACATTGAGTACTATGCTTTTCTTGCCCTGTTCACCCGCTATTTCCCATAGTGTTTTGCTTTTAATGTCAGCAGAATTGGGAAATCGCCATTTATAACTTCCCTTCTGTAATTCCATAAAACCGTAAATCCCGTGTTTTCCAGGATTCACCCCGGTCATGAAAGTCGTCCATGAAGTAGATGAAATTTCGGGAATGGATGCGGTCATATCAGTAATCGTCCCTTTACTGACAATATCTGCAAGATTTGGCATTAAGCCCTCTTTAGTAAATCGGTTTAACAATCTGCAGGAAACGCCGTCAATGCCGACGACAATCGCTTTATTATGTTTTGATTTCTTCTTCAAAAAACCTAACATCACATATATCCCAAGTCTCTCAGTTTACCCATGATTTCTTCTTTATTCTGTCCGCGTCCAGCCCTCTCAGAGGTATTTTCAAGATCCTGTTCCCAAGCTGGAATGTCTGACATTTTAGTTGTAGATCCCTTTGCTCCAAGAGACCGATACCCGTCGTTGTATAATACACAAAAGGGAACCTTATATGCGAAAATAAAATTCCAAATATCACGCTCTTTAAAATGCAATATAGGCTGTACCCTGACATGAGAGGGGTTGCTCCTCGGACTAAAATATGTCTCTTCAATTCTTGCTGTCTGTTCATCCCATCTGATAGCAGTAGCAAGTGCCAGAATTCCATTCTCTTCCAAAAACGTATTCATAGCAACAGTCTTCATTAAATGATTACCAACATAGGATTCGGGCTCAAAAGGGAATTCTTCTCCATCAAAACCAAGTGTTACAATTTCGCTTCTGTTGCGTTCATTAAGACTGCTTACCTTAATCATGTCTCCTATGTTCTTCGCCTTATCACTGACATCTGTATTCTTTGCAATTATCACATTAAGATTCCAATCTTTTTTAAGTTGATTTACTATATCCCAAATCTCCTCAAATACATATCCCTCATCAATAAACATAATCTTGGGCATGGGTATATTAAGATCTCTGCAAGCCTCCCTGAACAACCATGTCATTGTTGTACTGTCTTTACCGCCAGTCCATGCAACAGCCAATTTCTCAGTGCCAAATTTCTCTATTGCCTCTTTTATGACCTTCTTGGACTGGTTAATTTTCTCTTCAAGATTCAGCGCCATTAGTTTTTCTCTTTCATTCAGTTCCATTGTGTTCCTTTCCTCTTCTAATTTATTTTTGATAGTTCAACACAAAATTTTATTTTTTACTATGTTCTTCGACAAAATCCTTAACGTACTTTAAATATAATAACATCTAATCCTGCTTGTTGAAAGTTTCATACCAAATAAATCCATTTAAAGAAAATTGCCTGACACTCTGTTTGTCACTATTATCATAATTTTACCGGCAAGTAGACTATAAAATCTGTCCCTTTCCCTTCTTTACTCTCCACTATCAATTTACCAGAGTGAGCCTCAACAATTGATTTACATTGATATAGACCTATTCCAAGCCCCTTTTTCTTGGTAGTTTGAAATGGTTTAAAAAGTTTTTCTTCTATATACTTCGCAGACATCCCGCATCCATTGTCAGATACTTTGATAAAAGCCATGGAATTTTCAAAGCCTGTCAATATTTTTATATCACCCTGCATTTCAGTTGCATCAAGTGCATTCATTACAAGATTTAAAACAACTTTTGAAATTTCTTCTTTATCAAACTCTATATTTACAGGTTCAAGTCCCTTGAAAGAGAGATTCCCTTTTCCATTCAGGTTAATCTGTGCAATAGCACCTTTAACACACTCCCCTAAATCAGAATATTCCATCTCAAATTTTCTCTTAACCGGAAGATTCTTTAACTTTTCAATAATACCCTTAATTTTTTCTGTAGTATTAGCGACAGCACGAATTGCATCGCGCTGAAAATCAGGATTATCAATATGTTCTTCAGCATTTTGTGCTATAAGTGAAAGCATAGAAGCCGAATTCTTAAGGTCATGTATTATAAACGATGATAATCTCCCCATTGCCTCCATTTCTTTTGCTTCTATTAATTCCTCTGCAAGTTGGGTATTAATAATCGCCAAGGTTGCCTGTTTAGCTAAGGTCTTAAGTAAATCATAGTCTTCATAATTATATTCGTCATCACCAAGCCCTTCCATAAGAATAATAAAACCTATCAGCCTGTCAATATGAAGAAAAGGAACTATAAGAGAGGTTTTTGTCTTTTCTAAAAATTCTTTATTATCTGAAACAATAGCTTTACAATTACTGTCATATATGTTTAGAACCCATTTATTATGTTGTAAAAATTCAATAAGACTATTGTCCGGGACAATATTAACCATATTGGTTTCTATTACCTTAACGCATACATATTCTCTGTTGTCCTTACTTTTCAACCACACTGAAGCTCCTCTTGAACCTATGGCTTCCTTAAAACCTTCAGCAATTGAATCAAGAAGCTCGTTAAAATCATTTTTTAAAAAAATACGCTGGGTAAACTTCAGCCACTGTTCTCTATAATCATATTTATAACTGTAGAAATTTTTACTAATAAAAACTATTGCCTTTCTTCGCAATTGTTCTGAAAGAATAATTATCAGGACCACGATGGCGCCAACAAATCCAAGGAAGGTCACAATATTCTCACCAATCCGCGGATCAAAATATCTCATCCCCTGTCCTACCAATCCAAGCCCAAGCAGATAACATCCTATAATAAAAATACTTAGCGATCTATAGAACATTTTCCTTGATATAGTCACTTCAACATCCATAGCATTATGCCTAAAAAGAGAGAATGCTATTAAAAAAATTAAAACTAATACCACTCCGTTCCTTACAGGCAAAAAGTTCATATTAATTGAACGATAAAGCAACGCATAGCTATAGTAGAAAATGTTCATTGCTATTATGCCGCCCGTTCCCAGAAAGATATATTTAATTTGCCATTTATTAGCTCCGGAGGAGCTTCTTAATGTTGTTTCTAAATTTATTATTGAAACTACTGCATAAAGAAGAAGCAAAAGATTGAATACATATCCTGTGCTCCCCAGAAAAAGAATTTTTTCCATATTAAACTCCGGAGAATAAAAGAACTCGTCTATTGGAATAGCAATGATAAAATATGCATATAAAGGCGATATTAATAATAAAAGCTCGGAAAATTTATTAACAACATCCCAATAGTCAGCTCTTGCAAAACTCATGGTGAATAAAAGCCATGAAGTAACCATAACAGCCTCGGCTATAAAAACGAACCTTTTCCAGACAAACAGTGATCCGGGGTTGAATACACACATTGAATCCCCAAAAATCACAAACGCTGTAGAAAGCATACTTAGAAGAAAAGCTATATGGGAAAGACGGTCATATCTCTTGAAAAAGACCACGAAGGCTATAAGAATTGCACTGATAGCAGTTATTATTGAAAAAATAAATATAATCATCATTACATGGAATAACTAACAGGTTGCTGAAAAAGTATTTTAGCTGTCTTTGCGAGCGAAGCGAAGCAAACTCACTTCTTTATAAATCAATAAGTTTGAGATTGCTTCGTCGCAAAATATGCTCCTCGCAATGACAATTACAGACTTTTTCAGTAGCCTGCTAATATAAAATTATACCCTTTTTATATCTTTTTTAGTATTTGTTAATCGAGTAGTTAGACCGGATTAGGCAATCTTAAGCCGCAGCCTGCATACTTCATGTATCTTTCTCACGCTTATCCTCCCGCTTTTCTTCTTCATTTACCCTCCTGGTAGTTTTGGAGGGCATTTTAGTACAAACTGCAGGAGTTTATTAAGAAAAGGCCGGAATCCGGTTTACCCGAACACCGAATCCGATATCCCTTCAAAAGTGTTCGGGCATTGCCGGATTTGCTGTTCTGGCTCCATCGGATTGGGTGTTCGACTTACGCCGGATTTAGTGTTAGAGGTGGACCCCAATGGTTGGACAGTTTTGGGGCTGAATTAAGGTGGAAA
>DYJL01000031.1 GCA_020723105.1 Nitrospira japonica | reverse complement strand
GAGAGGGAGGAAGGACCGTAGGGGCAGGCGTTGTAACGGAGGTTGTTGAGTAAAAGATTCGGACGCAGATAAACGTGGAGTTACAGGAAAATATAACATGAATGAAAAAATAAGAATCAATTTAAGGGCATATGATCACAGACTGCTGGATCAATCAGTGAAAGAAATTGTGGAAACGGCAAAGAGGACAGGTGCAAGAATTTCTGGACCTGTTCCATTACCTACTAGAATACATAAGATTACAGTTCTGAGATCTACGCACGTTGACAAAAAATCACGTGAACAGTTTGAGATAAGAACACATAAAAGGCTGGTGGATATACTTGATCCGACACCTCAAACTGTTGATGCACTTATGAAACTAGATCTTGCTGCAGGAGTGGATGTAGAGATAAAACTATGAAAGGTATTCTTGGTAAAAAAATAGGAATGACCCAGGTATTTACAGAAGACGGACGTCTTGTTTCCGTAACTGTTATAGAAGCTGGACCGGCAAAGGTTGTACAAAAGAAAGAAAAAGATAAGGATGGTTATGAAGCCTTGCAACTTGGCTTCGACGAGATAAAAAAAGAAAAAAATATTACTAAGCCTATGCTTGGACATTTTAAAAAAACATCTTCTCCGGCGTACAAGTTTATAGGAGAGATGAAAATGGATGGTTTCAGTGCAGGAGATAATGTTACCGTTGATATTTTTTCCAAAGGAGAAAAAGTCTCTGTTACAGGGAATTCAAAGGGAAAAGGTTTTCAGGGTGTTATGAAAAGACATAATTATAAAGGCGGTCCAGGATCTCATGGATCCATGTTTAATAGAGCTCCCGGTTCAATAGGGTCGAGCGCTTATCCTTCAAGGGTATGGAAGAACAAGGCCTTACCAGGACATATGGGGGATGAGAGAGTTACAGTAAAAAACATTGAAATTTTTGATATAAAGAAAGATCAGAATCTAATGCTTGTGATGGGTGCTGTCCCAGGATCTAATGGCAGTTATGTGATTGTAAAATCTGATGCGGCACTTGCCGGGAAGGGAAGTTGATGCCACAGGTAGATATTATAAATAGAGATAGTAAATCTATCGGAAAAACCGATTTGCCTGATGATATATTCAACATTAAGGTTAATAAGGCACTGCTTTATGAAGTGGTACATAATCATCTTGCTAATAGAAGACAGGGCACAGTTGCAACAAAAACAAAGGGACTTGTAAGCGGTGGTGGCAAGAAACCATATAAGCAGAAGGGTACCGGCAGAGCCAGGGCAGGCAGTAACAGATCGCCAATCTGGAGGGGCGGAGGGACAATTTTTGGTCCCCAGCCACGAGATTATTCATACAAATTACCTAAAAAGGTAAAATGGCAGGCTCTAAGTTCTGCTCTTGCAGCAAAATTAGCAGATAATGAAGTCGTGATTATTGATGACCTGCCTATTAATGAGCCAAAGACAAAGGCTGTGAAGGCGATACTTCAGGGTCTCGGATTAAGTAATGTATTGATAATAGTGCCGGAGAAAAACGAAAAACTTGAACTGGCAGCACGAAATATACCGCGAGTTAATGTCGCACGAGTGAGTGAACTTAATGTTTATTCAGTTCTTACTCATGAGAAACTTCTTATATTAAAAGATGCTATTGAATTGATGAAAGAGGCGTACTTAGGATGAAAAATATCTTTGAGGTCCTTCGAGGACCGTTATTGACAGAAAAAGGCACGATACTGAAAGAAAAGGATAACAAGGTGCTGTTCAACGTGGCAAAAAATGCCAATAAAATAGAAATCAAAAATGCAGTTGAGTCAATATTTAAGGTAAAGGTTGAACGTGTCACAACAATGAATTATAAGGGTAAGAAGAAACGTATGGGTAAGCATGAGGGAAGAAGACCTGATTGGAAAAAAGCTATCGTGACACTAAAAGAAGGGGAAAAATTAGATTTTATCGAAGGGGTATAAATGGGAATAAAAACTTATAAACCTACATCGTCAGGCACACGTTTTAGAAGTGGTTTTGACTTTTCTGAAATAACAGAAACAAAGCCCTATAAGCCCCTTTTAATGCCGATTAGAAAAACAGGCGGCAGGAATAATATGGGGAGAGTTACAGCCTGGCAAAAGGGCGGTGGTCATAAAAGGGCATATAGGATTATTGATTTTAAACGTAATAAAATTAATATTCCTTGTACAGTAGAAACTATAGAATACGACCCTAACAGGACTGCAAGAATCGCATTGTTAAAATATGCAGATGGTGAACGTAGATATATCATTGCTCCAGTCGGAATAAAAGTAGGGGAATTGCTTGTTTCAGGATCAGATTCTGAAATCAAAAATGGCAACGCACTTCCTTTAAAGAATATTCCTCTTGGTACGATTATACATAATATTGAACTTAATCCTGGACAGGGTGGAAGGATTGCAAGAAGTGCGGGTTCGTTTGCCCAGCTTGTTGCAAAAGATGAAAGAATGTGCCATGTAAAGATGGCTTCATCTGTCGTAAGGCTGGTTCCATCAGATTGTATGGCTACAATAGGACAAGTAAGTAATGTTGATAGAGAAAATATATCTATGGGAAAAGCTGGAAGAAACCGCTGGTTGGGAAAGAGGCCACATGTCAGGGGTGTTGCAATGAATCCCATTGATCATCCACTTGGTGGTGGTGAAGGGAAAACTTCTGGTGGAAGGCCACCTGTTTCTCCATGGGGACAACCAGAAGGCAAGAAGACAAGAACGAACAAACGGACTGATAGATTTATAGTGAAGAAAAGGAAGTAAGGAGGAAATACTTTGCCGAGATCATTAAAAAAAGGACCATTTATAGAGACAAAACTGATGAAGAAGATTCTCTCCATGAATGAAAAGAACGAGAGAAAGGTAATAAAAACATGGTCAAGAAGATCTACGATAACTCCTGAATTTATCGGTCATACGCTTGCAGTGCATAATGGAATGAAATTTATACCTGTTTATGTAACTGAGAATATGGTGGGACATAAACTTGGTGAATTTTCTCCAACAAGGACCTTCAGAGCCCACTCTGGAGAGAAGAAAGAGGCGCCTGCAAAAGGCGGCAAGAAAGACTAAAGGAGTTTTAGGGTAATTACAAATGGAATCAAAAGCAATATTGAAATATGCAAGGATAGCGCCAAGAAAAGTAAGAAGAGTTACAAATCTTATTAAGGGGAAGCAGGCTGGCAATGCATTAATTAATCTAAAGCTCCTTCCTCACAGAGGCGCTCAGGTCATAGCAAAGGTGCTGAAGTCAGCGATCGCAAATGCGGAGCAGAAAAAAGTTGCGGATCCGGAATCCATGAAAGTAAAGACAGTGCTTGTGGATCAGGGGCCGACCATGAAGAGGATGAAACCCCGAGCCATGGGCCGGGCAGATATTATCAGGAAAAGAACGAGTCATATAACTTTGGTATTAGAGGAATAAACTTAATCCACAGATTACACAGATTTCACAGATTTTTTTATAACAATCTGCGTAATCTGTGTAATCTGTGGAAAATCAATGGAGGTAATTTTGGGTCAGAAGACTAACCCGATAGGTCAAAGATTGGGAATTATAAAAACATGGGATTCAAAGTGGTTTGCTAAAAAAGACTATAAAGAGTTGCTTCATGAGGATTTGAATATCAAGAAATTTATTAAGGCAAACCTTTTTCATGCAGGAGTTCCCAAGGTAGAAATAGAAAGAACCGGTCAGAAGGTAAAGGCAACGATTCATACAGCAAGACCAGGTATAATCATTGGGAAAAAAGGTTCTGAGGTCGAGAAGTTAAAGAAAGAATTAGAGGCAATTACAGGGAAAGAAATGAGTGTAGATATAAAAGAAATAAGGAAGCCAGAACTTGATTCACAACTTGTTTCTGAAAACATCGCTTTGCAGCTTGAAAAAAGAGTTGCCTTCCGACGAGCCATGAAGAAAGCTGTTGCTTCTGCACTGCGTTTCGGCGCAATGGGAATAAAGGTTGCGTGTTCGGGACGTCTTGCCGGTGCTGAAATAGCAAGGGCAGAGTGGTATAGGGAGGGCAGGGTTCCTTTACATACATTCAGATCAGATATTGATTATGGCTTTGCAGAGGCGAACACGACATATGGAAGGATCGGCGTCAAGGTATGGATATATAAAGGTGATATCCTGCGGGAACCGGTCATACAGACCGCAGGAACAGAGACTGCTGTATAGAGGATAATAAATTATGTTAATGCCTAAGAAAGTAAAGTATAGAAAGATGATGAAAGGCAATATGAACGGTAAGGCATACCGTGGTTCTGATATTTCTTTTGGTGAATATGGATTGAAAGCGGTTGAACCAGGATGGATTTCAAATCGTCAGATAGAAGCCGCGAGAGTTGCAATTACAAGACATGTTAAAAGGGGATGTAAAGTCTGGATAAGGATATTCCCTGACAAACCTTTGACAAAGAAGCCTGCTGAAACAAGAATGGGAAAGGGTAAAGGTGCACCCGAATCATGGGTTGCAGTTATAAGGCCAGGTAAAATACTCTATGAGATGTCTGGTGTTACAGAACCTGTAGCAAAAGAAGCCTTTAGGTTGGCTGCTCATAAACTTTCAATTGAAACCAGATTTGTAAAGAGGATGCCGTAGCATGAAGAAAATAGCAGACTTAAGAGCATTAACGATTGAAGAGCTGAAACAGGAGGAAAAAGACCTCAGAAAGGAACTTTTCAATCTGAGATTTCAAAAGACAACTGGCGAGATAGAGAATCCTCTTAGAATCAGACATGTCAGAAAGGGCATAGCGAGAGTTTTAACTATAATAAGTGAGAAGATAAAAAGAAGTCATTAAGTTAGGAAGGGAACGATGCCAAAGAAGATTTATACAGGTGAAGTTATAAGCGATAAAATGCAGAAGACAGTTGTAGTTGCTGTAAAAAGACTGACTCAGCATCCACTATATAAAAAGACTGTGAAGAAGGTTGTAAAATTTAAGGCACATGATGAAGAAGACAAATGCAAGACAGGCGACATTGTTTCAATAATTGAATCCAGACCCTTGAGTAAAGAGAAAAGGTGGAAGGTTATTGAAGTAATTAACAGAGGGAAGGAATGATTCAACAGGAAAGTGTTTTAGAAGTTGCGGATAATTCTGGAGCCAAAAAAGTGCTATGTATAAGAGTGCTTGGAGGTTTTCACAGGAAATATGCCAGTATAGGAGATAGGATAGTTGTAAGCGTAAAAGAAGCTGATCCTAACGGCACTGTAAAAAAAGGAACAGTTGCAAAGGCTGTTGTAGTAAGAACTAAAAAGGCTGTACGCCGGCCAGATGGTTCATATATCAGATTTGATCAAAATGCGGCAGTACTGATAAATGCAGAAGGTGATCCGGTAGGAACCAGAATATTTGGGCCGGTTGCGAGAGAACTTAGATGGAAAGAATTTATGAAGATAATTTCGCTCGCACCTGAAGTAATTTAGATAATTATTAATTATCAATGAACAATGATAGATAATGGAGAAATTAAGTGGGTTTAGGAATTAAAAAAAATGACACGGTCTTGGTAATCAGAGGCGATGAAAAAGGTAAAAAAGGGAGAGTCATCGCCGTGCAGAAAGAGAAAGACAGGTTGCTTATTGAAAGCATTAACATGATCAAGAAGCATATGAAGCCAAGCAAGAAACAAACACAGGG
This sequence comes from Nitrospira japonica, assembly GCA_020723105.1. Taxonomy (GTDB): domain Bacteria; phylum Nitrospirota; class Thermodesulfovibrionia; order UBA6902; family UBA6902; genus SURF-23. The sequence goes on along the minus strand of DYJL01000031.1, from coordinate 24,012 downwards.
CGGTATTATAGAAAAAGAAGCGCCTGTTCACAGATCGAATATTATGCTTATATGTTCAAAATGCAATAAACCGACGAGGATTAGTCATAGAATGCTTGAAAATGGCAAGAAGATCAGGGCTTGCAAAAAGTGCGGGGAGGTTATTGAATAATTAAATGATTAGGCTAAGAGAAAAATATATAAAAGAAATCACGCCGCGTCTTATGAAGGAATTTTCGTATAATAGCATTATGCAAGTGCCCCGTTTGAAAAGCATCGTTCTTAATGTCGGAATGGGAGAGGCAATACAGGATATAAAACCTTTGGAATCAGCCGTGAAAGAACTGGCCACAATCACAGGACAGGCGCCTGTCATTACAAGATCCAAGAAATCCATCGCAGGTTTCAAACTGCGTGAAGGTATGCCTGTAGGATGCAGGGTCACATTAAGAGGCAACAGGATGTATGATTTTCTTGATAGATTTATCAGTCTCGCATTACCGAGGATTAGAGATTTTAAAGGTATATCGGCAAAATCATTTGACGGCAGGGGCAATTATGCGTTCGGTGTAAAAGAACAGATAATATTCCCTGAGATCGTTTATGACAAGGTTGCAAGTATACACGGAATGGATATAATTTTTGTTACGTCAGCCAGAACAAATGAGGAAGGAAAGGCACTCCTTCAATACCTGGGCATGCCGTTCAGGAATTGAAAATTCGAAATCCGAAATCCGAATTTCGAAATTGAGGTTAAAGGAATATCAATGGCAAAAAAGAGTCTCAGAATAAAGGCAAGCAGGCAGCCGAAATTTAAAGTCAGAGAATACCATAGATGCCGTTTGTGCGGCAGGCCCAGAGGTTATTTAAGAAAATTTGCAATGTGCAGGATATGTTTCAGGACCCTTTCACTGAGGGGCCTGATTCCTGGCGTTACAAAATCAAGTTGGTAGAGGAGCAATTATGATTACAGACCCTATTGCGGATATGCTTACAAGAATAAGGAATGCCAGTATGGCAGGACTTGAAAAAGTTGATGTGCCTGCTTCAAAGATAAAAATTGAAATTACAAAGATACTTAAAGAAAAAGGATTTATAAAAAGTTTCAAAGTAGTAAGAGATAAGAAGCAAGGGATCGTTAGAATTTCACTGAAATATTTTGATAACAACGAAAAAGTGTTAACAGGTTTAAAAAGAATTAGCACGCCAGGAAGAAGGGTATATGTGGATAAAACAAGGATTCCTAAAGTCATGGGAGGATATGGAATATCCATTATTTCAACTTCACAAGGAATATTGACCGACGAGATTTGCCGTCAACAAGGCATCGGCGGCGAAGTTTTGTGCAGTGTATGGTAAGGAGATAAGATGTCAAGAGTAGGAAGAAACCCAATACAAATACCATCAGGGGTTAATATCAGGACAGAGGGCAGTTTCGTCTCTGTAAAAGGGCCTAAAGGAGTACTTGAATGGAATATTCCAGCAGGAATTAATATATCAGTGCAGGGAGATAGTATTGAAGTAGTAAGGTCGGCTGAGACAAAGCAGTTTAAGGCATTACATGGAACCGTAAGAAATATTATTGCAAACATGGTTATTGGGACAAGTATAGGATATAAGAAAATACTTGATATTTCCGGGGTTGGTTATAGAGCTCAGGTTCAGGGCAATAAAATCCTCTTTACCCTTGGATATTCCCATCCTGTTGAGTATCAACTGCCTGAAGGAATAAGTGCAGAGGTGGATAAGAAGCAGGTTCAGATAACTATTCAGGGTATTGATAAACAGGTTATGGGACAAGTAGCTGCAAATATTCGTAGTCTTAGAGCACCTGATATATATAAAGGTAAAGGTGTTAGATATGCAAACGAATTTATTAAACTAAAAGTTGGTAAGGCCGGAAAGAAATAGCTAAGTTATTTGGAGGTTGTTTTGTCATATAGTAAGATTGAAGCAAGAAAGAGACGCCATTACAGAGTCAGAAAAAAAGTCGTAGGCACGACTGAAAAACCAAGATTAAATATTTTTAAAAGCCTTAATCATATATATGCACAGATAATAGATGATTACGAAGGCAGAACTCTTGCTGCTGCTTCAAGTAATGATAAGGAGTTAAAAGGGAAGATAAAAGCAGGCGGCAATATTGAGGCTGCGAAAATAGTCGGTGGATTAGTTGCAAAAAGGGCAGTTGATAGAGGGATTAAGAAGATAATATTTGACAGGAGTGGTTATCTTTATCATGGAAGGGTAAAGGCATTGGCTGATGCAGCAAGGGAAGGCGGTTTAGAATTTTAATTTGAAACCGATAACAAGTATGCAAGATATAGTAATTACATCTGGCCTTATTTCTAAAATTCGAAATTCGAATTTCGAATTTCGAAATTATAACAGGAGGTATTGTGGGTAGAATTGACCCTGAAAATCTTGGTCCATTAAAAGACAAAGTAATTCACATAAATAGAGTTGCAAAAGTCGTAAAAGGTGGCAGACGTTTTTCCTTTAGTGCTTTGGTGGTAGTTGGAGATGAAAATGGCTACGTAGGATTTGGTAAAGGAAAAGCAGCAGAAGTGCCGGAGGCTATTAGAAAAGCTGTTGAACATGCCAAAAGAGCGCTTGTTAAAGTGCCGGTTATAGACGGGACTATTCCACATCAAATTAATGGTGAATATGGCGCAGGTAAAGTTGTTATCCTACCTGGAAAACCTGGGACAGGACTTATAGCTGGTGGACCTGTAAGAGCTATCATGGAAGTTGCTGGGATACGTAATATAGTTGCTAAATCTATTGGAAGCCGTAATCCTTTTAATACTGTACGTGCAACCATTAATGGCCTTTTAAAATTGAAAAATTCTGAGACGGTAATGAAAAGGATGGGTAGGAACGAGGAAGATGGGGCAGTAAATGAAAAAGCTTAAAGTAACTTTAAAAAGAAGTATAATTGGTAAGCCGAAAAAGCTCAGGAAGGTAGTTTATTCCTTAGGACTGAGGAAAATTAATCATAGTGTAATACATACGGATACGCCTTCTGTTAGGGGAATGATTCATAAGACATCTCATATGGTAGAAGTAAGCGAGGCATCGGAGGAGTAGATGAAATTATCAGATCTTAGACCAGCTCCAGGAAGTAGAAAAAATAAAAAAAGGGTCGGCAGGGGATGTGGTTCAGGACATGGAAAGACTTCATGTCGGGGGCATAAAGGACAGAAGGCACGAACTGGCGGAGGGACTAAACCAGGGTTTGAAGGCGGTCAAATGCCTTTACAGAGACGCCTTCCAAAGAGGGGATTCACAAATATCTTTCAGAAAGAATATGCAGTTGTAAATGTTGGAACACTGGGCAGTTTATCAGAAACCATCATTACACCTGATGTTTTGTTGCAGAAAGGGATAATAAAAGACTTAAAGAGTAAAGTGAAAATTCTTGGTGCTGGCGAAATAAATAACCCTATCAATGTAAAAGCTCATGACTTTAGCGCTTCTGCGAAAGACAAGATACTTAAGGCACAGGGAAGTGTGGAAGTATTGTGAGCATCATTAGTGGTTTTCAGAATGTTTTCCGGATAGCAGAACTTAAAAGCAGAATAATATTTACTCTTGCATTATTAGCTGTTTATAGAGTAGGCGCCCACATCCCTACTCCGGGGATAAATGGAGAAGAGTTAAGTAAATTTTTGATGGCCAAGGGTGGTGCGCTGATGGGATTTTTTGATATGTTCTCCGGTGGTGCATTATCAAGAGCAACTATATTTGCTCTTGGAATTATGCCCTATATTAGCGCTTCAATTATCCTCCAGTTATTAACTATTGTAATTCCCACACTCGGAAGACTTGCGAAAGAAGGGGAAAGCGGAAGGAAAACAATTATACGTTACACACGATATGGGACAGTAGTAATAAGCATTATTCAATCGTTGGGTATAGCTGTTGGAATAGAAAGCATGAGCCAGGGTGCATTTGTACAAAATCCTGGATGGGGCTTCAGGTTGTTGACTATGATTACCATGACTTCCGGCACGGCATTTATTATGTGGCTTGGAGAGCAGATCACAGAACGAGGAATTGGCAATGGTATATCTCTTATAATTTTTGCTGGCATTGTGGCAAGTTTCCCCAATGCAATTATTAGTACAGTATCACTTATCAGAGCAGGAGAGCTGCATATCCTTTTAATGCTGCTTGTAATTGTTATGATGCTGGCTGTTATTGGAATTATTGTATATATGGAAAGGGGTCAAAGAAAGATTCCGGTACAATATGCGAAACGTGTTGTAGGAAGAAAGGTATATGGTGGACAAAGTACGCATTTGCCTCTCAGAATAAACAGCTCTGGTGTTATTCCTCCAATTTTTGCATCATCCATCCTGATGTTCCCTGCTACCATAGCGGGATTTATATCTATTCCGTGGGTTCAATCTCTTTCTACGCAGCTTGCTCCAGGGAAAATAGTATATACGATACTTTATGTTAGTATGATCTTCTTTTTCTGCTATTTTTATACATCAATAATTTATAATCCTATGGATATAGCAGAAAATCTGAAAAAACATGGTGGGTTTGTGCCTGGTGTCAGGCCCGGACAAAAAACATCTGACTATATTTATCATGTGCTTGCAAGGATTACCTTTGGTGGGGCTGTTTATCTTGCATCCATTTGTATTTTGCCTGATATGTTGCAGAAATATTTTAATATACCTTTTTACTTTGGTGGTACATCTATATTGATAGTTGTAGGTGTTGCTTTGGATACTATGTCACAGATGGAGTCTCATCTTGTAACAAGATCATATGAAGGATTTCTGAAAAAGGGCAGGCTCAAAGGCAGAAAAGGATAAAGGCAGTTGTTAGCTGTCAGTTTTCAGTTTTTAGCCAATAACTAAGAACTAACAACTAAAAACTGATTTGATCATTGATAATTCTTAAGTCACCAGATGAGATAAAGAAGATGGCAGAAGCATGCCGGATAGTTGCAGAAGTATTAGACGGAATAAAGCAACTAGTTACATCTGGAATTACAACAATAGAGCTTGATGAATTTGCAGAATCGTTTATTAAAAAAAAGGGTGCACGTCCTGCTTTTAAAGGATATAAGGGATATCCAGCAACTGTATGCACATCGTTAAATGAACAAGTAGTTCATGGGATACCTTCTCAGGTAAAACTGAAAGAAGGAGATATTTTAAGTCTGGATATAGGAGTTTATTATAAAGGCTTTTACGGAGATGCAGCAATAACATTACCTGTTGGAGGTATAAGCGATGAGGCAAAGAAACTGCTCTTTGCCACTGAAGACGCATTACAGATAGGAATAGAAAAAGCAATAACTGGAAACAAACTTTCAGACATATCTGCTGCTATACAGAACTGTGTGGAATCGAAGGGTTTTTCAGTTGTGAGAGACTTGGTAGGTCATGGTATTGGCAGAGCGCTGCATGAGGAACCACAGGTTCCCAATTTCGGCAGGCCAGGACAAGGGCCTGAGATTAGGGAAGGTATGACGCTTGCAATTGAGCCAATGGTAAACGCCGGAGGGTGGGAAGTAATTTTATTAGATGATGGATGGACTACGGTTACAAAAGATAAAAGTTTGTCTGCTCATTTTGAGCATACAATTGCTGTTACAAAAAATGGAAATATAATCTTGACTAAGTTGTAGGGAATATTTATAATTACTATTTCTATAATGTCAAAAGAAGAGGCTATAGAGGTTCAAGGAACAATACTCGAGAATTTGCCTAATGCAATGTTTAGAGTTGCACTTGAAAATGGGCAACAAATTTTAGCATATGTATCCGGCAAGATGAGGATGCATTTTATTAAGATATTGCCTGGTGATAAGGTAACTGTTGAGCTTTCCCCATATGATCTTACAAAGGGAAGGATAACTTACAGATTCAAATAAGCTGTCAGCTAATAGCTTTCAGCGATCAGCTTTTGCTGACTGTTGATGGCTCCTGACCGCTTCATAAATGAGGTAGACATGAAGGTACGTTCGTCAGTGAAACCAATATGTACAAAATGTAAAATTATTAAAAGACAAGGTGTAGTCAGAATCATTTGTAATAATCCGAAGCATAAACAAAGACAGGGATAACAAGTTAATATGCAAAAGAAAGAAGTGAAGGAGTATAGATGAGAATAGCAGGTGTTGATTTACCGGCAAAAGAACGAATAGAGATAAGCCTCACAAGAATTTTTGGTATAGGGAGATCTAATTCCCGAGTAATTTTGAAGGAAGCGGGGATAGATTTTAATAAGAAAGCAAAGGAACTTACTGATGAGGATGGTGTAAAGCTCAGGACGATTATTGATAGAGACTATAAAGTCGAGGGTGATTTAAGGCGTGAAATTTCAATGAATATAAAAAGGCTTCAGGATATCGGTAGCTATAGGGGGCTTAGACACAAATCTAAACTGCCAGCAAGAGGGCAGAGAACTAAGACAAATGCACGTACGCGAAAAGGTCCAAGGAAAGCTGTCGGCGGAATGAAGAAGAAGGGAGTTTAATGGCCCAGAAGAAAAAAGGCGCTAAAAAGGAAAAGAAAGCAGTACATTCTGGAGAAGCATATATTCAGGCTACATTTAATAATACAGTTATTACTATTACAGATCAGAATGGTAATGTAATAACATGGTCTTCAGCGGGAGCACAGGGCTTTAAAGGATCAAGAAAAGGTACTCCTTATGCTGCACAGATAGCTGCGGATACCGCTGCCAAAAAGGCTATAGGTTTTGGAATGCGTCAGATAGATGTATATGTAAAAGGACCTGGTGCAGGGAGAGAGTCAGCTATCAGGGCACTTCAGGCGGCAGGGCTTGCAATAAATCTTATAAAGGATGTGACCCCGGTTCCTCATAATGGCACCAAACCACCGAAAAGGAGAAGAGTATAGTGGCAAGGTATAGAGATGCATTATGCAGATTATGTAGAAGAGAAAGCGAAAAAATGTTTCTGAAGGGTGACAGATGTTATACGGACAAATGTGCTGTTGAAAAGAGAAAATACGCACCTGGTCAGCATGGACAAAAGAGAAAAAAACTTTCTGATTATGCATTACAGCTTAGGGAAAAACAAAAAGCAAAAGAGACTTATGGAGTTTTAGAGAGCCAATTTAAGAGATATTTTTATTTAGCAGAAAAGAAGAAGGGTGTTACAGGAAGCAAGCTCCTCCAACTGTTGGAGCTCAGGCTTGACAATGTAGTTTACCGTCTTGGGTTTACTGCAAACCGCAGACAGGCAAGACAACTTGTACTGCATGGACATTTTACAGTCAATAATAAGCGTGTCAGCATTCCTTCCTGTTTAGTAAAGCCTGGTGATGTTATAGGACTAAAAGAAGCGAGTGCTAAACTTAATGTTATAGAGGAAAATCTTTCAAAGATTGAGCATCGGGGGTTACCTTCATGGGTAGAAATGGATATTAGCAACCTCAAAGGTAAAATATTACATGCCCCTGAAAGAGATGAAATTGAATTGCCTGTCCAGGAACAGTTGATAGTGGAGTTATATTCTAAATAACTATATAGCTATTAGCTGACAGCTGACAGCTATTTTAAAGGAGGCTTAATGGATTTGAGGAGAAAAGGCTTTCAGTTTCCTGAAAATGTTTATTTTGATTCTGAGAGCCTTACGAATACATATGGGAAGCTTTATGCTGAGGCTTTTGAAAGAGGCTTCGGAACCACTATAGGAAATGCCTTAAGAAGGGTTTTGCTATCGTCTATTGAAGGCGCAGCAATTACGTCTATAAGAATTCCTGGGGTGCCGCATGAGTTTTCTACATTGAACGGAGTGAAAGAAGATGTAGTTGATATTGTGCTCAATATAAAACAATTAAGATTAAAACTGCATACCGAAGAGCCTAAAACAATCTCAATTAATATTAAGGGCCCCTGTGAAGTTAAGGGAAGAGACATAGAAACAGGTGCACAGGTTGAAATACTTAATCCGGATCAGCATATCGCAACAATTGAGAAGAACATAAACTTTACAATGGAAATGACGGTGGAGCAAGGTAAAGGATATGTTACGGCAGACCGGAACAAAAAGGATGACCAGTCGGTTGATGTTATTGCTATAGACTCCATTTTCACTCCAGTTAATAAGGTAAACTTTTGGATAGAGGGGGCAAGAGTAGGACGTTCAACAGATTATGATAAGCTTGTCATGGAAATATGGACTGACGGAAGCATTTCTCCGCAAAGGGCGCTGACACAGTCTGCTGATATTCTTATTGAGCACCTCTCTCTTTTTCAGATTGAAGATGAACAAGAAGAAGATATTATTACACAAGAAACTGCAAGCAATTCTGGTAATAGTTCGGATATTGAAAAGGTATTTTATGATGATAATAATCCGGGTGTATTGAATGACAATTTACTGAAGAGCGTTGATGAACTCGAACTTTCGGTCCGTTCATATAATTGCCTTAAAAATGCAAATATTCATACATTGGCAGAGCTTGTATCAAAGACTGAACATGAAATGCTGAGAACTAAGAATTTTGGGCGGAAATCCTTAAACGAAATAAAAGAAATTATGCAATCAATGGGACTGCATTTTAATATGCGGATAGATCCTGAAGAACTTGAAAAATTAGCCAAAAACAAGAGGTCTGGAAATGCGTCATAAAGTAGCTGGAAGAGGATTTGGCAGGAATGCAAATCAGAGGAAGGCTCTCCTGAGAGGGCTTGTGACATCATTAATTGAACACTTGAAAATCGAGACTACTGTAGCGAAGGCGAAAGAAGCAAAGAAATTGGCAGAACGTATCATTACACTTGGGCGGAGGGGAGATCTTCATGCGAGAAGACTGGCGCTCTCTCATATACCCAATAACAGTATAATTACAAAATTATTTAATGAACTTGCTCCAAAGATTACAAGAAACAGCGGCTATCTTCGCATTGTGAAAACACGGCTTCGTGCAGGTGACAGTGCTGATATGGCAATTCTTGAGTTTGCAGACTACGATCTGCTGAAAACAGAAAAGAAGGAAGAAAAGAAGAAAACGAAAGAAGAGAAAAAGGAAGACTAAGCTGCTTTCTTATTCATCTCCCTTCCATACGTAGATAGTTAATTTCTTGTATTCCATTATTCTCTTAATCATCCGGCCTGACAAGGTAATTCCGTGAGATTGTCAATCACTTCTCATTATGCCATAATAAATTTCATGAATTTAAAAATTAAAAAATATATTTTACTGTTTACTGTAGTATTGCTTGCCGGGGCATGCTCTGTATCAAAGGATATTGTAAGGACTGACTATTCAATGGAGTCTAATTATTATTATATCCTTGCCGTTGAGGCTGAACTTTCTCAAAAGTGGAATGAAGCGATAAAGTATTTAGAGCTGGCGCTCAAAGAGGATCCGGATTCTGTATATTTAAGGACGGAGCTTGGCGAGATTTATACGAAAACAAACAGGATAGATGATGCAGTTCGGATATCAGAAGAAGCTGTCAAGAGAGCCCCTGATTATGAACCGGCATTATCTGTACTTGCATATCTCTATTCAACCCAAAAACAATTTCAAAAAGCAATTAATATATATAAAAAGCTGATAAAGAATGATCCTGGGAAAATCCAGAACTATATCCATCTTGCCTATCAGTACTCCATGAATAACCAATTTAAGGAAGCTCTTGAGATACTAAATAAAGTACTTGCGATAGAACCTGATAATGTTATGGCAAGATATTCCATAGGGAAAATTTATGTTGAGACCAAAGAATATAGCAAAGCACTTGAGGAGTTGCAAAAGACTGTTGAACTCAACCCTTTTTTCTGGGACGCTTTTAACCTGATGGGTTTCACATACGAAGTGCTCGATGATATTGATAAGGCCATTTCCAATTATGAAGAATCAATAAAACTGAATTTCCATAATTCTGAGATAAAAAAGAGACTTTCAATCTTGTATCTTAAAAAGGAAAGAATGAATGAGGCGATTGCATTGCTTGTTGAAACAACTAAAACCGATCCAGACGATCTGGAAGTTCACGGGATATTAGCTACAATTTATACTGATAACAGGCAGTACGAAGAAGCGGAACGGGAACTGAATATTATTATTTCTGCCCAGCCCCAAAATGTAAATATATTATTAATGTTTGGCAGAGTACTTGGTTTTCTGCAAAGATACGACGAGGCTGTGATACAATTTGAAAAATTGGAAAAATTATTGCCTGAAAATCAGGAGGTGCTTGTATCATTTGGACAGTTGTATTTACAGAAAAAAGACTATGAACAGGCAGAGAAAAAATTAAGGAGGGCTCTTTCACTTAAACCAGAAAATGCAGAGGCTCTTTTTAATCTTGCTGTAATGTATGAAAAGACTCAGAGATTTTCCGAGATGGTTACCTATTTGAAGAAAGCCATAGAAATTAATCCGGAGCATGTGCAGGCGCTTAATTACCTTGGATACTCTTATGCTGAAAGAGACCTGAATCTTGATGAAGCTATGAGTCTTATTCAGAAAGCCATTGAATTGGCCCCCCAAAGTGGATTTATCCGGGACAGTCTCGGTTGGGTGTATTTTAAGAAGGGTATGTATAGCGAGGCGCTAACTGAAATAAAAAAAGCTTCAGAAATTGAGGGCAATGACCCGGTGATTTTTGAGCATCTTGGTGATATCTATCTTAAGCTAAACGACAAAAATGCTGCAGTGGAAGCATGGAAACGATCTCTTGAATTTCATAAAAAAGAAGAAGGACTTAAAGAGCGTATTGAAAAGAAGATAAAAGACCTTGAGAAGAATAGCCCTTAGGCAGCGATAAACAAACCAGGAGATGAAAACTCCTATTTAGAAATGCTTACCATAAAGGCCCCGGCAAAAATTAACTGGTTTTTGAATGTGCTTGGCTTGCGTGATGACGGTTTTCATGAAATTCAAAGCCTAATGCAGAAAATAACGCTTTATGACGTACTTACTTTTGCGCCTTCTGAGGAGTTGGTGTTGGAAACTGACTCCATGATTCCTGTTGAGCAAAATCTTGTGTATAAGGCTGCACTGCTTCTTAAAAATATATACTGTATAGATAAAGGAGCTTTTATCTCATTAAAGAAGAATATACCGATAGGTGCAGGCCTTGGGGGGGGAAGCAGTGATGCTGCATCTGCACTCATTGGTTTAAATCAACTATGGTCCCTTAATCTTTCTTCAGAGGATCTTTGTAAAATTGCAGAGACCTTGGGATCTGATGTACCGTTCTTTCTTTCCGGAGCACTTTCTTTTGTATATGGGAGAGGTGAAAAACTTATGCCATATGCTATGGGAAAAACAGTAAATCTTCTGCTCGTAAAACCTCCCTTTCCCGTTTCGACAGCCTGGGCTTATAAGGAGATTGGAAATTTGAAGTTTAAGACCCTTGCTTCAGTAAATTGCATAAAGCGACAAATCTCAGGACAGGTCTCAGAGTTGACAAAAAAAGCTAACAAAGTTGATAATATTGAGTTTTTGATCAACTTGATAGAAAAAACAGAATTTGGTGAGATAACAGGAACTGTCTCAAATGATCTTGAGTTAGTGACGATCAAGAGTTTCCCTGTAATTTCTGAGATAAAGGACAGGCTTGTAAAACAAGGAGCCATATTTTCCCTGATGAGCGGTAGTGGTCCGACTGTATTTGGGGTGTTTCAATCTGCAGAGAATGCAGAGAATGCCTCAATAGCATTTAAGGATTACTGGACAACTGTAGCTCAGACGATAATAGAATGATAGGGATTAGGGAGTAGGGATTCGGGGATAAGAAAAAGATTTCATACCCCATATCTCTTAACCTTATGAGGATGGGGCGTCGACAAGCGGTAAGTCAGGAGATTTTGGATCTCCCATTCGGGGGTTCGAATCCTCCCGCCCCAGCCAATTAAAAACTGTTTATTTTTAATCTTTAACTGATTCAGGAGGTATAATGCCCTCGGGTATAAAACTATTTACTGGTAATTCCAATAAAATACTGGCAAAAGAGATTGCCGATGTTTTAAAAATTCCGGTTGGTGAAGCGACGGTCTCTACTTTCAGCGACGGAGAAATAATGGTTCAGATAAATGAAAATGTAAGAGGCGCCGATGTTTTTGTAATTCAGTCTACATGCATGCCGGTTAACAATAATATAGTAGAATTGCTCTTGATGATAGATGCCCTGAAACGGGCTTCTGCCGGCAGGATTACATCTGTCATCCCTTATTATGGATATGCAAGGCAGGACAGAAAAGCCCAGCCGAGGGTTCCCATTTCAGCAAGGATGGTAGCGGATCTAATAACTGCAATCGGAGCACACAGGGTACTTACTATTGATTTACACGCAGGCCAGATTCAAGGTTTTTTTGATATTCCTGTTGATCACCTTTATTCAGCTCCCGTACTTGCTGAATATATAAAGAAAGAATATTTAAATGATGTTGTTATAGTTTCTCCGGATGCTGGCGGTGTTGAACGGGCGAGGGCTTTTGCAAAGAGACTGAATGCCTCTCTGGCTATTATTGACAAACGAAGAGAAAAGGCTAACGTATCGCAGGTTATGCATGTTATAGGCGATGTTAAAGGTAAAGATGCTGTTCTTTTCGATGATATGATAGATACTGCAGGCACTATTACCCAGGCGGTTGCTGCTATTAAAGCAAACGGAGCAAAACGTGTTGTAGCAGCTTGTGCTCATGCAGTGCTTTCAGGCCCTGCAATAGACAGGATTAATGAATCAGACCTCGAAGAAGTAATTGTCACCAATACAATACCAATGGACGACAAAACAGAGAGATGCAAGAAACTGACTGTACTTTCAGTAGCGTCGCTGCTTGGTGAGGCCATTAAAAGAATACACGAAGAATCGTCAATCAGTTCACTTTTTATATAATTATGGAGGATTTGAAAAATGGAAAAGATACTAGTAAAGGCAGATAGAAGAGTAGAGACTGGCAAAGGAAGTGCCAGGAGTTTGAGGAAGCAGGACATATTGCCGGCGATAATGTATGCAGAAGGAAAGTCAACTCCAATTAAACTGAACAGAAAAGAAATTCAGAAACTTATATATTCTGGTGTTGGTGAACACGCTTTGATCACTCTTGAACTAAATGAAGGTAATTCAGTGGCCTCTCAGCATCCGGTGCTTGTAAAAGATTATCAAACAGAACCGGTCACAGATGAACTGCTTCATGTTGATTTTATAGAAGTATCGCTTAAAAAGATTATCAAGATTACGGTTCCTCTTGTAATAATTAAAGAGCCTGCTGGTATTAAATTAGGTGGGATATTGCAGCTCAGAATGAGGGAAATCGAGATTGAGTGTCTTCCTACGCAGATACCTGACAAGATAGAAGTTGATGCAGGATCTGTTGAAATAGGACATTCCCTTCATGTCAGCGACATTCCTCCTCAGGAAGGCTTAAAGATAGTTACAGATCCATCTGAAGTTATACTCTCGGTTACAGCTCCAAAAGAAGAGGTAGTGGCAGCGCCTGCCGAGGCAGCTGTTGCTGAGCCTGAAGTGCTAAAAGCCAAAGGCAAGGCAGAAGAAGAAGGGCAGCAGAAAGAGAAAAAGGAAAAGTAAGCTGCTTTCATGTGGCTTGTGGTTGGTTTAGGCAACCCCGGAGACGAATATTCCGATACGAGGCATAATATCGGCTTTATAGTCATTAGTACTCTTGCCGCTGACTTGTCAATCCATCTAAAAAAAGGGACCAGAAATTATATCTATGGAAGAGGTTTTATCGGGAAGCGGGAAGCGCTCCTCATAAAGCCTCTTACTTTTATGAACAGAAGCGGGATCGCGGTTAAGGATGTGATGAAGAAGTATGAAGACATTAATAATATTCTTGTGGTACATGATGATATTGATTTGGCTCCCGGCGTTATCAGGATCAGAAAGTCCGGCTCCTCAGGCGGGCACAAAGGACTTGATTCAATAATAGAGACCTTAGGCACAAGGGATTTCATCCGGTTGAAAATTGGTGTTGGACGTTCAAACAGAATTCCTGTTGAGGAATATGTACTGAGAAGTTTCACCAGACAGGAGATGCCTGTAATCAAGGAAGCTGTTGAAAAGGCTGTCGAAGCAATTCCGGTCATAATTAATAACGGCTTATCATACGCCCAGAACCTGTTTCACAGAACATAGCCTGCATCTGAAGCGGAGACGGTAAAAAATATCTTTAATGCGATAAGTTTTTGAATTTTATCGCCACAGGCGACTCGCTCAGGTGAGAATCTTAAATTTATATAGTATGCCTTTTTTGTTTTTGCTAAGGTATCGCTGAATATGTTTTTTATCCATCCCCGCTTCAATGATGATTTGTGTTAGATGGTAGTTGTTCTGGAAAGATTTTTCGTCTTGGAAAGCGTTGTCATTTCCTGGCTCTCGCTTTGAAGAAAGCTCAGGAGATAATCTTTAAACTTGCTCGGCAGGAGCCATCTTATCCCCAATTTCTCAGCCCATTTTATGGCGCCGTGGTCAACCGTTACAAGCAGTGCATCAAGTTCTTTTGCCAGAAGGATTAGATCAACGTCTTCCTTGCTGTCAATTATCCCTTCCCTGAGCGCTTCCCTGTAGTTTTTCCTCATGCTCTGGATGACTTCTCTTTCATCACTCTTACTTGCAGTCCTGACAGCCTTTTCCGCAATCCTGAGACCTTTGTTGATCCGATCTCTTATGTCTTCAATAAGTTCATACAGAAAAAAAGCAGGTGTGGTCAGTTCATGTTTACTTGGCGCTTTCTGATGAAGAATTGCCAGGAGGGCCCCGGGGATTTCTTTCTCATTAACAAAGTTAAGAAGTTCCTGAAATATCGAGGAAGGCATATAGAACTCAAGTGAAGGGATTTGCCCGGCTATAAGAAGGAAACCCTTTATGGCCTCGGTAGGAGTGTCGCCAAAATCATTACGTACCTCGGGATTTACAAAAAGGCTTGTATCAAGAACTACTCTGTCTTTTTTGTGTTTTGCAGATTTCATGTGTGTTCAGTATAAAAGTGTTCCAGTCTTTGCATTCAGGACACCGTCCGGACCAGTCCCTTGAAGAGTAATTGCAGACAGAACAGCAAAAGGGTACCAGGAGTGGTTTATCGGCTCGCAGTGCTTTTTTGTACTCGTCCGATGCCTTTTCGTACTGGGACCGCCTCTGATATATATTTCCCTGAAGTATATGTAAAT
Organism: Nitrospira japonica; assembly: GCA_020723105.1. Lineage (GTDB taxonomy): Bacteria > Nitrospirota > Thermodesulfovibrionia > UBA6902 > UBA6902 > SURF-23. Next base: position 8,890 of record DYJL01000031.1, on the reverse strand, counting down.
CCGGGAAATCAAAGGCGCTGGTATCCAGGACATTAATGGTTTCAAAGGCATAATCTATCATTTCAAGACGGTAATAAAGTTTTGCCAGGAAAAATTGCAGATTCAGATCCTTTGGATTTTTCTGAATCGCTTTCTGGTATAAATCTATAATCGTACCCGGTTCTCCTATAGCTATAAAAAAATCCTCCAACCGTACCAGCAGCACCAAGGATGACGTTGTCTCGTATCCCCTCAGCAGAACCTCCTGTGCTTCATCAGTATTGCCGTCCTTTAAATAAGCCTCGGCAAGCGCTATATAGGCTGATGAGAAATCTTTGTCCATCTTTATTATGGACTTCAGCAGCTTTACTGCCTTCTCAGTGTTGTTGGTCTCAAAGAGATGACAGCCTGATTCATATTTATAGCCAAGCAGCTTCTTTTGTTCCTCCTGTTCATCTTCCTGTGAGAGGTCGCATTTCAGGATTTTGTATTGAATCTCCAGGACTTCTTCCCACTTTTTACTTTTTTCAAATATAGCCCGTTTTCTTATGAGGATTTCCGGATTTTCCTCATCAATTTCGAGTATGGTGTCAAGGTATTTTAAGGCGTCTTGCCATTTCTGTTGTGCTTCAAAAACTTTCTCAAGCGAGAGCAGGACTTCCACGCTCCGAGGTTTTATTTCTTTTGCCTTAATATAGAAATCCTTTGCTTTGAAATAATCTTCCCTGTTAAACGCAATATCACCCAGTCTCAGAAGGGTGTTTACATGTGACGGGTCCTCTTCAATAACACGTGCAAAAAGATCTTCTGCCTCTTCATACTTGCAGGCGAAATATGCGTCAAGCCCTTTTGTATATGATTCCTGTATTTTCAGTTCTTTCTTCTGACGACGGTTATATTGCCAGTTGCTGAAAAAGCGCCGCGCGTCCCTGATGGTAAATGCGATGAACATAGCCAGGATACCTGCCGCAGAAGATATAAGAATGAGGCCGATTACAGGAACTTCGTAAGTAACACCCTGCCAGACGGTCAGGTTAACTGTGTCTTTATTAAAGAAAGCCAGGATGCCGACAATAAGGAGAAACACTATAATTAAAAATACTAAAAATTTTGCCATGTTATTTTCTTTGTTCCTTTACTGATATCCTTGGCGCATCAATCCAGAGCCTTTCCAACTCATAATAGTTCCTTGTCTCGTCATCAAATATGTTAATTACAACATCACCATAATCAATCAGTACCCAGCGTGCAGAATTCAGCCCTTCTTTCCCAATGGGAAAAATCTTTTTCTTTGAGAAATTTTCCTGTATTGCTTCTGTTATGGCTCTTATCTGAGCAGGGTTTTCACCTGAACAAATCACAAAATAATCTGCAATGGTAGAAATATCTTTTAGTTCGAGAATAATTGTATCTTTGGCTTTTTTGTTGAGAGCTATCTCTGCTGCTCTGACGGCCTTTTTTTTGCTGTTGTTAATTAAAGGATTCTCCTCTTTTTTAGTCCTGTTTTATATACAATTTCTTTGAAATTATATAGTTTTCTACAGAATCAGGCAACAAGTATTTTACATTTTTGCCTGACATTATCAAGTTTCTAATATTTGACGCTGAAATATCAAGCCCCGAAACTCTGCACAGAAACCCGTTTTTGCTATTGGAGATGCTGAAAGAAATGCAGTCCTCCGTTGCCTTATCAAGCGCCGTCAGAATTTTTTTTGGCACATTTCTGAGATAGGGAGATAATGACAGGGTCCTGAAAGGGAATCCAGGCCTTGATATGATGACAATGTTTGCAAGATTGATGAGTTTGTCAGGTTGTTTCCAGTGGGGTAAATCAAGAAAGGCGTCAATTCCGAGGATTAAATACAGTTCAGCATCTGAATATTTTTCTTTCAGACTTCGGATTGTGTCAACAGTGAATGATTTCCCTTTTGTTTTTATCTCGATACCGGATATCTGGAAGTCAGGGTTGCCAGCAATGGCAAGTTTCACCATGTTATATCGGTGTGCTGCTGTGATGAGGTCCGGTTTTTCAAAAGGTGTCTTGCCAGCGGGAATAAAAAGCGCTTTATTGAGAGAAAGTTTCTCGAGGACTTCTTCTGCAGTTCTCAGGTGTCCGTAATGTATGGGATTAAAGGACCCGCCGTAGATGCCTATTCTCATTTTACCCATGGAAATAAATGAATAGTGAGTGTATTCCCTTTAGCTTGCTGCAGGGAATCTTTAATATGCAGCATTATAACCAATATGGTTTCTTTTATAAAGCATTTGGCGTGAATTGTTAGGATTTGCTGGAAAGTCTGTAATTGTCATTGCGAGGAGCGTATTTTGCGACGAAGCAATCTCAAACTTATTGCTTTATAAAGAAGTGAGTTTGCGGAGTTTATCCCGAGCGGTAAAGAAAGATTGCTTCGCTTCGCTCGCAATGACAAGCGACGGACCTGCTCGCAAAGACAGCTAAAATACTTTTTCAGCAACCTGTTAGGGCTTGATGAGAGTCAAAAGTATGATAAGCTGCAAAAAGGTATTCTTCAGTGGTATATACTGTCTTACCCGGTACCCCCGATGACCTTTTCTGCTTTAAGAGATTCGCTGTTTTTTATTGATTCGAAATAGGTTCTCACAATCTCAATAACAGCCTGGTATTTCTGAAAATTCCGTGAGAGTTCCAGAAACAATTCCTTATGGGTAAATTCTGAGGCAATTCTGTAAGACCGCTGCCCCTGTATTATATAAAGTTCAGAAAGACTGGCTCCGGGGACAATAATGCTCCCTAACAGCAGATCTTTACCTTTCTTTCCGCAAAGGACCGTGGGAAACATGCCAAGCATAAAAAGGGTATAATCACCTATATGTTTATGAACCTGAAATTCCCGGTCAAAACTCCGGGCATTAAGGAGCATATCGCCTTCAGTCAGCATGTCGCTTATATCTTCAAGACTTTTACCTTCTGCATCCCGGATCTTGCAGAGACTGTCAAATTGGATGAATTCACAAAGGATTTGCTCTTCTATATAGTCAGCAATTCCGGTCTTGTCTGTAGGGTTGAGCCTGAATCCGTATTCCAGGGCCTTCCTGAAAAGTTTTCTCAGAGGATGGCCTGTATCAATATCCGGACTTTTAAACATATCAACCTGCCCTTTATATTTCTCTGATTATCTTATCGTATAGTTCTGTGCAAACCTTAAGAAGGTTAAGAAAGTGCAGTCCTGTGCCGAATTAATATATATAAAAATCTTTGATATTAATTACATTGTTATATTTATATGCTTGTTAGTAAAAACAACCAGGATAAGACAACAAAAGATATCTGGATAATTTCTGAAGGCAGGCCGGTTCATCTGGATCTGAGTAATGTCTGTAACCAACCAGTTTCAAAGCCCGTCACAGAATACAAGATATCAGAGTTTGCCATGTATTTGCTTAATCCGAATCCCATAACAATCGAGGAAAAGGTTATAGGCTGCAGGGTCAAATATTCTGAAAACTCCTCAGGGATTGTCAGAAAGCTGGTAAAGAAACTTTTCCCGAATAAGAAGGATGCTTCTGATAGCCCCCATCCTATTGAAGAGATAATAGCAACAATAAAAATCATGCCTCCGTCCTTTCAGGATAATGAATTAAATATGCACTTCATCAAAATTAACGAATTGCTCAGGCCCTTTGATCCTGTGTTAAAGAAACTTTCCAGTCTGGACATTAAAAAAATAGATGATATTACTGCGGTGTGTGAAGACATCGGCAACAACCGGTATCAGTTAAACCTGCAAGGAAGTCTTCAGGAAAAATTGAACTATATCATCAATTCAATATCAAGAAGGGTCAAGGTTGTTTTTAATAAAGCTTATCTCTCCAATGGCCTGTTTGAAGTGCGCGGTTTTAACTTTCACTTATTTAATGCGCTTACATATTACCGCCTGATAAAGTTTATACAAAATGGCCAGGCCAGATATTGTGTCCTTAATGCTGACTACCAACTCAAATACTGGGTTAATGATGATGAACTCGTAAAGTTTATGCATATTTTAGAACAATCCATCAAAACGGACCCGAGGCTGAAAGAGGCTATCAGCAGTTGTATGAAAGGCGATGCAAAACCTCTAAAGCTGTTCTTTCCCCAAAAACTGGACCAGAGCTATACCGAAAAATATCTGCCCCTGACATACCGGGATGTATTTGACACGTATGAAATAAATCAGGTTGAAAAAGCTTCGATAGCAAGTATGTTGAATAACCATCTGAGTATAGTTTCATTTAATTATATTCCCAGGTCGGAAGCAGAAAGGCAAAAGATGTTCATAAATATTTCGGTGCTTCATGATATTAAAGCGCTTGAGCCGATAAAGAGTAAACTGCCCCTGTTATATTCAGAGATAAACAAGAAGGCGCCGCCTTCCGATATAGGCAAACTGTATTTGCTGGATTCTATGAGCGGGTATCAAAATGTATAACATCTACAAAGACGAAGATTACAAATGGATTAAAGAGCTTATGCTCTATCCGCAAACACTTGAGAAAAATTTAAGTTATCTTAAAGACACCTCACAGGTCGCCATACCTGAGGACCCGATTGAAAAGGTAATTTTCCAGGATAAAGCCAGGAAAGCCATCAGAAAGGTTGCCCAGAATAAGGGACATTTGCTTCTGGTCGGCAAACCGGGGACCGGTAAATCAATGCTCGCAGACATGTTTAATCATGTCATTGATAAATCTCTGGGAGACTATATCAGGCCGAAGGAATCCATAGTTGCCTATCCGGGTAAAGACCCGAATCACATGCGGATTGCGTATGTGTCTCCGGAGAAAATAGAAAACCATATCAATATGGTAAGTCAGGCTGTTGAGACTGCAAAAAACCATATTGAAGAGTTCTCGCTTGATAAACAGATTGCCTCTGTCAGGAAGGTAAAAAATATTCTTTTATGGGTTACAGCTCTCAGCATTATTGCTGGTGTTTTTTTCCCGCCTGCATTTGTCATCACAGGCTTGTCAGGTATTGGGGCCATCTTCATGTTCATTCAGGAAAACAATCACAAGGTGCAGGAGAAAATACAGCAGGAGACTTTCAGCGCCAGGGCTGCTAACGTAAAACACATAACAGATATGGTGCCTGAAATCCTGTACGATCCCAGAAGGGATATGAACTTTATGATAAGGGTGTCAGAGCCGAGTTCCAAGAATATGAAAGGCGGCTTCAGGCATGATCCCTATCAATCCGGCAATCTGCAGACTCCCATACACAAAAGGGCCTATCTCGGGGCCCATGCAAAAGCCCCGATAATTTATATTGACGAATTAAAGACCCTGATAAAAGAAGGCTATATGTCAAGCCTACTCGAGATAATGCAGAACAAAAAATACATCCTTGAAGGCGGCAGGAACACCGGAAGCGGCGCTGCTGACAGGTCAGAAAATTACCTGAAGGCTGATAATATTATCATAGCCTGTTGTAATCACGATACATTGAGTTACCTTCAGGATGAGGGTGACGGCGCCTTCCTCAGCAGAATAGAAGACAAAGGCGAAATCATTAATATGGAAAGCTCCGTGCCTGAGACAAAAGAAAATATAGCACAGGTAGCCCAGTATATTAAGCAGGAAATAAACAACCTCGCCAAAGAGTTTGAAAATACCTGGGGAAAAGTAATGGAGAAGGAAGGAACTTATGGAGTAAGAAAGAGAAGCGAACAGATTATTGGCAGGAAACTGCCGCTTGACTATCAGCTCAAGGTAAGGGAATTTTCAAGAAATGCTGTTGCCGAAATTATAAAAGAGCTCCGGTGCAGGAGCGCTGATGGAAAATTAAGCTGCATGTTGCGGCCTGTCAACGGCATTATCAAGACTGCAGAGCTTGAGGCTATTTTTGAAAACTCAATGCTTGTAGAACCCCGGCATATCAGGAATGCGCTAAGAGAGCACCTGAGCATTGAAGGCGCCATTTCCAGGGAAATAGTCGAACATAAAAAGGACCTTAAAAAATACATAACGTCCATGACGGATTCCATAGGATATGTTGTAGGGCTTGCTGTTATCCGTTCAAAATCAAGCGGGCAGATGTTTGGACAGCCCCTTCCCATTCACTGTCAGATTAACGCCGGAGGCTCCGATGTTATTACGGCCCCGGGTAAAATAGGGGAGATTGCAAAGGCTGCTGCAGAGAATGTCAGGGCCTCAATAAAGAAACTGCTTCATAATGTTGGCGCCCCTTATGCAGGATATGAAATGCATATAGAATACATACAGGCTCATGACGGCATTGAGGGTGACAGCGCCTCAGTTGCAATGAATATAGGGCTGATATCAGATTATATACAGCAGCCTGTAAGTCAGAAGTATGGAATAACCGGCTCCCTGACCGGTGAGATTATCCTGCCGGTTGGAGGGGTCACTGAGAAAGTGAGATCCATCATGGATATAGACCTTACCATGGAGGGAGCATGTATCCCGTGGCAGAACAAGCACGATATAGAGCCTCTCCTCATAAATATGGAATTTGAATATATCCAGAAAGAAGATGTGCCAGGAATCAGAATTTACAGAACCGAAGGTAAACAGGATCCTTTCGATATTTACTTTTGCAAAACCAAGTACAATGCCTACAGGATTTTAATGGGAGTGAGCAAGGAAGAGGTGGAAGAGAGGATAAGTGAGAGGAGCAAAAAGGACCTCGATTTCATGCGGCACGTCAAAGGCAAGCACGCCTGCTGATGCGCACTACACTTACGAGATTCTTGTCTTAATGCAAAGCTTATGATATTTATAAACTTTGACAACAATCGCACAGTCTTCTTTATCGGTCTCAGAAAGCCTCAATAAAATTTCCGGATGATATCCAGGAATTCATAGACGGGATAGATTTAGGACTAATAAATCAATCAACCATCAATCCACCGGACTCCTCACTGCCAGCCCCGGCGTGTTCAGGACATGGGTATAGATCATGGTCGTGGAAACATCCGAATGCCCTAACAGTTCCTGCACCGTACGGATATCATAGCCGTTTTCAAGTAGATGAGTTGCGAAGGAATGTCTGAGTGTGTGGCAGCTGACTTTTTTATTGATACTTAGTGTTTGAACAGTTTTCTTTAATTCTTTTTGCAGAGCGCTTTCACTAATGTGATGTCTTCGGACCTTCCCGCTTCTGGGGTCTACTGACAAATTATTGGCAGGGAAAACATACTGCCATATAAATTCTTTTGCGGCATTCCTGTACTTGTGTTCAATAGATAGCCATAGATAAACTTCTCCAAAACCTTTTGCAAGGTCTTCTTCATGGAAGCTTTTTACAAAGTCCAACTGCTCTCTGAGCGGCTGATGAAAACGTTTCGGAAGGATAGTGATACGGTCCTTCTGTCCTTTTCCGTCACGCACGATTATTTGATTTTGCGCAAAGTCAATATCCTTTACCCTCAAACGCACACACTCCATAATCCTCAATCCGCTTCCGTACAGCAGTCCGGCCATCAATGAATATATTCCGGTCATAGCGCCGAGCAATTTGTCAGCTTCTTCCTTTGCAAGCACAACAGGCAAACGCACCGGACGCTTGGCCCTTGTAAACTCACCTATCTCTCCCAAACCTTTTTTCAGTACATTCCCGAATAAAAATACGATTGCGTTGAGCGCCTGATTTTGGGTAGAAGCCGAAACCTGTTTTTTTACCGCCAGATATTCAAGGAATGCTTTCACATCCCCTGCAGAAAGGACTTCTGCAGATTTTGTTCTGTGGAAATACAAAAAGCGTCTCAGCCACTGAGTATATGTCTGTTCCGTGCGGATGGAATAATGGCGATAACGTATCTCCGTTTGCAGCCTTTTGAATATTTCGCTGTTAACTGATAATGTTTCTTCTGCTGACAATCCTGGTTGTTGGGGCAATTCATGAAGGGCCCTTACGGGCTTCTGCACAACCCATGAAACTTTCAGAAAATCCCTGTACAACAATCTCAGCGCGTCTCTCGCCTGTTCCTTCTGCCGTTCCGGGATTTTGTTGTCTTCTGAAAGGTGATCAAGAAAACCTTTTACATCTTTTGCAGTGCAGTTGCGTAACGGTTTTTTGATATACTCAAAAAACTGCCTGGTCCAGTACACATAAAATTTTGCATCTTTCCCCGTAATGCCTTTTTTAAGTGCGAAATGGAAATATTCAGCCCACGGGTCTTTCCTTGCAGTCAAAACGCGGATGTCGCCCTTTGAATTGAACGTCATAATGTCCCCTCCTGTAATTGCGTGGTTGAAGCCCACTCTGTTTATCAGGGCAGACACACAGGTCTGCCCTTGTAAAATATAATCCCATGCATGTGATTAGGCATAATGACAAATTCATCCAATTCAATATTGTTAAATTTATGTACCAATTCGTTCCACCATTTGCAAACCATTTGCCCTGCGTCATTCAACACAATTTCTCTGTTATGTATTGAACCAAACAAATATTCCCGGTTTTTTACACATATTGTCACATAATATGCCCCTTGTTGCGAATAATCATACTCTTTTAAACGAATAGAACGGCGGTTATGTATCTCAGGATTATATTTCATACCATGTCCCCAATCCCCTGCAAGAATTATATATAAAAAACCCATAAATTTGAATCTCCCCAGCCAACATTTTTTCCCTCATTTTTTTCTTGCCTTTATTTCTTGCCCTGCGGTAAACTTAAATCACGCTCTTCTTGATTTCCGAATTCGTTGTACAGTGGGGGCAAGTCCTGTTTGGGAGCGGGCTTTTTAGTAAAATTAAATTAATCAATAAGTTGCAGATAAATATATTTCAATATTGTGCTATACGGAAAGCGGCATATTGATACTATGCCGACGGAGGCATATTCAATATCAATCTTTCCGTCGAATATCTGTTATCTGTCAAAAGAAGGAGAGCCATGAAACGTGCTCAATATATTCAACGATTT
>DYJL01000003.1 GCA_020723105.1 Nitrospira japonica | reverse complement strand
ATATTTTACTGGAAAACTCTAACTCAATAGTGGCACTATAACTGGGGGTAGTCCCGTTGGACATGAATGCAGACCACAGGGAGCTTTTACTGACTGATTGTGGCTTGTAAAGTTCAAATCGGTTATTTGGCTCTGTGAAGTCATTCAGTGGTTCGATTTCACTGAGCTTAGCTATCGTTAATAAGCCATGACTGCATTTTACAAGAGTGACTCAATTATGGAGAATAATAATATGCCTCATTCAGATCAAGCGTCCAATTCAAACTGGAATATTCTTTTTATATGCTGGCTGATAGCAGCTGTCTCCGCGCTGGGGAGCCTGTTTTTCAGCGAGATAATGAAATTCGCTCCCTGTGTTTTGTGCTGGTATCAGAGAATTTGTTTGTTCCCCTTAGTGTTAATATTGACAGTGGGGCTCTTCCCTTTCGATAAAAGCGTTGTTAAGTTTGCCTTTCCACTGACTATAGCAGGATGGTTTATCGCACTCTATCACAACCTTCTTTATACCGGCATTATTCCTGAGAGCGCACAACCCTGCAGCAAGGGCGTCTCATGCACAGAGGGCTACATTAAACTGTTTGGTATTTTCACCATTCCTATGCTATCGTTAATGTCATTTTCAGCTATAGCAGTATTATTATTTATATTAAAGAGGAGACTTTCCAGATGAAAAAACAACAGTCAATAAAGAAGCAGAAACCGGGAGGGAAACCCAAGACAATGAAAAAACAAAACATGGTTTTAATTTCATCTGTTCTCCTGGTAATCGTGTTTGCACTCGGCAGTTATTTTTATAAAACCCAGCAGTCTACAAAACTGAGCTTTATGGCCAGGGAAAACGCTTCGACATTTGTCAGAGAATATTCAATGACACATGGCAGTGATGATGCAAAAGTTTATATCGTAGAATTTTTCGATCCTGCGTGTGAAACCTGTAGAGATTTTTATCCTCTCGTTAAAGAAATGATTGCCGCCAATCCGGGCAAATTGAAGCTTGTCACCAGATACGCCCCTTTTCATGACGGCTCAGATCATGTTGTAACAATGCTTGAAGCCGCAAGAAAACAGGGGAAGTATTGGGAAGCTCTTGAGGTCACATTCAATAATCAACCTTACTGGGCGATCCATCATAAGGCACAGCCCGAATTACTATGGCAATTCCTCCCACAGGCGGGACTTAATATGGAACAGCTCAGAAGTGATATGAATGATCCTGAAATTGCTAAACGCATTGCACAAGACCTTGCAGATGCCGCCGCTCTCAATGTCAGGATGACTCCTGAAATTTTTGTTAATGGCAAGCCGCTTCCAAGCTTCGGCTATACTCAATTAAAAGAATTAGTAGAAGCTGAAATCAAGGCAAATTATTAAAAGTAGCAGAGACACATAATCAATGACTTCTGTGGCACGGTAACCTTCAAACAATCTTATGTTACGTTTATTCATTATGTAGAAAAGCTTCATCGTGCTGCTTCTGAGCACAGTGAACATCATGAGTCTCCAACAGGAGCAGGAACAGAAAAGAAACATGAACATTGATGAATATAGAGTTACATATCGGTTTAATTTACTAACTCGGATATAACTACACGTTGTATGGATATAAAAGAGAATAAAAATATTGGAAGAAAATTATCTTTAAGGCAAAAACTTATATTGATCTTCTTCGGCCTGATCGTAGCTGTTTTTTTTGGCGAGGCGATTTTCAGGATTGGAGGATTGGTTGTTGGTAAAACAGAAGTCAGGATTTATGATAGAAAATATAATAATATTTACAGGATTTTATGTGTAGGAGATTCCAGCACCTATGGAATTGGGGCAAGTGATGTTAATAAATTTAGTTATCCGAGGCAGCTTCAGAGAATCCTTGATGAGAAAGTGCCAAATAAAAAGATTGATGTTGTAAATCTTGGCATACCAGGAATCAATTCTTCTCAAGTCCTAAATAGATTCAGAAAGTATCTGTCGAAATATAATCCGGATTTAGTGATTGTAATGATTGGAATAAATGACCCTTGGAATCTTGAAGAAAGCAATATTTTGAAATATTACAATGGGAACACATTTAAAAGGATGCATCTCCGTATGGAATTGTTTCTTAATAGATTGCGGTTATATCAATTTTTCAAGTTGGTATTTATATCTGATAAATTTAAAAATCCTCAATATGTGTCTTTCCCGGAACAGGAACTTCATATTCCGGATTTTAACGATGAATCAAGGAGCAAGGGTTTTAATCTGTCTTTCCGTGAGCCCATGAAAGCAAGTGCATTATATGCTGCAATTGATAGTAATATAACTGCGCTGAAATTCATTGCAGATGATGAACATGTCAATATTTTATTCATGAAATATCATAACGGTGGCTGGGGAAGCCCGGAGAAAGTTATTCATCAAACTTATGAAAAGCTGAATGTTCCAGTTGTGGATAATGTGACAATATTCCAAAAAGCCAGTGAAATTGGATTAAATGTGAGAGGGAACGACGGCTGGCACCCGGGTGATCTGGGTTATTTGTTAATTGCTCGAAATATTTTTAACAAGATGGTTGCTTTGAAGCTTGTGGACAGCGAGCCACTGGAATTGTTTAAAAATTAGGAACAAAGTTGTATTTGCTCCTGCAGATGGGATTTTTCTGCAGAAATTTTTCGTTCCATATCTTCCCGGATCATCTTGAGCCATACTTCCGCCTTTTTCTGTTCAGCTTCAACCTGCTGGAGCCTTTCAACTGCTTTTTCAGCAACTGTTGATATATAATCCTTATCTATTCGTTTGTTTTTTCCGATAAGAAATAATAAGCACAAATCCTGAGGAGATATTACGGATATGAGAACTATTCACTTTACAAGAACCAATGGTCCTGTTGACGATGCTGTTGATGAGTTGATTAAAGCTGTGGATGGCATTGAACATCAGGACCTGGTGCGCGAAATGATTTTGGCAGCTCTAAAAGCAGGCCAGGACGGCAATGTCAGGGCTGATATGAAGCTTATGAATACAACCATGAAGGAAATGCGCTTTACCGGCAAAGTATTCGGCCCATACCGTAACGTCCGTAAAGTTACGGTATTCGGGTCAGCCCGTACGCAACCTGAAGAACCAATCTATAAATTAGCTCAGCAATTCGGCAGGAAACTCGCTGATGCAGGCTATATGGTCATTACCGGAGGGGGCGGCGGCATAATGCAGGCTGTTAACGAGGGGGCCGGGCCTGAACATTCTTTTGGCGTCAATATTTTTCTTCCTTTTGAGCAGAAACCAAACCCTGTGCTTATAGGGAATCCCAGGCTTATAACTTACAAATATTTTTTCAACCGCAAGGTGGCCTTTCTTAAGGAGGCTGATGCAGTTGTACTTTTTCCTGGTGGTTTCGGTACTCTTGATGAGGCCATGGAAGCCCTTACCCTGTTGCAAACAGGAAAACATAACCCTATGCCGCTTATTCTTGTTGAAGAAAGCGGTAACGGCACTTACTGGAAAGAGTTTCTTGCATTTCTCAAAAAAGAACTTCTCAGACAGGACTATATCAGTAACACGGATTTTAATTTATTTGAATGCGTGGATTCTGTGGATGTCGCAGTTGAGAGGATAGCTGTTTTTTACAGGCGCTATCACAGTTTGAGGTATACTGGAAGGAAGCTGGTGCTTCGGTTATTGTCCGAAATTAACGTTTCAGGCATTAAGGAGCTAAACAGAAAATTTTCAGATATCCTGGCACCGGACGGTAAAATATATCTTTCGGAGCCGCTGCCTGAAGAGGCTGATGAAACTGAAATTGCTCATTTGCCAAGGCTCGTTGTGGATTTCAATCTTAAAGATTTTGGGAGGCTGAGAAGCCTCATTGATGAGATTAACATGCTTTAATTTAAGTTTTAAGATTTTTAACCGATTAACGTTTATATAATTAATTATGGAAACAGTAAAAAGGATCCAATGTCCAGACTAAAGGTGTTAATAGCAGACAGTTCCGCATCCGTGAGACAGTTTATCAAGTATGCGCTTGAAAATCATTTCCCCGGCATTGTAATTGAAATGGCCAACAACGGCAAGAACATCCAGCAGAGACTGGAGAGCACCCGCTTTGACCTCATACTTTATGAAAAAGAAATGCCCCTGCTTGATGGCAATATCCTGCTTGAATGGTTGAGAAACCATGAAACATTAAAAAGAACATTTTTCATATTAGTATCTTCCGGCAGTGACGAGGACAGCCTGAGAAAGGCCATACAATTAGGGGCTGACGCCTATCTCCTGAAACCCTTTAAGATTGATAATCTGGTCCATAAGGTTACCTCTGTGATTAACAGGCTGAACAGGAGAAAGGCTGAGAGGTACGGGGCTGAAGGCGAAATCGTTCTCAAGAGCAGTTTACAGAGTTTCAAAGGCAAACTTATTGACATAGCAACAGAAGGTTTGTCAGGTGTGATTGACAGGGAGGAGCAGCTTCCGCATATACTCGAGAAAGTTGAGGCCTGCGTAGCACTTCGTAATAGAAGCAAAATCGAGGGGATTGCCGGTTTTATTATACGTATGGAAGCCGTTGAAGCAGAACCTGATATCAGGCAGATAAAGGTTGCAGTTAAATTTATAGAGGACCTTGCTCCTGACAAGAAAAAGGAACTGGCCCAACTTTTATCTTCGTTAGCAGGGTAATTTAAACCCTTCCATAAATTCTGGTTGTCTCTGTCAGTTTTTTTATGATAGATGGCGAGATTTGTTCAGGGGTTAATCTCCATTCCCAGTTGCCGTTTGCGCTTGCAGGCAGATTCATGCGCTCTTTTTCTCCAAGGCCCAGGATATCCTGCATAGGGATAATTACCATGTCTGCAACTGACATCATGGCAAGCCGTATTATTTCCCAATGTACTGTTTTTTCTGTAACTTCACGGCCTAAATATTCACAAAGCCTTTTTTTACCCTCATGATCCAGCTCCCGTTTAAACCATCCTTTTATCGTATTATTGTCATGTGTTCCGGTATATACCACACAGTTCTTAACATGGTTGTGCGGTGCATAAGGATTGGTTGAAATATCATCAGTGAATGCAAAGAGCAACACTTTCATCCCGGGGAAAACAAATTTTTTCATGATTTCTTTTATGTCGGAGGTAATGATTCCGAGGTCTTCAGCAATGATTGAGATATGAGGAAAATTTTTAAGAATTATTTTAAAGAAATCCTCTGCTGGCGCTTTAACCCACTTTCCGTTTATTGCTGTTTTTTCGCTGGCCGGCACTTCCCAGTAGCCGACAAATCCCCGAAAGTGGTCCAGTCTGAACAGGTGAAATAGTTTCAGGTTGTGTTCAATGCGTTTTATCCACCACGCATATCCGCTTTTTTTGAGAATATCCCAGTTATAAACAGGATGCCCCCATAATTGTCCTGTGGTGCTGAAGTAGTCCGGGGGCACTCCTGAAACGAAGACAGGTCTTTTTTCCTTGTCCAGACTGAATATCTTAGGATGTGCCCAGACATCGGAACTGTCGTAATTCACATAGATGGGAACATCGCCAAATATTTTTATGCTTATACTGTCACAATAAGTTTTCAGTGAATACCATTGATGAAAAAATATATATTGCAGAAATTTCTCATATAATATGTCGTCTGCTAAATTTTTAGTCCATTCTTTTATAGCGCTTTCTTTCCGGTCTCTTAATTCCTCCGGCCAGTGACCCCATTCTGCGCCTTTAAAGTGGTTTTTCAGTGATATAAAAAGACCATAGTCATCAAGCCAGTGAGAATTTGCATTGCAGAACTTCTGGAAATCATGATGATGGGCCAGGCTATCTTTATTTTTTTTATAAGCTGATTGGAGGAGCTTTCCTTTATAGTCAGTAACGGCTGTATAATCAACCCGTTCCCTGGGAAACTCGGGAGCTGACTGTATATCGGATTCTGATATCAGACCGTCTTTAACCATCCGTTCCGGACTTATCATAAGACTGTTTCCGGCAAAGGCCGAAAAACTGCTGTAAGGGGAATTCCCATATGCGGTACACGTCAGATTCAGAGGGAGTATCTGCCAGAATTTCTGATGGGTTTCAGTAAGAAAATCGGCAAATTTATATGCTTCAGATCCGAAGTCCCCTATGCCGTAAGGAGAGGGGAGCGATGTAATGTGAAGAAGAATGCCACTGCTTCTCTGGTCCAATATTTCTCCTGCAATAACTGATAGGTTAAACCTTTACAAACAAATAATACCCTAATTTGGAAAAACCTTCCACCCATCTTTGAGCAGTCTTGTCGCCTTTGTTAGCTTTGTCTTTTATCTTTGTGAAAACGTTCTTTACGACTGAAAAGTAGATGTTCTGTGCTTTCCAGAGGTTTAAGGAAAGAGACATGGGGGTTATGAGCTCAAGGGCTGTATCAAGTTTCTCAAAGAGCCCGGGGTCTTCCTGATGTTCGCTCAGTCTCTGCATAATGGAATTTACCCACGAACTTGCAATAAATCCAATGGTGACCGCATCTATTTTTATAGACCATCTTTTAATTTCATCTATTAATTTCTTAAGCTTCTCTATATCCAGATCTTCTTTTTCGAAAGTTCTTTTTAAATCGGTATTGATAATATATTCTGCTGCTGAGAGAAAAGGGCGTGGGATCCGGTGCTGCAGGTTCTGGTAAAAATTCATTATAGTGGAGTTGTTTTCATAAATCTGGCGGTAGGAAGATTCAACACTTTCATAGGTGAATTTGAGCACCATATCCAGGACCTTTCTCTGTTCATCTTTAAACAGATGCCAAAGCGAGAAGATATTGCCGTTGAAATGCTTGTCCATAAATCTTATTACTTCGGGAATATCGCCCTTTTCAAAGGCCTCAAGCATTTCTCCCTGCATGACTGAGAAATCGTCATCTCCCTGATAGTCTTTAACGCCGGCATTTATATTGTGATCTCCGAGATGAAGCACTGTAAAACTGATAGTCCTTTCATCCCAGGTTATATCAGAGCTGATGTTCAACTTTCCGGTGACCAGTTTGAATTTGCCGGCTTCTCTTTTTATGTATATTTCGCTTTTTGTACTGTAGCAGTAAATCTTTATATTCTCCGGGTATTCCTCGAAAATAGAGGAGATGCAGAAATGAGCGCCAACCCGGTGCAGGTTGCTCTTTGCATTTTTTACAAAGAGCTCATAAGGTTGCAAGGCATTTGTAAATACATTGCTTGGGGTCTTTTCGAGATGTTTTAAGTATTCAGTTTCGAGGGATAATCCCTTGAGTTCTTCCATATATTGAATGGCCTTTGAAGCATATTGCATAGTCTGCACCGTCTCAATGCCTGAAACTTCGTCAAAATACCAGCCGCAGCTTGTATACATAAGCATGGCGTTTCTCTGCGTCTCGAGGAGTTTGAGAGCTGTCATTTTTTCTTTTTTTGAAAGTTCCCTGAGCGCATGTTTTGTAAAGAATCTTTCTATATTTTCACGGGACCGGTCCAGGATGATTTCGATATAGTCATTTCTTGTATCCCAGGGATTCTGGAAGAATTGCGCAGCCTCAGTTCCGTAAATGGGTATGAGCTGGTCTCTCAGCCAGTCCATGGCTTCTCTCAAGGGTTTTCTCCAGGACTGAGTCCATCCAGCATGGCCTCCGGTATGACATCCGCAATTGCTCCGCCATCTTTCCACACCATGGACACAACTCCAGGATGAATTTTCAAAAATATCGGCAGCATGTGTGGGAGGATGTTTTTCGAGATATTCGCCGTAGTTGGTGATACGCGCCAGTTTGTTGGCTTCTATGTAGTGCAGGGCATAGGAAAGAGCCATATCGCCGAACCTGTGATGATGCCCGAAAGTTTCCCCATCAGTTGCTATATGGACCATCTGGGGACGGTGTCTCTGATCATTGAATGCTGATAGCAGTCTTTTGGCAAAGCCTTCTCCATTATTCAACAAGCCGCCAAAGGAGATTTCCTGTGAAATCGGGCCGTCATAAAAGAAAAGGTTTATAGTTCTGCCAGAGGGCAACTCACAGAGGTAAGCCATGGTCGGGTCAATTTTCTCTCCCCTGACATCATGCCAGTTGCCCGATTCCCCTATTTTATGAAACCGGTGCGCTTGCCGGGGTGCGAGGATAGTGAACTTTATTCCGAGGCTTACCAGCACCTCAAGGGTCTCTTTGTCAACTGCAGCTTCCGGAAGCCACATCCCTTCGGGTAGCCTCCTGAACCTTTTTTCAAAATCTTTCAGGCCCCATATTATCTGGGTATATTTGTCCTTTCTGTTTGCAAGGGGCAATATTATGTGGTTGTATGCATGTGCAATGGCTGAGCCGTGTCCTGAGAATCTTTCCATGCTGATTCTGTCGGCTTCAAGGATGGACTCATATACGTCCGGCTTGTGCCGTTCCAGCCAGGATAAAAGAGTAGGGCCGAAATCAAAGCTGATCTTTGTGTAAATGTTTACGATGTCAATGATTTTCCCTTCGGTATCAAGGATGCGTGAAGCTGCATTTGGAGCGTAGCACTCTGCTGTTATCCGTTCGTTCCAGTCATGGTAGGGATATGCACTGTCCTGAAATTCTATTTCTTCCAGCCAGGGGTTTTCCCTTGGCGGCTGATAAAAATGTCCGTGAACGCAAATATATTTATCCATATACTAACTATTAACGGCTCTTTACTATGGACTCTTAACTCTTAAAAAACAGAATCCCAAGAGGAGGGAGAGTAAGAGATAAGGAAAAAGCCCTTTCCTGTGCGGGGATTGAATCAGCTTCTATCCCGCCGGCATTACCGGCGCCGCTGCCGCTGTATATTTTTGCATCGCTGTTTAAGCGCTCCCGCCAGAAACCTCCGTGGGGTACGCCTACTCTGTAATTATGTCTCGGAACTGTTGTAAAATTACAGATGATGAGGATAGTCTCTCCGGTTGTTTTACCCTTTCTAATAAAAGAAATAATGCTTTGCTCCCAGTCATGAAAATCTATCCATTCAAACCCGTCATTTGAGAAATCAAGTTCATATAAGGCCGGCTCATTTCTGTAAAGGTGGTTTAAGTCCCGCACCCATTTATTTATCCCTTGCTGAAAAGAGTAGTTCAGAGAATGCCATTCGAGGCTTTCATCGTGGTTCCACTCCTTCCATTGGCTCAAATCTCCGCCCATGAAAAGGAGTTTTTTACCGGGGTGGCTGTACATATATCCAAACAGAAGCCTCAGATTTGCAGACCGTTGCCATTCATCTCCAGGCATTTTCCCAATGAGCGCGCCCTTGCCGTGGACGACTTCATCATGAGAAAGGGGGAGCATGAAATTTTCAGAGAAGGCATACCATATGCTGAATGTAAGCTGGTCATGATAATATTTTCTGAAGATAGGGTCTTTTGAAATATATTTCAGGCTGTCGTGCATCCAGCCCATGTTCCACTTCATTCCAAAGCCTAACCCGCCGACATGTGTCGGCCTTGAGACCATGGGCCAGGCCGTTGATTCTTCGGCAATTGTTTGAACGTCCGGGTGAGCGTTATAGACGGCTTCGTTAAATCTTTTCAGGAAACTGATGGCATCCAGATCTTCTTTTCCGCCGTATATGTTGGGTATCCATTCCCCTTCTTTTCTTGCATAATCCAGATAGAGCATAGACGCAACTGCGTCTACCCTTATACCGTCAATATGATATTTTTCAAGCCAGAAAAGGGCGCTGCTGATAAGGAAATTTCTGACCTCGTTTCTCCCGTAATTATAAATGTAACTGTTCCATTCAGGATGGTAACCTTTCTGGGGATCCTGATGTTCGTAGAGATTAGTGCCGTCAAAATATGAAAGCCCGTGCTCGTCAGAGGGAAAATGAGAAGGCACCCAGTCCATGATAACGCCGATGCCGTTTTGGTGGAAATGGTCCATCATGTACATGAAATCCTGTGGAGTTCCATACCGGCTTGTCGGTGCAAAATAACCTACAGTCTGATATCCCCAGGACCCATAAAAGGGATGTTCCATGATCGGCAGCAGCTCCACATGCGTAAAACCCATTTCCTTTACATAGGCTGCGAGGTAATGTGCTATCTCTCTGTAATTCAGGAATCTGTTGC
This sequence comes from Nitrospira japonica, assembly GCA_020723105.1. Lineage (GTDB taxonomy): Bacteria > Nitrospirota > Thermodesulfovibrionia > UBA6902 > UBA6902 > SURF-23. Next base: position 161,466 of record DYJL01000003.1, on the reverse strand, counting down.
CTTCCTCAGGGACGCGCCTCCAGGAGCCGAGATGAACTTCGTATATGGCAAAAGGGGCGTTTAATGCATTATGCTTATGCCTGTTTGCCATCCACTCATTATCATTCCAGGTGTAGTCCAGTTCCCAGATTACAGAAGCTGTTTTTGGCGGGACCTCCCAGTAAAGTGCATAAGGGTCGCCTTTATCAACTGTATAACTGTTGTAATTTGATGTAATGTGGTATTTATAAATGTCCCCATTTTTAATCCCCGGAATAAAGCCTTCCCATATGCCTGATTCATCCCACCGGGGCATGAGCTGGTGGGAATCATTGTTCCAACCGTTAAAGTCGCCTTTAACGGAAACTTGTTTTGCATTTGGGGCCCAGACCGCAAAATAAGTGCCTTTTTGCCCGTCAACTGTCATTACATGTGAACCAAGCTTGTCATAGAGGTTAAAATGATTTCCCTCTTTGAAAAGATATATATCATGGTCCGTAAGGCGGTTTGCAGACAGTACGGTCATATTATTCATGCTAAGGTTCCTTTCTTTCCAGATGGTTTTATCCTGATTAACATCCGATAACGATACAATTATATATAAATTATCCTCAAGCTGCAAAGATTTCAAATGTCGCAATACTGTTCCGGTTGTTAGATGAAGCTGCAAAAGTGTAAAATGTGTAGCAAATAGATTTATCAAAACGGAGGAAAAGTGCATCCTTTTAACTTTACCATTGAACAGGCAAGAGCCGCTCTGGACCGCGGCGAGATTACCCCTGTTGAACTGACTAATAAGTTGTTTGATAGAATAGAGGCCCTCGAAAACAGGATACAGTCCTTCATAACTCTCGATAAAGAGAAAGCCCTGATTCAGGCAGGATATGCAGAAGACAGTATCAGGAGAAGAATTATCCAGCCCCTTGCAGGAGTGCCGCTTGCCATAAAAGATAATATTTGCACAGAAGGGATAAGGACCAGCTGTTCATCAAAAATACTGGAGAATTTTATCCCGCCTTATGACAGTACCGTTACAGAAAAACTTAAGAAGCAGGGCTGCATATTGCTTGGAAAAACCAATCTTGATGAATTTGCAATGGGTTCATCAACTGAAAACTCCGCATTTGGCCCTACAAAGAACCCCTGGGATATCACAAGAGTGCCCGGTGGATCCAGCGGCGGCTCAGCAGCGGCAGTTGCTGCGGACCTGTGCATTGCAGCGCTCGGCTCTGACACAGGGGGCTCCATACGCCAGCCTGCTGCATTTTGCGGGGTCGTTGGATTGAAACCCACATACGGGAGGGTTTCGCGTTACGGGCTTGTGGCCTTTGCTTCATCACTGGATCAGATAGGGCCGATTACAAAGAGTGTGAAGGATTCAGCTATTCTCTTAAATGTTATCAGCGGGCCTGATCCGCATGATTCAACATCAGCACATCTGGCTGTGCCTGATTTTACATCTGTTTTGGGGCAGGAGATAAAGGGGATGAAGTTTGGAGTGCCGAAAGAATACTTCATTGCAGGAATGGATAAAGAAGTTGAGGAATCAGTGAAACATGCGATTGAAAAACTCGAATCTCTCGGCGCTGTTCCTGTTGAAATATCCCTTCCGCACACTGAATACGCAGTTGCAGCATACTATATACTTGCCACCTCGGAGGCTTCATCCAATCTTGCACGTTATGACGGCGTAAAATATGGCTTGAGAGTCGAGAGTGACGAGCTTATTGACATGTATATGAAGACGAGGGAGGCTGGATTTGGAGCAGAAGTCAAGAGAAGGATAATCCTGGGGACGTATACTCTGTCTTCCGGGTATTATGATGCTTATTACAAGAAAGCCCAGCAGGTGAGAACCCTGGTAAAACAGGACTTCGAGAAGGCTTTTGAAAAGGTTGATATGATTGTTACCCCTACAACTCCAACTGCTGCATTTAAAGCCGGTGAAAAGACAGACGATCCGCTGCAGATGTACCTTGCAGACATCTTTACTATCTCAGTCAATCTTGCAGGTGTGCCTGCAATCTCAATTCCCTGCGGTTTTACTTCACAAAATCTGCCTGTAGGTTTGCAGATAATGGGGAAGCACTTTGACGAAGAAACGATATTGAAAACAGCATATGCCTATGAACAGGCCACTGATTGGCATATGCGGAAGCCGGAGTTGTAGAGGTATAACAATGCAATATGAAGCGGTCATAGGTCTTGAAATACATGCGCAGTTACTGACGGAGTCGAAGATGTTCTGCGGATGTTCTACGAAATTCGGCTCGGAGCCGAATTCGCAGACGTGTCCGGTGTGTATCGGAATGCCAGGGGTTTTGCCGGTGATGAACAGGAAGGCCCTTGAGTATGTGATAAAGACCGGGCTTGCCGTAAATTGCAGGATCGCCCCGTACAGCAGATTTGCAAGAAAAAATTATTTCTACCCTGACCTTCCAAAGGGTTATCAGATAAGTCAGTATGAACTCCCTCTGTGCGAATGCGGTTTTGTGGAGATAAGCGTTAACGGTGCTGTAAAAACAATAGGCCTGACGAGAATTCACCTTGAAGAAGATGCGGGTAAAAATATTCACGAGGGCGCCAGTAATTACAGCCTTGTTGATTTAAACAGGGCTGGCACCCCTTTGATGGAGATTGTTACAGAGCCAGATATCCGCACTCCTCAGGAAGCTGTAGAATTTATGAAGAAATTGCGCGCAATTGTCCGTTGCATTGAGGTCTGCGATGGCAATATGGAACAGGGTTCTCTCCGCTGTGATGCGAATGTATCGGTAAGGCCAGTCGGACAAAAAGAATTCGGGACCAAGACGGAAATCAAGAATATGAATTCTTTTAAGTTTGTCGAGAAGGCGCTTGATTATGAAATAAAGCGGCAGATAAAAGTGTTGAATGAAGGAGGCAGGATTATTCAGGAGACCAGGCTTTGGGATTCCAACAGGGGCGTTACCGAATCCATGCGCTCAAAAGAAGAGGCGTATGACTACAGATATTTCCCGGACCCCGACCTTGTACCGGTTGAGACTGATAATGCATGGATTGAGCAAATCAGGTCGCAACTCGTCGAGCTTCCTGACTCAAGAAAACAGAGATTTGTCAGTCAATACAGTCTTCCTGAACATGATGCTGATTTGCTTACATCCGAAAGGGCGACAGCGGAATGGTTTGAACAGGCTGTGAAGCCCGGCTGCGAACCGAAAGCCGTGAGCAACTGGATGATGGGAGAATTGATGCGGCTCCTTAATGAAGAGAACAGACAGATTGATGAATGCGGATTAAAACCGGAGCAGCTTGCCGGTTTACTGAAACTGATTGACAACGGCACGATCAGCGGAAAGATTGCAAAGACTGTTTTTGAAGATATGTATAAAACAGGCAAGGATGCTGATTTAATAGTTAAAGAAAAAGGCTTGCTGCAGGTAAGCGATGAGTCTGAAATTAAAAAAGTTGTAGATGATATACTTCAGAAAAATCCGAAAGAGGTTGAGCGATTCAGGGCAGGAGAAGAGAAGCTTCTGGGGTTTTTTGCCGGACAGATTATGAAGGCAACAAAGGGCCAGGCAAATCCGAAGATCGTGAATGAGCTGTTGAGAAAAAAGTTATCTTTATAGATACAACTTCTTCAGAATCATAAAGTGAATTAAGAATAGTGTGAAAGTTATGCGAGCATACCCGTAATAAAATAAAAATGGCAAAATCAAAATACGACAATTTCACAAAAGAGCAGTTGTGGATAAGTAAATAAATGTAGCGGGGGATGTAGTATTTTATACAGATGATAAAAGTTGTTGACTTTTGTTTATGAAACATAGGATAATTTTTATGACAACTGACACTTAGAAAAAAGCGCCCTGTGCAACATTCCGGAATTGAATAAAAGAATCCGGAATCGACCACAGGGCATTTCAGTTTTAGGAGGGGACATATGAGCAAGGTTGTATTTATGATTGACGGTTGGTTTATGCGAAAGAGAGTTTATAAGTTAGGAAGTTTTCATTATGACGGGCCGAGCATTCGCAAATACTGCTGTAGCCATCTTAAGAGAGAAGACCAAATTTACAGGATTTTTTTCTATGATACTGCACCGCTTGATAAAAAGGGACATAATCCGATAACAAAAAAACTTGTTGACTTTAAGAAAACTCCGGTAGCGGAAGCTCAGTATAAGTTGCTTGAATCCATAAAGAGGACGCCGAATTTTGCACTACGTCTTGGTAAAACTGTCTGGAGAAACAATAGCTGGGTGTTAAATTCTGAAAAACTCGATGCTTTAATATCCAAAAAAATTTCTGTTGATAATCTCACTGAGCGGGACGTCCGTCCGCTTATTGAACAAAAGACCGTTGATATGAAGATGGGTCTTGATATTGCGTCGATAGCTACAAAGAGACTTGCTGATACACTGATTATTATAACTGGAGATGCAGATATTGTCCCTGCGCTTAAATTCGCAAGACAGGAAGGCATGATGGTAGGGCTTGACCCTTTATGGAATCCGGTGCCGCCTGAACTTAGTGAACATGTTGATTTTATAACAACAAAAACTAATAAAAAGCAGAATTCATCGGTTGAAGGAGATAGTTGCTCGCAGAATTAATAGAGAACGCATTAATACTTTATATATGGAAACCGTCCTCGTTGTAGAAGACAAAGAGTCAATGGCAGAGATGCTCAGGGAAACCCTTGAGCTTGAAGGGTATGATGTCATTGTGGCCCGTGACGGAGCAGAAGGGCTTAAAATTATCAGGGAAAATAAGGCGGACCTCATCCTTACCGATCTGAAGCTGCCAAAGAAAGACGGCCTTGAAATTCTTAAGGCATCGAAAGAAGAAAACCCTCTGATCCCTGTGATTATTATGACTGCATTTGGCTCCGTTGAGACTGCTGTCAGTGCCATGAAGTCAGGCGCCTATGATTTTATTACAAAACCGCTTGATACCGACTATCTGATTTTGCTTATAGAGCGGGCGCTGAAAAACCGGCGGCTTTTTACAGAAAATCTGCTTTTAAGAGATGCCTTGTCAGGCCATGTTGGCGTGCCCCATATTGTCGGCAAAAGTCCTGCAATGATAAAAGTGGCGGAGCATATACAGAAGGTATCGCCAACAAAGACGACCGTTTTACTGCTCGGTGAGTCCGGCACCGGGAAAGAACTTTTTGCACGGATGATTCATGAGTTGAGCCCGAGAAAAGAGCATCCATTTGTCCCGATAAATTGTGCGGCGATTCCAGGAGAACTTCTTGAATCGGAACTTTTCGGCTATGAAAAAGGGGCGTTCACCGGAGCTGCAGAAAGAAAGCCTGGCAAATTTGAGCTTGCAAATAAAGGCACAGTATTTCTTGACGAAATTGGTGAAATGGACAGGACCTTGCAGACCAAGGTATTACGTGCGCTGCAGGAGGGTGAGATAGACAGAGTCGGCGGGATTAGTCAGGTCAAGGTGGACCTCCGCTTTATTGCTGCAAGCAACAAAGACCTTGAGGCTGCGGTTAAGGCGGGCGCTTTCAGGGAAGACCTGTATTACAGATTGAACGTTTTTCCGATAAAGATTCCTCCTTTGAGGGAACGAAAAGAGGACGTGCCACTGTTGCTTGAACATTTCATTTCAAAGTTCTCCATCGAGATGAACATTCCGCACAAAAAAGTAAACGCTGATGCAGTTGAGATGCTGAGAAGTTATATGTGGAGAGGGAATGTCAGGGAAATGGAAAACGTTATTGAAAGGGCCCTGATCCTTTGTGACGGAGATACCTTAATGCAGAAAGACTTCATATTACCCGGAAGGTCCGGAGAAACTATTGAGGGTATTCCCCTGGACGGTCCTCTTGATGAGGTTGCAAGAGCGGCTTTAAGAATTGCAGAATCCCGGCGCATAAGGAAAGCTTTGGAAGATACACATGGCAATAAAAGCAGGGCTGCGGAAATTCTTAAAGTCAGTTATAAAACACTGCTGACGAAGATTAAAGAATACAAAATAGAAAACTGACCACATGAACGATAGACGCTAAAACTCTTTCTCAGTCCACATGTCAACAGCAAATCTTACCACCCTGTTTCTGCCGGTATCTTTGGCCTTGTAAAGGGCTACATCGGCAAACTTAATGGCCTGCCAGAAGCTTTCAGTATCTACAGGGAATTCGCTGAGGCCTATGCTTATGGTTTTTTTGATTACCCCGTCTGATACTTTGATTTTCATGTTTTCGATAGTCTCCCGGATCTTTTCTGCTACCTGCAGGGTCTCGCCGCCGTTGATGTCGAGCATCAGGACGAGAAATTCCTCACCGCCAAAACGTATTACCAGGTCCGAGGACCTGACACATTTTTTTATGATCTCACAAGTTTCCTTGAGTACATTATCTCCGATATTATGGCCGTAGAGATCGTTAACCTGTTTAAAAAAGTCCAGGTCGCACATCATCAGACCCACATTTTTCTGTCTTCTGATTACGCCGGCGACGAGGGTCTCGGTGTATTCCTGCAGAAAACGCCTGTTATAAAGGCCGGTCAGGGAATCCTTCAGGGCAGATTCCTGCAGGGTGCTCATGAGCCTTTTGGCTTCTATTACTGAAAGTGATTCCTTGATATACTGCTCCGCCTTAAAAATCTTTCTGTCTTCTCTGTCGCTGCTGTAATTTTTCTTGTCAAAAAGGAGCTGCACAACTCCTCCGGCTTTGCCGCCGATTAACATGGGAATGCAAACATGCATCTTTTCAAGTCCCGGTTTGAACTGTTTGCAGATTTCCGGATATTCGACAGACGAAACTATGTGTCCTGTTTTTTTGACTTTGCACAGGTCGCAGTTGTGAAGGAGTTCTTCACTGCATAATATGTCCTTCTCATTCAGTATGATTGGATAAACAGGTTTCATTTTGCTCTGGCCGCTGGGAATCTCGTAGATGGTAAACTCGCCAAGCCCTATTTTCTCACTGAAGGCCTTGCCCAGCCTGAAGTAAACGTCTTCAAGATTGTCGTCTTCTTCAATAATCTTCTTGAACGTTGAAAGATCGTGGATTTCTTCCATAAGGATATTGAAATTCTCTGAAAGGATCCCCATCTCGTCTTTTGAATTAATATCAATTCGCTGAGCCAGGTCTATTTCACCTTCCCTAAGGGAGCGTATTTGCCTGGTAATCGCTTTAATGGGTTTCACGATGGCTTTTGACAGGGAGATGGTAAATACAATAAGCAGTGATGTTGCTATAACAAGAACGCCTGTCAGTACATAGAAGGCATGTTTTATGACATTCCTGATTTCATTAAAATTTGTGCTTGATAGTCCAGCCTTACTGATTTTATTGTTGATTTCAATATATGTTGTCGCGCTGATAACGAACATGGCAACGAACCAGAAAAGTACACCGAGAGAAAAAAGTATGAATTTCTTTTTGATGGGCTGGTCCATAAATGTGATAAAGCTTATGAAGCGCTTAAGCATCTTTAACTGCTCATTACTTATTTTATTGCAAGCATTCTGTCAAGAGATTTCTTTGCCGGGAGTCTTGTCTCTTCAAGAACCTTTATTTTATAAGTCATGGTCTCCATAGCGTGAAGCACGCTGTGGAGAGTCGTCTTTTTCATATTGGGGCAAACCATGTCTTTTCTTAACGGATAAAACAGCTTGTCGGGGTTGTCTTTTCTGAGTTTATAGAGAAGGCCTGTTTCCGTACCTATTATGAACTCTTTTATATCTGAGGAATTTGCGAACCTGAGCATTCCGGAAGTGCTTGTTACGTGATCAGCCCTTTCGCAGACTTCTATCCTGCATTCCGGATGTGCGAGCAGCAGGGCCCCGGGATGTTCATTTCTTGCAGTAGTTATGTCATCTATCGTTACTCTGTCATGCACATGGCAGAAGCCGTCCCAGGAAATTATCTCTTTACTGGTGTTTTTTGCAATCCAGGCAGAAAGGTTTCTGTCAGGTACGCAAATTACCCGGTTGCTGTCAAGGGATTCAACAATCCTGACTCCATTGGCAGAAGTGCAGCAGATATCACTTTCTGCTTTTACATCTGCAGTCGTATTGACGTATGTAACTACAGGGACGCCGGGATGCAGATTTTTAATATCCTTCAGGGTAAAATCTGCAGGGTATTTGTATCCTCCTGTATAGTGGTATCCCGGAAACTGCGTCTTTAAATGCCTTGCAGAGCTGACCGTTATCATGTCAGCCATCGGACAGCAGGCAGTAATTTCCGGCAGGAGGACTGTTTTCTCCGGGGAGAGAATAGATGCGCTTTCAGCCATGAAATTAACACCGCAGAATACAATAACGTCGCACTCTATTGAAGCTGCAGTTCGGGAAAGCTCCAGGGAATCCCCTGTATAATCTGCGATATCCTGCACCTCTTCCCGCTGGTAGTTATGTGCCAGGATAATAGCATTTCTCTTTTCCTTGAGATGCAGTATTTTTTCACGCAGGATATCTTTTTCAGTCATGAGAAATGGGAGTTAAAATTTGGAGTAAATTAAAAGTTAGAAACTTTATAGTTCTGATATGCAAACGGTGTATTTGTGAAAAGGATAGTTCCATCATCTAAAGTGACCTTGTAAATACGTGTCGGCTTACTATTATATGGTTTTCCTTTATAAATTGATAGAACCTTTTTCACATATTGTCTTGTTTCGGTTATGGAGGGGATGCCTCCATAATATTCCACCGTTTTAGGCCCTGCATTATAAGCTGCAAGGGCCATGGGGAGGTCATTGAATTTATCAAGGAGAAGACGCAGATATCTGGTCCCGCCCTCAATATTTTCCTCAGGATTCATAGGATTTCCTACTGCCATGTCTCTGGCAGTAGCGGGCATAAGCTGCATCAGCCCCAGGGCTCCTTTATTTGAAACTGCATTGTCATTCCAGTTGGATTCCACAGTAATTATGGCTTTTATAAGTGAAGGCTCTATGTCATACTTTGATGACATGCTGTGTATTATATGATTGTAGTCTGCAGCGCTGGCAGTTCTGACGGTTTTTTTCTCAGAGGCTGGTTTAATGTCACTTTTGGCTTCAGAAACGTTGGTGTAGTAAGTAACGCCGTTTTCATCAGTATATTTATATATGTCTGCGTAGGAGACTGCTCCCGTAATAATGAGCAGAGAAAGTATGCAAGTAAAAATCGTTCTCATTACTTAAAAAATATACCATGCATACGATGGCATGGTCAATTTAAAATTAATATTTTCAGCAGCCATATTTTTTCTTATCGGATTTTTTGAGAAATTCTTTTATCCCGATACTCTTTCTACCCCCTACTCCCTATCCCCTAACAGGTTGCTGAAAAAGTATTTTAGCTGTCTTTGCGAGCGAAGCGAAGCAATCTTTCTTTACCGCTCGGGATAAACTCCGCAAACTCACTTCTTTATAAATCAATAAGTTTGAGATTGCTTCGTCGCAAAATACGCTCCTCGCAATGACAATTGCAGACTTTTTCAGCAGCCTGTTAATCCCTTCTTAACGTGTCTTTGCCTTGTCATTTCCATGTTAATTTGATTAAATTAAAATCATGTCGGTACGTAAGATTATAAAATATCCTGAGAAGGTGCTCAGGGAAAAGACGTTGCAGGTATCTGATTGTGACTCTGAAGTCCAGAAACTGATTGATGATATGATTGAGACCATGTATGCAGCGCCCGGCGTAGGGCTTGCAGCGAATCAAATAGGGATCTCAAAACAGGTTACTGTAATAGATGTAAGTGCGAGAGATGAAAAAAGCTCCTTAATTGTCCTGGTAAATCCCGAAATTGTTCACTCTGAAGGCGAGATGGAAGCAGAAGAAGGTTGTCTCAGCATTCCGGATTATACAACGGTTTTAAAGAGGGCCCTGAAAGTCTGTGTGAAGGGATTTGACAGACATGGGAAACCCGTTGAACTTGAGGCCGAAGGGCTTCTTGCAAGGGCGCTCCAGCACGAGATAGACCATCTAAACGGCATATTGTTTGTTGACAGGATGGGACGTATAAAAAAGGAATTCTTCAAGAAGCGTTATGCAAGAATGAAAGAATAGAGTAAGAGGATAGATTGAACATCGTCTTTTTCGGCACTCCTGAGTTTGCTGTTTTGCCACTGAAAAAATTACTCGAAGCCAAACACAAGGTCCTCGCTGTTGTGACTCAGCCTGACAGGCAGAGCGGTCGGGGCAGACACATTACTTCCTGTCCTGTTAAGGTTGTGGCTCAGGAGGCGGGACTGAAGATATTGCAGCCGCTTAAAGTGAAGGATCCGGACTTTATCAACCAGCTCATCACCCTGAATCCTGAGGCGATTGTCGTTGCAGCATACGGACAGATATTACCGCCCGCCATAATTCATTTGCCAAGGTATGGGTGCATAAACATTCATTCATCGCTGCTGCCAAAATACCGCGGCGCAGCGCCGATTAACCAGGCGTTACTTGATGGAGAGACGAAGACAGGCATTACTACAATGCTGATGGATGAAGGCATGGATACCGGGCCCATTCTGCTACAGGAAGAGATGGAAATAAAAGAGGATGACACGGCAGGCAGTCTTTCACAGAGGCTTTCAGAAGCCGGTTCCGGACTTTTAATGCAGACGCTGAATGGACTTGAGGACGGTTCCATCCAGCCGCTTCCACAGACAGGTGAAGCCACATATGCACCAATTCTAAAGAAAACAGATGGGTTAATTGACTGGACAGGATCAGCGGAGGAACTGTGTAATTTTATCAGAGGCCTGAATCCCTGGCCCTGTGCTTATACTTTTCTCGAAGATGAAAGGATTAAGATTCTGAAGGCCTCTCCGTGTACTAATACCGGAAGCCCGGGCATTATAAACATGGTTTCAAAAAACGAACTGATTGTGGGCGCCGGAGCGGGAAGCATTTCTGTTCTTGATATCCAGCCGGCAGGAAAACCGGTTATGACAATCAGGGCCTTTCTGCAGGGAAGGAATATAATGAAGGGAATGAGGTTTGAGAGTCATTAGTTTTTGGGTGAAATGATAAAAAATCTTTTAAAATATTTTGTCTATTTCATTATCTTTGCCGCTATTGGTGCAGGCGGCGCTTATCTGTTTTTTAAAATGAAAGATGTTGGCAAGGCGGATGAGGTGCCGGCCCTTGCTGAGAAAAATATTCAGGAAGCAGCAGACCTTTTGAATAAAGGCAACTGGTCTTTGTCAATAACGGCCCAGGAGTTTGATGAAAATATCCCGGAAGGAAATATTATCAGACAGCTTGTAGCCCCCGGCGAAAAGCTCAGGAAGAATTCGAAGGTCGGAGTGATTGTGAGCAAGGGAAGGGAGAGAGAAATATTTTTACTTCCTTCTTTTGAGGGCCAGCTTCTTGATGAAGCAAAACTTTCTTTAGCCAATTTCGGCATAAAGATCGGCAAGGTTACATGGGTGCATTCTGATACCGCAGAAAAAGGCGTTATCATTACACAGCGGCCCGTGCCTGGCTCAGTAAGCGCCAGGGAAGTAAATTTCCTTGTAAGCTTTGGGGCCTACGATGTATTTTATAAGTGTCCCTCGTTTGTGAATATGACGCCTGATGAGGCGCGGATGTTGACAGAGAAGCTCGGGCTTGAACTTGTTGAACAAGGAGAGGGCAGTAAGGTAATATCTCAGAAACCGGAACCAGGGGCTATTATAAAAAAAGGTGATACGGTAGAGGTTACTATAGGCAGCAGGATGTGGTTTTAGATTAATTTAATATCATGGAGGGATTATGATTAAGATAGCGCCGTCTATTTTATCGGCAGATTTTTCAAGACTTGGCGAGGAAATTAAAGCTGCGGAAGAGGCCGGGGCTGATTTGATTCATGTTGATGTAATGGATGGACATTTTGTTCCAAATATCACAATCGGGCCGCTTGTCGTTAAAGCAGTAAAGAAGACGGCATCAATTCCGCTCGATGTCCATCTTATGATTGAAGACCCTGACAGATATATAAAGGATTTTGCGGAGAGCGGTGCAGATATCATTACAGTTCATTCTGAGGTTTGTGTGCATCTGCACAGAAGCATTCAGAACATAAAAGAATGCGGGGCGAAAGCGGCTGTTTCAATCAATCCGGCGACACCGCTTGGCAGTATTGAGTTTATACTTCCATTCGTGGATATGGTGCTGTTAATGTCTGTAAATCCGGGTTTTGGCGGACAGAAATTTATTCCTGAAGTTCTTATGAAAATCAAACAGCTCAGGATGATAATCAGCGAGAAGAAACTGAAAGCTCTGATAGAAGTGGATGGAGGAGTGACTGTTGATAACGTGGAGGAAATCTACCTTGCGGGGGCCGATATTGTGGTGATGGGTAATGCCTTTTACAATTCCAGGGATTATGCAGAGACGGTGATGGCTGTCAGAGAGCGCTGCATGTAGTTTTATTCACACTTATGGTGAGATTTAAATGGACAGCGAGCGTATTCCCTGCAGCTTGCTGCAGGATCAAGCGAGCGAATCTAATAACATATATTCCTTACATTAGATTCCCTGTAGCTTGCTACAGGAAAGATCAATTATAATCGGAGACATGGGTACAAAATATTTTCAGAAGGCCGAAGGCTACAGGAAATCTGCTGAATACAGCAAGGCAATTAACCTGTATCAGAAGGCCCTTGCATATTTTAAAGAGAAATCGGATGGTACCGGAATGCTTGATTGCATTATTTCTCTTGCTGATACGTTCAGGGCCAAAGGCGAATTCATAAATGCAAAGGAATATTACGAGGAAGGCCTTGAGCTTGCCGACATTCTTGGTGACAAAGCTTCTGTGGCTGATGCACTGACAGGACTCGGTCTTTGCTGGAGGGCCCTTGGCGACTGGAAAGACGCCCTGGACCTGATAGGCAGGGCCCACAGACTGTACAAAACTCTTCGTGATAAAAAAGGCGAGACCTTTTCTATATGGGCGCGTGCAGGGACCTACAGGATCAAAGGGGATATCAACATGGCGCTGATAGATTTTCATGCTGCACTAAAAAAATTTAAGGCATTGAAAGATCCATCAGGCATTGCTTATACATACTGCGGGCTTGGGGGAAGCTCAAGGATTGCGGAATTATTCGATGCCTCTGGCGAATATTATATATTGGCTAATCAACTGTTTCAAAAGTTGCAGGACCGTTTCGGGCTGGCCTACTCATACTGCGGACTGGGAAACGTCTACAGGATGTACAGAGATTATGAGAGTGCCCTGCAGTATTTTAAAAAAGCAGAAGTATTGTACAAGCGTATCGGTGACCGGGTCAGCTATGCATACACTCTCTGGAGCGTGGGAACTACCTATAAAATGCTTGGTGAGAAAGAAAAAGCTCTAAAGAGTTTCAGAGAGTCTGCGCATTTATTTACGCAGACAGAGGATCCCAGAGGGAAAATCTACTGTATGCTGGGAATCGGAGAGATTGATTATCTGGACGGCAAAAAAAGCAGGGCGCAGGAAGCATTCTCGAAGGCTCTGGCTTCTGCGAAAAAATACAGATTCGGCGTAGAAAGAAAATATGCAGAGAGACTGCTAAAGGCATCTGAGACAGGCAAGGGATTTCCGTTTAATCTTCCGTAACTAAAGCACTTCTTAATTGATAATTTTACCCCTTTCAAATTATACTGTTTCTTGAAATAAAACAGACTATCTGTTAGTATCTATGGGATTTTAAAATGAATGTCTCCGAATCTCTTTTTGATCAGCCTCTCAACGCACCGAAAGAATTGGGAAAAGCGGGGCTTTTAAACAGGATAATTGCCAGGACCATAGATTTTATTATTATTGCCGCCATGTATGAAGTGATTCCAAAGGTTGGCTTTTTTGCCGGGCTGACATATCTTCTGATAGCGGATGGCTTGTTTGAGGGAAGAAGTGTCGGCAAGAAACTCATCGGGCTCAGGGTAATAATCTATAGCAATACAGATAAAGTTACTGCCTGCAGTTTCAAGGAATCCATCCTGAGAAATTTCCCTTTTGCCATTGGCTTTATCCTGTTTGGACTCTTAAACATTATGCCTCTGATAGGATGGCTGTTTTCTGCTGTTGTGGCAGCAGTTGTTGTGCTTTTTGAGAGCCTGATTCTTTTAGGCAGTGAAAAGGGCATGAGACTTGGCGATGAACTTGCAAAAACACATGTTGTAGAAGAAAAATTGGGAGGATTAGATGTTTCATAAAATTCTTGGATGGTTTTCAAGCGACCTGGCGATAGACCTTGGTACGGCTAACACGCTTGTATTTGTCAAAGGCAAAGGCATTGTATGCGATGAGCCTTCTGTAGTAGCTATCCAGAAGGACCGGGTAATAGCGGTTGGCCTGGAAGCTCAGAAGATGCTTGGAAAGACGCCAGCAAATATTGTTGCAATGAGACCTCTTAAAGACGGGGTGATAGCGGATTTTGACAAGACAGGCGAGATGCTGAAATATTTTATCAGAAAGGTTCATAACAGAAAGAGTTTTATATCCCCGAGAATCGCCATAGGAGTTCCTTCAGGTATAACACAGGTGGAGCAGAGGGCTGTAAAAGATGCGGCTCAGGCCTCAGGCGCCAGGGAGATATATCTGATAGAGGAACCGATGGCCGCAGCTATAGGAGTGGGCCTCCCCATTGGAGAACCCTGCGGCAATATGATAGTTGATATAGGCGGCGGGACCACGGACGTAGCGGTTATATCGCTGCATGGTGTTGTATATAGTAAAGCCGTCAGGGTAGGCGGCGACAAAATGGATGAGTCCATAATAAGCCATATTAAAAACAAGGGAAGGATTCTTATAGGCGAGAGGACTGCAGAACTAATAAAGAAACAGATTGGTTCAGCCTTTCAGGTTGATAAGGAGAACAGGAGCATGGAAGTCAAGGGGAGAGACCTTGTTTCCGGCATTCCAAAGACAGTCACGATCTATGAAGATGAGATCAGATGGGCCCTAAGTGAAAATGTAACGGTTATCATAAATGCAATTAAAGTGGCCCTTGAAAATACTCCTCCGGAACTGGCTTCTGATATTGTTGACAGGGGAATTGTCCTGGCTGGAGGAGGCGCTCTGTTAAGGGGCCTTGATGCCCTCCTGAAACATGAGACAGGCCTGCCTGTTATTGTTGCCGAGGACCCACTTACTGCCGTAGCAAGAGGCGTTGGAAAAGTACTTGATGATCTGGATATTCTTAAAAGAGTAACTATTTAAAAACAAATCCGGAATCCGAATATCGAAATTTGAAACAGTTTTGGAAATTTGTATATTGAAAATTGAAATTTGTTTCGTATTTCGTGCTTCGAATTTAGAATTTTATTTATATTCGGAATGTTCAAAAGAAAAATTATCCTCTTAGCCCTCTTTATTGTTTCTATATTCGCATTGCTTACGTATCAGAGTATTCAGGGAGAAAGGCGCATTCTTGATTTCACGCTTTATCCGTTGAAAATTCTTGAGCAAAGCGGCTCTGCATTGCTGAATATTCTTAACCAAATTCCGTTTCTTGGGAAAAGTTATGAAGAAAGGCATCTTGCTGACAGGCTGAGCAAATGTGAGGAAGAGAGAATTAAATACAAGGAGGCGGCCCTTGAGAATGAGAGGCTTCGCAGTATTCTGCAATTAAAATCCGAGAGAGTTGATTATATTGCTGCTGCTGAGGTCTTTGCGCGGGACCCTACCAACTGGTTTCAGATTTTGTGGATAAACAAAGGTATCAGCAGCGGGATAGCAAAGGACATGGTCGCTGTTACGCCTCTTGGACTTGTAGGACGGATCAACAGGATTTTTAATGAAAAGGCCAATATTATTCTTATAACAGATATAAACTCTTCTGTTGCTGTCAGACTTGGTGAGTCAAGAACTGAAGGTATCATTGAAGGAAGCGGCGATAATAAATGTTATTTGAAATATATATCAAAAGACTTTGATGTTGCAGCAGGTGAAATCGTTATTACCTCCGGACTTGACGGCATTTATCCTGAAGGTCTCCTGATAGGTTATGTCAGCTCTGTTGACCGGGATGGCGGGGATGTATTTCAACAGATTGAGGTAACGCCGGTGCAGAGACTTAATACAGTTGAAGAGGTTGCAATACTGAAAAGATGAAGGCCGTTATAATTTATCTGATCCTGGCCTATCTGGCTATGGCCGTGCAATCCATCTTTTTTTATGGAATAAAACCTGATCTTGTGCTGATACTGGTAATCTATTACGCTGTAAAACATGGACAGCTAAAAGGTATGGCTTTCGGGGCGCTGACAGGTCTGCTGATAGATGTTGCGAGCGGGTTTATCATCGGCCCTAATATTTTGAGCAAAGCCCTTGCGGCTTTTCTTGCCAGGGCCGTCAGGGAAAACTTGTTTCAATGGAATATTATCGTCAGTACTATCGTGGTAACAGTTTTCCTTATAATGGATATAGTTATTGTCTATGTATGCTTTGAGACCTTTCTGAAAATGTCTTTTGTTAACAGGCCCTGGGGAATATCGTTCAGAGAGGTTTTTTATACAATTATGGCTGCTATGGCCCTG
The DNA here is from genome assembly GCA_020723105.1 of Nitrospira japonica. GTDB lineage: Bacteria > Nitrospirota > Thermodesulfovibrionia > UBA6902 > UBA6902 > SURF-23. The sequence goes on along the minus strand of DYJL01000003.1, from coordinate 145,045 downwards.
TATCCCGTATTTAATAAAAAGGAAGATTGGTGGGACCTGCTGAGAACTGACAGTTAAGAATTTACTACTATGTTATCAATCGTCAAACATCTTAAAATTTATTTAAGATCTTTTAGCAGAAATGAAAGTCTGTTTCAGAATTTCTATAAACGACAAACGACATATTACATTTTTGCTTCAAGCTGTTTTTTTTATTTCTTTTCTTCTACCCCCTACTCCCTATCCCCTACTCCCTTTTTAAAGGTGTCGTATAAAAATTCTTCCACAGCCTTCCATTTCTGCAACCATTGGAACAGAGTTCACCATGGATAAACGAATAGCCTCTGCCTTTTATATTGTACTGGTAATATTCGGCATCTTTACCCTGAGGCTCTGGTACCTTCAGGTAATCAAAGGCGGCGAATATAGAAAACTCGATGAGCGAAACAGGTTGAGAGTTATGGATATCCCTGCGCCAAGGGGAGTGATTTATGACAGAAATGATAATCCCCTTGTGAGAAATGTCCTTTCCTTTGACGTATCGGTTGTCAAGGAAGATATACCCAGGGATTATGAAGCGCTATCGGCATTAGGCAGACTTGTGGGCCTTATGCCGGAAGATATAAAAAAACGCTCCAGGGTTATGAATAATCCTTTTGAAGCCATTAAACTGAAACAGAATATCTCATTTGAAGAAGTGGCAAAGATTGAGGCTCGAAGAATTGATTTTCCGGGCCTGCAGGTTGAAGTGACAAGCGCCAGGGAATATCTTTATGGACAGACGGCAAGCCATGTTTTAGGTTATCTTGGCAATCCTACACCCAGACAGTTGAGTTCCTCAGAATATAATAATATCTCTCCACAATCTTTTATAGGCCAATTTGGAGTTGAAAAAAGCTATGACAGCCTGTTGAGGGGTGTTGCAGGCAAGAAGATTGTAGAGGTTGATGCCTTGGGCAACGTAATTAAATTTGTAAGGATTCAAAAGCCCGCGAGGGGCCATGATTTAAGGCTTACTCTTGACGTTAATGCCCAGATGGAAGCAGAGAAAAGCCTTGAAGGGAAAACTGGTGCTGTGGTAGCTATCAAACCCGACACCGGAGAGATACTGGCATTGGCCAGCGCGCCTTCCTTCAACCCCAATCTATTTGTTGGAGGTATAAATATCAGGGACTGGAAAGAACTGGTTCAGCACCCCAAAAAGCCTTTAATGAACAGGGCCATTCAGAACCAGTATCCGCCCGGCTCTACTTTTAAGATAATTACTGCGCTTGCTGCACTTGAAAAGGGAGTTGTCTCGGAAGACACGCCTTTTTCCTGTTATGGCTCTATTAATCTGGGAAGGGTGTTCAGATGCTGGAAAGATGGAGGACACGGCGGTGTGAGCCTGTACCGGGCGCTTGTTGAATCATGCGATGTTTACTTTTATGAAGTCGGCAAAAGAATCAATATAGATACTGTTGCACAATATGCATCAGCTTTTGGACTGGGCAGGCCGACAGGAATCGAACTTGAAGGCGAGGCCTCGGGAGTAGTTCCCTCAACAAAATGGAAGCTCAAAGTGAAAAAGGAAAAATGGTATCAGGGCGAAACACTTAATACCGTGATAGGTCAGGGCTATTTGACAGTGACTCCTGTACAGATGGCAAGACTTACTGCTGCAGTAGTTAACGGTGGCAAGCTTTTCAAACCACACCTTATAAAGGATGCTGACAAGGAATCACAGCCTGAGAATGTGATAGAGATTGCTCATGAGAATTATGAATTTGTCAAAAAGGCTCTTGTGGGTGTGGTTTATGAAGGCGGAGGGACCGGCGGCAGGGCCCGTTCAAATATTATCAGCATTGGCGGGAAAACCGGCACAGCACAGGTTATCGGTGGAGCTGTGAAAGGGAAGTACCTTCCCGAAGAACATCAGGATCATGCCTGGTTTATAGCCTTTGCCCCTCAAAACAACCCGCAGATAGCTGTAGCAGTCTTTGTTGAACACGGCGGGCATGGAGGCAGCGCTGCTGCACCAATAGCAAAGAGGGTTATTGAAACATATTTCAATCCTCCCAAGCCGGAAGTTGAAGGAGAAACAAAGGAGACAGGAGATCAGGAGGCTGGACAGCAGCAGGGAGAGAACATGATTCAGGAGCATAATGACATTACAGGCGATTAAAAAAGTATTAACAGACTTTTTCAGCAGCCTGTTAGACTAATCCCTAACAACTAATTCACTAATCACTGACTTATGATAGACAGAAGAGTAATAAAAGATTTTGACTGGGCCTTTTTAATTGTAGTCCTTATCCTGTCTCTGATAGGATTAATGACTATTTACAGCGCCACCAGACCGCTGCCCGATGCCGAGCAGCCCCCTTTCTACCTGAGGCAGTTTAACTGGATAATGCTTAGCCTCGTTTGTTTTACCCTTATGCTGCTTTTTGACTACAGGTGGTTTGTCAGATTTGCTCATATATTTTATATCTTCGGCATTATACTTCTTATCCTGGTACTTATTATAGGAAAAAGGGGAATGGGGGCACAGAGATGGCTCGATCTTGGGGTCTTATCGTTTCAGCCATCAGAGTTTTTCAAGATTTGTTTTGTAGCAGCCCTTGCACGTTACCTTTCAGGATTGGAACCCGGAGCAAAACTTAGATTGCATCAATTAGCAAGAATGGTTGCCGGCTTTTTTGTTCTTCCTGCAATTCTTATCCTTAAACAGCCGGACCTTGGGACCATGCTGGTGTTGTTATTTATCCTGGCTGCAATGGTATTAACCGTTGGAATAGAGAGAAAAATTCTCATAGCCACAATTATTATCGGGCTGATAGCTGCGCCGTTTGCAGGTAAATTTTTCTGGGCAGGCCTGAAAGATTATCAGAAGAACAGGATCATAGCATTTATAGATCCGCAGGCAGATCCGCAGGGGATTGGTTATCATATTAAACAGTCAAAGGTCTCAATAGGGTCCGGCGGCTTCCTTGGCAAGGGATATATGAGGGGAACACAGGGCCCCTACAGATTTCTGCCGGAGAACCATACAGACTTTATCTTTTCAATATTTGCCGAAGAATGGGGTTTTATGGGCAGTGTAGGCCTGTTTACATTTTATTTATTTCTCATATGGAGGGGGTTTGACACTGCAAGAAAGTCCCGGGATAAGGAGGGTAGTTTTCTCGCGCTTGGCGTAACTTATATGTTCTCGTTTTATTTCCTTATCAATGTGGGCATGACGCTGGGCCTGGTGCCTGTTGTGGGTATTCCGCTTCCTCTTATGAGCTATGGCGGAACGGCTTTACTTTCCAATTTCCTGGCGCTCAGTATTATAGAGAATGTGAGAATACGGCGGTATGCCTCGTATTATTGATGAAAACGTAAAAGATATTGTTACAGTTTTAAAAATCTCCCCTAACCCCTCTTTGCCAAAGAGGGGAATTAGTAGACCCCCTTTAAAAAAGGGGGATGAAGGGGGATTTCGTAACAAAAATATTCTTTCAAGAACTTCTAAAATATCGTATAATTTGTAATGTTTGTAAAACTTATTGAATATATCGGTGCGGTTATAGAAGTACCCATTGAAGGGCTTGGAAGATTAATGCTTCTTCTTGCTTCAGTACTGAAATGGATCTTCAGGCCGCCGTTTGAGATACGGAATATATTCAGGCAGATGCTTGAGCTAGGTGTTAAGTCACTGCCAGTGGTTCTGATTACAGCCATATTTACCGGCATGGTTTTAGCCCTCCAGAGCTATACCGGTTTTAAGCGGTTTGGGGCTGAAGGGCTTGTAGGTTCTGTTGTTGCGCTTTCAATGACCCGGGAACTGGGCCCGGTGCTTACTGCACTCATTGTCACTGGACGAGCCGGCGCTGCTATAGCAGCCGAGCTGGGAACCATGAGGGTTACCGAGCAAATTGACGCTTTGGAAACTCTTGCCACAAACCCCGTGAAATACCTGGTAGTGCCGAGGTTTTTGTCAGGGACTATAATGCTTCCGGCCCTTACTGTGGTGACGGATATTGTTGGTATCATAGGCGGCTACTTTGTAACTGTAATACTTCTTGGCGTAAGTTCAAAATCGTATCTCCGGACTACCTGGGACTATCTTGAAACAGAGGACATATACAATGGTCTTATCAAGGCGTGTTTTTTTGGCGCGGCGTTTTCCCTTATCAGTTGTTATAAAGGTTTTTATACAAAGGGCGGAGCCGAAGGTGTCGGACATGCAACAACCGGCGCTGTAGTTTTATCATCCATGACCATATTGATATCGGATTATTTCCTTTCCGCATGGCTTTTTAAATGATAGAACTTGTTAATATTCATAAATCCTTTGAAGGCAAGAACGTCCTGTATGGCGTTAACCTGAAAGTCGAAAAGGGAGAAAGCGTTGTTGTAATAGGCGGCAGCGGCTCTGGCAAGAGTGTGCTGCTCAAGCATATCATCGGTCTTTTGAAACCTGATATGGGAACTGTTATGGTTGATTCAACCGACCTGTCTCAGCTTGATGAGGATGGCTTACATGAAATCAGAAAGAAATTCGGCATGCTGTTTCAGTCGGCTGCACTGTTTGATTCCATGCGAGTATGGGAGAATGTAGGCTTCGGCCTGAAAAGGCATACCCATCTGCCCGATTCGGAAATAAGAGAAATAGCAATCCAGAAACTTAAAATGGTCGGGCTTGTCAACGTTGAGGACGTGATGCCATCTGAACTTTCCGGGGGCATGAGAAAGCGGGTAGGCCTTGCCAGGGCCATTGCAATGAAGCCCGAAATTCTCCTTTATGACGAACCCACTACAGGATTGGACCCCATAATGGCTGATGCCATCAATGATCTTATTATAAAAATGAAAGAGGAATTAAAAGTTACATCTGTCGCGATTACGCATGACATGAAGAGCGCATATAAAATTGCAGATACCATTGCTATGCTTTATAATGGTGTAATTATTACAAAGGGAACCCCTGATGAGATTAAAAACACATCAGATCCTGTTGTGAAGCAATTTATTGAGGGCAGTGCAGAGGGCCCTATAGTTTTGGAAGGGGTGGAAAGATGAAGAACATATCAACAGAACTGAAAGTCGGCATCTTTGCAATCATAGTAATTATTTTACTCTCATATATGACTTTCAAGGTCGGGAGATTGTCTTTCATGTGGGAGAAAGGTTACAGGCTTTATGCAGAGTTTGATGATATAAGCGGTATGGATGAGAGGTCCAGGGTTAAAATTGCAGGGGTTGATGCGGGGATAGTAGAGAAAATAAAACTGATTGAAGGCAAGGCAAAACTTACGCTACTGATGTCTCCTGACATTAAGATATACAGGAATGCAAAGGTATCCCTGAAGATGTCCGGACTTCTTGGGGACCGTTATCTGGCCATTTCAGCGGGCACCCCTGATGAACCGCTTCTTAAATCAGGAGATTCCATAACGAATGTCATCCATGCGGCTGATATTGATGCGCTTGCAAATGAGCTTACATCTGCAGCAACTTATGTAAGTGAGCTGGCAGGCAATCTTAAAGATGTTTTTGGGGAAGAAGAGAAAAAGGCGTTTTCAGAATCAATTCATAACCTCAGGACCATTACTCAGGATATCAAGGAAATTTCAGGGGACAATAAGGTGCCTATACATAATGTAATAGCGCAGCTTGAAAAATTTACAGAGGCGCTTGCGGACAAGGGTCCTGGTTTTGTGGACAACATGAGCACTGCGGCAAAAACCTTAGGGGATAAAGGGCCGAAGCTGATTGAGGATTTGAGCCGGTTGGCGAGCGATTTAAAAGAAGTAATAGGGGAGAACAGGCATACATTTAGGGAGAGCATGGAAAATATAAGGGCGGTCTCGAAATCAGCGAGCAACATTGCCCAGAAGATTGAGAGTGGTGAAGGCACCCTCGGCAAGCTTGTGAAAGAAGACAAATTTTATAATTCACTGAACAAAATCTCTGAACAGGCAGGGAAATCACTTGATGTTGTTGGGGGGCTGAGGACCTTTATGGATTTTCATACTGAATATAATACCGGTGAAGCTGAATGGAAAGGTTATTTTGATCTTACCTTGCAGCCCCGAAAGGATAAATACTACATACTGGGAGTTGTTACAGACCCCAAGGGCACAGTTGAAAGCACGGATAAAATTATAAATGGTATTGAGACCTCCGAGGAAGAAGTGAAAAGCAGGATGGAATTTTCAGCGCAGTTTGCAAAACGGTTTGACGACTATGCGCTCAGGATAGGGTTGCTGGAAAACACCTTTGGAGTAGGAGCAGATTATTTCTTCAATGATGACAAAGGCCGGGTAAGATTAGACATATGGGATTTTAGCGCCAAAGAAGCAGAGGCCCGTAAATCACATGCAAAAATCGGGGTTGATTACAAAGTGTTCAAGTATCTTTTTGTAAGCAGTGGTATTGATAATCTTTTAAATTCTGGCAGAAGGGGCATATATATAGGTGGCGGTCTGAAATTCGAGGACGAGGACTTTAAATACTTATTCGGCAAGATGCCGCTTTCTTTGCCCTGATAACCATCCTTTAATAATATGAAAAAGTTTTGCCTGTCAATATTTATAATTTACTTGTTATTTGCTGCAGGGGCTGGTGGAGATGCTTCCCAAAGCGCTGAGGCAGACCAGCCGGTTATACGGACCCGGGATTCACTCGTATCTCTTTTTACTCCGATAAATGGAACAGTGACAGATGTTACTGCCGGACTTGTGTCTGTCAAATTTGAAAACAAAGCCATTATAAAAAAGGGGCTGCGCCTCTCTGTGTACAGAAAAGGCAAGCCGTTCTATCATCCCGTCACGAAGGAACTTCTGGGAAGTTCAGAGACGTTTATCGGAAGGATTGAGGTTGAAGAGCTAAAAGGGCCCGACGGCCTGCACCTTTGTGTAGTAATCAATGGTGAAGTGAAAGCCGGAGATATTGCAAGAATTAATACATCAAAGATCAAACTTGCATTTTTTCAGGAGCAGAAATCTGACTGGGCGTTATCAGAGGCTTTTTATACTTCCTTGAAGTCCTCAGAACGGTTTGAGACTCTCGAATCATATACGCCGATATATAAACCGGAGGCCCTGTCACAGCTTGCCAGGGATATCAATGCAGAGGTGGTCCTTTTATTTTCGACGCCTGTTAGAGATGAAAAAAGGGCCTTGAACATTAAGCTGTACTGGGCTGAAGATGCAAAATTGCTTTATGAAACTGAAGAGGCGGTAAGCGGTGATGCCATAAAGATGTTATCGCCGGAAGAGGAGATGCTCTCTGCTTCCCTAGCTGATAAAGAACCCTGGGGGAGTTACCGTCTTGCAGAGGGTCAGTTGTTTGCAACCGGGGATGTTGACGGTAAGGGTCTTGCAGAACTTGTAGTAAGTGATGGCAATGATATAAGCATCTATAATTTCAAGGGAGAGCTGCAGGAAACATGGTCTATAAAGGGGAGTTCCCATGAAAAACATCTATCTCTGGATGTGCTGGATATAAACAATAATGGAAGAGCCGAGATATTTGTAACATCCATGACAGGTGACGGCAGTATGAAGACTGATGAAGGCAAAATGGTCCGGATGAAAGCTGCTGATGTTGCAATAAGATCATTCATCATAGAATATGACCCTGAAGGCGGATACAAAAAAATAAATGATAACATCCCATATTTTTTCAGGGTCAGCGGAAAGACACTGCTTATGCAGAAATTTGATTCGGAACGGATATTCGCCGGACCTGTTTATGAAGGAGAATGGAAGGATGGAGGGTATCAGCCCGGAAAGCAACTGGTCCTCCCGCCTGATGTAAACATATACGGTTTTACTTTCATTGACTGGCAGAACAGTGGAATGAGGCAGGTTGCGACGTTTGATGACAGCGGGTATTTAATAGTCTATGACAGCCAGGGGCACGCAGTCTGGAAAAGCAGTAATACATATGGAAAGTTCAGGCTCTCATTTGAAAAGGAGACTTACTCGGCAGTCAATCCCGTTACAAAATGGTATATAAGGGGCCGGCTTATCCCGGTAAAAACAGGCCGTGGAGAAGAAATTATTGTAGTAAAAAGAATACCCATGCTGTCACAGGTTCCGGGATTTGGAGCCAAAGGCGCAGAGGTTTATTCTCTATGGTGGGATGGCGTTGTGATGGACGAGAAGTTGATTCTGTCTGAGATTCCGGCTGACATATCCGATTACTGGATGGAAGGCAATAAACTATTTCTTATCTCAAAAGGCAGTTTGATGTCACTTATCAAAAATGCCGCAGATGGAGAATTATCAAGGGGCAGCATGCTTTATTATTACAATCTGGGAGAAAAATAATCTGTATGAAGATCAGGCACGCAGCATTAATCATGGACGGTAACGGCCGCTGGGCCAAACTCAAGGGGCTTCCACGTATAGAGGGGCACAGAAATGGTGTCAAGAGAGTAAATGAAATAGTAGACACTGCTGTTGAAATTGGCCTGGAGGCAGTTACCTTTTATACCTTTTCTATGGAAAACTGGGGCCGGCCTGCTAATGAGGTAAAGGCCCTTATGCGTCTTCTGGATAAATATTTAAGAAGCGAAATGAACCGGCTGCATAAGATGAACATTGTATTCAGGGCTATCGGCAATATTGAGAAGCTGCCGGATAATATTCAGAAACTATTAAGGGATTTTGAAGCGCTGACTAGGAACAATACCGGGCTTGTGCTTTCAAGTGCGCTGAGTTACGGCGGCCGGACCGAGATAATGAATGCTGTGAAAAAAATAATAAAGAACGGCGTAAGGGCTGAAGATGTTGACGAAGAGCTTTTCGGGTCTTATCTTTATACAGCCGGAATACCTGACCCCGATTTGATAATACGCACCAGCGGTGAGATGAGGCTCAGCAATTTTCTTCTCTGGCAGGCGGCATATTCTGAATTCTATTTTACTGAGACCCTCTGGCCTGATTTTGGCAGGGAGGAATTTATATCGGCGCTCAACGAGTATCAGAGGAGGGAGCGGCGCTTTGGTGCGCTGCCCGGGAAGACAGGGTAGTAAATGAATAATGATCAATGCGTAGTGAATAATTAAGGACAGGAAGTTTTTGACAATGCAGAAAGAGGGAAAGAGCAGTTCACTGATAAAACGGCATGTTGTAGGCGCTTTGATATTGCCGGTCTTTTTTGCTTACATTTATTATCTCCCGCCAGAGCCGTTTTTCCTGATACTTCTCATCAGCTTTGCCGTGCTTGCAATGTGGGAATTTTATGCCATGTATAAGGTGCCGGTAAGACTTTACATCCCGGCTATACTGATTGGAATTTTTCTCTCTTATGTTGTCTGTTATCATCCTGCTTTTTTTATGGAAGGCTTTTTTATCAGCCTGTTTCTTTTACTGCTGTTGAGGCTGCTGCTTATACCGACACCCTTTAAATGCATGACGGATACGGGCCCTGCGGGTTTGGGTTTTTTATATATATCGTTTTTTTTAAGCTTTCAGTGGCTGCTGAGGACCGGGGACCATGGTCTGGAAAACATATTCCTTCTTTACATATCAGTATGGCTTGCAGACAGCATGGCTTATTACATCGGGACCTATCTGGGATGCCATAAATTATATCCTGCTGTCAGCCCCAATAAAACAGTTGAAGGGGCCGTTGGAAGCCTCTTTGGAGGAGCCCTTGGCGCAGTAATCGTGAAGTCGGTTTTTCATGCCTCTTATCTTTCAACTGCAGGCGCAATAGCAATTGGCATAATCATAGGCATAGCAACGTTGACAGGGGATCTGATTGAATCCATGTTCAAGAGGGATGCCGGCGTCAAGGACTCAAGTAATATTATCCCCGGCCACGGCGGGATACTTGACAAGATTGACGGTTTCCTGGTTGCAGGCCCGGTACTTTATTTAATTGTGAGGTATTTCTGAATTTGAAAAAAATTTCTATCTTAGGTTCTACAGGGTCTATTGGCAAAAACACCATTGAAGTAGTAAATAACCATCCTGACAAATTTAAAGTTGTAGGACTTGCTGCAAAAAACAATATTAATCTGCTTCAGTCTCAGATACAAACACTAAGGCCGGAGGTTGTTGCAGTGTTTGATGAGCCTGCTGCCGCAGCCCTCAGAAAAATGAATCTTCCGGTAGAGATACTTTCGGGAGAGCAGGGGCTTGTAAGCGTGGCTACTATGGAAAAGGCAGATATGGTTGTATCTGCTATCGTAGGGTCTGCCGGGCTGATTCCGACATATGAAGCTGTCAAGGCTGGAAAGGACCTGGCCCTGGCAACGAAAGAGGCGCTTGTGATGGCTGGCAGTATCGTTATATCTGAGGCCTCTGAAAATGGGGTCCGTATAATACCGGTGGACAGCGAACACAGTGCAGTATTTCAATGTTTACATGGCAGGGATATGCAGGAGATCCGGAAAATTATATTGACAGCCTCAGGCGGCTCTTTTCTCAGAAAGAAAATCTCGGAGCTTGATGCAGTGACGCCGGAAGAGGCTTTGAGGCATCCCAACTGGGACATGGGCCGGAAAATAACCATTGACTCAGCCACGCTGATGAATAAAGGGCTTGAAGTGATTGAGGCCTGCTGGCTTTTTCATTTGCCCCCGGAAAAGGTTGAGGTGGTTATTCATCCTCAAAGCATAGTGCACTCTATGGTCGAATTTGTTGACGGCAGTATCATAGCTCAAATGTCAGTGCCGGACATGAAGGGGCCTATAAGTTATGCGCTTTCCTATCCCGAGAGATTCGCAGGGATTCTGCCTGTGCTTAATCTTGCAGAAATCAGGGAGCTCACGTTTGAAGAGCCGGACCTGAAGAAATATCCATCGCTTTCCCTGACGTATGAAGCAATAAGGGCCGGTGGAACCATGCCCTGTGTATTGAATGCTGCAAATGAAGTTGCTGTGGAGGCCTTTCTTAACAGAAGAATATCCTTTACAGAGATAGCGCGTGTTGTCTCAGAAACAATGGCGCAGCACAAGGTCCTGAAAACTGATAATATAAATACGGTGCTCAACGCATCAAACTGGGCCCAAGCCAGGGCTGAGGAGATAATAAACAGTAAAAATTCTAAAAAGGAAATTTAAATTATGTCAATATTCTGGGCCATTGTTTTTTTTGGATTGCTGATTTTCTTTCATGAGCTGGGGCATTTTATTGTTGCAAAGCTTGTTGGCGTTAAGGTGCTGAAATTTTCTCTCGGTTTTGGCCCAAAGATAGCAGGCAGGAAAATAGGTGAGACTGAGTATCTGATCTCAGCGATTCCTCTTGGCGGTTATGTGAAACCGCTTGGTGAAGAACCTGGCGAAGAGATGCCCGAGGAGGATAAACCCAGGGCCTTTAATTTCCAGCCTGTGTGGAAAAGGGCTGCTATAGTTATTGCAGGGCCTGTCTTTAACCTTGTACTGGCATATGTTATTTTTCTGGCCTTCCTGAGTATTAAACTGCCTGTTGCAATCCCAAAGCTGGACAGTATGACAACTACATTGGAAACAGTGATGGACGATTCCCCAGCAATGAGGGCCGGACTGAAAAAAGACGATGTTATTACTGAGATTGACGGAAAATCTGTGATGGACTGGAATGAGATGGCAGAGATTTTTTCAAAAAATCCGGATAAGGAACTGACATTGAAAATCAAGAGGGGTGCGGACTTCATTCATGTACAGATCGTCCCGGAGCCGGTAAAAGCGCAGGATGAGAGCGGCAAAGAGATAGTCGTTGGGAGAATAGGCATTTCAAAGAAAATGGATGCAGAGATAATACAGAGCGCCAGTATATTCAGCGCGCCTTTCAAGGCGCTGGATGCTGTTTATGAATGGAGCGTTCTCACGATAGATGTTGTAATCAGGTTGTTGACTGGTTCGGTGTCAGCAAAACAGGTCGGAGGCCCGATATTGATAGTAGATGCCGCGGCCAAGGCCGCTTCGGTCGGGGCCTTTGCATATTTTAATTTCATCGCTATAATCAGCATCAACCTGGCTATCCTTAATTTGCTGCCAATACCTGTCCTTGACGGCGGGCATATGATGTTTTTTGCGATAGAAGCATTGAGAGGAAAACCCCTGAGTGAGAAGATAGTAGTCAACGCCAATAAAGTGGGAATGGCTTTATTGCTGCTTTTGATTGCCTTTGTTTTCTACAATGACATTATAAGGATTGTGGTCCCCTGGATACAGAAGAGCATGCTGCAATGACAAGGCCTCCAATAATAAGAGAACAAATTTCTTCCGGTGGTGTAATATTCCGCAAGCCAGATAACGGAGTTGAGGTTGTGCTTGTAGCCATGATCGGCAGAAGATCCTGGTGCCTTCCAAAGGGATTGATAAACAGAAACGAAACCCCGCAGGCAGCAGCTCTGAGAGAGGTCAGAGAGGAAACAGGGCTGACGGGGGAAATAATTGACAGGATAGGCCAGATATCTTACTGGTATTCTCTTCAGGATGATAAGGTGAAAATACATAAAACAGTTCATTTTTTTCTTATGAAATATCTCAAAGGGAGCACCGAGGACCATGACCACGAAGTTGACGAAGCCAGATGGTTTCCTATAGATGAGGCCCTTGATACATTGTCTTACAAGAGCGAAAAGCAGATTATGCAGAAGGCAAAGGGCCTGATAGATAAAATGGAGGTTCAATGAACGTTGCGCAGAAATTAATATCATCACATCTCGTGTCAGGGAATATGAAGCCTGGTGAGGAGGTAGCTGTTTCCATAGACCAGACCTTAACGCAGGACGCAACAGGTACTATGGCGTATCTTGAGTTTGAAGCGATGGGGATATCAAAGGTTAAGACAAAGCTTTCAGTAAGCTATGTAGACCATAACACACTGCAAACAGGATTTGAAAATGCTGACGACCACAGGTTTCTTCAGACCATAGCTGCAAAATATGGCCTCTACTTTTCAAAACCCGGCAACGGCATCTGTCATCAGGTACACCTCGAGAGATTTGCAAAACCGGGCCAGACCCTGCTTGGCTCTGACAGTCATACGCCGAATGCAGGCGCTGTCGGAATACTGGCTATTGGAGCGGGAGGCTTGAACGTTGCGCTGGCGATGGCAGGCGAGCCTTTCTGGCTGGTGATGCCTAAGGTAGTGCATATAAAACTTACTGGGGAATTAAAGGCTGGCGTTACCGCAAAGGATATAATTCTTGAAGTCCTCAGGAGATTAACCGTAAAGGGCGGCGTTGGAAAAATTATGGAATATGGCGGGGACGGTATAAATAATCTCACGGTGACTGAGAGGGCGACGATTACGAACATGGGGGCGGAGCTTGGGGCGACGTCTTCAATATTCCCTTCGGATGAACAAACAAGGGCTTTTCTGAAAGCACAAAAGCGAGAGGCAGACTGGATAGAACTCAAATCCGATGCTGATTCAGAATATGATGAAGAAGTAGTCATTGAACTTGATAAACTTGAGCCGCTGATTGCGCTGCCTTCAAGTCCCGATAGTGTAAAACAGGTGAGAGAAATGGAAGGGACGCCGGTGAGACAGGTATGCATCGGAAGCTGTGTTAATTCTTCTTATGCAGACCTTGTGCTTGCAGCACAGATTCTGAAAAATCACAAGGTGCATCCTGACGTAAGTCTTGCGATAAGTCCGGGATCCCGGCAGGCGCTTCAGATGATTACAGAAAACGGCGCCTTGTCAAATATTGTTTCTGCGGGAGCGAGGGTGCTTGAGTGCGCCTGTGGTCCCTGTATTGGAATGGGTCAGGCTCCGGCAACAGGCACTGTATCACTCAGGACCTTTAACAGGAATTTTCCCGGCAGAAGCGGTACGACCAATGATCAGGTTTATCTGTGCAGTCCGTTGACAGCAGCGGTTTCTGCGATTACGGGGAAAATAACAGATCCGAAAGGCTGGCTCAAAGGTTTGGAGGCCAGTGTCCAGTTGCCTGAAAAATTCATTGTTGATGACTCAATGATTATCCCTCCGTCAGATGAGCCTGATAAGGTGGTTGTTCAAAGAGGCCCCAACATCAAACCTCTGCCGGTCCGGGGAACGCTGGAGGAAATATTAAGAGCAAAAGTAATTTTAAAGGTAGGCGATAATATAACCACTGATGATATCATGCCTGCAGGCGCAAAGATTCTGCCTTTGAGGTCCAATATACCTGCGATATCAGAGTTCGTTTTTTCAAAAGTGGATGCCACATTCCCGTCGAGAGCAAAGGCCTCAGGAGGAGGGATAGTCCTTGGCGGCATTAACTACGGACAGGGTTCAAGCCGGGAACACGCAGCACTTGCGCCGATGTATCTCGGCATTAAGATTGTGCTCGCAAAATCTTTTGCACGCATTCATAAAGATAACCTGATTAATTTCGGGATACTTCCTTTAACAATTCCGACAGATGTGTATGATTTGATTGCTCAGGGTGCTGAACTGGAATTTCCCAGCCTGGCAAAAGATGTGAGAGAAACTTCCGGGGTTGTTTTTATGGATATTAAGACAGGAAAAACCTATAAGGCAGAACACGGCCTGACAGAAAGACAGAGAGAGATAATCCTTGCAGGAGGGATGCTGAATTGTGTAAAGAAGGGGTGAACTCTTACTTGACACGTTTTCTTTGATAGCAGTATACTTTATTTACCCTAGGGGAGGCATCGAGCCTGAGAGTCCCGGAAAATCGGGAGACCCTCTGAACCTGAACTGGATAATACCAGCGAAGGAAAGGGAAAGCAGAACGTTAACCGTATTCCCTTAAAGATGTCGCTTAGAGGGAATGCGGTTTTTTGTTTTGTGGATGGAATACCCCTCTCCCTTGCCCTCTCCCGTAAGGGGCGAGGGAATTATTTCCCCTCCCTTGACGGGAGGGGATGAAGGGGAGGGTGAATAAAATGAAAGACAATAAGAATATCAACACCGACTCATCACTCATCAGGGACATCCTTGCAAAATCCCTTGATATGCAGGTGCTGAATCTCACGGAGGTGTCAGCGCTTCTGTCTCTGGAGGATAAAGGTCTCTGGGAAGAGGTATTTGATATTGCGCGCAGGGTGAAGGAAAAAGTTTACGGGAAGAGAATAGTTCTTTTTGCCCCGCTTTATCTTTCCAGTGAATGTACGAATGACTGCCTCTACTGCGGATTCAGAAAGGGGCATAAAGACGCCGTCAGAAAAACATTGAATGTTAAAGAGGCGGTTGAAGAAGCGCAGTTGCTTGCAAATAGGGGCTACAAGAGGCTTTTGCTTGTAGCAAGTGAACATGCAAAACTTGCAGGCATTGATTATATGGAACAGATTATCGGAGCGCTTTATGAAAACACAGACATCCGTATCCTTCACGCAAACACTGCGCCTGTGAGCGTGGAAGATTTCAGGAGACTGAAAAACGCAGGACTTGGCGTGTATCAGTGTTTTCAGGAGACGTATCATATTCCTACTTACAGGCATATGCATCAGAAAGGTACAAAAGCTGATTATGCCTGGAGGCTCGGCGTTATGGATAGGGCGATCGAGGCGGGATTTGATGACGTGGGCATGGGCGTGCTGCTGGGTCTTTATGATTGGCGTTGGGAGGTTGCGGCCTTGATCTCGCATTGCCGCAGATTGATTAATAAATACGGTTTGGGCCCGCACACTCTTTCAGTGCCGAGGCTTCAGCCGGCGCAGGGTTCAAATATAAACTGGAAATATAAGGTGTCTGACGATGACTTGAAAAAAATAGTTGCCATTTACCGCCTTGCGCTTCCGTATGTCGGGGTTGTTGTCTCCACAAGAGAGCCTGCTCTATTGAGAGAGGAACTGCTTTTGCTCGGCGCATCGCAAATTTCCGCTGGATCGAAAACCAGCCCTACCGGCTATCTGCACGACGGCGATACAGAACAGTTTGAGATAGGAGATGCACGGAGCCTGGAGGAAATTATAGAAAAGATTGCAAGCATGGGGCTTGTGCCGAGTCTCTGTACGGCCTGTTACCGGGAAGGCAGAAGCGGGGAAGCATTCAGGCATCTCGCTGAGAAAGAAGGCATAAAAAAATTCTGTCACGAGAATGCCCTGCTGAGCCTGAAAGAATATCTTGAAGACTGCGCTTCTGATGAAGTGAAGATGAAATTGCAAAAGCTGATGGATGGGGAGATTGCAAAAAGCGCAAACGGGCTGGTTGAAAAATTCAGATTAATAGAATTGGGAAAAAGAGATAGTCATATATGAAACTGAAAATAAATGGAACAGATTCAGAAATGCAGGACGGCATCACGGTTTCAAGGCTTCTTGAAACCCTGCAGATCGAACCTGCGCGGGTTGCCGTTGAAGTAAATCTGCAGATCGTGAAGAAGTGCAACTTCGATGATCATATACTTAAAGACGGCGATTCAATAGAGATAGTGAATTTTGTAGGAGGAGGGTAAAAGACAGGGATTAGTTGTTAGGGATTAGGGGTTAGTAAAAAATGGAGGAACAAATGGATGACAAGTTAATAATTAAAGGTATTGAATTTAAATCCCGGCTCTGGGTTGGGACAGGGAAGTACAAAGACTTTGAAGAAACTGCCAAAGCCATTGAAGCGTCAGGGGCTGATGTTGTTACAGTGGCTGTGAGAAGGACTAATATATTCGACAGGAAGTCCGCAAATCTTCTTGACTTCATTGATCCAAAGAAATACAAGATCCTTCCCAACACTGCCGGCTGCTATACAATGGAAGACGCATTGAGATATGCACGGCTGGCGCGTGAGACAGGCGTGTCAGACCTTATCAAAATTGAGGTTATTGGAGATGAGAAGACCCTTTTCCCTGATGCCTGTGCGACCTTAAAAGCGACTGAGATTCTCGCAAAAGAAGGCTTCATTGTTTTGCCGTATATTAATGATGACCCTGTGATGGCATTGAGGCTTGTTGACGCAGGCGCTGCCGCTGTCATGCCGCTTGCTGCGCCGATCGGTTCGGGGCTTGGAATAAGAAATCCTTACAACATTAAAATAATTCTCGAACAGGCGAAAGTGCCTGTAGTTGTTGATGCTGGTGTTGGGACTGCTTCTGATGTTGCAATAGCGATGGAGCTTGGCTGCGATGCAGTATTGCTGAATACCGCAATTGCCGGTGCGCAGGACCCGATAACAATGGCAGAGGCGATGAAACACGCCGTGCTTGCCGGGCGTCTGGCATACAAGGCAGGAAGAATGCCGAGAAAACTTTATGCAACAGCAAGCAGTCCGATAGAGGGAATGCTGTGAAAACAGGGTGTAGGGATCAGGGGTTAGGGATTGGGTAAAAGAAAAAAAGGTATTGATTTTAGAGTTTATTTGATTACCGACAGAAAACTTGTCCCTTGTCCCTTGTCCCTTGTCCCTGCAGTTACGCAGGCATTAAAGGGTGGAGTAAAAGCGATACAGTTGAGAGAGAAGGATCTGGAGACAGGGGAATTATTAAAACTTGCATATAAGATGAGAGCGTTTACAAGCAGATATGATGCGAAGCTTTTCATCAATGACAGGCTTGATATTGCGCTTGCAGTTGGCGCGGACGGAATTCATCTCACGCAGAATAGCATCCCTGCAGATGCAGTGAGAAAGGTTGTGAAAAATAGACTTTTGTTGGGCGTCTCTACACATTCGTTAAAGGAAGCAAGAGAGGCAGAAAAGGGCGGCGCTGACTTTTTAACATTAGGTCCGATTTGCCGGACCTCGTCAAAATTGAAATATGGCAAACCGCTTGGATTGGAAATATTGAAAGATGTTTGCAGAAGAGTAAAGATTCCGGTATTCGCAATCGGTGGAATCAAGAGCAATAAGATCCTCGAAATGAAGAAGGCAGGAGCATTCGGAGTTGCGATGATATCGGAAATATTTGGAACGGAGGATATAGAGGGAAAGGCGAGAGAGGTAGCTTCAAAGTTAACCACATGTACTGACGAGGAGGTTTAATGCATATCTTTGAGAAGGTGTTAAGTGTATCAATCGAAGAATTAGAACTTGAGCTTAGAGGATTAAAAGAAATATCTTGGTCAGATTTTTGGCTTAATCCGAGAAGACTGAGAGGCAGCGATTTTCTAATGCGTTGGTCTCAGGGGGGTTGGAGTGAGAAACGCATTGTTGAAGCAATAAATTCAACTGGCGAATTTATTGCCGTCCCATATGGTCCAAGCGGCACGGCGCCGACTGACGATGTTAGAGCATTTGAGCTATACTTTGAACGATTGGAAAAAGCTGGCTTGGGAAAGATTAAAAGACCGGATATTCTGATTTTTGAAAAGGCAAGTGAGAAATTCGTATCAGATTTTTTAAATACAGTTGGAGGAGACAGTGAACTTCCGTTTATCCCTGAAAAAGATTTAACCCATTTTATTCAAATGGCAAAAATTGCCGTTGAATGTGAAAATTCTCTTTGGGTTGCCAAGAAGATGCCTGACTACAATTCGAAGCTTACTCCGCAAAAAAGGCTGGCCGGTAAATTCGGATTAAAGAAAAGCGCAGTGTTGCCAACTGTAATTATCAAAGAGGAAGACAGAACCCCTCTAAAAAAATGGCAGGAAGATAATAGAAAGCCTATCCATATATGGCACGTTTTTTACGATAGAGCATATGGCCTGTCCTTTGATAAAGCTGAGAAACTCATTTCTGATGGTTTAATTCTCCCCACTGTTCAAACATTTCAAGCTCCGGGCGGGGCTACAACTAAGAAAGCTATTTATAAGTTCTATTATCAGTATGCCTATCCACTCGGCATTTCCCAAGATCAGCCCAAGCTAATGCCTGATTGCATTGAAGATAAAAATGGCCATATTCTGCCTTATGTTAAATTCGAGGGAGGCTCGTTGGAAATAACCAATGAAACTTTGGAGTTATTAAGAAGACTTTAAATGAAAATTGTGGAACCACATCAAAAATTGCCTGTTGACCATGATAAGCGGGAAAAGCTCCGCAACAAAGGACAGTTCTGGACCCCGGACTGGGTTGCGCAAGCTATGGTCGCTTATGTTGCTGAAGATGCAGAACTGATTCTTGATCCAGCAACAGGCAGAGGAGCGTTTCTTGAGGCGCTAAAGAAACTTGATCTAATAAAAAGGATTGCTTTTTTAGGAATGGATATAGATGCTGATGTCTTATCCGATGAAATATACATGCATTCTTCATGCGCTGTTGAACTGAGAGATTTTATTAAAAGACCGCCGCATAAAAAATTCAAGGCTATCGTAGCAAATCCTCCTTATATCAGGCATCACAGGCTTGATGAAAAAACCAAGTTGTTTCTTAAACATCTTTGTGCGAAAATTACGGGTTTTGTCATTGACGGCCGCGCCGGTTACCACATTTATTTTCTTTTACAAGCATTGCATTTATTGGAGGACAAGGGAAGGCTTGCTTTTATAATGCCTGCGGATACTTGCGAAGGAACTTTCGCAAAGAAACTGTGGAAGTGGATAACAGAGAATTATTGTCTTGAAAGCGTAATAACATTCGATAAGGACGCTACACCATTCCCGAAAGTTGATACCAATGCAATGGTTTTTCTTATAAGAAAGGACAAACCCGCAAAAGAAATCTTCTGGGTGAAAGTCAATCAGGGATATTCCTATGACTTGCTTAAGTTTGTATCATCTCGTTTCGACTATCCCAGCAAAACACTATTCGTAGTAAAAAGAGAGCTTAAAGAAGCATTAAACACAGGACTGTCAAGGCTTCCCCAAAGCAACAACGGCTCTAAGTATCATCTGGCCGATTTTGCAACTGTTATGCGAGGCATAGCCACAGGCGCTAATAAATTTTTTTTCTTTACAAGAAAACAGGTAGAAGAATTACGAATTCCTTATAAGTATTTAAAACAAGCTATAGGAAGAACAAGGGATGTTATCGGAGATACTATTAGGCAGGAAGATATTAAGATGCTTGAAAGAGACTCAAGACCGACCCTGCTTCTTTCCATTGATCCGTCGGAAAAAAACTTACCGCCCGAAATACTTAACTATCTTAAAAAGGGTACGACGGAGGGATTGCCGGAGCGTCCTCTTATTAAACAGCGGAAGCCATGGTTCAGAATGGAAAAAAGAGAAACGCCTGAGTTGTTGTTCGCATATTTGGGCCGGAGAAATATAAGATTTGTGAAAAATGTTGCCGGTGTTCTTCCATTAACAGGGTTTCTTTGCGTTTATCCAAAATCTAAAGATGAGGGATTTGTAAATAGTTTGTGGAAGATATTAAATCATCCTGACACACTAAAAAATTTACAACTCGTCGGGAAAAGTTACGGCTCCGGAGCAATAAAAGTTGAACCAAGAAATTTGGAAAAGCTGCCAATTCCTGAATGCCTGGTTGAAGAATATGGTTTAAACAAACATTATAAGCAACATGAAGAACAGCCATGTTTATTTCATGAGAAAAAGAGAAAATATACTGTATCTAAAAAACAATCTATCAGGAGCAAAAAAAATGATTAAACCATTACAGCATACACGAATCGAACTTGCAAGAAAGGGTATTATCACTGATGAGGTAAAGCAGGTTGCGCTTGATGATGGCCTTGAGCCGGAGAGGTTATCACAGGACATTGCGGATGGCTTTACAGTCATCTCGCGTAACGCTTTTCATGATATTAAGCCTCTCGGCATTGGCAGAGGATTAAGAACAAAGATTAACGCCAATATCGGGACCTCGAAGGACAGGATTTCTCTCGAAGACGAAATGGAGAAGCTTGATGTGCTTGTGAAATACGGTGCGGACGCTGTGATGGATCTTTCTACAGGGGGTCCGATAAGGGACATCAGAAAGTTGCTATTGCGGAAATCACCTGTTGCAGTCGGAACAGTTCCGATTTACGAAGCTGTGGCAAAGGCTGCAGAAGAGAAAGGCTCTATTTCAAAGATGAGCGCTGACGACCTTTTTACCGTCATTGAAGAACATGCTGAGCAGGGTGTGGATTTTGTGACGGTCCACTGCGGATTTACGAGAAGGACTATTGAGACATTGCGTGACGAAGGCAGGATACTCGATATTGTCAGCCGCGGAGGCGCATTTCTTGTTGAATGGATGATTTACAATGACAGAGAGAATCCGCTTTATGAGAATTATGACAGGCTTCTTGAACTTTCAAGAAAGTATGATCTCACGCTGAGCCTCGGCGATAGTGCGCGTCCGGGATGTCTCGCAGACGCGACCGACAGGACGCAAATAGATGAACTGCTGACACTCGGGGAGTTACAGGCCAGGGCAGTTGAAGCAGGCGTACAGGTTATTATCGAGGGTCCCGGCCATGTCCCATTGAATCAGGTTGAGTTAAACATCAAGATGCAGAAGGAGATTTGTAAGGGAGCGCCGTTCTATGTTCTCGGGCCTCTTGTGACAGATATTGCAATGGGCTATGACCATATCGCTGCTGCTATTGGGGGAGCTATCGCGGGAGCGGCCGGAGCTGATTTTCTTTGCTATGTGACACCGGCTGAACACATCAGGCTTCCCAATATTGAGGATGTGAAAGAAGGCGTTATTGCATCAAAGATAGCAGCGCATGCTGCAGACATAGCAAAGGGAGTTAAAGGCGCAATTGATCTTGATATTGAAATGGCAAAGAGGAGAAAGGCGCTTGACTGGAACGGGCAGATAGCCTTGTCATTGAATCCTGATAAAGTCAGTCAGTGGCGTGCTGAAGTGCCTCCGACCGAATCGCACGTATGCAGCATGTGCGGGGAGTTTTGCGCTATTAAGACAGTTGAAGCAGCATTAAGAAAGAGGTAGGCTTCTTACAGTTTTCGTTGAAGAAATAAGGATCGGGCGGTTACTTGAGAGAAACAGGACAGGACTCAAGCCCATATCATGGTTTGTTTCCCGGCTCTGGCCATGTGGAGGACTCTTCAGCATCTGAAGCGTAATCTATTGAATTAATTTACTTTCAACTCTTGAACTGCGGAAGATGGGCTAAGTGTCTGATTAATTATTTCGCTAATTTTTTCCTAAAAAGGAGCAATCCCATTATGCCGGTAGCAAGCAAAATAATGGTTGAGGGTTCTGGAATCGGTGGGGTCTCAACTGGTACCCCAGGTACTTTATCACTCCCTCCGTTGTCAAAGCCGCGGAAGCGGGCTGCAAACCAGTAGTTCTGTCCGGAAGGAGATGATGTCAATTCGTCAATGAAGTCTTGAGTTGTCAAGCTGCTAAATCCGGAGCCTGTCAGGAAAAAGGTAAAAGTGCTTGAATTACCAACAGCTATCCCGCTGAGAGGGCGTCCACCCCCTAACCATGAACTGGTTATTGAGGATCCAACATCAAAATCACCAAAGGGATTTGCGGGAATTGTGTTATTAAAATCCGGGGTTCCAATAAGACCAAAGCTCGCTGAAGTGCTCAAGAGTGATGCGTTTGTTATAGAATTGTTTGGATTATTAAAGGCAAACGCTGTAAGATAGCCTCCATTAGCTGCAGGAGAAGTATTTGTGAGATTCACAACGATTGTTGCCGAAGTATCATTTGTAAATGAATATGTAAAACTTCCGGAAAAATTGCCAAGATTTCCTGTTGAATTTGCAGTATCTCCAACTATGGGAATGGCCCATCCGTTTAAAACTAATCCGAGTATTACTACAACGATTAGTGACATAATTTTATTCATATGGCCTCCTTTATGTTGATAAAGTGACATAAAATGTATAATGCAAACTTTATGCCATAAATATAACTATATGATTCTATTTATAAACAGAATCATAATAGTTTGGAATAAAGAGATAAAGTGTAAAATCTGACGACATATGGCTAAAAAATTTACACTTAAAATGGCTGATTCAAGAAGTAACTGCTGTTATGGATTTATCGTTATTGCTTTGTATTTATAGTTATTCGTTTCATTAGTCTCGGTAACGACACTGTCTGCATCGGCCCTTGCAATGATATAATAGGCGCCGTTGTTTATGCCGGTTGGTATGGTTACAGATGTGCTTCCTGAGTTTGATGTCCCTGCTGAAAGAGCCGGGACTGCTCTGCTTCCAAGTAAAGTATCTCCTGATTCATACGTTGTATTGGTTGAAAGATAGAGCTTCGTTGTTGATGTACCGGATGAACCTCCGCCGTTATTCTTGGTTGTATCAGTAATAGTGATAGTTGCGCCCAAGTTTGCACTCGAGGGTATGGATAGGGAATATATTGTGAGGTCCGGACCAATTTTTATGGATTTGCTTTTGTTATTGTTAGACTCGCTTGTTTCCGGAACTGCATTGTTGGCGTCTGCTCTGGCTATAATATAACGAGTGCCGGTGGTTGTGCCGGAAGGCACTACTACAGAAGTGCTTCCCGTATTTGAAGCTCCTGCTGCAAGCGCTGGTATTGCTCTTTCTCCAAGATATGTGTCTCCTGTGTCATATGAGCTGTTAGAGGACCAGTAAAGCTTGGTAATTGAAGCACCTGCTGTGCATCCTCCGTTGTTCTTTGTTGTATCAGATACGGTGATGCTCTGTCCTGCACCAGATGTTGCCGGAGCTGAAATAGATGATACTATGAGGTCAGCGCCTATTTTTATGGATTTGCTCTTCGTATTGTTAGATTCGTTCGTTTCTGAAACTGCATTGTTGGCGTCTGCTACAGCTATAATGTAGGAAGTGCCGAGGCATGTACCTGAAGGCACTACTACTGAAGTGCTTCCTGTATTTGAAGCTCCTGCTGCAAGCGCTGGTATTGCTCTTTCTCCAAGATATGTGTCTCCTGTGTCATATGAGCTGTTAGAGGACCAGTAAAACTTGGTAATTGAAGCGCTTGCTGTGCCTGTACCACTATTTTGGGTTGTGTCCGTTAAGGAGATAGTCTGGCCTTCACTGGCAGAGGATGGGACCGTCAGACTATAGATTAGCAAATCAGAGTTTGTTACAGGCGTGACAGACATGGTTGCAGTCATGGTTGAGCTGGATGCACTGATATTTGTGATGCTGACATTACTTGAACTGCCGTTATAAAGTTTGCTGTTAGGAGATGAAGTGTTTGTGAAGGATGTTTTGCTTGTGGAGCCCGGATATGGATCTCCTGTATTACCACTGTTAAGCCCTTTTTCCAGCTCCCAGAGATTGTCAGCCTGTACAAGGGCCACACCATAGTGGTTTGAGGAGCAATTGGAGGGCGGATAGCATTCGCTATTATTTACTTGATTATTAGCTATAGTGTTAGCAATCTTAGTTCCGTCAATATGCCATATAAGAAGGCCGGCTCCTGGAAGCCCTGCATCAAACCCTGTTTTTTGTCTGTTTTCAACGAGAAAATACTCTCCTGACAAAGGACTTCCATTAAGCAGTTGATAGACATCTGAAGCAGTTGCTGCCTGCGTTATGGGCTCATTAGTCAATGTTCCTGTAAGCAGTGTTGGCGACACCCATCCAAGTTTGTATTTAGACCATGCATCCATGTGAGCCGGACGATCCCCTGGTTTTACAATGTAATTCCAGGAACCGCCTGCCATTAAGCTCCAATAGCCAATACCATCTGAACTATAATCAGTATCGTAGAGGTCCGGCAGGCCCAGGGCATGGCCATATTCGTGGGCAAAGACGCCCATTGTTTGTATACCGCCCCAAAGGATTTCCGGCTGTATTACATAATCATTAACTCTGACTTTGACAGAAGGGTTTACGGAGCAGTTATCATTTGTTATATATTCACTATTGTGGCTGTTTCCATAATACCAGGCGCTGTTAAGATTCCAGCTATGAGACCATATATCTGTTGCAGGCCCACCTGCTTCCTCGCCGGAACCCTGATGGATGATATTGACTACATCCACATAGCAGTCCCCATCCTGGTCATAGGGAGCAAAGTTAAAGCCTGCGGCATCTGCTGCCGCTACAGCTTCATATACGAGGTCTCCAGGCCATTTGTCACTGCCCCAGGCGTCATTCTGTCCATAATAATCATGTATATTTGAGGCAGTGTGCCATCCGGCAATTCCACTTGGCCCGGCAGAAACACTGAATATGCCATATGAAACTTCCTGATAATAATCCTTCATGCTGTAATTGCCGGAGCCGAAAAGGAGGGTATTAAAATCTGTACTTGAGTAAGTAGTTGACGTATTATTGAAGTTGATGAGGATTACAGGGACATAGTTGGTTCCTGTTGACGGAGCAGACTGTTGAGGCGCCACTATACCTGTTGAACTCGTTCTTGAAATTCCGTTTACAAACTTCTTGGAACGAAGAACATTTGAGGGCCTGATATGTTTGGGTATATTTGCAGGAAGGACATCTGCAATAACAACCTGTGATGATTTTCCAGGAATACCGTATATGTCAATTGTTATATAGGCCCATGAATTCAGCTTTTCATCAAATTCTATTGTATATCCGTCTTCGGTTTCCCACCCATGGAGAGATTCATCTCCCCATTGTTTTGCTTTAAAGACGGAGCCATCAGGCTGATCCATAATATAGATGCCAGGTGCAGCTGGTACAGCATAAGTTAAGGCAGGAGAGATTAAGATAATTATGTATACCATAGTAAGAATAATTGGATAAATAGCATGCTTTTTCATAATATTAAGTCCCCCATTCTATTTTATAGTTTCAATATATTTTATCCAGTAGAGACCGCCCTTTTCATCTCCGGTGTAAGTTGCGACTGCCTTTATTTTTTTTCCAAATAGTTCCGGAGAGAGTTTTTCTCTGGAATAAAATTGTATGTTCTGCCCTTCCTTGTTGTTAAGGAAATTTGGTCTGTCATTGACGCTCTTTGCTGACTCTATATTTATGGTTAAGTTATAAATTATCTGTTCCGGCTTAATGCCGATTAAATGCGAAGAGACAATTGAATATTCAACCACCGTGCCATTGACAACAGACTCATTTGGAATAACCGGGGCCGAAATACTTCTCCCTTTAACAGCGGTAAAGAATAATAAAGCCATAAGGAATGATGCTATTAAAATACCGAATTTCTTTTTTTCTGTTCTCATTCCTCAAAACCCCATGATTTTTTAAAAGGTTCTAACACTTGATTGTGAAAAGAGAGAACATGGTTTTTTATTTATTTAAACAATAAAATCAGTAAATAGGCAAGAAGAAAATCACGGAAAAACTGTAATAGTCAGTCTGACACTTTCTTTAAAGTATCCCCGTTCATCTGTAGCTCTGATATATTCCAATTAGTAAAAATTGCGTCAAAACGATGGGTGTTAGATACATCAAGCTCATTGGGCAACATGAAAACTGCTCTTGAGAGAGCGGGACTCTTGTCAGCCTTGCCAAGCAGAACGGTCACTTCCTCTTCTGCTGAATTTATATTGACGATTAATTGAAATACAGGGACATTTACTATTGAACTTATGATTGGATTGATTTTAGCCAGGGCCTTTTGTTCAAGAACTGTTATAAAAATGCCTGTCCCGAGATATTCATCGTCAGGAATGCGAATCTCTGAAAACTCAATTCCTGGTAAAGGTTTTTCTTCACGGCTTATGATCTCTGGCATTAAGACCTCCTCGATTATTATTGAGAACCAAGGATAAATTTTAACATAAATTTATCACTTTTACTTCGGCTCCGACACGCTGGGAAAATTGACAAAGAAGGTGACAGAGAATATAATTAATTACTGTAAATCTTTTTTGTTGAGGAGGATATTTTAATGTCAGATGTTGTGAAAAATCTATCGGCTGACTCTTTTGATCAAACGGTGAAATCGCAGAATCTTGTTATGGTTGACTTCTGGGCTACATGGTGCGGACCATGCAAGATAATAGGCCCTGTTGTTGAAGAACTTGCAAAGGAATATGCAGGTAAGGTAACTTTTGCAAAGGTGAATACTGATGAAAATCCTGATCTTGCCAGCCGTCATAGTATCAGAGGAATTCCCACACTTATATTCTTTAAGGATGGAAAGATTCTGGATCAGATAGTTGGCGCCGTTCCAAAGGCACAGCTTAAGTCCAAGATTGAATCTCTGCTCTGATCCATGAGTTATTATGATGTAGTAATTATTGGAGGAGGCCCTGCCGGACTAACGGCAGGGCTTTATGCTGCAAGGGCCCGGCTTAAGAGTCTGCTTATTGAGAAAGCCCTGCCGGGCGGGCTCGTTACAACTACTGAATGGGTGGAGAATTATCCCGGCTTTGAAGAAGGCATTATGGGTGTTGAGCTTGCTCAGAAAATGGAGAAGCAGGCGACAAGATTTGGACTGGAAATCATTCAGGAATCTGTTATTGATATTTCTTTGCATGACAAAGTCAAGAGAATAACCCTTGAAGGCGGGCGGTATTATGAGGCTAAAAGCATTATACTTGCTACGGGGGCGCATCCAAGGCCGCTGAAGATAGAAGGAGAAAATGAGTTTCGCGGGAGAGGGGTCTCTTATTGCGCTACCTGTGATGGTGCTTTTTACAGAGGCAAACATGTGGCTGTTGCAGGCGGAGGGGATTCTGCTGTTCAGGAAGCTATTTTTTTGACAAAATTTGCTGAAACTGTCTGGGTCATCCATAGGAGGGACCAGCTTCGGGCGGAAAAGATCCTGCAGGAGAGGGTTTTCTCAAATCCCAAAATTAAGTTTGTGTGGAACTCTGTTGTAGAAAAAATAACTGGTAAAGAAGGTGTTGAGGCGCTGCATGTAAGAAATGTTAAGACAGGAGAAAAATCTGTAATACAGGCAGAAGGCCTTTTCATTTATATAGGCTATAATCCGAATACAGAATTCCTCAAGGGTTTGGTAAAACTTAATGAAAACAATTACATCATTACTAATGACAATATGTGTACATCTGTACCCGGGATATATGCAGCAGGTGATGTGAGAAATAAACCATTAAAGCAGATTGCTACAGCTGTTGGTGATGGGGCCACTGCTGCAATGGCAGCAGAGAAATATATAGAGGAGAATTTTTAGCAGTGTTTGAATCATTATCAGAAAAATTAGAAGGTGTTTTTAAAAAATTAAAGGGCCGCGGGTTTCTGAAAGAAGAAGATATTATTGAAGCCATGAAGGAAATTAGAATGGCGCTTCTTGAGGCTGATGTTAATTTTAAGGTAGTAAAGGATTTTACCGAGAGAGTAAAGCAAAAGTCTGCAGGTAAAGAAGTAATTGAAAGCATTACTCCCGGACAACAGGTTGTAAAAATAGTCCATGATGAACTGTGTGCTTTAATGGGCGGGGGCTTTCAAAAGATAAATCTTGCTCCCAATCCTCCTACAATTGTAATGCTTGTAGGCCTTCACGGTTCTGGTAAAACGACAACTGCCGCAAAACTCGCAAACAATTTTAAAAAAGACGGAAGACGGCCTATGCTTGTTGCGTTGGATACAGGAAGACCTGCAGCGATTGACCAGTTGAAATCGCTTGGTTTACAGATTGACGTGCCAGTTT
This sequence comes from Nitrospira japonica, assembly GCA_020723105.1. Classification (GTDB taxonomy): domain Bacteria; phylum Nitrospirota; class Thermodesulfovibrionia; order UBA6902; family UBA6902; genus SURF-23. The sequence continues at coordinate 116,834 of DYJL01000003.1, read as the reverse complement.
ATGCAACGAAGCCCGGAGATGATCCTGTCAGAATTTATCCAGAAGCCCTCAAGAAATCAAATCAGGATGGAAGGGATGTTTTAATACTTGACACGGCCGGCCGGCTTCATATAGATGAGCAGTTAATGAAAGAACTTGAAAACCTGAAGCGAGAGGCGAAGCCAAAGGAAATTTTGCTTGTAGCAGACGCCATGACCGGACAGGATGCTGTAAATATTGCAAAGACTTTTAATGACAGACTCGATATTAACGGAGTCATTCTTACCAAGATGGATGGAGATGCACGCGGCGGAGCGGCCCTGTCAATTGTTGCCGTGACTGGCAAGCCGATTAAATTGATCGGCGTAGGCGAGAAGATTGAATTTCTTGAGGTCTTTCATCCTGAGCGGATGGCATCAAGGATTCTTGGTATGGGGGATGTGGTATCGCTTGTAGAGAAGGCACAGGAAGCAGTTGATGTGGAGGAAGCCCTTAAGCTTGAAGAGAAATTGAGAAAAGACAGTTTTACTTTTGAGGATCTCAAGAACCAGATTAAACAGATAAAGAAAATGGGTCCTCTTGAAAATATCCTCGGGATGATTCCAGGGCTTGGTAAACAGATAAAGGGTGTTAATATTGACGACAAGGCCTTTGTAAAGGTTGAAGCAATTATTAGCTCAATGACAAAACAGGAAAGAAGGAATTATGTTATACTGAACGGCAGCCGAAAAAAGCGGATTGCTGACGGGAGCGGGACTTCAGTTGCCGATGTAAACAGGCTGCTTAAACAGTATTTGGAAATGAAGAAGATGCTGAAGAAATTTAAAAGTGGTAAATTCAGGATGCCACAGTTTAAATTCTAACTATTTTCAGCCATTCCCTCATTCATAAAACATTGGGACAGAAGAACTGATAAACGACTTGAATTTTTTATATTATATTGTGTATCCTGTATCATTAAATATTTTTGATATGGAGGAAATAGTTTGGTAAAGATAAGACTGACAAGAAAAGGCGCCAAGAAGAAGCCTTTTTACAGAGTAATTGTTGCCGAATCAAAAGTTAGAAGAGATGGCCCCTTTATAGAGATTATTGGGACATATGATCCGATGAAAGACCCTTCTGAGATTAAGATAGATACAGAAAGGGCCAAGTACTGGCTTGGCTGCGGAGCACAACCAACTTCTGTTGTAAAGAAACTTTTGAAAATTTCGGGACTGTAAAAGGCAGCCCAAATGCTATGGAGGTGGATATGAAATCACTCATTGAACAAATGGCGAAGGCTCTGGTAGATAAACCAGAGGAAGTATCAGTGGCAGAAGTAGACGGAGAAAGAACCACTGTTTATGAACTTCGTGTAGCTACGTCTGATCTTGGCAAGGTGATCGGAAAGCAGGGAAAAACAGCCCGGTCAATGAGGACGATTCTGAGTGCTGCCGGTACAAAGCTTGGTAAACGCTGCGTTCTTGAGATACTGGAATAAAAGAGTTTTTCACTTCTTTATTGCAAATGAAATGTGATGTCCTGACGCTCTTCCCCGATATTCTGACTGCCTATCTTAATGAAAGCATTCTAAAGCGGGCGTGTGAGAAAGACTTACTTGAAGTAACGCTGTATAATATACGTGACTTTGCATCAGGCCCGCACAGGACAGTTGATGATTATCCATATGGTGGAGGGGCTGGCATGGTTTTTAAGCCCGAACCGATATTTGGGGCTTTGGATTTTCTTAAAGGAGACGGTGAACCTCGGAAAGTAGTTCTGCTGAGTCCGCAGGGGAAGCCTTTTAGTCAGGCAATAGCAGAGGCTTACTCAAGAGAAGAAAAGAGATTTGTATTTATCTGCGGTCGTTATGAAGGCCTTGATGAGAGAATAAAGGTATTAGTAGACGAGGAAGTTTCTATCGGTGATTATGTGATAACAGGCGGCGAACTTGCTGCTCTTGTTATAATTGATGCGGTTGCAAGACTTTTACCAGGGGCCCTTGGTGACGAAAAGTCAATTGAGGATGAATCGTTTTCATGGGGTTTGCTTGACTATCCGCATTATACAAGGCCCAGGGAATTCAGAGGAATGCAGGTTCCAGATGTTCTTGTATCTGGCAATCATAAGGAGATAGGGCTTTGGAGAAGAAGAGAATCTTTGAGGAAAACATTAAAGGTAAGACCTGATCTTATTGAGAAAGTTGAACTGACAGAACAGGATAAAAAAATACTGTCCGAATTAAAGGAGGAATGACATAATGAATGCTATTAATGTAGTAGAAGAAGGATACAAAAGGGAGATGCCAAATTTCAGGGTTGGCGACACAATTACTGTAAATATGAAAGTTAAAGAAGGGGACAAAGAGAGAGTTCAGGCTTATACGGGTGTTGTCATTGGAAGAAAGGGAAGCGGTACACGCGAGACCTTTATGGTAAGAAAGATTTCATATGGCATTGGTGTTGAGAAGATATTCCCGCTGAATTCCCCCTTGATTGAGGACATTAAAGTTATAAAAGAAGGACAGGTAAGAAGAGCGAAACTTTATTATCTCAGAGGCAAAAAGGGTAAGGCTGCTACTAAAGTCAAAGAGAAGGCCTTTAGTGAAACCCAGCAACAGTAAATAAATAATTTGTTAGTTGTTAGCCTGAAAACTAACAACTAACAAATGATCTTGATTTATGTCCCCCCGTAAAGCGTCCAGGAAGACAGAAACCTCCAGAATCTTTTCTTATGATGAAAATATTCGGCAGAAAAACTCCGTCATTGCCGGCATTGATGAAGCCGGCAGGGGGCCGCTTGCCGGTCCTGTAGTGGCTGCCGCTGTGATACTTCCAGAAGGCCTGATAATAGAAGGAATCAGGGATTCAAAAAAGATTGTTGCTGAAGGTGAGAAGAAAGACCTTTTCTGGAAGATTGTCAATCATGCTGTTTCTATTGGTGTTGGGATAGTTGAGGCCGATGTCATTGACAGGATTAATATTCTTCAGTCAACGAAACTTGCAATGAAACTTGCAGTAGGGGACCTGAAGTTAAGACCGGACATATTATTAATAGATGCTGTTAACCTCCCGGATATCAATATCAGTCAGCAATCAATAATAAAAGGTGAATCAGTAAGCGCCTCAATTGCTGTAGCGTCAATTATTGCAAAAGTTGTAAGGGATGATATTATGCTTGACTATCATGAAAAGTATCCTGCATATAATTTCAAAAGTCACAAGGGTTACTCAACACAAGAGCATATCAAATGCATAAACTCATATGGCCCATGTCCTATTCACAGAAAGAGTTTCAGAAGAGTAGCCGAGGTTCCCCTCTTTCTATCCCCTACTCCTTATAGATAATTAAGTCATAGAAGAGTGATCATAGATACTCTGAAATTGCAGGATATCTATGATCAGCTTTCTAAGAAAAGGAAAATATTACGAATTAGGAGCTCTTCTTTTATTCCTGTATATTTTTGCGCTTAATACCATCCCCCCTGTAACAAATAATATCGCACTTACCGGCTCAGGCGCCACTGGAGGAGTTACATCTCCGTTTCTGACAGCCCATGCATAACGCTTTTGTGTCTTGTCCCCGAGGCTTTGGGTCCCGTATAAGAAATTAAAACGCCACGATTGAGCGTTGTCATATTCTGTCGCAGCCCAGTATAAGGAAGGTTTCACATTTTGAAACAGACCGTTTGAAGACGATGTGATTCCCTTGGTATAAAAGAGGTGCCCCATCTCGCTTCCGGTGCAGGTATTTCCTGAACAAGTGTCAGATATGGGAAGCCTCCAGTCGTCAAAACCCTGGAAAACAAGGTCTGAAGCCCATGTGTTTGCATCAGCCCATGTCATAGTAACGCCGGAATAGTTTGCATCCTGAAGCCATGTAATATTGAAATCATCATCATATATAAGGCCGTTCCCTTTGTCTATTAATGTTGCATAAGCAGGCCCTGCCAGTGCATATAAAAACATTGTTGCTGCGATTAGAGTGATAAATCTTTTCATTGAGTGTCCCCCATTTTTCTCAGGTTATAGTTGTTTGTACTGAATAGATTGATTTCTGAAATTGATTGAAATATTAAGGATAAAATTTATTTCTTGTTTTCATGTCCCCTCCATTTTGATTTTGAAGTAAATTGCTTCTGAATGGATAAAAACTTCTGTGCCGTTAAAAAAAATTGAATGATGATTAGGCCCAAAAATTTTCCCATGTCCCTCAACAACATCAGAAATATCTGCAAATATTATGCCAGAAACTGCTAACATTATCTAATATAATGTTAGTTAAAGTCCGGGGCGTCAGGACCAGACAATTCATTAAATAATTTATGAGAATGATAACTATGGCTATGCTCTGTTGTAATCTTTACTGCATTGCACGGTTTGCTATTATGGAAATCTGGCACTGTAACCTTTGTGTGCGGCTTTTGCCATGTCACACTATTATGTTATTATAGGGCGTCATACCTATAGAACAATTGTTGGATTTTATTTGTTGCTTAATAATTTTTATTTTATTGAGAGAATGCCTTATGTCGTTTACAGTGTTCACAGTCTCAGATGAAAAAGATCTGACTGAAATCTACAGGCTGAGATATAAAATATATTGTCTGGAATGGGGGTTTGAAAAGCCGGAGAAATATTCGAATGGAATCTTGACAGACGTATATGATAATTATGCATTGCATTTTGCTGTGAGAGATTATACAGGCAAAATCATTGGGGCGATAAGATTGATACCTGATTCAAGGGAAGGTTTCCCAATTGAGAAATACTGCCAGTTGGATATTAATACAGATCAGATTCCCAGACAAAAAACAGTTGAGATTTCAAGGCTGGCAATACATAGGGATTTCAGGAGAAGGGTTGAGGACAAATATATATATGGGCCGGATGAAGATAGAAGAAGCATCGGAAGTTTTGATTTTTCAAACAATTATTCATACAACAGACGCTTTGAAGACAAAAACAGATATAAGAATACCTCTCTACGACCTGGCGCATCTCAAATTGAAAGGCGAAAAAAACACGAGATAATTCTTAGCTTATATAAAGCAATATATCAGGAAAGCAAGCGAAGGCAATTAAACTATTGGTATGCTGTTATGACAAAAGGGATTATAGTTTTACTTGATAAATTTGGACTGATGTTTAATGCCATTGGTGATCCTGTTGATTATCATGGTATTCGGACCCCGTATCTGGGAGAGATAGATAAGATAGAACAGACGATGTCAGATAAAGACCCGGAACTGTATAAAGAATTTATCAGAGATTGACAGGCCACTTGTTACTGCCCGCTGAAGAAGAAAAATTTTCAAATTAAGAAGCATATGGTAAATAAACATTTCTTTCGTATTAATAAAGCCTTTGTAATAAAGACCTGGAATACAAGTATGGAGAAAATAAGTCACAGGTCTGCAAAAAGCATGATTGGCAAGAAACTTAACAAGGTATTCCCTCTTCTATTCGACAAAGTGAAACTTGTTTTTGATGATGGTAAAAAGAGGAATTTGAGAAATTTCGGAAACAGATGCCTCATTGGAACGGATTCCTCTTTTTGTGTTGAGATTTCCCCAATAAAAAATGAACGTGGGAAGGTCTGTGAGGTTAATGTTCTGTTTACTAACATTACAAAACGAAATGCAACAGAGAAAAGATTTTCAAACTCTGAGGAGAAGATGATTGAAATCGGGAAAATAGCTTCATCTCTTGCTCATGGCGTAAGGAATCCTCTAAATGCTATAAAAGGTGCGGTAGTCTATCTGCGTGAGAAATACGGACATGAGGCTACACTTCTTGAATTCAGCACAATAATAAATGATGAAATCAACAAGCTTGATAATTTTATTTCCAATTTTTTGAGTGCAGCTCACGGAGGAATAAAATCTGTCATGGTAAGTCCCAACGACATTCTCAAAAGGATACTTACTATGATAACACCGCGTGCTGAAATACAGCGTATTAATATTTCATATGATTTTTCTGGTTTGCCGCGGATAAACGCCGACCCCTTTCAGATTGAACAGGCTTTGTTTAATATTATCAATAATGCCTTTGAAGCAATGCCAAAAGGTGGAAACCTTGCCATAAGGACCTATTCATCATGGGAAAAAGACCTTGATTATATTGTAATAGAAATAGCTGATACAGGAAAAGGGATTTCCAGAAAAAAACTAAATATCCTTGGTGAACTCTCTGACAATTCGGAAAGCAGTCACAGAGGGTTTGGCATTTTTCTTTCCAGAGAGATTATTAAGTCTCATAATGGAAAATTGTTATGGGAGAGTGTTAAAGGCAAGGGAACAACGTTCAGGATCTTTTTTCCGGTGCACAAAAATGCATAATAAGCCGTCAGTAAACATTCTTCTGGTTGATGACGAACCCAATGCCCTGAAGGTCCTTTCAGCGATTCTCAGGGAAGCTTCATACAATATCTATCAGGCAGACAGAGTGGACAGGGCACAGGAGATTGTTTCGACTGAAAGAATAGATGCAGTTATTACAGACCTCAAGATGCCTGGAAAAGATGGTCTGTATTTTTTTGATTATTTAAAATCGAACTATCCCGACATTCCAGTCATATTTCTAACAGCTTTTGGAACAGTTGATTCTGCTGTCACGGCAATGACAGAAGGGGCCTTTTTTTATTTTATCAAACCTCCTGATTACGTAAAGCTCAAGGCTGTATTAGCTAAAGCTGTTGAACAGAAAAAACTCAAAAATGAAATTACTGATTTGCGTAATCAACTTGAATCCACATACAGGTTTTCAAATATTATCGGGAAAAGCGCAAGCATGGAAAAAATATTCAGAATGGTTGAAACGATTAAAGATTCATCCACTAATGTATTAATAATTGGTGAGACTGGGACCGGTAAAGAACTGCTTGCAAGGGCTATTCATTATACAAGTCATCGGCATTACAGGCCTTTTACAGCGGTAAACTGTGCTGCGGTGCCGCGTGAACTTCTTGAGGCAGAGTTTTTTGGTTATGAAAAAGGCGCTTTTACCGGAGCTGTTTCAAGGCGGATCGGAAAATTTGAAGAGGCGGATACAGGGACGTTGTTTCTTGACGAGATTGGTGAACTGGAGTTAGCTCTGCAGGCAAAGATCTTACGTGCGATTCAGGAAAAGGAAATAGAGCGTATTGGAGGTAGTAAAAAAATCAAAATCGATATCCGTTTGACAGCTTCAACCAACAGGGATTTAAAGAAAGAGGTGAAACTGAAAAACTTCAGAGCGGATTTATATTACCGGTTAAATGTGGTGCAGATTAAGCTGCCTCCTTTAAGAGAAAGAAAGGCCGATATACCTCTTCTGGTAACACATTTTATTGACAAATTTTCTCAGCAGGAGGATAAACGTATTACTTCTGTGTCTTCCGAGGTTATGAATATTTTCCTTCAGTACATATGGCCCGGGAATTTACGTGAACTTGAAAATGTTATAGAGAGGGCTGTCGTGCTTGCAAAGGGAGATGAAATAGGTTTAAGGGATATTCCCAGGGAAATTATAAGGGATATTAAAACCGGTATTGGCACTGACAGCATAAAGTCTTTAAGGGAGCTTGAGATAGAGACTGTATTAAAGGCATTAAGTAAGTTTCAAGGGAATAAATCAAAAGCAGCACAGGCCCTTGGTATAACAAGGAAGGCGCTTTACAGTAAACTCAGGGGTGCCAAGGCTTGAGATTTCTGGTAACTTGCCTGCATTCGGGGCAAGTTGTGTATCCTTTGGATACATAACTTTTGGAACAGCACACCGTCCTGATTTAATTACCTTTTCAGGTCATATAAATATAAATTGTATATTTTCGATACAGTTTTAATGCGCCCATCTTGCTGGTCAGCTTTCTTAGTCATGCCATCAATAAGCATATAAATAGAGATATTCCTGCCAGATAATATTTGAAAATTCAAGTAGTTGTAATTAGTGAATAGTTTTTGTAAGGCTTGCTGAAGACAAAATAGTAGTAGTGGCATAATAATTGCGTTTATATCCGTTTTGATAATTAACCTATATACATACATTAGAATTTGTTTATAAAGTTCGCTTACTGACAAAATATCAATGTCTTTTCCAAAGAAAATTCTGATTATTGATGAAGATGGTTTTTCAAAGGTCTGTTCTGCCATTTTGCAGGATGAAGGCTTTCAAACCCGGCTCGCTGTGTCTACAGAGGAAGCTGCCAGGCTTGTTTCAACTAATGGAATATCCTTGATTGTCTCGAGTTATCCTTTTGCCATATCTCTTTTAACATCAAAAGCAATAAAGGATATACCGACAATTGTGCTGTCTGATGAATTAAATAACGATTTGATGAAAATAATGCAACAAATTAAAAACTCAATCTGTCTTGTAAAGCCACTTGATTTTGAGCGGTTCAAGTATATAGTTCGCGGGATCATAAATGGCTATTTGAAATTATCGGGAGGGAATATCATTGCGTAACATACTGGTCTTGATTGTCTTCATTGCTGCTATATCTGCTGGATGCAACACCAACAATGTAAGCAAGCAGCAATATTATCAAAAAGGCATTGGGTATCTTAATAGCGGCAACACTAACGGGGCTATTATTGCTTTTAAAAAGGCAATTGAGACAGATCAGAATTATTTTGAAGCCAGATATCAGCTCGGCTTAGCATATGCAATGCAGGGGAAATATGATTCTGCTGAAAGAGAGTTTCTCAAGGTATTAAGATTGAACCCGTCCTTTCATGTAGCTCATATAGATCTTGCCAAAACATATGTCAGCAAGATGAGAGCAGATGATGCTATCAAGGAAATAAAACTGTATTTCAATAAAGCCAGTGACAGTATAAAGGCTTATGAAGTGGCTGCTACCGCATATAGCATTAAAAAAGATTATCTGACTGCAGAGGAATATCTGAACAAAGCAGTTAGTAAGTTTCCTAAAGAAAACTCTGCAAAAATTATACTTGCAGATGTTTATTTATTGACTGGAAGAACCGATGAAGCGGAAAGACTGATTAAAGAGGTCCTTAATATAAACAGTAAAGAGAAGGAAGCGCTCTACATTCTTGCAAAAATAAAACAGGTTCAGAGGAAGTTTGACGATATCATTACTGCCTATCAAAAAATTATTGAGATAGATCCGCAGGATACCAGGGCTCAATTCGAATTAGGGTTGGCCTATCTGGAGAAGGGACATAATGAAAAGGCTAAGGAATTAGCCGAGAAGATTAAGAAACTGCATCCCAAGAAACCGGAAGCTCCGTACTTGATGGGCCTGGTATATTTCTACGAAAGAAAAATAGACGATGCATTGGTATCTCTTCAAAAATCAACCGAAATCAGACCATACCCTGGAGCACATTATTATCTCGGACTCTGTCGTTTTGAGAAGGGAGATTTGGAACAGGCCTCAAATGAGTTTCAGAGAGTAATTGATATGAGGCCTGAGATGTTTCAGGCACGCATTTTACTTGCCATAACACATCTTAAGAGAAGTCGCTTCGAGGAAGCTGAGAAAGAGGCAAAAAAAGTTCTGGAAATTGATGGGAATAACGCACTTGCACATAATCTGCTTGGAAGCGCATATCTTGCCTTGAATAAAGGCGAGCTGGCCCTGGAGGAATTCAATAAGGCAATTGAGATAAACCCCCAGCTTGTTGACGCCCATATGAAAAAGGGAGCCTTCAGTTTGCAGTCAGGAAATGATCAGATAGCAGAGAGGGAATTCGCAATTGCTGTAAGAATTGCACCAGACTTGCTCAACAACAGAATTGTGCTTGCCCAATATTACATTAAGACCGGAAGATTTCAGGACGCTGTAAATACACTAAAGCAGGGGTTAAAGGGTAACGCCGATGACGCCGTTGTTTACAATATTATCGGCGCTGCATATCTCAGTGCCGAGGATATTGCAAACAGCAGAGAGAATTTTAAAAAGGCCATTTCTTCCAATCCCAAGTTTTTTCTCCCATATTTTAACTTAGCGCTTCTGTATCTGAGTAAAGGTGATAAGGAAATGGCAGTGAAAGAATATATGAAAGTCCTCAATATAGATAAGAACAATGTTACGGCGTTGCTGATGCTGGCAAAGATCCGGGAGGCAGAGAAGAAAGACAAGGAAGCATTATCTTTTTATACAAGGGCCAAAGAGACAGAAAAAGAAATAGCATTCATAGCGCTTGCGGAATATTACCAAAGGAAGAATGATAACAAGCAGGCCCTGAAAGTTCTGCAGGAAGCTTTAAGTGTGGACCCCAGAAATATTCAGGCCCGGGCCTTGGCGGGACGTTTACACGTTGCAGGCAGGGAATATAAAGAAGCCCTGCTGGTATATAAAGACCTGAAGGCGTCTTCACCGGAAATAGGAGCTGAAATGATAGCCGAGCTATATACGGCAATGGGAGAATACGATAACGCTGTAAAGGAACTGCAGAGCCTGTTACATAAAGATTCCAGCAGGATAGACATATTGGGGAAACTTGTTAATATTTATGTAAAGAAAAAAGATTTTGCATATGCTGAGAAAACAGCAAAAGAGCTTATCGCTTCAAAACCTCAGGGCGATGCGGGTTACCTGATTCTCGCTTCAGTATATACGGAGAACCGTCAGTTTCAGGACGCAGTAAATACGGTAAAAAAGGCCCAGGCCTTGAATCCGGCTAATATTGAAAACAGGGCCGCAGAGGGCCGGATTTATATGGCAAGCAAAGATTTCCGGAAGGCGCTTGAGATTTTTGAAGGGCTCGAAAAGACAGATCCTAAATATATGCCGGCCTATTTTTATCAGGCAAATGTTCTCGAACAGAGTGGACAGAAAGAAGCTGCAGCCAGGAAGTATGAAAAAATGCTTGAACTCTTCCCGGACTATGTGCCTGCATTGAATAATCTTGCATATTTATATACGGAAGGATATGGCCCTGTTGAAAAGGCGATAGAAATTGTGCAGAAGGCAAAGAAGTCCACACCAAAAGACGGCAGCGTAACAGATACCCTGGGGTGGGCGCTGTATAAGGCAGGCCGGTATGACGAGGCCTTAAAATATTTTATAGAGGCCACACATTATCTGCCGGGAGAGCCGTCGGTCCGGTATCATCTGGCGCTTGCATATCTGAAAAAAGAAATGAAAGACAAGGCAGAAGAGCAGTTTAAAAATTCAATCCGTCTGGGCCGTATTTATCCTTTCCCTGAATTGAAAGATGCACAGGAAATCCTGGCAGGAATGAAGAAGAAATAGGTGTTATGAAAAATCCTTTTGCATCAAAAAACATTTTACTGATAACCGGGGACCTGCTCATCTCTGTGGCCTCAGTCTATGCCGGAGCTTATCTGAGATTATTTTATGTCTCTCAGTTTGAGCTGGACAAGTATTTTCCGTTGTATCCCAAGGCCATAATATTTTCGTTTTTTATAGTAATTATATATTTCTTTATGGATCTTTATGATGTTGAAAAGAACGATGGAAATAAAGAAATACTTGCAAAAATAATTTCTGCAAATGTGCTGGCAGTATTTGCAACCGGCGCCTTTTACTATTTTGTGCCTTATACATATATCGGAAGGGGTATTTTATTTTTCTCCTTCTGCTTTGCTGTGTTGCTGACCTCACTATGGCATATTGGCTATTTGTTGTTTATGAGATTGCCGGGCATTGCCGAGAGAGTCCTGATACTCGGTACGGGCCCTATTGCACATACAATGGGGAATCTGCTTCTTGCAAATAACAGCGGACTTGCATTGGCCGGTTATGTTAACTGCGCTGGCGAGGCGGTTCATGTGCCAAGGGATTATATAATTGGAGGAGGGGAAGAACTGCTTGAAGTTGCAACAAAGGAAAAAGTGCAGAAAATTGTTGTTTCTCTTACTGAGAGAAGAGGGACTTTCCCTGTCAGGGAAGTGCTCAACTGCAAGATGCAGGGGATTGATATTGTTGATGGTCTGTCTTTTTATGAACAGATAACCGGTAAACTGCTTATTGAAAATATGAATCCGAGCCATCTTATTTTTTCAGATGGCTTCAGGGTAACTGTTATACAGCGTTATCTGAAGCGTATGTTCGATCTGGTTTTTGCCTTGATGGTTATAGTGTTGGCAATACCCTTTCTTATAATTATTCCATTGTTGATAAAGCTGGATTCAAAAGGGCCGGTACTGTTCAAACAAAAGCGTGTCGGAGAGGGTGAGAAAGGATTTACTCTTTATAAGTTCAGGACCATGATTGACAGAGCTGAAAAAAATACAGGCCCTGTATGGTCTCATACAGGTGACAGCCGGATAACGAGACTGGGGAGATTTATGAGGAAAACACGCCTTGATGAACTTCCTCAATTGTTTAATGTTGTTTTCGGTGAAATGAGTTTTATCGGGCCCAGGCCTGAAAGGCCTTTTTTTGTTGAATCATTGAAAAAACAGATACCCTATTATTCAGAAAGGCACTGTATAAAGCCTGGGGTCACTGGATGGGCGCAGGTCCGGTATGAATACGGCGATTCAATTGAAGATGCTATTGAGAAACTGAGATATGACCTCTACTATATCAAGTATCAGTCTCTTTCTCTTGACCTTCTTATTGTTTTAGATACAATTAAAGTAATTATTTTTGGAAAGGGTGGAAGATAACCATATAATAAATTAAAGAATGTTCCAAATTTATCCGAGAATATCAATAACTGGAGGGTGTGTGAAACAGATTGTTTTTATTGTAATAATTTTATTTCTGCTTTCATTTAATGCTTTTGCAAAGGATTATGTAATTGGAGACGGCGATACACTTATAATATCTGTGTGGGGTAATCCTGAACTCAGCCTTACTACTACCGTCAGGCCCGACGGCAAAATATCAATTCCTGCCTTAGGTGAAATAAAGGCGTCCGGGTTAACCCCTGTAGAATTAACAAATATCCTAACAAATGAGATGTCCAAAGTGGTAAAGACCCCTATTGTTACTGTTATTATGACAGGCATTACTAATTATCGGGTTTTTGTATTGGGGAAAGGCGCACCCTCAGGAGTTCGTGCACTTACGAAAGAGACATCCCTCCTTGAGTTTCTTGCACAACTGGGTTCATTGGAAAATGCTAACCTGGAGAAGGCATATCTCATAAGGGCGAAGAAGAAAGTGAAAACAGGTTTTCACGAGTTATATGCAAAGGGAGATTTTAATCAGGATATCGTCCTGGAGCCGAATGATATGTTGTTTATCCCTGATAATTTTGAAGAAAGAATCAGCATTGTTGGCGCAGTTGCTAAACCCTCCACTATTTCTTACAGGGAAGGGCTTACTTTTCTGGATGTAATATTATCTGTTGGAGGATTTACAGAATTCGCAGATGAAAACGCCGTAGAGATTCTGAGAAGAAATGATGGCAGCGAAAGAACGAAAATTCCTGTGAGGGGCAAGGATTTGATGAAGAAGGGTGAAATCAACAAGAATATTCTGATGATGCCTGGCGACATTGTTGTCGTAAAGGAAAGTTTGTTTTAAAAAAGGAGCAATAAAAAATGGATCACATGTCAAAAATTGACATTAAGGATTACTGGAGGCTTATAGTGCGACGGCGGTATCTGTTTATCACTGTTGCATTGATCTGCCTGTCAGTAATAGTTGTGGGCAGTTACCTGATACCAAAAAAATATGAGGCCCAGTGCACAGTTCTTGTTGAAAGAAATATTATCAATGCGCTTGTCAGAGGTATTGCCATAACTCCTTCGATAGATGAAAGGCTCAGGGTTTTATCTCTGACTATGACGAGCAGGAATCTCATAATGAAGGTGATACATGATCTTGATCTTGATATCAGTAAAGGTTCCGGAAAACCTATTGACCTGGAAATGCTCGTAAAGAAATTTCAGTTAGGAACGAAGATAAAAGTCGTTGACAAGGGCGGCAAGGGAACGGATTGGTTTTCGGTTACCTATCGAGATGAAAATCCTAAGGTTGCACGAGACTTTGTCAATACGCTGGTGAACCGGTACGTTGAGGAGAATATATCGGCAAAGAAAGAAGAATCTTATGATGCCAACAAGTTCCTTTTTGAGCAGAGAAAATTTTTTAAAGATAAAATGGATGCCGCCGAAGGGAAAATACTGGAATTCAGAAAGAACAAAGGTATTTTTGTATCTGTTGATGAGAAAACAATTGTCGGGGAAATAAAAGCGGCAGAGGCAAACCTTGAGACGCTTAAAGTCCAGAGGATCGAACTGGAAGCAAAGAAGATCATGACAGAGAAACAGCTCAGGGAAGAGAAACCTTATACAGTTGCAATGTTTGGCAAGACCAAGGGAGACACTCTAAACGACAAGATAACCAAACTTCAGGATAAACTGAATGAGCTGTTAGTGAAATATACAGACAATTACCCTGAGGTTATCAGGACGAGGGCTGAGATTGAAATATTGAAAAAACAGGTTCAGGAAAATCCTTCTCCTAATGAAAATGCACAGGGGAACGAAACCGAGATGTCAACTTTAAACCCTATTCACCAGAAGATAAAAGAAGAGCTCGGCAAAACAGATCTGGACCTGGCTGCGCTCTCTGCAAAGGAGAAGCATCTAAGGGCCTTTATAGAATCAAAAAAAGAATATCTTGGAAGTATCCCGCTTGAAAAGAAAGTCCTTGCAGACCTTGAACGGGAAAAAGATACATACCGGAAGATTGATGACGAACTTATTATGAAACTTGGTCAAAGCGAAGTTTCCAAGCAAATGGAGATTCAGGACAAAACAGAGACTTTCAGGATAATTGACCCTGCAATTATACCGACAAGGCCTGTAAGTCCTAACAGGGTCTTAATTATGCTGGGAGGGATTGTTGCAGGAATTGGTGCAGGAATTGGAATCATTTTACTGCTTCATGCTTTTGATAATTCGGTAAAAACAGTTGATGAACTTAAGAAGGCCTTTAACGTCCCGGTATTGGCTGTGATACCGCAGATTGTTACTGCCAATGATGTAGATGAAAGGAAAAAGAAGGACAGAAAGGTTTATGCATTTTCTATAGCATATTTTTCCATGATATGTGTCCTTATAATTGTTGAAGCAATAAAAATGTACTAATGAAAATATTACGAGGGAATGAATGAGCAAGATTGAAGAAGCATTGGAAAAAGCAAAAAGATTAAGAAGTTCAGAGAATGACGGGAAAGGCGTTAAATCAAATATCTTCAGGAGAAGTGACCCGAGTAAAGTTGATAATCAGTATGTCATAACCATGACTCAGCCGGATTCGCCGGTCGCTGAAGAATATAGAAGGCTGAAGTCCATGTTGATTCGGGAGACAAAGTCAGATTTTCTGAATACTGTCATGGTAACAAGTTCCATAGAGAGAGAAGGGAAAAGTATCACAGCAGTAAATCTTGCGGTAACGCTTGCACAGGAAATAGACCACACAATCCTTCTTATTGACGCAGACCTCAGAAGGCCTATGCTGCATGAATATCTTGGAGTAGAATTTAAATATGGACTTTCCGATTATTTAACCCGGGACCTTGATATCTCAGAAATTTTGGTGAAAACGGGCATTGGTAATCTTATATTATTGCCTGCCGGGCATGGGATTGATAACCCTGTAGAGGTCCTGTCGTCTGATAGAATGAAGGCGCTTATAAATGAGGTCAAACACAGGTATATGGACCGATATGTTATTATTGACACGCCGCCCATCCTGCCTTTTGCTGATGCAATCTCATTAGGCTCCCTGGTAGATGGGGTAATTTTTGTTGTAATGGAAGGGAATGCGCAAAAGAAATCAATCGAGAATGCGTTGAATCTGTTAAAGAATATGAAGGTATTGGGTATTGTATTTAACTCTGCAAACATAGAAAACCTTGACGGGCACTATTCCCGGTACTATTATTATAATTATAAAAGGAAAGGTAGAAACAAATGATGAAAAAGTTTATATGTTCTTGTGTATTGATACTAAGTCTCTTTGCATATATAAACACTTCTTTCGCAAAGTTTAATATAGTACCTCAGATCGCTCTGAGAGAAGAATATAATGATAATATATTCCTGACTGCATCAGATAAGGAGCACGATTACATCAGCGTCATTTCCCCGGGTCTGCTTCTTGAATATTCTCCTAACAGTGCATTAGACCTTTCTCTTGATTATGCCCTTAACTTCAGATTCTATAGCCGTAACGGCAACTTAAACAACACGAGTATCAAGGAGACACAGAATATAATTTTCAAGGGACAGGCCAGGCCTGTGAAGCGGGTCTTTATTGATGTGACAGATACTTATAGTAAAGTCCCCATAGATGTCAGAAGGCGGGTTTCTTCAGAGAATGTATCAGTAAATATGACAGAAAATAATGTGTTTACAATCTCTCCATATACGATATTGCCGCTGTCATCTACACTTTCAACCAGATTAGGATATAAATATGATAATACTTCATACAGCAGTGATCAGAATACTGACTCTGAAAGGCACAGCGCTTTTTTAACATTAAACAAAAAATTCTCGTCCAAATTAAATGGAGAGATAACATACACCTATTATAAATATATCCCTGAATCGGAAACGAACTCTGATGTCATTAAAGACTATAACAGTCACCGCGGCACTATGGCAGCGTCCTATCAGATCACACCGGATTTTTCGGTGAATGGTGAAATTGGCAAGGCAAAATATAATTACAAATCAGGACGCGACCTTGAGGCTGATTTCTGGAATATCAATTCTGACTACAGGTTCAGGATTACTGAAAGCACTTCCTTAACGGCAGGATATAGTACGTCTTTAAAAGATTCATCTACATCCGGTGTCTACAAGGGCCGCAGATTTGATGTAATTTTTAAGACTGGAAAGGTGTTGAAGTTATCAGTAGATTCATATCATTCAACTGATAAATATTTAAGGGCCGACAGAGAGGATCGGGCCTATGGAATTACTGCCAGTATTATGCAGCCGCTGACTCCAAAAATAAATCTCCTGATTGACGGGTTGTGGGAAAGACAGAAGTTTTTGCCCAAGGAAGAAAAGATCCGCAGATACAATGCAGGGATAAACCTTGATTACAGAATCACTCAGAAAATAACAGCCGGTCTTGGATACAGAAATAATAACAGGAACTCCAGTACAGATACCAAAGACTTTACTAATAATATCATTTCGTTACAGGCGAAACTCGTTTTTTAGGCAGCCAAGATGTATGAAAAACATTTTTCTTTTAGACATAAGCCGTTTGATTTAGTCCCTAATCCAGACTTCCTCTTTTTAAGCAGTACGCATCAGAAGGCCATAACTTACCTTGATTATGGCATCAAGGAGAAAATCGGTTTTATCCTTCTAACAGGTGAAATTGGATCAGGCAAGACAACGATCATTCGCAACCTTATTAAAAACCTTAACGGGTCGGTTAAGCTTTCAAGAATCCATAATACAAAAATTTCTTCTGAACAGCTTATCTCAATGATTAATGAAGATTTTGGATTGGATATAGAGGGAAAGAACAAGACCCGGCTGTTGAGCGAGCTGAATGTATTTCTTATAGAACAGTATTCAAAAAAATATCAGCCGATATTATTGATTGACGAAGCACAAAATCTTTCACCCGACTTGCTGGAGGAGATAAGGCTCCTCTCAAATCTTGAAACGGACCGGGCCAAACTTCTGCAGATAATACTTGTAGGACAGCCGGAATTGAAAAGAACTCTTATGCTTCCGGAACTGATACAATTACGTCAGCGCATTAACATAAACTACCATATTGCCCCGCTGACAATTGATGAAACTGCAAAATATATCAAACATCGCCTTACTATTGCGGGCAATCCTGACGCAATAAAATTACATGAAAATATGCTACCCCTGATTTATCAATTCAGCAAGGGCATTCCGAGACTTATTAATATCCTGTGTGATTTTGCATTGCTTACCGCCTTTGTTGAAGGGGAAAAAGAGGTAACAGTTGACATTGTGAGAGAAGTTGCGAAAGATCTTGAAGCGAACGACTATTGGAACGACCTTGAGAAAACAACCCCTTCGGATCTTGTAAAAAAGCATGAAGATGCTGATGCGTTAAAGATTATGGGAGATATTACATTAAGACTTATCAGACTCGA
Source organism: Nitrospira japonica (assembly GCA_020723105.1). Lineage (GTDB taxonomy): Bacteria > Nitrospirota > Thermodesulfovibrionia > UBA6902 > UBA6902 > SURF-23. Next base: position 98,827 of record DYJL01000003.1, on the reverse strand, counting down.
AGAGAGCATTAAAAGCAATCTTGCAGATGTTGTGTCACTGACAAGCAGGATTGGTTACATGGAAAAAGATATATCAATGATATACGGCATTCTGAAGGATGGAAGACTTGCTGATGTTCTGAATAAGATAACTGAAATGCATGTTACGTTAAACGAAAGTGAAAGAAATGACGCTTTGCAGGGCGAAGATGCAAACAAGGCCCTCACAGAGGTGGACGGCTTGACAGAAGAAATTAAGAATTTGACAGACACGCTCAGCAGCTTAAATAAAAAGATAAGGCAGTAATAAGAAGTTCTGTTTAGTTTATGTCCTGAAAGTTGCGTTTAGGGTGTTTAATTTATTTTGATGTGAAGGAGTGGATTACATAATATAGCATCCGGTTATGTAATCCCGTGACTGAGAGAGCGGAGCTATGTGCGGAGTTGCTTATATTTGGACCTGTTATGCAAGAATCCAGCGGGAATTCTGATCCCAAAAAAATAATCATTATCGGCGGAGGCCCTGCTGGCCTTACAGCAGCCTATCAATTACACAAGCTCGATAAAAAGGCAATTGTAATTGAAAAAGATGAGGTAGTCGGCGGAATATCGAGAACTGTTAATTACAAGAACTATCTTTTTGATATAGGCGGCCATCGCTTTTTCACGAAGATAAAAGCGGCAAATGATATGTGGAAAGAAGTACTCAGCGATGATATGCTCCATCGCAGTCGTTTGTCCCGTATTTATTACAACAATAAGTTCTTTTATTATCCGCTTCGTCCCCTTAATGCACTGAGTGGATTGGGCCTGTGGAATAGCTCCATGATACTTATAAGTTACCTCTATTCGCATATCTTTCCCTATAAAGATGAAGAGACTTTCGAACAATGGGTCTCAAACCGGTTCGGGAAGCGTCTGTACAATACTTTTTTTAAGACTTACACAGAGAAAGTATGGGGAATCCCATGCAGTGAAATAAGGGCTGAGTGGGCTGCGCAGCGTATTAAGGGACTTTCACTTCTGAGCGCCATCAGAAATGCGCTTATAAAGCAGAACCAGGAGCAGAAAGGCAAGGCTGTTATAAAGACACTGATAGATTCTTTTGATTATCCAAAATTCGGTCCGGGTATGATGTGGCAGGCCGTTGCTGACATTGTGCAGGGGAATGGTTCACAAGTACGCCTTGGGGCTGACGTTGAAACAATTCTCTGGGACCGGGAAAGTAGAAAAGTAGAGGCGATAGAAATCAGAGCCAACGGCCGTCAGGAACTTGTTTCCGGGACGGACTTTATAAGCAGTATGCCTGTCAGGGAACTGATCCAGAAATTTAAACCATCTGTGCCTGATGAAGTGCTGAAAGCTGCAAATAATCTTAATTACAGAGACTTCCTTACAGTTGCCTTGATTGTAAACAAGCCAGAACTGTTTCCGGATAACTGGATATATATTCATGACCCGAGAGTCAGACTGGGAAGAGCCCAGAACTTTAAGAACTGGAGTTCGCATATGGTTCCGGACCAGAATAAGACCTGCGTTGGGCTTGAATACTTCTGCTTTGAAGGTGATGACCTCTGGAATATGCCTGACAGGGACCTGATCGAACTCGGAAAGAAAGAGATGGAGAAACTTGGATTACTAAAGGCCTCTGATGTTGAAGATGGCAGCGTAGTGCGTATGCCCAAGGCCTACCCGGCCTATGATTCAAAATACCGTGAGATGCTTGATATCATACGCAGGTTTCTGGATGGCGTTGCCAATCTTCAGGTTGTGGGCCGAAACGGTATGCACAGATATAACAATCAGGACCATTCCATGCTGACGGCAATGCTGGCAGTGGAAAATATTTACGGAGCAGAACATGACCTGTGGAATGTTAACGTGGAACAGGAATATCATGAAGAACGCAAAGAAGAAATAACGGAGGCTCCGGAAGAACTCATTCCGGACAGCGCCATAATCAGGGCCTTTTCAAGGATGGACAAACTGGGTTTTGCCACTGCTCTCGGTACGGTGTCGGGTTTGCTGATTTTTATGGCCACACTCTGGCTGGTAATCAAAGGAGGCGAGGTTGTTGGTCCTAATTTGAGGCTTCTGTCTCAGTATTTTATAGGGTATTCGGTGACCGTGAAAGGCGCCTTTATAGGCATGGGTTATAGTTTTATGTGGGGATTTTTGTTCGGGTGGCTGTTTGCGTATCTTAGAAATGTCTCACTGGCTTTTTATATTTACCGTGTAAAAAAGAAGACAGAGCTGCTGTCCTTCAGTGATTTCCTGGATCACTTTTAATTCCGTTAATTCATGTTTAAGATAATGAAGCTGTTGTAAAGTTGAGGAGGAAAGATGGCAAAGGCTAACTCTAAAGATGAGGAGAAACTGTTCAGTGGTATTCTTCGGCTTAATGCAAAGGTAATGGGTTTAATCATGGGCCTGTTGCTGGGCCTGGTGATTTTTATTGCAACCAATTGGCTTGTCATCAAGGGGGGGCATATTGATCCAAGCGGAAAGTATGTTGTCGGCCCGCACTTAAGGCTGCTGAGTCAATATTTTATCGGATACAGGGTTTCTTTTCTTGGAAGCATTATCGGCTTTGGTTATGGCTTTGCAATAGGGACCCTGAGCGGAGCCTTAATAGGCTGGATCTACAACAAGATTGTAGATTTCAGGAATTGAAAGATTTCTCTATAAGGCCCACGGTATATTTTATTGGAATCATCAAATTCAAATAAACCTCATTTCTCAATAATCATACCTACATACAACACAACCGTTGTTTTGAGAGAGTGCATTAAGGCGCTGTGCAACCAGACGGCAGACAAAAACAAGTTTGAAGTCATAATTGTCAACGACGGCGGGAAGTCTGAAGTGTCCGGAGATATTCGTTCTGCAGAAGGGCAGATTGATTTAAGATACTATTATCAGGATCATAAGGGCCCTGCAGCAGCAAGAAATCTGGGGATAGAAAAAGCTAACGGAGAAATTATACTGCTTCTGGATGATGACAGCTTGCCTGTGAACATCTGGATGGAGGCTACGATTAAAGCATGGGAAAGATATCCCGATTATGACGGCATCGGAGGGTATGTCCTCAAGGACCCCTCGGACAGTATTTGCTGCCAGGTCAACGCAGATTTTTTCAACTGGTATCTGAATCAGTACACGTCGCATGATGGTTGTTCTTTTCTTGTTACGTGCAATGCCGGATATCGGAAATCAATACTGGATAAGATAGGGCGCTTTGACGATAGTTTTAAAAGGGCTTCCGGCGAGGATCGGGACCTGAATATAAAAATATTAAAGGCTGGCGGTAAACTGAGGCTGGACGAGAATATTCTGGTGTATCATGACAAGGACCTGACTTTGAGGTCTTTTGCAAGGAAAAACTTCAATTACGGCAAAGCGGCCTATAATATATACACAAGGTATCCGGAGCAGAAATATCTCTCTTCAGGAAGTTACATGGAATTTTTTCTTTCAATAGTCAAAGGATATCGTGGCATAAAGGAAAAGCTGCAGGCTGTTTCCCTGCTTACCCTCTCACAGGCAGCAACTGCTGCGGGGTATTATGCGGCGGCACTTAAAAAGACAGCATAATTTCTGAAGTTACAATCAAACCAGGATGGATGTCTTTTAACAGAAAAATTATTAACTGTTTTCTCTCAGTCATAATATTGGTATTTTTTACGGAAGGAGTTTCATATATCGCTATAGGATATCTGGAGAGAAAAGGGATTATTTATAAACCCTATATGCCTAAGAACTATGGGGAATATCTGAAAAGAAGGGACCCCATGCTTGGCTGCAGGGTATCAAATTTCGGCGTTGAAGGATATGGGACGGACCATTCATATTTGAGGTTCAAATATAATGACCGTGACCGGGCAAAAATTGTTATTCTGGGCCATTTGTCCGAAAATATAATAAGGAATGTTAACCAATTAAAGGGGCTTCTTTATCACAGCAGGGGGGTTGACCTGCACCCCAGATTTATTATTGGACAAGATGGATCTTTGGAATTTATTCCGTGTTAAATCAATGTTGGCCGGGAAATCTTTTTGGGCGGATTTCTATTCTGAAGATCATCCTTCTCAGGCCCTTCAGCTTACGACTTTGATCATTGAATCTTTTCACCGTGAAGCAACTGAGAAGGGCAAAATTCCTGTTGTAGTAATTTTCCCAATGGAATTTGATCTTAAAATATATAAAAAAACCGGGGAATGGGATTATCAGAACTTGCTTGACAGATTGAAGGAAGATGGAATAGAAACTCTTAATATTGGAGAAGGCTTCATAAAACGAATAGGACATAGGGAAACATGTAGTCTGTTCAAAAGATGTGATGGGGGACACTATAATGAAGAAGGGAATAGAATTGTTGCAGAATTGATAAGAGATTATTTAGTGACGAGGGGAAAAATACAGCTTCAAAAGAAATAAACTAGGGATCTAAATTCGTGCCTCAAAGAGTTTCCATTATCGTAATAACATATAATGCAAAAGATGATTTAAGGGAATGTTTGCAGTCTCTTGAAAAACAGGATTATGGTGAGGTTGAAATTGTTGTGGTCAACGACGCCTCTACTGACGGCACCCCGGAATTTTTACAGTCCTTCAAGGCTCAGACAAATTCAGACCTTGTTATTGTGACAAATGAAACGAATCGTGGAGTAGCCGGAGCCAGAAATGCAGGAATCAGACATTGTCGAGGAGATATCATAGCCTTTACGGATTCTGACTGCGTTGCTGATCCACACTGGATTTCAGAGCTGGTAAAAGCTTACGGTCACGAGAAGGTGGCTGCGGCAGGCGGCAGGATACTCGATGCCCGTACAGACAATATCTGGAAACGCTCCAGCAGAGGACTTAATCATGTAGCAGTCTCAGAGGGTTACGTGTCCTATATTCAGGGCTGCAATATGTCCTTTGACAGTAATATATTGAGACAGTATTTATTTAATGATGAGATCAAGTACGGATATGAAGAAACTTTATTGTGTGACTATCTCATCAGGGACGGGCATAAAATTTACTATAACCCTCAGGCTCTTGTTCATCATAAGCATAAGGCTAAGCTGAGTTCTTTACTAAGGCAAAAATATTTGCGCGGCGTCAGCTCCATTTGGTACCGGAGGAAACAGAATAAATTTTTCATGCTCAAAAGGCATTTTGTTTTTCTTATGGCCCTGTTATTTATTCCTTTTGCCGCAATGAACTTGAGCTTATTATATTTTTCACTTGTTCTTTTTATTGTTTTTCTTGGAGGCCTTCTCAGAGATGAATTTATCTTTGGAAGGAAGAATGTTATAGACATAATGGCAATTTCCCCTTTTCTGATTTTTATAGAATTATTCCATTTTGCCGGTTCATGCGCAGGCCTGATAAAGTTCAGGCTCCTGAACCAATCTTAATGATGTACAAACAGCAGTTTATTTCCATCATAATTCCGGTATACAACGGAGGCAGCACAATCGGCCGTTGCCTGGAAAGTGTATCCAGGTCATCATACCCTTCATTTGAATGTATTGTAGTGGATGACCGTTCAAATGATGACACACTTAAGATAGCCCAGTCTTTTAATGTTAAAGTAGTCCATCTGGATGGACATAAGGGAGCTGCCTATGCCCGTAACAGAGGCGCTGAAGCTGCGCGTGGGGATATCCTGCTCTTCATTGATGCAGATGTAACAATCTATCCCGATTGTCTGGATAAAGTAAACAGACATTTTGAAGATAATCAGGAGACATCGGCTGTCTTCGGCACATACGATGACCAGCCGGACAGTAAAAACTTTTTATCACAATACAAGAACCTGTTTCATCATTATATTCACCAGACCTCGAAAGAAGAGGCGTCAACCTTCTGGACCGCTTGCGGCGCGGTCAAAAAAGAAGCGTTCTTCAAAGTCGGAATGTTCAATGAAAGATGCAGGATGATGGAGGACATTGAACTCGGTTACAGGCTGCTGTCTGAAAATCATAAGATTCATCTCGACAAGGGATTAACTGTCAAGCATCTCAAGCGGTATTCATTTTCCTATTTGTTGAAATCCGATCTGTTTGACAGGGCTATCCCATGGACCATATTAATTCTCAGCAACAAACAATCTGCCAATGACCTTAACCTCAAAACCGGGCACAAGATAAGTGCGGTAATAGTTATTTTATTGTTGGCTTCTGTTTTTGTTGCTGCAATATCTGTACGGTTCGTGTTGGCAATACCTGTTTTATTGATTATATTTTTTGTGATGAATTATAACTTCTACAGTTTTTATCTGAAAAAAAGGGGCCTCATGTTTACGCTGAAAGTCATTCCTTTCCATTTTCTGTATTATCTCTACGGCACGTTGGGTTTTATCATAGGGCATTACAAATATTATGTGCAAAAGAAGGTGTATTGAGCATCAGCCTGTTTTATTCATAAGTTTGTGTAACGCAGGACAAGGCTGTATTTTCGCTCATTCTCGTCGGACTTCGTGTCCTCCTGCGAGGTATTTTGTCAAAAAAACATCCTGTTTTTTTTATGACAAAATAAAGCCGCTCAAATACAGCCTTGCCTTGCGTTCTAGACTAGTGCGTGACCAAAGAATCAACAATGAAAAAGAAATTAATTTTATATCTTTCTAAATTGGACCGTCCGGACAATGTTTCAATTGCGTCTACTCTGGCCTGGCTTGCAAAAACGAAGGACTGTCTTTTTGATAACTATTATGACAGCTATCACCAGGGTGTCCATTTTCCAGGGGGAGATTCAAGAAATCTGTCAACAGGGCTGTTAACAGGCGGCACTGTCTGCGGAGACAGGCACTTTGAAGAGTTTTATTTCATACTTCACAAATTCGACGTTTCAATAGTCTCCACAGGAGAGACAATTTTTTCACAAAGTATAAAAAATTTAGGCGTTCCTGTTATAGCCCTCTCAGATCAGCTAAGCGTTATTTACCAGAGGACTTTTAATTATCTGAATGCTGCTTTGCCTTTAAACATTGTAATGATAGGCTCCAGCTTCGGAAAAACCCTGTCAGGCCTGGAGGCGTATTTGTATCCGGAAATTTATTATCGCCAGGCAATCGGGGTACCGGAGACGATCTCAGATGAAGATTTGGCCGGTCTGTATCAGAAAGGCGGCAAAATATTTTGTTTTTTTGTTGCTGATGACGTAACCGGCAGACTGGTTAAGAAAGGATACAATATTGAAGTTGTTGATCAGTTGAAATCCGGTGATGATTATTTAACTGTTACTGAACGGATAGCGCACAGATGGGAAAAAACCGTCAAGGGGTGGATACTGGGGGATCCGATACTGGCAGTTCATTGGGTGCCGACAGCATGCGAAAAAGATCTGATAGCCATATATAGTGTCCCTCAGGAAAAGATTGTGTCTCAGTTAGGCCCTTTGGTTTCCTCAAGGGGAAACGTTGTTTACGGCCGTCAGTACAGCGACCGGGATTTTTTTGAGTTGTCTAAATTAAATCAGTGCCTTCAGGTTATTGATCCTTGTCGTCCTCCTTTTCAGTCGGTCCGACATGCGGAGTATGGCTGGGATACAAACGGACATGGAAATGGATTTTATAATGATGAATACAGCGATGAAGAACTAAGACAATTTGCTTCAGAAGGAAGGATTCTTGTGTCACTGATGTTCTGGAGTGGAATGATACGTGAAGTTGAGAATTTTCATAATCTCATGGATCTTATAGCGATGAGCAGACTAAGATGCGGAATGATTGTGACTGCTCAAAGTTATGAGTACATGATGCATCCTCCTTTTGAATTGCTTACGGTGCCGCTGCATCAGGGTGGAGTTTATCCTCTTGTAGAACCGGTTCTTGGCAGTTGCGGAGTTGGAGTTGGTATAGAATCATATATGACGAAAGAAAGATTGCTGGAGGACATGGCAGAGGGGTTGTCCAGAATTTTAAAGAAGGTCAAGAATGACAGTTTCGCGCCCAGAGGATGGTGGGCGACTATGGATACCGATCTTGAAAAACTGGACCGTCCGGAGAGACCGAGCGCTGTCCGTTTTTTAAAGTATCCTCCTTACTTCCAGCTCAGATATCATGGAAGAGACAAAAAGTTCAGTGATGGCGCTCCTTCTGACACTGAAATATCGGGTTCTTTAAAACAGAGGTTTGTTGAAAAAATCGGACGCCTTGTCCAGGAGCGCGGTTTAATGAAGTATTTTGAAGCGTATCGGCCTTATGAATTTTATAAGGCAGGCGCTGTTAAAAAGGATGTTGTCGAGGCTGTAAAATCTACCGGACTTAAGTACATGTTTACAAAAGCAGGGTTCAACACAAATCCTGAAACTAAATATGCCGATGATGATTTTATAGCGTTAAACTATACGTCAGGACAGTGGGACGGCTGGACCCCTTTTGAGACCGTAAATGATGTTTCTGACTTGAAAAAATCCGAAAGGGCATTATTAAAAAGAAATAAGCCGGGCTGGATGGTGAGCACAATAGATTCATGTTTATGGACCTTCAGCGGGGAATTCTGGAAAAGAGGGAACAGGTTGTTTGAAATAGCGCAATTCTGTGCTGCTGGCGGAGCTTCAAAAAAGTTGATCAATGTTAAACCGTACACCATTGCTAGATATGCAAGAATAATAGCCGGCAAGGGAGGCCATCATTAGTACGAATACCATACAAAAAGCAAATCGGGATTATGATTGCTGGTTGCACTGGATTCCCACTTATAGATGTAACCTGAATTGTGCATATTGCTTCAGCAATCCCATAAAGAAGAGTTCGGAAATCCCCAAAATAAATACCTTTGACATAACAAGGGCCCTCAATGAAACCGGTAAAGTCTTTAGAATCAGTTTTACCGGCGGGGGAGAGCCGTTTTTGATACCAAATATTATCGAGGTCTGTGTTGAAATAACTCGACATCACTTTATTGGCATTAACACCAACCTGACTTCAGGGAAGATCAAAGAATTTTCTGAAAAAATTGATCCCGAAAGAGTGCTATATATCCAGGCATCATTACATATTAAAGAATTGGAAAGACTTAACTTGCTGGAAAAATATGTACACAATTTTCAGCTTTGCAGGGCAAGGGGATTCGACATAACCGCACATGTAGTAGCATATCCGCCCCTTCTGGATGAAGTTGAAAAATACAGGGAATATTTTCAGGAGGAAGGGATAAGCGTGAGGTTGGACCCTTTTATCGGAGAGTACAGCGGGAAAAAATATCCTGACTCTTACAATGAGAAAGAGATTAACATATTGAGTCAAAGTGATAAAAATTCGACTACCTATAAGCAGAAAGGCAAGCTATGTAACGCCGGATATAATGTCGGCGTTGTTAACCCTTATGGATATATAAGCCCCTGTTTTAATATATCCAGATCAATCGGTCAGATACATGATAAAGTAAAATTCAATAAGAAGCTTATTCGATGCCCATTTAAATTTTGTAAATGTCCGCTGAATTTCCTCGATCCATATCTTTACGAAAAAGGCAAAAAAGAAGCGGGTACGGATACTGTGGCCCCGATTTTTTTAATTAAGGACTTGTCCAGAGACTACGTTAAGGAAGTAGTTATGCGACATCTGCCGGATGCTGTACGCAAGAAAATTTTCGACTTTGCTGTAAAACATGGTCTTTAAACTATTTCATCTCAAATACAGTCCTGTCCTGCATTCCAGCCTGCTTGCGCTTACATTTTTCGTAGCGTGCTATGTCGGCAGTGTTGACGCTGCGGTCCGGGTAATTGTTGATGGAAGTGTGACCCACCAGAGAATAGACGGATTCGGCGGCGAAGCAGGCGCAATGCGTGATATTCAAAAAATGTCGGCAGTCTCTCAGAAAGAGGTCCTGGACTTGCTGTATGATGTCAACAACGGCATAGGGCTAAGCATTGTTCGAGTATATATTTCACATGATTTTGAGCCGTCGCCAGGCAACTATGATATAACAGTCCAGGAAAAAGACGCGTGGCTATTAAACGAGGCAAAGAAGCGCGGGGTTACGAATTATTTCGGCAGGGTCGGGAGCCCGCCTGCATGGATGAAGACCAATAATGATATCAATAATGGCGGAAGTCTTAAAGTCGACTTTTACAATGACTTTGCTGAATTTCTCGCGCGCTGGTTGACAGATTTCAAGTCCCAATACAACATTGATATTTCTGCGGTGTCACTGCAGAATGAGCCGGACCTTACAGCTAAATATCGGTCCTGCAGGTGGACCGGTCCCCAGTTTCACGATTTTCTGAAAAATAGTCTTAAGCCTGTCTGGGACCAGCAGGGCATCAAGGCAAAGGTAATCGCAGCAGAACAGATGAAGTGGAAGGACGATCTTATTAAGCCGACGCTTAAGGACCCTGCTACAGAGCCCATTCTTGATATCATCTCTGCTCATGGTTACTGGACGGCCAATCCTTTTCAATTGTCCAGCGCAAAGTCGTCAAAGAAGCCGGTATGGCAAACCGAAGAGAACGGCAACTTTGGAACAGGCTCTCTTGCTGATCCAGGCATTGACGACGGTCTCTTCTGGGCGGAAAGGCTCCATAAATGGATGACTGCTGCCAAGATTAGCGCATGGAATTGGCATTGGCTGACAACCGGCAAGTCCTGGAGAAAAGACTGGGGCGAAAAGATAATCGAAATTGACGGAGACACATACAACTATGCCAAGCGTTTGTGGACTATAGGTAATTTCAGCCGTTTTGTCCGGCCCGGATACTATCGAATTGACAGCACTCCTGAGCCGGAAATGGGAGTATTTACATCGGCCTATAAAGATCCCGTATCGGGCAGCTTTGCAATAGTAGCTATCAATAAAAACAGTATTGATCAAACATTAGATATCAGTCTCAACAATCTGCCGGCGGGCCCTGTTACGCCGTATGTTACGACTGACACCCTGAACCTCGCGGCTTTCTTAAACATTGAAGTTAATGGGAATGGATTTACGGCGGTGCTTCCTGCAAAGAGTGTTACCACGTTTGCCGGACCGGCGTTAACAGGCGCTGATACCGTGCCGTCAATTCCTCCCGCAGGGTCCGGTCAATAATGAACATCTGTTTTTTTTCACAGGAATATCCGCCGGAAACTCATGTTGGCGGAATCGGGACCTATACATACAACATGGCCGGAGCCTTAGCCGGGCTGGGCCATACCGTTCATGTGATAGCTTCGACTCAGAATGCTGATAATTCATATGAGGATAACGGGGTCTGTGTTCACAGGGTCAGGATTTTTAAAATGAAACTGAAAGAATTGGCGCTTTTTAGATATTCCTGTTCAGTTGCGAAAAAAATCTCTCAGATAAATTTCAGGTTTGATATTGTACAGTCGAGTGAATACGGGAGCGAAGCCTTTTGCTTTTCACTGAAGAAGAAGTATCCCCTTGTCACGAGACTGGCTACGCCCTTTTTTTTGATAGAAGAGATGAACGGTAAAGTTTTTTTAGGGCCCCGCCCGTTGTTTAACTGGATGGAAAAGACACAGACCTTACGGAGTGACAGTATCTTTACATCTACAAGGGCCATGGCAAATGCGGTTGCCGATAAATGGGGGATAGACCCTTCAGGCGTAGAGATAATACCAAACAGTGTGGACTTGTCGCGGGTGATAAAACTCGGGGAGAACAAGCCGGTTCCCGGCAATCTGGCCCATATGGATTATGTCTTATATTTTGGTCGTCTTGAAGAGAGGAAGGGGGTGCATATCCTGACGGAAGCGCTTCCTTCTGTCTTTAAACAGTTTCCGCAGCTCAATGCAGTGTTAGTCGGTTCCGACATTGGATTTCAGGGGCTGCCCATGAAAGAGTACATGAAACAAAAATTGGGCGGCTATATGGGCCGGGTCATTTTTTTCGAGAACCTGCGTCATGAAGACCTTTTCCCTATTGTTAATTCAGCTCGGATGGTGGTCCTGCCTTCTCTCTGGGAGGCTTTTGGCTTTGTCTGTGTAGAGGCTATGGCATTGGGACGTCCTGTGATTGCTTCTTCGGGTTCAGGATTTGCCGAGATTATTGAAGATGGTATTTCCGGATATCTTGTGGAGCCGGGGAAGAGCGGACTTCTTGCTGAAAAAATGATAACGGCCCTGAAGGACAGAGAAGGGCTCAACAGGATTTCTGAAGGGGCAAAAAAACGGGCGCAGGACTTTGAGGTCTCAAAAGTGGCCTTAAGACTTCTGTCTTACTATGAAAGAACAAGGGACGCATGGTTGAGACAAAGGGGGAACTGAACTGAGACAACACAGAACAGAACTGTATTTTCGCTCATTCTCGTCCCGCATACAGCGGCATAGCTTATCGAAGCAATGAGTAATAACGGCAGATCAAAAGACACAGGGCACAGCCGGGAAATATTTGTGACCGGCGAATATGTCAAATACTTTAAACCGGAAGACAAACGGAACCCCTTTTCTAAAATTTATAAGCAGAAGAAAGAGGATACGATAAATCTCATTAACGGCTCTGAAGGTCCGAGGACTATTCTCGATATCGGCGGAGGTATGGGACGGCTCTCGCTGGATCTGGCCCGGTCGGACAGAAACGATGTTGTGCTCGTTGATATTTCAACAGACATGTTAAATCTGGCAGCAGAGCGTGCAGACAATTTAAAAAAAATAAAACCAGTAAACGCTGATGCCCACTATCTCCCGTTTAAGGACCAGACGTTTGATTATGTGGTGGGGCTGGATCTGCTTTGTCATCTGAAAAGGCCTGAGTTGGCACTGGCTGATTTTCACCGGGTACTTAAAGACCATGGGAAATTAATAATGGATTCTACCAACAGCAATCCCTTGTGGACGATATTTTATCCCAGATATCTGGGAAAGAATCCCCTGAACTGGCTGAAGACAATCAGGTTTCATGGAGTACTGCCGGGGTGGGAGAAAATAGTCAGGCATTATGCCAGAGATGAATTTTATTCTCTTTTAGAAAAGATGGATTTTGAGATAGTGAAGAACTTGAATTATGGGCCCCAAATATGCCCTAAGTGGCATCTTACAGTATCAAGGAAGACAGGTTAAAGAGATTTTATGAAGATAATGTTGTTAGATCCACCCGGCAAGAATAAAGGGTTGAATACGGGCCTGGGCTATTTATCTGCTGTACTTAAGAAAGACCATGAAGTCCGGGTACTCGACCTGAACAATATTGAGATTGGAATCTGCGGCGACCCAAATCCTGATCTGCCGGTCAGAAGCCTGGAAGAAAGGGTCCTCCGTGCAGTGGAAGAATTCAACCCCGATCTTTTCGGTATTTCAATAAAGACTTTTACAGCTGATATTGCAAGGCATATATTTGACCTTGTTAGAGCTAAGCGGCAGAAAGTTGCGACAATTGCAGGAGGCCCGCATATTACTCTGGACGGATTGAATTTTATCAAGGAAAGCAAAATTGATTTTACAATCCAGGGAGAAGGGGAATTCACAATCATTGAGTTATGCAGAGCCATAAAAGAAAAAAGTGATTTGGGAAGTATAAAGGGCCTTATCTACTGGAGAAATGGAGAAGCAGTTCAAAATCCCGGAAGCAGCAAGATAGAGGATCTGAACGGCCTTCCTTTTCCCTGTTACGACAGCTTCAGTTCTGTTATTGATAACGGCGGGCGCTTGCCCGAATATCCAATTCTGACAAGCAGGGGCTGTCCTTACAAGTGTACATACTGTTCCATGCCGAAGATTATGGGTAACAGGTGGCGTTACCGGGCGCCGGAAAACGTTGTTAAGGAACTTCAGCAGGCCAAAGAAAAATACAACAATACCTGTTTCGCAGTTGTTGACGATAATTTCACACTGAATCTGAAAAGGGTGGACAGAGTCTGTGACCTTCTGATTTCTGAGCGGCTTAATCTTGAATGGAACTGTCAGAATGGAATCCGTGCAGACCGGCTTCGTGAAGATTTAGCCGGCAAAATGAAACAGTCAGGATGCAGATATGTATGGATAGGCATTGAGAATGCCGACGAGGAAGTCTTTCATGCAATTAATAAAGGCGAAAAATTGGAAGACATAGAAACGGGCATCAAGCATCTTCAAAAGGCCGGAATCCGGGTCGGCGGCTTCTTTATTACAGGTTTGCCATACAGTTCCAGAGAGGCAGATCTGAAGTCGGTTGATTTTGTCAGAGAAAATGGAATCGATGCGTGGTGGTTTAACTTTATCCCTTATCCACATACTGAATCATGGGACTGGGTGCAAAGAAATGGGAGAATACTCCGTTCCATTCAGGGAGCGCTTCAATATGGTTCAAACGATATTGATCCGGTTTTTGAGACAGATAATTATTCAAGGGATTCGAGGATAAACACTTATAATGAAATACATATCCGGTTGGGATATTTTGACAGGCTGGCCGATCCGTCTTTAAGACAGTGCGACAAGTGGTCCAGAGTATTTAAAAAGGTGCGCCCATACGGGTTCAATGTAACTGTTTCTCTCCTGATGTTTATATTGAAGTACAATATCAGACTGGCCTTAAAGAGAATTCGAAAAACAGTATGACTGTTTCTCAGGTTAATCTTTTATCTAGTCCGGCAGTTCGGCACAAGTGGTTTTCTCAATTTATGAGACGAAAGGACAGATGGGAAGTTTTCTCAGGGATGTGGGAATTGAAGTCATCCGATAAACTCATATATCTCAAAGAACCGAAAGTTGAAACCGGTGAAAACATAGCCGTGATAGGTTCATCAGAGTGGAGTAATTTAACTTTGCAGGTAAGGTTCAGCATGCTGACAGGCAGTATAAAGCCTCCGGAGGGCGGAGTAATCATCTATGTCCTGTTTAGAAATATCAGGAATTACTATTCTTATCATTTGTGTCTCTTCAAAAAGAAAGTGGAATTGATAAAAAGATTCCGGGGGACATGGAGCACCGTAGCAGAACAGGACTACGATTTTGAACCCGGGAAAGATTACCAGGTAAACATTGACGCTGATTCCGGTATTCACAGATTTCAGATAAACGGAACAAACCATATGGAAATTTATGACGGCGATATCCTGAATGGTGTAATAGGGATAGGGGTAAAATATTGTGACGCCGAATTCAATGAGGTCTCAGTATCAATTGGGTCACGGTAGAAGAATATTAAGAAATACGACTTTCTTAACCATAGGTGATAAGTTTGGTTATCTTCTGCAGTTCGTATTCTTTCTCTATTTTGCCCGGAAGTTTGGCGTAGTCCCAACAGGCGAATATTCTTTTGCTTTTTCCTTTACATATGTTTTTTCCGTATTTGCTGATTTGGGCATTTCAATTTATCTTGTTCGTGAAATAGCCCGCGACCATTCAGGCAGCAGGGAGTTGTTTTATGATTGTCTTGTGTTAAGGGCCCTTTCGATTGTTATAATTTTTTTACTTGCCGCAGTTGTTCTTATGTTGTTCTTTCAGGACAGTTCTGTTCAGAAGTTAAGGGTCATAGGATATTTTGGTGGTTACTGGGTTTTTTTCAGCATAGCTGATGTATTCCTTGCAGAGTTAAACGGTTATCAGAAAATGGGCCGCGTGGCCCTTCTGGGAATATGGTTAAAATTATTAAACACAGCAGCAGGTCTGCTTCTGATATACCTCGGATTAAGTTATGATGCGGTAATGATTGTATTTCCGGTAAGCAGCCTGATATATCTCTTTACATGTATTCTGGTATCGTCTCATGCATTAGGGCCTGTGCGGATAAAGTTCAGGGATGCGGCGCATTACAAAAAGCTCCTGAGCGAATTGATGCCGTTTTTTTCGGCTTTGATACTGGTTGAAGTATTGTTTTGGCAGGATGTGTTGTTTTTGGGATTTCTTAAAGACGACCAGGCGGTAGGCATTTACTCGTCGGGAATAAAGATAGCCGGTTTTATTCTCGGGGTGTCTACATTTATATATATAGCAATCCTGCCGGTCCTGACCAGATTGTTTACAGAGTCCAGAGAAAAGCTGATAGAGACCTCGGAAACGATATTGCGATACCTTGTATTGTTAAGTTTGCCAATAGCCGTTGGATTAACCGCTATTGCGGACAAAGTTATCAGTCTGTTTTATTCTGATCTGTTTCGGGATGCGAGCATAGTTCTGAAGATTACATGCTGGACCATAGTGGCGGGATTTGTTCAGGCTATCTTTTCCGCTCTTTTGACCGCTATAGACCGGCAAAAAGAAAAGGTGGTTTTTATTGCAATAAATTTTGCAGTCAGCACTGTATTAAATGTTATTTTTATATATTACTTTGATTTCACAGGGGCCGCTATTGTTAAAGCCCTTACTGCTGTGATTGGTTTGATTTCCTTTGTCTACCTTGTATCCAGATATTTTACTTTGCTTTCGATTGTAAGACCCTTTGTTAAGCCTTCAATTGCATGCATTGTCATGGCGGTTTTCATTCATTTGTTTTATAGTTGGGAATTGATATATCTGATACCTGTCTCAGGGGGTATATATATTGTCTCTTTACTGCTCTTGGGCGGCATTACAAGAGATGAAATCAGGATAATGAAGAGCCTTTTGCCCGGGACCACTTGCAGTTGAATAGCTGCAGAGAAATAAATGTCTGATTGATGTTATGAACGTCGGGAATAAAAAAGCATCTGTTAACATCAGGGAGGCGCTGTTTGTCTTGTGCATAATCCTGTTTGCAGGCATAATCCGCATCCCTTCCCTGACACAGCCTATAGGCCCTGATCAGGGTATTATGTCTGTAATCGGCAAGGGCCTCCTGAATGGAGAACTCCCTTACAGAGATAACTGGGAGATGGCTTCACCGGCAATATTTTTCACTTATGCATTGATGTTCAAGGCATTCGGATTGTCAATGTCCGCAATCCCTGTTACTGATACCCTGGTTTCCATGTTGACAACTTTACTGGTGTTTATGCTGGGCCGAACGGTTTGGGATAATAAGGCCGGCTACATCAGTGCGCTGTTTTACGCATTCTTTTCCAACGGCATTCGCATAGGCATGCATTCCGCAGGCGGCACTGCATTTGGAACATTCTGGTACATTGCACAGAGAGAATCTTTTATGGTCCCTCTTATTGCGGGGAGTTTTTATCTCATATATAAATCTGGAAACGACTCAAAGAATCAGTTCAAATTGACCCTTGCAGGTTTATTGGCCGGGCTGGCCTTTGTCTACAAGTTTCCGGCCTTGCTGTTTTTTATGTGCATCATTTTGTACGTGAATGTGGGTTCTTTGTTCAGCAGGGAACGGAAAACGATTAAGCAGTTAGCAGGTGAAAATTTGTTCCTGATATCGGGCTTTATCCTTGCCATTGTCCCGTTTGTTTTCTTCTTTGCTTCCAAAGGCGCATTGAAAGACATGACAGATATAATTTTTAAATATGTCTCCTCTGTCTATGGACAGGTAGAGCATGATTATCTCGTAATGGCCCGAATCGGTATGGAACATACGATTTTTCTGGCTAAAGAAAATTTTGTAATCTGGTTATTATGTTTTGCCTCATCAATATATATTCTTATAAACGACCGCACCAGGGAAAATTTATTGCTTGTGTTGTGGGCTGCTGCATCTTTACTGTATGTAATCAGCCACAGGGAATTTTTTGGGTATCATTATCTGATTATTTTTCCCTCGTTCTCAATATTGTCGGCTTACGGGATAGTAAAGATGTTCGGGCCGGACTTTAACTTTCGCAATTTCTTCTCAGGACAGCCGGGCCGGGCCATGGTCGCTTTTATTTTAGCTGCCAACCTGCTTTTCTTTGCCACAATCAATCATATGCATTACACAAAATTTTTCTATTATGTAACCGGGAAGATTTCGCAGGATGAGTATTATCAATTCTTCAATGCGTATCCTGATCACGACTATTCTTTCCCGGCTGATTATAACGTGGCCCAATATATCAAGAATCAAACTAATCCTGGCGATATGATATTTTCCCTCGGCGGGATTGAAAGCGTCATATACTTTCTGACTGACAGAAAATCACCTTCGAGGTTTATCTTTTCGTGGATTATATTTCAGTATGCTCACGGCAAGGTAGATATGGCCGCAGAATACAGGAAAGAGCTTCTGGCTGATTTAAAGGCAAAAACCCCAAAGTATATTATTACGGTCCGGTCCCTGGAGGCCTTTAAGGAGTACGCTGATATTTATGCTTTCATAAATAATAATTACCTCCTTGAGAAAAAGTTTCCCGATGACAGGTTCGTGTATGTTTATAACCAACAGGGAATAAGCAGGATATCATCTTAACATATCAGATGAACTCGCCACTCCAAATAGATAACACCGGTGAAAAATTCAGCGCCCGTGAAATATCTGTTCTGCTTCTTATCCTGTTCTCGGTCTTTATATTAAGATTTCCTTCTTTTCTCCAGCCTTGGGGCGCAGACCAGGCGGTATATGGGTATATTGCAAAGGAGATGCTGGACGGCAAGGTGCCATACCGGGATTTGTATTCGAGTACGGGTTATGGAGTTTTTTTTGCTTATGCCGCACTGTTGAAAATCTTCGGCAATAATATGCTGGCCATTCATATAGGTGATTTTATAGCGTCAATCCTGACCGTTATGATTGTTTATTTTCTGAGCAGGCTGTTATATGGAAAGGAGTGCGCAATTATTGCAGGGATTGTAGCGGCTTTATTTGGAAGCGGCCGGGCCTTCAGCGCTCTCTATGAGATGAAGGGCGCATGGGGAACATACTGGCAACTGGCCCAGAGAGAGGTTTTTATGACACCGCTTATTGCAGCCGGTATTATCCTTTCTTTACTGGCGGACCGGAACAGAAAATGGCATCTCTATTTCTGGGCTGGAGCATGTATAGGTTTGGCGGCTGTTTTAAAGATTACTGCTGTTATCATGTTGCCAGCTCTCATGATATATATTGTCATGAGTGATTTTTTCAGCCATGACAGAGACGGTTTCAAATCCTTTCTGCTAAAAACAGCCGGTTTGATTCTCGGGGGCTTGGTAGTTCAACTTCCGTTTCTTTATTACTTTTGGATACATGACAGCCTCTATATAATGTACAAGGCTGTCTTTGTTCATACCTCGGTATATGCCAAGCTTTCCAGGGGATTGATGGTGGTAAATGCATTTGAAGGCAATACTTATGTGATGATCGAGAATTTGGCGATCTGGGTATTTTCACTGGGGGCAATGCTGCATTTGCTGATGCATGGAAGGAGGAGGGAAACCTTCCTTGTTATGGCCTGGACTGCAGGTACACTGATGATGATATGGGGACAGGGTAAATTTTTTGGTTATCACTTTCTTCTAATGCTCGGGCCCCTGTCTGTATTAACTGGATATGGCATAAAGCAGTTTCTGAAGACGGAATCCGGTTGGAAGGACTCAATTGTTGTCGCACGTAATAATATGACTGTTATTGTGCTGTGGGTTCTTTTAGCCGGCAACCTTGCAGTTTTTTTAGGCAGTAATTATGACTATTATCGCTGGAATATCCAATATCTTACAGGGAAGATAAACAAGCAGCAATATTATGAGGTGTTTAATGAATTTCCGCTGCATCTGTATTCATTTCGCTCCGATTATGATGTAGTAAATTATCTGAAAATGCATGCTCAACCGGGCGATACCCTCCGTACTGTTAATTGCGGAGGAGATACGATTATTCACTATCTTTCAGGCCTTCGGTCAGCTACAAGATTTACATCTACCTGGTATCTGTTTAATAAGGGGTTATATAACGAGGCTCTTACGGACCAGTTGAGAGATGAATTTATCGAAGGAATAAATGAGGAAAAGCCGGGCTATATCCTGCTGGTTTACTACAATATGGAAGAATTTATGAGAGAATATAACAGAGATGATTATGGTGATGTTGCAAGGTTGATGGATTACATTAAAGACAACTATGTGCTGGAGAAAACTTTCCCCGACAGGCGCACATTGTATAGAAAGATATGAGAGACTTTACCGTGGAAGACATTAAGTCAATAAAAAAGGAAATCGTCAGGATTTATTCTCAGGATTTTGTAAGCAAGATGTATACGTTGTTAAGATTAAAACTGGCTCCCATGATTCAGATGATAAAATATGTGCCGGAGAAAGGGGATATCCTTGATCTGGGCTGTGGAAACGGAATCGTTGCAAATATCCTTTCCCTGGGCGCGCCTGAAAGAAAGGTGTATGGAGTTGATCTGTCTGTTAGCAGAATAGAGGCCGCAAGCAGGATTTCCAGTGGGAATCCGAATCTGGAATTTGTTGCAGGAGATGTGAATACGGTCCCTTTTGAAAGGTTTGAGATCGTCACCTTGATTGATCTTCTGCATCATATGCCTTATGAAGAACAGGCAGCTCTGCTGAACAAGATCTATTGCAAACAGAATGAGGGAGATTTGCTGATAATAAAAGATCTTGAAAAAGCGCCTTACTGGAAGTATATATTCCATTATATCCAGGATTCCATTTCTTACAGAGGAAGACTGTATTTCAGGAGTGCTGAGGATATGGAAGGGCTGCTGAAGAAGACGGGATATCAGGTTGAAACTGTATCGCTTGCAAGCGGCTATCCGCATCCTCATGTGCTGTATAGATGTAAAAAAGGACAAAGTAATCCTTAACGCCAGTGGAGGTCAAATTTAAAAATCCATAAAATGAATAATAAACTGATATCTGTTGTAGTGCCGGTCTTTAATGAGACCATGGTCATAGAGTCTTTTTATCAGCACATGAAAGATGTAATGGACTCCATTGCTCAGATATCGTATGAGATAATTTTCATAGATGACGGAAGCAGGGATGATTCATATCAAAAGATGGTGAGACTGGCGGATGCAGACGCCAATGTGAGAATTATCAAGTTCTCAAGAAACTTTGGCCATCAGATTGCGATAACAGCCGGCATAGACAATGCTAAAGGTGATGCAGTAGTGATCATTGATGCGGACCTTCAGGACCCTCCTGAGGTCGTTAAGGAATTTATCTCCAAATGGCATGAGGGGTATGACGTGGTTTACGGGGTCCGTGAGAAGAGGGACGGCGAAGGCAAAATGAAGCTCCTGACCGCCGCTGTGTTTTACAGGCTGTTAAAAAAGATTATAAAAATCGAAGTCCCTGTAGATACGGGAGATTTCAGACTGATCAGCAGGCGTGTCGTTGACAAGCTGAAAGAGCTGAGAGAAACAGACCGGTTTGTAAGAGGGCTGGTTAGTTGGGTAGGCTTCAGACAAACCGGCGTACTTTATAAAAGAGACAGGCGCTTTGCAGGCAATACAAAGTATCCGTACAGCAAGATGCTCAAATTCGCCCTTGACGGCATCACGTCATTTTCAAGCGTTCCACTAAAGCTGGCCACATGGCTTGGGTATTTCACATCATTTCTTGCATTTTTATATTTGGCGAGTGTATTTATCCAGAAGGCACTTGGATTCACTGTTCACGGGTGGGCTACCATCATGGTCGGCATGTTGTTTTTGGGAGGGGTTCAATTGATTTGTCTTGGAATAATAGGTGAATACATAGGGCGCATTTTCAATGCAACAAAACAGCGCCCGATTTATGTGATCGAGGACATTTACTCTACAGGCGGTAAAGAATGAAAAAGAGCCTGTTCATTACAGGAGCTACCGGATATATCGGAACCCGCCTGCTTAAAAAAATAAACCTGGATCAATATGAAAATATCTTTTGTCTTGGCAGAAAAGATAATGATGTAATAAACAGTCTCTCTGAATACAATAATTTTAAATTTATTAAAGCAGACCTGTCCGACCAGGCGTCATATGCACAATATCTCAATTCATCCGATGCAGTGCTTCACCTTGCTGCCTTGACAGGGAAGGCCCGGCCTGAAGAATATTTCAGGGTTAACAGCAGGGGCACGGAGATTCTTCTTGAACAGTGTAAAAGGAGCAATATTAAACATTTTATATTTGTCAGCTCCATAGCAGCGGATTTTAAAGACATCGAGGGATATTACTACGCTCATTCAAAGATAGCCGCTGAAAAAATTATTGAGGCAGGCGGACTGACTTACACTATTGTCAGACCGACTATGGTTATAGGAGAGAATTCCCCGATTCTGGAAAGTCTGCTGAAACTTGCGAAGGCCCCGGTTGTTCCCATATTCGGCAATGGCAGGACAAAAGTGCAGCCGGTTTATATTGACGACATAGTCGGGTGCATTCTGTCTATCATTGATAACAGCTTGTTTCAGAACCAAACCTTGACAATAGCAGGCCCTGAGCAGATTACCATCGAAGGATTTATAAGGCGGCTGCATGAAGCGTCATATAGAAAGAAACTGCGTATGCTCCATCTTCCGGTTCGTTCCATAGCAAAGATATTATTGTTTCTGGAAAAATTTTTACTAAAGTTCCTGCCGTTTACTGCCGGACAGCTTGCCAGTTTTACGAATGACGGGATTGCGGACCGCAACCCCTGTTTTGAAGGCCGCGGCTTAAAGAGTACCAGTATGAATGAAATGCTGGCGCTTGCTGTAAGGCCTGAGAAGGGTGCTGTCAGAAACGAATCTGATCTGATGGCAGAATGCGAACTATTCACCAATTACCTGATAGGGCGCAGTCCTGATGAATATATTCAGGCGAAGTATCTGCAGGGACACGCAGCTGCAAACCTTGAGAAGGATGCTGGCCTTCTGGATGCCATTTTAATCAGGACTGCAAACAGCAACTCATTTTTTCTTAAGCTCGCAGATGTGTATACAAGTATTTTTTACAGGAATGCAGTTTTAAGAAAGAAGCTGCTTCTGATGCTGGCAATTCTTGAATGTTGCAAAGCTACCTATCATGAGGTAGATAAAGTCAGTAACAGCTCAGGAATTATATTTGGTATAAGGCTGTTTCAGAAAGCATTTATTTTTCTTTTGTCACTTTTTATCTCAATAATAATCTTCTCTCCCTTCAGGCTCTATGATGCCAGGACCAAAGGCCCCAGAGCATCTGCTGAATTATGGACCAAATCCTGATTGTAGGCTCAGGCGCAAGCGCCGTGCATTTTGCCTTAACAGTCCTGAAAAAGGGATACGAGGTTACCATGCTTGATGTGGGATACGAAAGACCTGAGGTGCTATGTCCGGAGAAGAATATTGATGAGCTGAAAGAGTGTCTGAAGGACCCTGTTGATTACTTTCTTGGTGAGAACTTTGAGTCCTTTATACCTCCTGATTACGGAGCTGAATATTACGGCTTTCCGCCTAATAAAAATTATGTCTTGCATAAACCCCGGCAGTTCGATTTTTCTTCTTCGGGCTTTGCCCCTCTTTTCTCTTTTGCCCAGGGCGGACTTGCCGAAGTCTGGACCGGCGGCGTTTATGCCCTTAATGACAGCGAGCTTGACGATTTCCCTTTTTCTTTTAAAGAATTGCTGCCTTATTATAATGAGGTTGCAGAGCGTATTGGAATGAATGGTGCAAAGGACGATATGCTTACGTTTTTCCCCTGGCATGAAAATCTGATGGAACCGCTTAATCCGGATTATCATTCCAGCATGTTGCTGTCAAGCTATGCCCGGAAGAAAAATTATTTAAATAACAAATTCGGTTTTTACATGGGCCGCTCCAGAGTGGCGACATTGAGTCATGACAGAAACGATAGAAAGGCATGCACATACAGCGGCAGATGTTTATGGGGATGCCCGAACGGGGCTTTTTACACTCCTTCATTGACTCTGCAGGAGTGTAAGAAATACAGCGCCTTTAAGTATGTTTCCGGCATGTATGTCAGCTATTTCAAATATAACAAACAAAATCATATAACCTCTGTGATGGCAGAATCAGTCCAGGATTCCACGCTTCATGAATTTCCGGTAAATAAACTGGTGTTGGCTGCTGGCACTGCTTCTTCATCAAAGATATTTCTGGAGTCTGTTTTCCGAAAGACGGGAGAGGTTATTAAACTTACAGGCCTCATGGACAACCGCCAGATCCTGGTGCCGTTTCTTAACCTGAAAATGATAGGCAAAGAGTGTAAGCGTGACAGCTATCAGTATCATCAGGTTGCCTTCGGCATCAAAACAGCAGATTCAAGAGAACATATACATGGACAGGTGACTACTTTAAAGTCTGCATTGATACATCCGATCATACAGAGCTTTACACTGGATCTTAAAACCTCGATCTTTGCTTTTGGAAATCTTCATTCAGCGTTAGGAGTAATAAACCTGAACTTCCATGACGTCCGCCGGGATGAAAATTATATATCCTTAAATGTTGATAGGGATTTCTCGAGGACTGCATTACTGATAAATTATAAACCTGTTGACGGGGAAAAGGCTGTAATGGAAGGCGCTATGAATGTTGTGAAAAAAGCCTTTTTGAAACTGGGTTGTATTGTGCCTGTTAAAATGGCACATATACGTCCTATGGGCGCAAGCGTTCATTATGCCGGTACAATACCTATGTCGGAAGAAAAAACCGCATTTACAGCTTCAAAATATTGTCAGAGCCATGATTTCAACAATCTTTATTTTGTTGATGGGACTACATTCCCTTTCTTGCCGGCAAAGCAGTTGACCCTGACAATGATGGCAAATGCCGTGCGTGTCGCAGAAGAGGCACTATAAGCTGAAAGGAACTGACAGCAATGAATAATACCGAAAATCATTTGTCGTTAAATCCATCTTCTCCCCGTTTGACACGGGAAGTATGGAAGTTAATATTTATAATCGCATGTTATCTTTTTGCAGGCATGATTGCTTTGAAATTCCATGCAATCCTCTCAGATTATGAAAGGGATGCCACCGAAATGCTTTTTGATGCGAAGAGGATATTGGCAGGAGAGGGGTATAACAGTGATTTCTGGCCCTTCGGATACATGGCGACGATTGCTTTTCTGAAGTTCATTACCGGCATGGATTTTTTTACGTCTGGAAAGTTAATCACACTTTTTTCAGGCGCCGGAATCCTGATGCTTACATATTTAATCGGCAAACAGGTGTTTTCGGAAAAGATTGCCATACTGGCAGTGTTGATACTGGCGAGCAATCATTTTTTCTTTTCGCATTCCTTCTTAGTCGAAATGGACATGCTGTTTACACTACTGCTGCTGGTATCGGTGTACTTTCTTATCAAGGGAAATGAATGGAGGAATTTTCTCCTGTCAGGGGCCTTTGCAGGGATATCATATATGGTGAAATATGGAACATATGCCCTGTTTCCGGTAGTAGCTGCAGTTGCCTTAATTAATATTTCAGACAGAGGGCTTATTGATTCGTCAAAGAAAGCGATGGTATTTTTTGCGGCCTTCTTTGTTTTCTCCTCGCCGTGGCTTATAAACAATACGATAAAAAACGGCAGTCCTTTTTACAGCAAACACTATGTCAATGTCGCATGGGGAATGAACAGGCCTCAGCCGATGCCTGACAAATATTGGGTGGAATATTTCAGGCTTAATGAAGAGTATGCCTCTATGAAAGAGGTTGTTGCTGACACAAAAAAATTTGTGGGAAACTGGTTAAACAACATCAGAAGGCTTCCTGCCAATATGTCTGACATACTGTCTGTAACAGGTATTTTCGTGCTGCCGGCTTTCTTAATGGCATTCGGATCTCTGGACCGGCGAAGGTTGATTTTAATTCTGCTGACTCTGAGCTATTTAAGCCTGGTAACGATGGCCTATACCTGGAACAGATATCTGATACCATTAATGCCAGTACTGTGTATATTCATTGCGTTTTTCATAAGTGAAGTCTTGCCAGAGTCTTTCAGTTTGAGAAAATTAACTGAAAGACTTTCTTTTAATATCCCTTTCAGGATAATCATTGTTGCATTGCTGGTCCTGTTTTCTGCTGTAAAATCCTTTGATGCGGTAACTGAATTTATGCGGAAGGAGCATATATACGAATGGAAAGTTGCCGGTGAATGGCTAAAGCCTAAATTAAAAAATGACGATTGGATTATGGTGCCTAAACCACAGACAGCCTGGTTTGCCGGAACAGACAAATTTGTTAAATATCCTACTGATGCTTCTTTACCGCTTAAAGATGTGGTCAGGAAGCGGGAGCAGAACACTTTTTTCTTTTGGCAGGAAACATTGACAACGAAAATAGTAACGGATGTTGACTATGTTATTTATGATGAACATTGGTGGAAATGGTTTCTGCCGACCCTCTTGACTAAAAACGGGCCGATAGTGCCTGATAATTTTGTCCCTGTATTTTCCACAAAAGGTTCAAAGACTCACATAATTATTTATAAAATTATTCATGAATAGACTGAAGAAGAAAATACCTGCTGTTCTGTTACTGATAATTTTATTTGCCCTGGCCCTGAGATTATATGGAATCAATTTTGACGTCCCCCATCCGGATGATTATATAACTGTTCAGGGGGCTATGCATTATGGACCGGCGCATGCTCCCCTCAACAGGTTTGGACTTTATGGCCTGTATGTATGGCCGGCCTTTACCATGGTCTATATTCAATCGGTTCTTTTTTCGCTATATTTCATTGTTGGGAAAATATCGGGCCTGTTCCCTGACATGGAGAGTTTCAGGAATCTCTATCTTTCAGACCCGTCAAGTTTCCATCTGATAGGCCGTATAATGAGCGTCTTATTTGGAATAGGTACTGTCTGGGTTTTATATCATCTGGGGAAAAAGCTATATAACCATAAAGTCGGCTTAATAGCCGCACTTTTTCTTTCTGCCAGCTTTATGCACAGTATGCATTCGCAATATATAAGACCTGATATTTCTTCGACGTTGTTTTCTGTATTAGCGATCTTATATTGTCTGTTAATCCTGGAAAAAGGAGATTTGAAATCATATGCAGCAGCAGGCATCGTGACAGGACTTGCTACAGCGACAAAATTCACATCTGCGGTTCTTATACTTCCTGTATTTGCAGCGCATATTATGGCTGAAGGAAAGGCCTTGTCGAGCGATCAGAATAAACCAAAGGCCACAGAAATGATTCCTTCCATCCTGATTATTTCCGGCGCTGTTATGATGGCGATAAGCATGGTATTCATATTTAATTTATTTGGCCTGGAGGGGATACGTTTTTCTCCGCATGAGGCGCTCAATCAAAAGGTCATGGTTTCACTAAGTCTCATGATAAAGGCGCTTGCCGCGCCGGGGTTATTTTTAATTATTGCAGGTGTTTTATGCAGACGCTCAACCCCCATAAAAAATATCACGGTCAACCTGCTGAGTAACAGGAAACTGTTATATAGCATAGCTGCTGCCTTTTTAAGTTTTATGGTTTTTGACCCTGTGTTTTTCCTTGATATCAAAAATCAGATCCGGATATTGCTTACAGATGCTAATTACGGCGGTAAGAATGTTTATTTTATTGATAATGAAAGCCTGGGTTTTTTAGACAATATCTGGTGGTATATTAAAGGACCCATTAACTGGGGAGCAGGGCTTCATATTGAGATCATGTCTGGACTGGGTCTGTTGCTGATACTGACCAGAAAAAGAAAGGAGGATTTACTGGTTCTCATGTTTCCTCTGATTTTTGTTCTCGTTCTTGGAGCCGGTAAATATAAGTGGGAACGTTACGCAGTAACACTTATGCCTTTCATATCCTTGTACGCTGCCTATTTCTTCTACTTTCTTATGGAAAGGGTTATTACGCATAAAATGGAGGAAAACAAAAGAGCCATGGTAACGGCATGCTTATCAATAGTTCTTGTTGTGCCGAATACATACAATATACTGCGTTATGACTACCTCCTTACTCATAAAGACACAAGAGTCATAGCCAAGGAGTGGGTGGGAAACAATATTGCTTACGGAAGCAAAATCGGGCAGGATGCATATACATGCGATCTTGCAGATGAAGCTTATAAGATTACAAGAAAGTATTCTTTAAGCGATGTGTCTCTTGATTATTATGTTGACAATAAATTTGAGTACCTGATAGTAAGTGATACACAATATAGAAGGTACATGACCTACCCTTTGAAATATCCTGAGAACGTTAAGTTTTATACTTCACTTTTTTCAGAAGGAAAGCTGATAAAAGAGATAAAGCCGCAAAACAATCTGTGGCCGGGACCTGATGAAAGATTTTCAAAGTATCATATTCATGTTTCGCCCACAATAAAAATATATAAAATCAACTAACAATATAAGGAGAATCATATGAAGTGCGTATTAGCAATGCCAGAGTGGGATCTTTCAGATTCCCACACCAAAGCCATGAGAAGTACCGTTGCAGGAATATGGCCGCCGCCCGGACTGATGTCCATTGCAGCGGTTTTAAGAGAGGCGGGACATGATGTTACGATTCTTGACGGGACTCTTCTTTCAACAGAAGAGATACTGAAAGGCATAGACGATATCGGCCCTGGATTTCTGGGCATATCCTGTGTTTCTCTCATGTGGCCGAAGGCGAGAGACCTTGCAAAAATAGTGAAATCAAAATACCCCAACATATACATTGCAGTCGGCGGGCCAGGTCCCTCTTATTTCCAGGAAAAGTGTTTTGAAGAATCCGGCGACATTGATGCGGTCTGTCTGAAAGAGGGAGACTATACCGTCAGGGAAATAGTGAACAGACTGGAAAAGGGTGAAGGAATGGATGGCTGCGAGGGTACCATAATAAGAACAAAAGAAGGAATCATACGCAATCCTGAAAGGCCTTTGATAGAGAACCTTGATGAGCTTCCCCCTTATGCCCTTGATCTGCTTGATATGCATAAATATCGTCCTCCGGTGGGACACTACAGCAGGCTCCCCATTGCCCAGATGATGAGCGCAAGAGGGTGCCACCTCAAGTGCATATACTGCTACAGAGTAAACGGCAAGACTATACGGCTCAAGTCTGCCAAAAACGTAGTGGATGAAATGGAATATTATATAAAGAGATTCGGAGTAAAGGAGATAAAATTCTGGGATGATCTGTTTACTTATGACAAGGAAAGGGTGCTGGATATCTGCGATGAAATTAAAAAGAGAGGACTTGATGTTACATGGTTTTGCGCTTCCCGTGTGGACACGATTGACGAGGTCATGCTGAAAAATATGGCAGAGGCCGGCTGCTGGTGTATTCTTTACGGCATTGAAACAGGGGTGCCCAAAAACCAGAAAACAATAAGGAAGAACCTCGACTTATCGAGAGCGCAGGAGACTATCCATTTGACACACAAATACGGGATAAAGACATTTGCAACATTTATACTGGGCATTCCCGGCGAGACCTATGAAGAGGGATTGCAGACCATTGAGTTTGCGAAAAAGCTGGACCCTTTCTATGCTGAATTTTTTACATTCACGCCATTCCCGGGATCGCCTGTATATGATGAAATAAGCAAACACGGGACGCTAAGTTCCAATCTTGCCGACATCGGTATGCACAGGATGGGATTTGTTCCTTATTCCATGACCAGACAGCAGCTTGCCAAGCTTTGCACTACGGCATACAGAAGCGTATACATGAGGCCCAAACATATTTTGCGCATGCTCCTGAGTATCAGGTCCTGGCTGGAGTTCAAGAACATTTTAAGGGGTGCGGTCGGCATCTCAAACATGATTTTAGGAAGACATACTGCTGAGTCAGGAAGTGGAAGTGACTGCTGAACCTTTTGTTTCAATAATTATTGCCTGCCGGAGCATAGATAAAGACACGTCAAAGTGCATCCAGGAGTGCCTGGCGCTGGACTATCATGGTTTTGAGGTTATCGTTCTGCCTGATCATAATGAAATACTGGACAGGCAAGATGTAATAGTTATTCCTACAGGCGTTGTAAAACCTTCCATAAAAAGAAATCTCGGCATGAAAAAGGCAAAGGGGGACATCTTTGCCTTTATTGATTCTGACGCATATCCGGAACGTGATTGGCTTGAAAAGGCTGTTTATTATTTTGTTTCTTCCCTGGATGTGGGTGCAGTCACAGGCCCTAATGTTACTCCGCCTGAAGATAATTTCTGGCAAAAAGTTGGGGGCGATATCCTGAATTCCTATGTGGGACTTGGCAAATTCAGCAGGCGTTATCAGATAACAAAAGGAGATTTTGAGACAAAAGATATTATGTCATGTAACTTTATTTTTCCAAGAAGCGTTGCAGAAACACTCAATGGTTTTGATGAGACGCTCCTGACAGGCGAGGATTATAAACTGGGCCTTGAGATATTGGCATTGGGCAAGAAAATAATCTATTCTCCGGGCGTGTGTGTTTATCATCACAGGAGACCCGTATTCCTTCCACATCTGAAGCAGATGTGGAATTACGGCAGAGATAAGGGAGTGTTGATGAGGGAATTTTTTTCCATAGATAAAACAGTATATTTCCTGCCTACTGCATTTATTGCCTGGATTCTGGGAGGCATACCATTGTCCTTTTCAGAATATGGGCATTTAAAGACGCTTTATATTATGTCAGTCTCCGGATATCTCACAGCTGTGCTTGTGTCCAGTCTGGGGACAGAGGATAAAAGAAGGTCTGTATACGTATTTTGCGGTATATGTTTGACTCATTTAGTTTATGGTATAGCGTTTGTTAAAGGCCTGATTTCCCGCAAAGGCGCTGACAAATGGAGCATGAGATAATGAACAATTCGCCTTTTGTTTCTTTAGTTATTCCGACATATAATGAGGAAAGAAGGCTCAGGGACAGTCTGGTAGCTATACAGGAATACATTAAAGAAAAACCTTATTCTGTTGAGATAATTGTAGCGGATGACGGCAGTATGGATAAAACCACATCAGTTGCCAAAGAATGCCTGGACGGAAACTGCAGTCATTCCATATTGACTTCTTCAAAAAACGGGGGCAAGGGTCATGCCGTAAAAAGAGGAATTCTTTATGCAAAGGGGAAATACATTGTTTTCATGGATGCGGATCTGTCTACGCCGATAAGTGAACTTGACAGGTTCTTGGAGATTCTTGATAAGGGATGCGATGTCGTAATAGGCACCAGGAAGAGCAGGGAGGCCAGCGTTATGAAGAGACAGCCGTTGTACCGGGAATTGTTAGGCAAGGGTTTTACCTTTCTGTCGAATATGCTGCTGGTGCGTGGAGTCTCCGATTTCACCTGCGGGTTTAAGGGGTTTGAGAAAGAGGCGGGCCAGGATATCTTTCGAAGACAGTTGATACATAATTGGAGCTTTGATGCGGAAATATTATTCCTGGCCAACAAGCTGGGATATAAAATAAAAGAGATCCCTGTTACGTGGTTTGATGCAGAAGGGTCAAAGGTGAGGCTGTCAAGGGATATTATAGGGTCTTTAAAAGGTATCCTGCAAATCAGGCTTAATTATGTACTTGGGGTTTACAAGGTTAAAGGGAAGGGCAGTAAATAATATATAGAAACAATGCATGAGCCTGCACTCACAAATGTTGCTAACACAGGACATGACAGTATTTTCGCATCATTCTCGTCCCGCATCCAGCGGGACTCCGAGGTTTTTGCCTGTTCAGACCTCCTGTCTGAACTTGTCGGCAAAAAAATCCGCTCAAATTCTGTCCTGTTCTGTATTTAAGGGAGCAATGCAAGAAGGAAAATAGATGAGAGACGAATTTTACGACGAATTTACAACACTGGTAGATTGGCACTGGTGGTATATAGGCCGTAAGAAGATAGTATTGAAACAAATAAAAAAATACTTTAACACGGAAGGGGCCAGTATTCTTGATATAGGCTGCGGGCCAGGCGGCATGTTAAATGACCTGCAGGCTTTTGGGAAAGTATTTGGAATTGACAGCAGTTTCAAATCCATAAAATTTTGCAGGGAAAAGAGTTATTTAAATACCTGCAATTCCAATGTGGAAAATCTGCCATTTGAAGATTCTTCTTTCTCGGCAGTTTTAATGCTGGATGTGCTTGAGCATGTTAATAATGATAAAGAAGTCCTTGATGAAGCAGTACGAGTATGTAAACCGGGGGGCCTGATATTCCTTACTGTACCTGCATTTCAGTTCCTGTGGGGGAACATAGATATTGTTACTCACCACAAAAGAAGATATACCGTAAATGACTTAAAAAT
This sequence comes from Nitrospira japonica, assembly GCA_020723105.1. Taxonomy (GTDB): domain Bacteria; phylum Nitrospirota; class Thermodesulfovibrionia; order UBA6902; family UBA6902; genus SURF-23. The sequence continues at coordinate 67,005 of DYJL01000003.1, read as the reverse complement.
GTTAGCTGAGACATCGGGGTTGCACATAGTCAAAGCTTCTTACTTTAATTTTTTTCTGTTTCCTTTTATTGCTGCCGTGAGGATTATGGAAAGATTCATGTTTAAGAAATTTCAAGGTGAAGCGCCGGTCAAGTCCGACTTCGCATTCAATAAACCTGGAATTGTCAATCAACTGTTAGCCGCAGTCTTTGCGGTTGAATCCAGACTGCTTTCCTCATTTGATTTTCCTGTCGGGGTATCCATAATTTTCTTATTGAGAAAAGCTGCATGAGGCATTATCTAAATCCGCTCAAATACAGTTCTGTCCTGTGCGCCAACTCGGGCAGGAGCACATAATGATTGCTTTAAAAAAGCTCTACCCTCTGGTAGTAATATCCCTGACAATTATTATTATTTCTGCTGCATGCCGTGCTTCCGAAAAAGATAAGAAGCCTGCTGCAACAGGTACCAGACATGTCATTATTGATGATAAGAACATCGTTGGAGATCATGTAACAACCCGTCCACATAACCGGAAAGTTATATATCATGCTGGCAGCGGCTACTGGTATGTGTTTTATGGACATGGCGGCAAAGATCCTGACGGCAAACATCGGGTATCATGGCGTTCTTCAAAAGACGGTATAAACTGGTCGGAACGTCATACTGCTTTTGAAGGGAATTCCCATTCGAGCTCTCTGGATGTGTTGCTTGCTGGAGATAAGATTACTGTGCTTATTTCCCGTCCTAATTACTATCGCGAGCTGGCTCATGTTCCCGAAGTGCAAAATGGAAAACTCTGGTTCAAGCGTAAAGACCATAACTTCTATTTGCCTTATGAGATCAGTCAATATGATGTAAGGGCTGGCGCCTTAACACAGGGGCTTGTATATCCGGTTATGGACGGTGCTTCTTACGAGGGATTAGTCCATTATGGTTCTCTGACGCAGGATTCAGACGGATTTTTCTGGGTTGGGGGACGCATGGAAAGGCATCTGGAGGAAGAACCTTTCGAAGCATGGGTGAGCCGCTCAAGTAAAGCAAACGATATATCAAAATGGGAGCCGCATGTTGTGCTTTATCGTGCTGCTGCACGCGGTACGGTTACAATTCAGGTCGTTGCGCTGGACAGTGGAAAAGTTTTTGCCGTGATCTGCTTAAAATCTGATATGAAGATATTTGGTTCCTTATATGATCCCAAAACTGGCAGATGGACAAAACCGTATGTCATTGCAGAAGGCAATGCAGAAAGTAAACGGGCCGTAGCAGTTTTTGATCCCGGCACTAATCGTTTGCATCTTATTAATATTGATAAATCAGGAGCCTTGAGGCATAAAATTTTGTCGCACCCTTATGAGGAAGACAACTGGTCGCCAAAAGCAGGGAATGAAGTTGCCGGGTTAATAATTGACTCAAATGTCATTACAAAAACAAAAGCAGGAAATGATATTTCTCTTTCGATTGATACCTCAAAAGTTCCGGCCCACCTGGTGGCAGCCTATCAAAAAGAAACTCCCCATTACCGCTTACGTTGGTACGACGGCAAGGAATGGCGAACAGGTGAATTTCAGATCGGCATACAGGACCCGGACCGTTATACTGATGAGGTTAGCCTGATCAGAGACTATTCTGATCAATTGGGCCTGATTTATTACGTTAAACCTGATAGGAATCAGAAAAGCGAAGTCCACTTTCTGAAGATTCCAAAAGATATTTTTCAGAATTAGGAGGATAGAATGGCAATAAAAACCAGTTTCGGTTCGAATTATTATAAGAACCTTATCAAGTCGGTTGTAATCTGGAGTTTATGTATCTCACTTTTTGAATCTTTTAAAATCACAATCAGTACTTCAGTACGCTATATAGAGCCGTGGGATGTGTTTGTAATTTCTGTGGCCCTTTTCTTTACTTACGTGATCATATGGGCGGCAGTCATGTTTCCGATGGCTTTTTTGCTGAAGTCATTTTTACAGAAAAGAGATATTTCTGACGGGACTCTGATGATTGTTTTTTGCTCTATAGCGCTTTTTTTATATGAAGTATTCTGGATTCTGTATAAGTCTGCTTACGGAGGATTAATAAATACTTCTTATGGGGCCTTTTTCCCGTTAGCTCAATTAGTCTTTGCAGGTATGATTGCCTATGCTGTATTTCAACTTGCGGAGTTTCTAAGAAACAAAGGGTATATGGAGCAGTTAGGATCTAAATTATTCAGTCTGTGGCTGACGGTTTCAGCTTATATGATGTTGAACATCTATTTGAAGTCATCCTTTGAACAGGGGTTTAACTCGCTGTATGCTGTTTCACTCTTATTGCTATTTCTGGTGGTTTATAAAATATTGGTTGCTTTATTCAGAAAGGTCCGGCTGGGAGCGACCCTGTCTGCTTTGCTTCTGACCATTACAAAAGTGAAACTTATTATAATCATGTCAGTCTCAGCAACGCTTCTGTTTTGTTTTGCCTACTACAGCATGGCAAAAAAGGCTGACATATCTTCAAATCCGAATATCCTGCTTATCTCAATTGATACCTTAAGGGCTGATCATCTCTCCTGTTACGGTGAGATTAAAAGGAAGACATCGCCTAATATTGACAGGATTTCACAGAGCGGATATATATTTTCTAAGGCGTATTCACCAACTACATGGACCCTTCCAGGACATGCTTCAATGATGACCGGTTTATTCCCTTCTTCCCATAAAGCAGACAGGAATCTGCAGCAGACCTTGAGCCGCCCTGTAGATCCACTGTCTCCATCTACACTGACTCTTGCAGAAATCTTGAGGGAGAAAGGCTATCTGACTGCCGGTATTATCAGTAATCCATTCGTTTCCCGTTCATTTGGCATGGACCAGGGTTTCGAATTTTATGATGACCAGGTAGACCTCTTCGAGGATGTGAGGTATTTATCATTGAAAGATGAAGCAATGCTCTTTAAGCTTTTTGAGATACTGAAGATAATTGATACAAATGATTATGACGGGGAAAGAAGAGTTGTGGAGGTAAATGAAAAAGCTTTCAGATGGCTTAAAGATAACAAGGACAGGAAAGAACCGTTTTTTCTGTTTTTGCACTACAATGAGCCTCATTATAAATATGAGCCGCCGTCTCCATATAACAAAAACAGCAGCGGACGGGAGCTGCCTTATTTTGATGACATAGTAAGATTGAATAAAGGAGAATTTACTCTCACTTCTTCAAGTCTGAAGGACCTGCTGGATCTTTACGATGGAGAGATAAGCTATCTGGACCATTACCTGGGACTGCTTTTTGACAAGCTTGAAGACTGGCATCTTCTGGATAATACGATTTTGATAATAACATCGGATCATGGAGAAAGTTTTAATGAGCATGAAGTTTGGCAGCACGGAAACAGTTTATATGAAGAGCAGATTCGAGTACCCTTTATCATCCGATATCCAGAATTAAAATCTGACGTTCGTGTTGTTAATAAAGATATTGTGCAAACTGTTGACTTGATGCCAACTGTTCTGGATCTCCTCAATATCCCGGCCCCGGAGAACATTCAGGGAAGAAGCCTGGTACCCATTTTAAAGGGAGAGACAGAACACAATTTTGATCTTGCCTTTGCTGAAATTCGTCCTGACATTAACTGGAAGGTTCAAAACCCAAAATACGGAATTGGCATGAGGGCCGTGATATATAAAGAGTGGAAATATATTCAATCTGATGATGGAGAAAAAGAACTCTATAATTTGAGTAATGATTATAAGGAAGATATTAATCTGATTCACAAGGAAAGAGAAAAAGCGGATGAGCTTCATAAAATATTAAACTCTTGGTCCAGCGCTGTCGCTTTTAATAGTGGTGAAAAGCAGGAGAAAATAGACAGCGGCAGGCTGCAACAATTACGCTCGCTCGGGTATCTGAAGTAGGAATGATTTGATAGCATTGATTAATCCAAACAATGTAAATGAAGATAAAAAATATATAAGGGATATAGCCCTGTTATTTTTTATCACGTTTACTGTTTATTATTATGCCCTGACCAGTTTTTTCGTGGCTGAAGACCTGATGTGGATCTCGCTTTTCAATCAGTTTGATCTCAAGGACTTTTTTACGCTTTATACGCCGCTGTCAAGGATACCTGAGCAGGACCACGAGTCGGTCATCAGGATTGTGACTATGGGTCTATGGGCATTGGATTTCAGCGCCTGGGGGCTGAATCCCTTCGGATATCATTTGACCAATGTCAGTCTTCATTTTATAAATGCATGTCTGCTCTATTTTATCGTTTATAAAAGCTCCGGAAACAGGTCTCTTGGCCTGTCCTCTGCGGTCCTTTTTTCAATCTTTCCCGGCAATGTAGAGGCAGTCGCGTGGATATGCGGCAGGTTTGATGTCTTCAGTATATTCTTCTATCTGTCTTCCCTTCTCTTTTTCATCAAGTTTGTCAAAGAAAAGAAAAGGACATTTTATTTTGCATCTCTGGCAGGAACTTTCCTGGCCATATTGAGTAAAGAAATCGCGTATAGTATTCCGCTCTCTATTGTTTTATGGGACATTATCTGCGGGAGGGACTTCCGCAATGAGAAGATGCGTCAGCGTGTCCTTTGGTATGTCCCATATTTTGCAATTGCCTCGGTCTGTCTGGTCTGGCGTATTTATGTCTTTGGCAGCGTAGAAGCTTACGGCAAATCAGGAGACGCGTCGTTTCAGATAACAAATTACATTAACGGATGGATTCTTAAGGGACTATTGATTAATTTCCCGTTAAGACTTATATCGCCTTTTAATTATCAGGCAAATCAGACGTATTGGCTGTATCTGGCAATTATTTTTTTGGCGTTCTTCGGTATTTTATTTTTCTCAACTCTCCTGAAGAAGAACGTCCCAAAGGGGCTTATATTTTCCATATTGTTCGTCTTCGCATCCGTGGCCCCTATATATAACATGTTGAATGGTGTAAACCGTAATCTTCAGAGTTCACGATTTCTGTATCTTCCCTCAGCGGGATTTTGTATGGCCGTCGGTTACCTGATGTTTCATGCCTTTAATGATACCCGCCTGCAGAAGAAGCTTAAAACAGCCTCATTTGTCTTTCTGATCGCAATTTATTCGGCGGCCGCCTTTCAGCACATAAAAATCTGGCATGAATCATCTGATCTGGTCAAAGAGGTCACGGTCCAGGTAAGGGAACTCCATCCTTCAGTGCATGCTGATGCCCGGTTAATTTATCTTTTGCCCTATGACATAAATGGGTGGGTAATCCCGTTCAGCCCGGGCACAAGGGAGGTCACTTCATACGCCTTTAACTATTGGAAACCTAAAGGCACATATGAAAATCTTAAAGAGACCGGCCATTTCAGTGCGTATTCAAAAGAATTCATGGAACAATATATAAGGAATTACCCATTCGCCTCAACCATGTTACTCAACTACAACAACAAAACGCGGAATGAATCGATGAACAGGAAGATCCACGTCTCCGGCCTGCTGAAATATATTAAGCCGGGACCGAAAAATTATTTTTTATTATGGAACAAAGAAGACGGCAGACTTATAGATATCAGCGAAGGGTTCATGAATAACCTGGCGTCAAGGACACCCCCGCATGCTGATTATTCGATTCTGGACATTAATAATTTTGCCGACTGGAATATCGAATCTTTAAAGGCGGAGAATGATAAAAATATCTTAAAGATAATGTCTGACGGCAAAGGCATAAAACTGTCCAGGTCCTTTCAGGACATTAATCCTCTGGATTTTGAGGAGATTGAAATAAAGGCAGGAGGCCGCGGCGACGGGAAAAAACTTACAGCGGTATTGTCGTGGAACCGGGCCGGCTCCGATTATTTATTCGACAGGAAAGAATATAAGTTTGAGATTGTCATGGACAATGAATTGAGAAGTTATCGTTTTAACATGATAGACAATCTGGATTGGTCTTTTGAAAAAAATATCAGGGACATTGATCTGTCTACCGGTGGTCTCAATGGGAATTTGGCGGTTGAGTTCATAAGACTAAAGAGTCTGAAAGAAATATAACCTGAATGGCAGAAGTATATTTAGTTATACGTTCCGGCAAAGACAACTGATGAAAAAAAAGATTCTCTATACATTAATCTCTTTGTTTTTCCTGATCGTTATTATTGAGGGAATTGCAAGACTGATACTTTCAGTGCCGTCAATGTACTACAGGATCGGGAGAGAAAATGATTCGTCAAGAAGGCTTGACTGGATCAGGAGACATCAAAATCAAAATATAAACTACTCATTTGATATTTATAATCCATCCACAGGGTGGATTTCCAGGCCGAATCTCAGGAACGTTTCTGTTTTCGGCGGCAAGATATTGAATACCAATGCGAAAGGCTTTAGGGGACAAGTTGACTACTCTTACGGTAAAGATCCGCAAAAGACAAGAATTCTGATGCTGGGGGATTCATTCACATTCGGGGAGAACGTCAGCGATAACGAAACCTATTCTCATTATCTTCAGCAGATGTTCCCCAACGCAGAAATTATAAACGCTGGCATTCATGGATATGGATATGATCAAATGCTTGTCCTTTTGAAAGAAGAGGGGATTAAATATAATCCGGATATTGTGATTCTGGGTTTTAATGAGTGGGACATTGAGAGGAGCGGACTGAAATTCAGGGATTATGCTAAGCCCAAATTTGAAATTGAGAATGGTAAATTGACAGTTACAAATTACCCTGTGCCCGATCCTGAGTCAGTCCTTAAATGGGAATGGGCAAGGCCCAAAATAATAGATATTTATGTGATGAGCCGCCATAGATTTATTGTTTCATCAGGAATGTATGAGAAAAGGGTCAAAGAATTAACAAGGTTCATTCTGGATAAAATAGTGAGGACAGTTAATGCAACAGGCGCAGCTCCAATATTTGTCTACATGCCTATCGGGAAGGAAATTATTGATACGCATGAAACTACCCGGGGTGAAGACTATTTTCTTGACTATTGCCGTTCAAATGGGAAAGTTGAATGTATATCACTGCGTCCATATTTTAAGGCCAAAGTTGATGAAGGGGTTAAGTTAAAATTGGCAGGGCACTGGTGTCCTTTGGGTCATTTGGCGGCTGCAGAAGGCATAAGAGATTACCTGCTTAATAAAAAACATATCATCAAACCTTTAGAGATGCCCCGGAGTTGATGCGCCTGAGGGCCGTGAATAGAATGGAGTTCAAAATAAGATGAAGATAATGCGTGGAATACGTGGATTTTACTGCGGAGGATTCCTGGGAGTCATATATTATGTTGCCGAAGCATTGTGGAATCTCTCATTCGACAGACTTAATCCTGATGTTGTCCCGCTGATGACCGGCTTATTAATTTATTCTGGCTGCTTTGGACTTCTGGGTTTAATTGGGACAGCAGGTCTTGGATGGTTTTCTGGTTTAAGAGAACAGTCTGATAATTTTAGAACCATCCAAGGTGCATGGATAATTACTGCTGTTGCGAATGCCTTCTTTGCAAGCAGTTACCTGATGTTCAAGGTCTTCTTTCTTGCCTCTGGCATGAAAAAGCTCTTTATCATTATGGCACTGAGCTGTCTTGCGGTGGTTTTGTTTTATCTGCTTTATTATTTGATTAATAAATTTCTTATAAGAAGAACAGACTATCTTAAGGCAGTTCATTATTCCGCTCTTTTTTCGGTTAATATTTTTATGCTGATGGTCCTTAAGGTTAATCTTGAATTAAGGACTCCACCCTGGTCTTCCGGTAATCTGTTCAAGGATTTTATTATCCTGCTGGTGAGTTTGGCTGCAGGCGGTGTTTGTTTCCTGTTCTTAAGAAGCGGTGCAAAGGGAATACAAAAACTGCGGCTTGCCCTGATGATAGCAGTAGTGCTATCAGGGATAATTATATACTCTCTTCATGATGACGTTACAAATGAATCTCCGGGCAGACAATCTGATAAAATCCTGTCAAAAAATGACGGCTCAGCCACTCCTGTTATATTGATAACTATAGATACGGTACGTGCCGATCATCTCGGTGTTTATGGATATAAGAAGGAAACAAGCCCGAATATTGATGGGTTTGCCAGGGATGGTGTGCTCTGGGAAAATGCAATTGTGCAGGTCCCTCTGACGCGGCCTTCTCACTTTACGATACTCTCAGGAAGATACCCTTCATCTCATGGTCTGCTTGATAACTTCAGCGCGACACCTGAAAATATTCCGCTGTTATCTGATATGCTCGGAGAAAAAGGAAATAAGACGGCTGCATTTGTCAGCGCTGCTGTTTTAAACTCGAGCTTCAATACCAGGCTTGGATTTCAAATGTATTCTGACCGGATTGAAAATGTAGTTTTTGATAACAGTTTTTTGCTGGTTTTCGCTTTAAGAAAGATAGAGGCCCTTGGCAGGATAAAGGCGGAAAACAGCGCCAGAGAAACTAATGAGAAGGTTTTTACATGGTTAAAAGAAAACAAGGAGAATCATTTTTTCATGTGGGTGCATTACTTTGATCCTCACACTCCCTATAATCCTGCTCCCGCCTTTCGAAAGATGTTTACTGACAGTGATTATGACATAGAGAAGTACTATAGTTATGAGTGGGAAAAGGAAAATTACGATAGTGTGCAGAAAAAAGTACATATTGACAAAAAGATTGCTGACTATGCTGTCGCCCTGTATGACGCTGAAATCAGGACCCTGGATGAAGAACTGGGCCGTCTGTTTAGTGAACTGAAGGGGCTGAAGCTGTATGAAGACAGTCTGATAATATTGACCGCGGACCATGGAGAGAGTTTTGAACACGGCTATTATTTCGATCATGGAGACCGTCTCTATGATGGGCTGATCAGGGTGCCCCTTATCATAAAATTCCCTGGCGGAAAGTGGCAGGGTAAAACTATAGAGACACAGGTAAGTTCCATTGATATTGCCCCGACGATTTTAGAATATCTGTCTTTAAACCACTCAGAAAAAATGGATGGTAAAAGCATGATCTCTCAGGTCTCCAACAATGAAATTGATTCACAGGCAGAAACGAATTACGCATTCTCTCTGACCCCCTACCAGGCATTTTTCTATTACAAGGCAAAGGAACTTCAGTCTGTCAGGAGCAACAAGTGGAAGTACATCTATGATGTCAGGACGAGGGAAACGGAACTTTACGATTTGGATTCTGACCCTGAGGAACAAAATAATTTTGCATCTTCCCGGCCGGACATCCTGCAGGAATTCAATTCTGAGTTAACAAAGGTGACTAACAGCATGAGTAAAGGTGGCGGCAGATCGAAGACTATAGAGATAGACAGCACGACAAAGGACCAGCTGAAGAGCCTTGGTTATATTAAATGACATTAATTTAAATCTAATATAATTCGGGAATTACGACCTTGGAGAAAATCTCAAATAAATGGATTGATTACTGGGAAAAGCAATCGATTTTCAGGGACATCAACTGGGAAAAATATATGGAGATTTTCCTGAGGTCGACAGACAATTTATTGAATTATAATGGTCAAGACATAATCCTGGATATTGGGTGTGGTCCTGGTTATCTTGAAGCCTTTTTGAAAGACAAAGTTAAAGAAGTTCATGGTGTTGATGTCTCAGAACATTATCTTGATATCTGCAGAAAGAAATTCAGTCCGGACCGGAACCTGTTTTTTTATAAACTGGATAAAGTGGATTATACCAACTTGTCATTTATTTATGATAAAAAGTTTTCGCTAATAATATGTCTGAGTGTAATTCAATATTATAAAAATATTAATGAGGTTGAAAAATTAATAAAAGAGGTGCAAAGAGTTGCTATGCCGGGCGCAAGGTTCCTGATCGCAGATATTCTAAACGATACAGGAATGATTCCCGATATATTGGCCGCACTAAGGGCAGGTATTAGCGAACGACATTTACAGGAAACTCTCAAGGTAATGTTTCGGGCCAGATTTTCAGAATATTCAAAAACAAGGTCTTCATCGGGTGTTTTATCTCTATCAATCGATGAATTAAGGAAATTAATCGATAAGCTAAAACTCAATGCCGAAGTGATAAACACTCGATTGACATTCCAGGGGAACAGGAAACATTTATTAATAAGATTTTGATAAGTAAAGCCTAAGTATTTCTTTTTGGTTATAAATTGCGTGCGGTGAAATAGATGGAATCAGAAAAACAAAGCTTCGGGAAAAATTTGCATTCCGGCGCAGTACATGGTGCAGTCGCCTGGATAATTTATGGAATAGTGGAATGTTTGTTTTCAACTGTTCTGCCATGGCTGGTCAAGCCTCATCATGACTACATACCAATGCATTGGGGATTTGCGTCTTTATTGTTATTCGTGATCTATCCCTTTATTGGTTCAGTCCTTGGAGGATTGTCAGCATTGGCTTTATCTGAAGTACGGGAGAGAGCCAGTCTTCTTCGTGAGAATCACAGTTCTGATCTGTATCCACTGGCAGCAGTATTAACAGTCATTTGGGTATTTTCAATCAACCTTTTTATTCAGTTACCCTTACAGGACCTTTCTGTGCTGCTTTCTTTGTTTGTGGCTGTTATATTGACAGTCGCTATTATTATGAGTTTTATCTCTGACAGTAAGTTTCAGCAGTTACGTTTTCTCACGAATCCATGGGTTACAAGTTTATCGCTGCCTGGATTGCTCTGGATAAGCAAGGACTTATTGGGAGGCCATTCTGTTACCTTCAAAGCTGTTATAGTCCCGATTTATCTGTTCATCTGTTTTTTCATTTCATTTTTAATCCATAAGAAAATCAATGAGAGAGAATTCAAAATGTCTTCAGAGAAAAAAACTGCAATATCTGTCAGCTATTTCGCTTCACTCATTGCTGTTTCATTAATAATTATTTGTACAAGTTCGTTTATGGTTCAAAGCCCTATCAGAGAAAAATTGAGTGTCAAATCGTTACATAAGGATAGAGGCCGTCATAACGTCATATTGATCTCTATGGATACAGTACGTGCGGATCATCTCTCTCTTTACGGATACAAAAGGGACACAACACCAAATCTCAGAAAACTTGCGGAACAGGCGACCTTATATACCCGGGCCATTGCTTCTGGAGACATGACCCTGACATCTCATGCATCTATTTTCACAGGCATGTATTCGAGCAAACACGGAGCGCATCGTGTGATCCCTGACTACCCGGTATGCAGGCCGCTGGACAAGAAGTTTCATACATTGGCGGAAATGCTGTCTGAAAACGGTTATCTCACAATCGGGGTTGTATCAAATTTTTCCTTCCTGGGAAATGGTTTCGAGATTGATCAGGGATTCAATTATTACGACTACCGGTCGCGTATTCCAATAGTCGGAAGAACTAAGCAATACTATCTCAGGCAGAATTTTCGCCGTTTTGTCGTAAATTTTATCTCGCCTTCCATATACGAAGACTTGCGTCCTGCTGAAGATATAAATAATGAGGTGTTCAAGCTTATTGATAAAGTAAAAAAAGGGCAGGACCCGTTTTTCCTCTTTATCAATTACATGGATGCACACTGGCCCTATATTCCACCTCTTCCGTTTGATTCATTATTTCCCGGGAAGAGGGGGGGGGTTACTTATTCCCGTTATATGAAACTTAAAGATCAGGTCATGAATTTTGAACGCAATATAACAGGGGAAGAACAGAGCCATCTGATATCTCAATATGACGGTGGTATTGCTTATGTCGATTTTAAAATCGGAGAATTGGTCCAGCGACTGAAAGACGCAGGTTTATATCAGAACTCTATCATAATTATTACGTCAGACCATGGTGAGGCTTTTGGGGACAGGGCTATGATGGAACACGACGGTCTTTCGGTATATCAAGACCATGTCTACGTTCCGTTAATTATAAAGTTTCCTGATGATAACAAAAGTCATGTAGTGAGTGAGGTGGTCAGCGTTACCGATATTATGCCGACGGTTCTGGAAGTCCTTGGATATAAGATATCTGAAGACATCGAGGGAAAGAGCTTATCGGGTAATTCACGCGAAAGGCCCATAAATGTTATAAGTGAATCATTTTTCAAAGAAAAAGGAGGCCGGTATAATTCGAGATTTGACCGTATTGAACGTGCAATATATTCCGGCTCTTTTAAATATATCAATTCCACAACAGGAAAAAGGGAGCTTTACAATATCCTTAAGGACCCTGAAGAGAAAAAGAACATATATAATTCTGACAGTAGCATCTCTGAGGACCTTGAGAACAGACTTAGCCAATGGCTTAATATGAATACTTATAAAGCCGGATCAACCACAAAATTGAAAGAAGAAGTTGTTGATCGCCTTAAGACATTGGGTTATATCCAGTAATGTTATCTGTGCGGGCTTTGATATTTAGTTATTAAGTGGTTTTTCATGTCAGCTAAAAAATATTTCATCTTGCTTCAGCGGATAATTTTTGTTTTATTTACATTATTGTTCCTGAAAGTCACCTTTTATAAATGGGACGGCTACTCCTTTTATATGCGGTTTACAGATTTTCTGCCGGACCTGTCATTATCGTACATATTGTGGACCATCCCGGGAATTTTTATTGCCTTTTTCTTATGGATCCTCGCATATGGAATAAATAAAACATTTAAAAAAATCCGGCTTGAATACATAATTGCATGGATAATAATAATTGTTATCATACATGCAATCAGGCATATCTTCTTTGTTGACAGATTCAACAACAGCCTGACGAATCTGAATGATCTCACAATTTTACTGATAAGCAGCATTCTGTCTGGAGCTGTTATTTTCTTAATCAATAAACATACTGAAGCATTTCTCTCAGGGATAAATACCCGTATAACTCCTCTGGTCTGGCTTTTTGTTGCAGGGCTGTTGATTGCTTTGCCCTGTTCCGGATTCAGTGTATTCAGGAAGGAACCTCCGGCATTTAAGTACGTTAATAAAAATAGCGCTCATGTTTCTGGAATCAATAATACAAATCCCAATATCATATTAATAACATGGGACACGTTAGCTGCACGCGATATGGGTTTGTATGGATATAACCGGCCCACTACTCCTTATCTGTCTGAATGGGCTAAAGATGCGGTTGTATTCAAGCGGCTCTATGCTGCTTCCAACTGGACTGTGCCAACTTCTATGAGTTTAATGACCGGACAAAGAGTCTGGACCCATAAGGTGTGGTATGATGCCCTGAATTCCCCCGTCAAAAATTATACAGACAGTCTGCCTCATATTCTGAAGGAGAACGGATACAATATTTATGGTTGGGTGCAGAACCCTCATGCTCACCCTGATACTTTGGGAATAGGACGAAGTTTCTTGACAAAAGATAACGCAACGACCTTTAACAAATTCCTGAGCAATGGCAAATTTCGCGGCGTTAAGGTTTTTTTTAAAAAAAGGCCTGTCATTATCAAGTTCATGAAGAAATACCCTTATATATTTGTTCTGAAGTCTGTTGAAAAACTGGCTGCAAGCGCTAATATGAAACGGTCTGAAAGTAATCCGGTTAAAAAAGAAAACGGGACGCAGAATCAGCAGTCAATTCAGGATACTGGCGATCATCCTCAAAATCCATATCCTCCGAAATTAGTATATAACCGGTTCCTGGACTATATGTCATCCTCAATTCAGGAGACGGAAGCAAAGCAGTTGCACGAGCCTTTCTTTGCATGGCTTCATCTTTATCCTCCCCATTCGCCATATCTTCCTCCAAAATCTTACAGGGGCATGTTTGGTGGAGATAACGATAAACCGGATGAGATGAAATATACTGATGCACCTGAAGATTTTGAATATAAACCTGAAGATCAACCAAAAGTGGACGAGTTGAGAAAACGTTATGATGAATTTATATTATATTCTGACGAACAATTCAGGGTTTTTATGAAGAAGCTTTCAGAAAAAATGGATTTATCCAACACAATAATTGTTTTTTCAGCAGATCATGGAGAAAGTTTTTCTCATGGATATAAAGGGCATGTCGGTGATCATCTCTTTGAACAATTCGTTCATGTGCCATTAGTCATCAAGATGCCAGGCCGGCTTGCCAGTAAAGTGATAGATATGCCTGTTGAGCAAATAGACATTGCTCCGACTATCCTGGATCTGGCGGGGATAGCGGTTCCCACATGGATGGAAGGGAGATCTCTGTATCCCCTGATTGAAGGCAAATCGCTGGAGGCACAGACCCTGTTTTCGATGCAGCTTATCAGAAACCGTTCTTTTGGTACCCCTGTTTCTACTGGCACTATAGCAATATGGGATGGAAACTATAAGCTCATTTATTACTTGAAAGATAAGAAATCACTGCTTTTTAACCTTGGAACAGATCCTGAAGAGATGCAAAATATATTGAATGATGAACCTGAGATAGCGGACCGGCTTTTAAAATTGATAGAAGTCAATCTTTCGGGTGCGAACAATAAGATAACCCGGCTTACTGAGTATAGTAATTAGCTGATTTGATGGGCAGGGAGATAATCAATCATGTCATTAAATAACTTTCAGAATATTGATTTGGTCATTCCGGTATTTAATGAGAAGAATAATATACTACCACTGATTGATTACACAATATCAACTCTGTCATCTGTATTCAGACAGATAAATTTTATTTTTGTAGACGATGGCAGCACTGACGATACCGAAACTCTGATACAGCAGTTAACTATACAGAACGCCGGCGTTAAACTGAAATATATCAGGTTGTCCAGAAATCATGGAAAAGATCTGGCAATTAAATGCGGCCTGGATAATTCTTCCTCTTTTCTGTGTGCCATTATTGACGGGGATTTTCAACATCCCCCTGATAAAATCATAGAGGCTGTTGAAAAAATTAAAGAGGGTTTTAATATTGTAAATATTGAAAAGAGAGAATATTCTGTTGGGTCCACATATAAAAGGATCGGATCATTTCTCTTTCATAAAATAATAAATTTGCTCAGCGGGAATGAGATGCCTCTGTCAGACTTCAAACTGCTCGATATTAAAGCAGTCAACATAATCAAGGAATTTAAGGAGATTAATTATTTTAACCGGGGGATAGTAAGTTTGATAGGATTAAAATCTGCTAACATAGCCTATGTGCCTAATAAAAGAACATTCGGAACGTCTAAATATTCTCTCAATAAGTTAATTGGATTAGCTGTTGACAGTCTGATTTCTGTATCGGTCAGGCCTTTGAGGGTGTCTATCTATTGCGGCTTGATAATGTCTACCATCAGTTTTATTTACGGCCTCTATATTCTCATTGAAAAAATATTTATGGGGCAGCCTATCCCTGGTTTTGCAACCTTAGGCGCTGCATTATTTTTTTTGGGTGGGATTCAATTGCTGTTTCTGGGTATCATCGGTGAATATATTGGCAAAACATTTATGGAATCAAAAAAGAGACCGCAATACATTGTCGATTATATTAAGGATGTCAGATAAGTTCGTCCTGTACTATCATGAAAAAAATTATTATAACTGCCGATGACTTTGGACTATGTGAGTCTGTCAATAAAGGCATATTGGAATGCCTTCATCACGGCATCGTAAGCGATCTGTCTTTTATGATAAATCATCAGGAGTTTGAACATTCCAGCACTATGCTAAAACAGTCAGGTATCATGAAAGTCGGTTTTCATCTCAATCTGACAGTTGGAAAATCTGTTTTAGGTGGGAAATCAAAATTTACAGATGACAACGGATACTATCTGGATTTTAAAAAGGTATTGATAAAAATGCTGATAAACAGAATTAATATGGAAGATATATATAACGAAATCAAAGCACAGATGAACCTGTTAGTCAGGCATGGATATAAAATTACCCATATAGATTCTCACCAGAATATTCATCTTGTGCCGTCTATAATGAAGGCCCTGATGCGGTTGAATAAAGAATTTGGCCTGAACGTTCCTATTCGTATGCCATCTGGCAGCCTGTATAATATTCTGCGTGCCGGATACAGGAACCTGTTCAGAATACCCATATTGAATTTATTGACAGCTTATTGCTGCCTTCGAACTAAATACTGTCTGAATATAAGGGTCGTCGGGATTGATTTGTTCGATAATGCCGACATAGTTAATTCATTTGAGGAAATATCTCGGGTAATAAGAAAAAGTCCATATGAAATATTTGAAATACCTGTCCATCCGGGTTATCCATCTGATAGTTTGCTGGAATATGACTGGTATTGTGATCAGAGATTGAGGGAATTGAATTTATTAAAGGATAAAGCCGTGTTGCCAAAAATAAAAGATTTCAGAATCGCAAGTTTCAATGAATTGTGCTGCAGCAGTTATATAACCTTGCATAATTAAAGCGTCATTGCGAGGAGCGATCTTTATGCAAGGTTATATAACTACAATTATTTATTTAAGATATTCTGATGAATAACTCTGCAAAAATGACAGTAAACATTATTGGCGCAGGGATTACCGGGCTTGCTGCTGCCTATTTTTTATTGAAAAAGGGGCATCAGGTAAATGTGTTTGAGAGCGCTCCGGAAGTGGGCGGCCTCTCCGGATTTTTCCCTGTGGAAGGCACATATCTTGAAAAATATTATCATCATATCTTCAGCGGACATACGGGACTGATTGATTTGATGAAAGAATTAAACATGGCTGAAGATGTTATGTTCCGCAAGGTCAAAACAGGATTCTTTTATGAGAACAAAGTCTATCCGTTTGCCACTCCGAAAGATCTCTTGTTGTTTACTCCGTTGAAAATTAAAGATCGGCTGCGCCTGGGCCTGGGATCGCTTAAAATGATGCGTATCAGGGATTGGCAGGGCATGGAGAATGAAAGCGCTCTGGATTGGCTGCGCAAACATTCCGGCGCCGAGTCATGCAGAATTGTATGGGAGCCTCTCCTGAAAATGAAATTCGGCGACAATTATGACCGTATCTCGGCAGCATGGCTGTGGAACCGCGTTGTTGACAGAAAGAAGTCAAAGGAAGGGGGAGGGGGAAAGGAAGCCATGGGGTATATCAGGACCGGGTATAAGAAACTGTTCGATGAATTGGTTGAAGCAATCAGAAGGCAGGGTGGAGAGCTTCATACCGGAGCAGCAATAGAGAAGATCTCAGTTGAGAAGGGAAAGAGTACCGGGATAATTTCAAATGGTAACTTAATTGCTGGTGATGTTATTATTGCTACTATGCCAATCCCTTCTTTTCTTCACCTGGTATCTTCCCTGCCTTTGGAATATAAAGCCAGGCTCTCTGCTGTGAAATATCAGGGTTCAACCTGCGTAGTCCTGAAATTGAAACAGGCCCTCAGCGATTATTACTGGATCAATATAAGCGATCCCCGTAGTCCTTTTGTTGGAATTATTGAACATACGAATCTTATTTCGCCTGATTATTACGGCAACAGGCATCTTGTGTATCTGACTAAATATTCATCCAGCGAGGACCGGATTTTTTCAAGGTCTAAGGATGACATTTACAGGGACTTTTCAGCCTATCTTGAAAAGATATTCCCTGAGTTCCGGGCTGCAGATGTGGAGCAGTCCTGGGTCTTTCAGGACCGGTTCAGCCAGCCGGTTTTTGTCCGGAATTACAGCAAGACCATGCCGGATATGAGGACTCCTGTAAAAGACCTGTATATACTTAACACCGCGCATCTTTATCCTGAGAGCCGCTGCCTTAATTCGAGTATCATAAAAGCCCGGACCCTTGTTGATGATATCGGAGGCAAAAATGATGACAATAGATAAAGCACTTGGAAATTACAGAATATTTTTTCTGTTTATCATATTTCTTTTTATTGCAAATTGTTCAGGTTCTTCCGGTTCTTCAAACAGTAACGGGAAAAATAATGCAGGCAATAACGGAGGCGGTGACTTTGTCTCTATAGCAGGAATAGATACATCGACAGACGACCATGTTACAACAAGGCAGTTTCAGAGAAAGGTGTTTTATATAAATGGCAGATGGTTTGTCTTTTACAGCAACGGCAGCGATGCTTATTATGCAAGCTCGGCTGACGGCCTGATATGGTCCATGGGAGTTATACAGAGCGGGCTCCCTCATTCCAGCAGCATTGATGTGATCAACACAGAAATAAATACAGTAAATTATTTTTATTTTTTCTATTCTTCATCTTCAAATTCTATATTGAATGCCCGTGAAGATGTGATCAACAATCAGGCTATCACATTAGGCACTCCTTACAGCATTTATCCCGATACAGAAACTGATGAACTTATTTTTTATTCATCTGCATCATTAGATCCTGACAACTTTTTTTGGATAGCATCCCGGCATAAACTTGCCTCTGAGGAATATTATGATGTAATTGTCTCTCGCAGTAATAATCCACTGGATATTATGAACTGGACCCCAAAAGGAGTCGCATTGAATAACACTGATACACTAAGCATGGCTCCTCAGATAATAGGACTTGGCGGAGGGAAGGCTTATTTGGCTGCAAAGGCTACTGCAAAAGGGCTGATTCTGGGACGGTTATACGACGGGCAGCAATGGAGCGGAACTGATTCAGTGCTTGGACTCAGCAGCAAAGTTGCCGGAGATGACAGACGCATGTCCATGATTTTTGAATCTGGCACAGGAGACCTTCATCTGGTTTACATTGATAATAACAGTCATCTGCGCTACAGGGTGCTCTCCCCGCCTTATGGAGAGAATAATTGGCAGCCTCCTCTTGAACAGCCTGGCAATTTGGTTGTTAAAGATTCACAGGGTCAGGCTCTGGAAACATACACTTGTGTTCTTGCTATGGATGAGAGCGTGGTCCCGGCAAATATATATCTGCTTTATGGCGGGACAAAATACAAGGGAAGCAGTCCTGCTGCACTTGCAGGCGAGCTCAGGTTGCTTAGGTACGCTAATGCTAAATGGAGCAGCCGTTCACTCTTAATGAGTGAAGAAGGAAAGATATATAACAGGTATCCGAGCCTGATTAAATCTGCAGACCAGAAGATAGGCGTACTCTACCTTAAAGGATTATCAGCGCCTTATGAAATCATGTTTTCGTCTGCGGATATAAGTGATATTGAAAATTATTTTGCGTCGAGATAATAACCCTGCAGGTATGACTCAAAAACATCCTGAATGCGATAGATTTTCTGACAGAGCCCTTTCTGCAAAACCGGCAAGAAATTATTTCTTTCTGATATGTTTTTCTTTACCGGTGCTGCTGCTTGTTGGCGCATATATCAAGATGGCATTTTTCTATCAGAAACTCTGGCTTTTCAATACGGTCGTTCATGAGAACGGAAAATATACGCTGCTGGAGGTTATTTTCTATTTCAAACACTTTAATTGGGAGATGCCGATAAAGATTCTATATGCTGTTTTCATCGTAGGGACTTTTTATTACTACGGGAATCCTTTAGAAACTAAAAGAAGGGCTTTGGCACGAAGTAATTCTTCAAAGTGGACTTTAGTCAGTTTCGTTTTTCTCCTGACTATAGTAGCTGTAACCACTGCCTCAAACATTATTCAGGATGGTTTCAGGGAAACGGCCCTCGGCTTTTTTCAGTACAAGACTGCTGATGCAAGGCCCCCTGAATTTGGTTCTCACTGGAGGAATCATTTCCTCAGTAATATGGTCCTCTTTTCAGCCACGGCTGTTGTTATAATTCTTTATCGGTTAATATCCTGTAACGGCATGTGGGAGAGGAGGAGATTTTACTATCTGCTCCCGTTCTCGATAGCATTATTTATCACCCTTACTTTTATTTTTGGATTTACCATGGACCCCTTTATCAATCCCAGCTATCTCGGTCATCAGTTAAGAGAGATAGCTGGAACGGACCTGCCGGTTACCATGCTTCTGACAACAGGACTTTTAATATATATGGAGGAAAAGTTTGATTCGAAGAAAGAGATCAATAAAATAAAGAAGAAAGAGAAGAGACTGATAGTACGGCATCTTACGGCCCTGATTATTCCAGCAGTTTTGCCGACGGTTTATTTGATTTTGAAAGTATTATCTCTTGATGTGTCTGGTGAAATCGCAAGTATTGGAAAGACCGCAAACTGGTCTGTCCTGGACCTCTTCGCCTGGCACTTTTTTGAACATTCACTTGATTATCTCCTGGCAGGTTCTCTTGTATGTTTTATTTACCTCCTGACCCTGAAAAAGGAATTGCATAATTGAAAAATTACCTGGTGACGATCTTAAAAGTCCTCGTATCAGGCGCACTTCTTTATCTGATTTCAAAAGAGATTGACTGGAGCCAGTTAATCGTTTCCATAAGACAGGGGAACTTTGTCTATCTGTTTATCGGGATAATTACAGGATGCGGATTTAATCTTGTAAAATTTATCAAGTGGCATTATCTGATAAGGACCGGAGACCATAATTATTCATTTTCAGATGGAGTAAAATCCTATATGATTGGCAACTGCCTGGGAATGATTACGCCTATGCGTGCCGGCGATCTCGGCCGGGCCCTGTATTTTCATGCGGAGGACCGTCCCATGATAATAGGGCTTACGATCATGGACCGGTTTACTGAGCTTGTTGCTGTTCTGGCTCTCTCTGTCGGAGGATGTTTTATCCTCCTGAACAGAGGAGTTGGGATGATTGTAGTATTGCTTGCCTTCTCTGGTATCTTATCGCTTTATGCTGCCGGATTCCTCCATGGGATATTTAAAAGAATTATTCCGGATGGAAAGCTTGGTGAGAAAATAAACAAACTGATGGATATCTTAAGATTAATAGACAGAAATATCGTGTCCATGGTCCTTCTGCTTTCATTGGCAGCATTTGTGTTGTGTATTATTCAGTTCTACTTTCTCATAAGCGCATTTGAAAAAATATCTTTATCATCTACGTTCCTGGCTACACCGTTGGTAACACTCTCTTCGATACTGCCAGTGAGTATTATGGGTCTCGGGGTGCGTGAAGGAATCTCAATAGTCCTGCTTGCAAGATTCAAGATATCTGCCGCAACGGCAGTTTCTGCGGCTTTTCTTTTTTTTCTGATAAACAATGTTTCAATAAGTGGTATTGGAATTTATTACCTGTTTAAGGTTAAAATAAAAACCCGGACTCAAGAGGCAAACTGTGAATTTAAGATTTAATTGTTTTTTTAATATAAAAAGACATTCCCTGCCTGCAGGTATCATGGCTCTATTTATGATATGCTGCGCAGATTATGCCCATGCATATATCGGCCCTGGTGCGGGCTTTGCACTGGTAACATCATTTTTTGTAATATTTGTTTCTCTCGTTATCGCCCTCATTTCATTCCTCATATGGCCGTTCCGGCATATCAGGTGGATGCTTTCAAGGAAAAAGCGGGACCGGAAAACGGATGTCAGGAAAGTGGTTGTATTGGGGCTCGATGGTATGGACCCGGATATTGCCGAAAAATTTATGGCAGAGGGAAAGCTGCCGAATTTTCGGAAGCTGAAGGACACAGGTTGCTTTTCAAGGCTGGGCACAACATTCCCGGCGGTTTCGCCTGTTGCATGGTCTTCCTTTGCAACGTCTGTTTATCCTGGAAAGCATAATATCTTTGACTTCCTTACTCCAAACAGAAATTATTATATAGCCGATTTATCTTCAGTTCATATAGGTACGGCCAAGCGCAATCTGAAGATAGGAAAATACAAGATACCCTTGGGAAAGCCGGAGATCAAACTGCACCGGAAGAGTCAGACTTTCTGGAAAGTGCTGGGGGAATACGGGGTTTTCAGCACGATCCTGAGAGTGCCGATAACGTTCCCGCCGGAAAAATTTTATGGTAATTGTCTGGCTGCAATGTGCATTCCCGACCTGAAAGGCACGCAGGGTTCTTTTACTTACTATACGTCTGATTCAAAACAGACAGGAGAGATGTACGAGGGTGAAAGAATTTTTGTGGAGAATAATAACGGAACAATTACAAGTCATTTCCCGGGCCCGGCCAATCCTATATTGATAGAGGAAGCACAATTGAGAATCCCCTTTAAAGTGGAAGTGAAAGATTCCGACAATGCAATTCTGCATCTTCCCGATCAAATAATAAAAGTCAGGCGCGGGCAGTATTCCGAATGGATCAAGCTGCGTTACAACCTGGGCCTCGGGATGAAAATATCAGGCATTGCAAGGGTGTTAATTAAATCTTTTCAGCCGCACTTTTCAATGTATGTAACTCCGATTAATATTGATCCGGAAAAGCCTGTGCTTCCGATTTCACACCCCGGCATATTTTCTGTGTACCATGCCAAGCTGCACGGGAGTTTTTCTACACTCGGACTTTCCGAAGATACCTGGGCGCTTAACGAGCGGATTATTGACGAAGATGACTTTATTAAACAGGCTTATGATATTCATGAAGAGCGGGAAAAGATGTTTATGCATGCGTTAAAGAGCACCAGTCAGGGACTTGTAGTCTCTGTTTTCGATATAACGGACCGGATTCAGCATATGTTTATACGGTTTCTGTTTGATGATCATCCTGCTGTCAATGATGCGGATATCAAAAAGTACAGGAATGTAGTTGAAGAGCTCTATATTAATATGGATAAACTTTTAGAGAAAACAGTGAATTCTCTGAAGGATGATACGGTCTTGTTCGTTATCTCAGATCATGGCTTTAAACCTTTTATGTGGGGATTTCATGTTAATTCCTGGCTGCACAAAGAGGGTTATATTGTCCTGAAGTCGGGAGATGAGAGCAAGGCCTGGTTTGAAAATGTAGACTGGAGCAGGAGCCGGGCTTATTGTCTTGGAATGGCGGGTATATATTTAAATATCAAGGGCCGTGAGGCCAGGGGGATCGTAGCCCCGGATAGTGAGGCCTCTGAATTAAGAAGAGAGATTAAAGAAAAACTTGTCAAGGTCATAAATCCGGCAACGCAGCAGCCTGTACTCCGGGATGTTTTCGATTCGAAAGAAATTTTTAATGGTCCATATAGAGAAAACGCCCCTGATCTGATCCTGGGGTATAACGAAGGGTACAGGGTTTCCTGGGATGCTGCAATCGGAAAGATCACAAAAGATATTATTGAAGATAATACAAAAAGCTGGAGCGCCGACCACTGCATTGATCCGCGCCTGGTGCCGGGAGTGCTTTTTTCAAATAAAAAAATCAATTCTAACAGCCCGTCAATCGTTGATATGGGCGCAACTATTTTGAATCTTTTCGGTATTAAACCACCGGCTTATATGGATGGAAAGGATATCTTAGGGGAAAATGGGAAATAGATTATTTACTTCATGCCTGATATTTATTTTAATAACAATTTCTTTCACTGGCGCTGTTGCAGCGGACAAGAAATTCATCATACTCGGGATTGACGGGATGGATTACACCCTACTGAAAGAGATGATTGAAAGGGGCGAAATGCCCAATTTTGAGAAGTTCAGGAAGAACGGAGATTTCAAGCCGCTTCTAAGCAGCATTCCTCCGCAAAGCCCTGTGGCCTGGTCGAATTTTATTACAGGCATGGACCCCGGGGGACATGGTATTTTTGATTTCATTCACAGAACGCCCAGGGATCTTCTGCCTTATCTTTCTACTTCAAAAACCGAAGCGCCTTCTAAAGTTCTTTCTCTCGGGAAATACCGGATACCTCTGAAGAGCGAAGAGATAAAGTTGCTGAGAAAAGGAAAACCTTTCTGGGATATCCTTGAAGAACATGGAATTCCTACGACGATCGTTGCAATTCCCGCTAATTTTCCACCGGCTGAAGGTGACGGACGTTCTCTGTCTGGCATGGGGACCCCGGATATCCTGGGGTCTTACGGCTCCTTCACCTATCTGACATCGGACCCAGGCGATAAAGACAAAAAGGTTACGGGCGGCGTAATACATCCTGTTGAAGTCAGAGCCGGCCAGATTGAAAGTTTTATCCCCGGACCGCCGAATACCCTTATTGACGGTGCGCCCTCAGCAAGAGTGAATTTTAAAACATACATGGACCCTGAGCATAATGTTGCAAAGGTTATGATTGATGGCAAAGAGATTCTGTTAGCTAAAGGGGAATGGAGCGAGTTTGTCCAGATTGAATTTGAAATGATACCCCATCTCGTCAATGTTCCAGGGATTGTCCGGTTCTATCTGAAGGAAATCCATCCTTATTTTAAACTTTATGTATCTCCGGTTAATATTGATCCCTCTGATCCGGCTATGCCAATTTCAAATCCCGAAGACTATGCAAAAGAATTGTATAAAAACACCGGCTTTTTTTACACTCAGGGAATAGCAGAAGATACAAAGGCGCTTGATAACGGTATCCTGTCAGAGGATGAATTTATGCAGCAGGCTCAGGTCGTTCTGAGAGACCGGCTGGAGATTCTTGATTATGAATTGGATAGGTTTAAAAAGGGGCTGCTCTTTTTTTATATTTCTACGATAGATACGAGCAGTCATATGTTCTGGCGGTTCATGGCAAAAGATCATCCCGACTATAATACGGAGGAGTTCAGGAAATATCGAAATGTCATGACAGACCTATATAAGAGAATGGATGTTATCCTGGCTGAGGTCCTTAAGCGTGTTGATGATAATACCGTTGTCATGATCATGTCGGATCATGGGTTTGCAAATTTTCGCTGGCAGGTGAACATTAATACATGGTTGGCAAAAGAGGGGTATATTGAATTGCTTCCTGACTGGACGCCTGAGAAGGAATACTTTGAGTCGGTTAAATGGTCTGCTACAAAGGCGTATGCGCTCGGCATTAATGGATTATATATCAATCTCAGTGGCCGGGAGCAAAACGGTATAGTCGCCCCCGGCAGTGAATATGATAATCTCGTCAATGAAATAGCGTCTAAATTAGAGGCGATGGTGGATCCAAAAACCGGCAAGCGGGTCGTAAGAAAGGCATTTAAAAAGGACGAAACATACCATGGTTCATCCACGAGTGATGCGCCGGATATAGTCGTTGGCTTTTATAGTGAATATCGCTCTTCCGATGAAAGTGCGCTGGGACAGTTTTCCAGGGAAATTATAATCGAAAACACAAGAAAATGGGGCAGTGACCACTGCATGGATTACCGCGAGGTCCCCGGGATCGTTCTTGTGAATAAAAAGATAAAGCTGGGAGAACCGGCGCTTTATGATATAGCGCCTACAATTCTTAAAGAATTCGGTATTGATCCTTTACCTGAAATGGTAGGGAAATCTATCTATTAGCAGGCTGCTAAAATACTTTTTCAGCAACCTGTTAGTTTATGAGGAGGTCCTGTGTTTGGTCCAAAAATTAAACTTTCAAATGAATTATATGAAAAGGTGAAACAGCTTGCTGAACTCTCCGGTTATTCATCTGTTGATGAATTTGTTATACATGTCCTGGAGAAAGAAATAACAAAGGTCCATCAGGATGACGATGAAGAAAAAGTCAAAGAACGTTTAAAGGGTTTGGGATATATTTCATAAGCATGGCAATTATTTTTAACATTATTAACGGTATCTTCAGGATATTGTTCTATCCCTTTGAGAATCTGGATCCTGCGTGGGGAATGATATGGATATCTTTAGTGTCCGGTATCCTGATGCTGATAATTTTCCGTTTTGTATCAAATCAGGAGGGGATCAAAAAGTCAAAGGCAAAAGTAAGCGCCTATATACTTGAGATGCGGTTGTTTAATCATGATCTTGGAAAGATGCTCGCAGCACTTGGAAAGACACTGGCTTCAAACGTACTGTATCTTCGTTTCATGCTTGTTCCTCTCATCTTCATTATTATTCCTGTGTTGATAGTTTTAATCCAGACGGGTTACCGGTATGAAGACCGTCCTTTGCAGCCCGGGGAAGGGGCTATAGTCAAGGCTGTATTGAAGCAGGATTTTCCAGTTATTGATACACCTGTTATATTGCAGGCCCCAAAAGGGATTGTCGTAGAGACTGAGGCCCTGAGGATTACAGCATTAAATGAAATAGACTGGAGAATAAGTCCTCAGACAAACGGAAATTACGAACTTGTTTTTTATATAAACTGGAAAGAATACAGGAAGAGTCTACATGCCGGAACAGGATTATCTGTTCTCAGTGCAGAGAGGGCCGGGTCCTCTTTTTCCTCATTGCTGTTAAACCATTCCGAGTCAAGATTGCCGGAGGACTCTCCTTTTGTTTCTTTACATGTTTCATATCCTGACAGGGTGTTGAACATCATGGGCTTTGAGTTTCACTGGATAGTATGGTTTTTCATCTTCTCAGTTATTTTCAGCTTTGCCTTTAAAGGTGTCTTTAAGATAGAACTGTAACCTTTCACTTAATCCGACATAAAACAATAGATGGACCGGGCAAATGAAATAATGGACTTATCAATTGTTGTTCCTTTATATAATGAATGTGAAAACGTACCGGAACTTTACGGGAAGATCAAATCCGAGCTCGAAAAACTTCCTCTGACATACGAGATTATTTTTATAGATGACGGATCTACTGACGGGACCTGGGATGTTATTGAGAAATTGAAAGCAAACCATCCCGCATTAAAGGCTATAAAATTCAGGCATAACTGCGGTCAAACAAGCGCAATGGTGGCCGGATTTAATTATGCATCAGGTGAGATAATCGTCACTTTGGATGGGGATTTGCAAAACGATCCTTCCGATATTTCAATCCTGCTGGAAAAGATAAAAGAAGGCTATGACATCGTGAGCGGCTGGCGTAAAGAGAGGAAAGATCATTTTTCAAGGGTGTTGCCGTCCAGAATTGCAAATGCTGTTATCTCAGTCGCAACCGGCGTGAAGTTGCACGATTACGGATGCACTCTCAAGGCCTACCGCGCTGAATGTATCAAACAACTGCATGCATACGGAGAGATGCACAGATTTTTCCCGGCCCTGGCCAGTATGACCGGCGCCCGGGTCACCGAGATTCCTGTCAAGCATCATCCGAGGAAACACGGCACATCAAAATACGGCTTTGACCGCATCTTTAAGGTCTTCAGCGATATCCTGGCCATGAGCCTTATCATCAGGTTTTCATCCACTCCTTTGAAGGGGTTTGTTTTTTGTGCTATCCCCTTTTTGTTTCTGACATTCTGTTTTGGACTGATGGGATGCCTGGCTGTTCTATTGGACTTCACCAAGGGCAAAGACACCATCTTTTTTATTGCAACTGCCTTGAGCGGAATGGGGGTAATACATCTGATTACGCTTGGAGTTATAGGAGAACTGGTAGTCAGTACCAGCGATCTGACACATACACGGCTTCCTGAAACTACGAAGAAAACAATTACTATCGGGAAGGACCAGGGGGGCAGTAATTAGATGCTGAAATATTCAGTTATTTTTTTTCTCAAGGACCAGAATAAGGACGTCCTGCGTTTTATGAAGGATATGTATGAGCTTTTTTCTTCGAGGCCTGACTCGTTTGAAATGATTGTCATTGCAAACGGCACAGGAGGTTTTCTGAAAAATATGCTGACAGGAGATCCTGAATTTGCCGGCAAGATAAAGGCCTTTGAAATGAGCAATAAGGCCTCTCAGGCCGTATGTCTTAAATCAATAATGAATGAATGTAATGGCGAATTTTTTGTGGTATCCGGTTCATATCAGCAGTTGATGCCTGAATCTTATGTAAAACTTCTTGATGCCAGAGACGATGATACGGACATTATAAGTCCCTGGAGACAGCACAGGTTTGATCCCTCTATTTATAAGATGCAGTCAACGGTATTTAATGCATGGGTAAGATGGATTACTGGATTTAATATGCATGATCTGAGCTGTAATGTGAGAATATTCCGTCGGGAGGTGCTGGAACGAACTGATTTGTACGGTAATATGTACCGGTTTCTTCCTGTTTTTTCGGCTCTGAGGGGATTTAAAAATAAAGAGGTCAAATGCGAGCATTTCAAGGGACACGGAGAGCCCCGCAAGGCCCGGGCAGGTTTTTATCATTTATCAATTTATCTAAGCAGGATAATTGATATCTTTACCCTTTACTTCAATACATCGTTTATAAAGAAGCCGCTGAGATTTTTCAGTTCGATAGGCATTATTTCCATAGTGATAAGCATAACTATTAATTTCATACTCTTTCTCCAAAAAATATTTTATGGCCAGAATATGGCCCTGCGCCCTATGTTCATATTGGCTATTTTTCTGTTAGTTGTTGGTGTTCAGTCTGCAGGCATGGGCTTGCTTGGAGAAATAATTGTCTTCACCCACGGCCGCCGCAAAAGAGAATACATTATTGAGAAAATAATTTAGCCCGCATTATTTATAACAAATTCTATGCAGACGTGGAAGGCTGTGGAAGAATGTTTAATCCTGAACAAATAAACAGTAATTTGAAATACCATATTCTTTTTATTATCACTCTGATTTCGGCAGTTGCGCTCAGGATTGTCTATTATATGGGGCCCTCTGGCGCCGACGATATAATCTATTTTTCCGTTGTAGAAAAGTTATTGTCAAATCAGGATGTTGGGGCTGCTCTAAGTTCGTCAAAACATTGGGGCATAAGGCTTGGTGTGGTCTTCCCTGTATGGGCAGCGATGAAGCTGTTCGGCATATCGGAGTTCTCTTCATATATATTCCCGATGATTACCTCAGCAGGCATATTGGTTTTTGTTTACATTGCAGGCTTGAGACTTTTCAATCCCCAGGTGGCACTGTGGTCTTCACTGATTTTTGCCCTGCTGCCGCAAGATGTATATTTGTCTACCGTTATATATCCGGACGGGCCTGTCGTTTTATTCAGTGCACTGTTTATTTACCTGTTTTATAAATTGTCAGGAAATGAAAATGCAGATGTCAGACTGGCGTTAATTACAGGTATTATTCTCGGAGTTGCTTATTTTATACGTGAAACTGCCCTGATATTACTTATCACAATTCCGATACTTTTCTTCCATGCGCCGAACAAGAAGAAATTTTTCAGGACCACGTTTTTTGTTTTGTCCGGCCTGCTGCTTGCAATTGCTTTTGAGATGCTTGTTTTCTGGTTTCTGTCAGGGGATCCTCTTACGAGATGGGAAATTCTCCTGGGCAAGACAAAAGTTCTTGAACCGCGAAATTTCACTGTTTACAGTCATAGCAATGTAAAATCCGGAAGTTTATTAAGCAGGTATTTGCTTGATCCGTTTGTTGCAATCTTTGCTACTCACTGGATATCTCCCTTGATGGTTATTACAGTTGCCGGAATACTGCTTTTACAGACAGGACAAAAAGAGCCGTACAAGTTCTTTTCCATGAAGCAGGGTCATTTTTTATGGCTGTTTATCCTGACATTTACAATATTGGCGTTTTATTCTTTTGGTCCCGTATATGGGCTTACTGTGCCATTGAAAAGGGAAGTAAGATATTACCATACAATAACCCCGCTGGCTTCTTTGCTGTCAGGGGTTCTTGTCTATGAATTCGTGATACAAAAAGGCGTTAAAAGATTCACAGGTTATGCATTGGTATTCTTTTATATACTGGCATCATTTGTTTGTTTAGGGAGCATAATAAACAAGAATGTGCACGGCATGGATCTGATTGAGGAATTCATTTCACAAAATCCGGCAGATAATTATATTATGCCGGTGATGCTGAAAGAGACACTTCAACTCAGGAGAGGGTCTAATTTTGCGCAGGACAAGATCGTTACTTATCAATATAAAAGGGGACTCAAAAGTAATGACCTTTTTATAAATGCACTCATATCAAATATTCGTAAAGATAATGCTGTTCAGTATGTTTTTATCATTCCTAAGATACATGAAATTCTGATTAAATTCAGGAGACAGATTAACTGGCCTATGGAGAAAATGAACCTTGTTAAAGTAATGACTACCGCGCCCAGTATAAGTTGCCGCATTCTGAAATCCAGCGATATGATGTTTAGCTTGATACCTGATACGATTAAATCCAAGATATGTTACAGCACGGATGTATATGTATACCAGCTTAAATGAGAGTTAAAGATATCTCAAATTATATGACAGTTGATGTGGAAGACTACTACCACGTTTCAGCATTTGAACGTGTTGTAGGACACAAGAACTGGAACAGTTATGATTCAAGGATTGAGGCCAATACGAAAGTCATTCTCGATATGCTTGGTTCTTATGATGTGAAGGCCACGTTTTTTGTACTGGGCTGGATTGCTGAGAGGTTCCCGAATCTGGTTAAAGATATTCATGGCAGAGGACATGAGATAGGGTGTCACAGTTATTATCATCGTCTCATTTACAACCTATCTCCTGAAGAATTCAGGAAAGATACAAAAAAGGCCAAAGATGTTCTGGAACAGATAACCGGCAGGCCGGTCTCAGGCTATCGTGCTCCAAGTTACTCAATCATAAAGGAGACATTGTGGGCTCTGAATATTCTGGAAGAACTCGGGTTCAAGTATGATTCAAGCATCTTCCCGATCTTTCATGATCGTTACGGTATTTACAATTCTCCGAGATTTCAATATAAATTGCCTGATAACAATTTAACGGAATACCCCATTACTACTTCGGCTTTTTGGGGACTGAAGCTTCCGGTTTCAGGCGGCGGGTATTTTCGATTGTTGCCATATTTTTTGACGAGAATGTTTTTAGGCAGGATAAATCAAAAGGAGAAGCAGCCGTTTGTTTTTTATATTCATCCATGGGAGATAGATCCAAAACAGCCCAGGATTAGCGGCATGAGCAGCTTATCAAAATTCCGGCATTATAATAACCTTGATAAAACAGCGTATCGTTTTAAAAGGTTGCTCAGGGATTTCAGATTCACTCCCATAAATCATACCTGATCCAGTTTATGTTGTTAATTAAATATCTTAAGATTTATATAAGATCTTTTGGCAGATATGGCAGACTGTTTCAGAATTTCTATAAACGACAAACGGTATATTACATTTTTGCTTCAAGCTGTTTTTCTTATTTCTTTTCATCTACCCCCTATTCCCTATCCCCTAAGCCCTTTTTAAGGGTGTCGTATATAAATTCTTCCACAGCCTTCCATATCTGCAACTGCTGTAATAGAGTTTATTAAGACTAAAGGGAAAAGTTAAATTGAATATACGCCTGGCAGACAATAATGATAAGGAGCAATGGGATGCTTATGTGCAGAGACATCCTTCTGCTTCACCATATCATCTCTTTGCATGGAAGAGAGCTGTCGAGGATGCTTATGGGCATAAGGCTTATTATCTGATGGCTGAAAAGGACCACTGCATAACCGGAGTCTTGCCGTTGATATATTTAAAGCTCCCGCTGCTTTCAGGACAGCTCGTATCTTTGCCGTTCTGTGACGTCGGAGATATATTGGCAGACAATGCAGGGGCCAGCAAAGGACTGATATCAGAAGCTATAGTCCTTGCCGGAAAACTTAATGCCAAATATATTGAATTACGCAGCCAGACAGGTTCTTCATCTTATGAATATGTGAATTTGCCTGTAAGTGTGCTGTCTCATAAAGTAAGAATGTTTCTGAA
The DNA here is from genome assembly GCA_020723105.1 of Nitrospira japonica. Lineage (GTDB taxonomy): Bacteria > Nitrospirota > Thermodesulfovibrionia > UBA6902 > UBA6902 > SURF-23. Next base: position 35,780 of record DYJL01000003.1, on the reverse strand, counting down.
ACTGCCTCAATCATCTGAAATGCTCTGGGATGGATTCAAATCAAAACTCCGCAGCCAGATACGAAAGGCTGAAAAAAACGGTTTGAGCTTTAAGTGGGGTACGGCTGAGGATGTAGAGGATTTCTATGTAGTGTTCAGTAACAACATGAGAGACCTGGGCTCTCCCGTTCATTCAAGGGAATGGTTTTATGCTGTCTTGAGGCATTATGGTGAAAATATACGGATAGGAATGGTTTATCATGACAGGCAGCTCATTGGAGCCGGGATAATACTGAACACAAATAAAATCATATCCACCCCCTGGGCGTCAACGTTGCGGGACTTCAATAATCTTTCTCCGAATATGATGCTGTACTGGAATTTTCTGAAATATGCCTCTGACAACGGCTATACCGGGTTTGATTTTGGACGTTCCACTCCAAATGAAGGGACCTATTACTTCAAGGCACAGTGGGGGGCCCAACCAGTTCCGTTGCATTGGAATTATATAATGCTAAGTAATAATAGAATCACCTTAAATGAAGCAGCTTCTGCTAAAAAGGAAAAAATGGTCCATATCTGGCAGAACCTCCCGCTTGGCGTTGCTAACTTTATAGGGCCTGCATTAAGGAAATATATCAGCCTGTGATAACGTTTCTTGAGATTACTGCTTTTGCGATGCTTTCTGTTCTTGTATATATTTATATAGGATATCCCCTTCTTCTGCTTCTGTTGAGAATTGTACTCTCTGAAAGAAAAGTTGATAAGGGAGAAATTTTTCCAGAAGTTTCTTTGCTGATATCCTGTTTTAATGAAGAAGCGGTAATTCGGGAAAAACTTGAAAACAGCCTGTCTCTTGACTATCCGAAAGACAAATTGGAGATCATTGTCATATCCGATGCCTCAACAGACCGCACTGATGAGATTGTCAGGGAATATGAAAGACAGGGAGTGCGTTTAATCAGGCAGGAGGAAAACCTTGGTAAGACTTCCGGATTGAATCTTGCAGTTCCACGGGCGAGGGGTGAGATAATAGTTTTTTCGGATGCAAATGCCATGTACATGCCGAATGCAATCAGTAAGCTCGTACGTAATTTCAATGATGACAGAGTAGGTTATGTGGTGGGTGAGGCGAGATACAGGGATATAAACAAAACGGCTGCAGCCAAGAGCGAAAGTACTTACTGGAAGTTTGAAATACTGCTGAAAAAAATGGAAAGCCATATTCATTCTGTTGTCGGCGGTGACGGGGCCATATATGCGATTCGCAGGGAGTTGTATGAGGAAATGCTGAATACCGATATCAACGATTTTGTTAATCCTTTGCAGATTATATTGAAAGGATACCGGGGCCTTTATGAATCAGAGGCTGTCTGCTATGAAGAGTCCTCAGGAAAATTCCAGAAGGAATTCAACAGGAAGATTAGAATCATCAACAGGAGCTTCAGCGGTCTTATGCGCATGAAGGCCGTATTAAATCCCTTTAAAACCGGCTTTTTCAGCCTTGGAATTTTCTCCCATAAGCTGCTTCGCTGGTTCGCTCCGGTCTTTCTTGTTGTTTTTGTAATAGCGTGCTTGGCCCTTTCCTTATTTAACATAGGAATATTTCAGGGGGTTGCGCTGTCACTGATATTGTTTTTTATATTTGCATATATAGGGTATCTGTTTTCAGAAACTGGTGATGCATGGGTGGTTTTCTATTATCCTTACTATTTTGTGCTGGTGAGCACGGCGTCTTTGTTCGGCCTGTACAGGAGCCTGAAAGGTGAAATTCAGGTTACATGGAATCCGTCAAGAATTGCCGGTGAGGACCCAAAAGAAAATTATAACTGGACCCGAAGCATGATTCACATATCAGCTATTATGCTGGTATGGTTCTCTATAAAAATAGTAGGAGTAATTGTAAATAATCCTGTTTTATCTGACACAACTGTTTTCTGGATGGCTGTTGCTGTCATCTGTTATGTCTATTTCGGCTATCCGATGGCTCTGATGTCTGTTATGAAATATCGTCAAAAACCTGTAGTTAGCGGGGAAATAACGCCCTCTGTATCCTTACTTATTTGTGCGTTCAATGAAGAAGAGGTGATAAGGGATAAAATTGAGAACAGTTTCAAGCTGGATTATCCTCCTGATAAATTAAAGATTGTAATTGCTTCTGACGGTTCTACTGACAGAACCAATGAAATAGTGCGTCAATATGAAAGTGAAAGATTAATGCTGATGGCATATCCGGAACGCAGGGGGAAAGTATCTGTCATCAACAGTACTGTTCCAAAGCTTGAGAGTGAAATTATCATCTTCTCGGATGCCAATACAATGTACCAGGATGATGCCGTAAAGAAGCTGGTGCGTAATTTCAAGGACCCTTCAGTAGGCGCAGTCAGCGCCGACGTGATTCTTCACAATGAAGAAACAACATTTGGAAGATCGGAATCTTTATATTATGTTTATGAACGCTGGATCCAGAAAAAGGAATCTGAATTTGGCTCGATAATAGGCGCAGACGGTGGTATGTATGCCATCAGAAGGAGTCTGTTTGCTCCTCCTTCAAATAATATTATTCTTGATGATTTTGTAATCTCCATGAATGTGGCGCTGAAAGGGTACAGACTGATTTATGAGAAGGAGGCTATCGGGCATGAAAGAAGTTCAAACTCATCAAAGACGGAATTTTTGCGCAAATCGAGAGTTGTTGCAGGAGCTATCCAATCAATCATGCAGAAGGAAGGGGTACCGACATTAAAACAGAAAGGTTTGTTTTTTTGTTATGTGTCACATAAATTTCTTCGCTGGATGATCCCGATAGTTCTCGTAATACTATATCCTGTAACTCTTCGTCTGTACTATTTATCAGGAGAATTTATCTACGCAGCTGCCTTTGCGGTGCAGTCGTTGTTTTATTTATTGGCCGTCTCAGACATGCTTGTCGCAAGAAGATACAAAATCCGGCTGACTTCAATCCCATTTTATTTCTGTATGGTCAATGTTGCTGCACTATACGGCATCTACAAAGGGTTATTCAAAAAACAGCCTGTCAAGTGGCGAAAATTCAGCAGGGATATGGAGACGATTTGATGGAGATATATATTGGCGGATAGGGTCTGGATAAGCTGGAACGAGCAGAGACGCAATGTGGGCCTGGCTGCGGCAGTCCATGCCAAATTATATATGACGGACCTGGAGTCGCCGAGGTGGCTTCGTCTTTGTAAGGAATTTTATGAAGCATGGAGGATTGTGCAGAGGGAAAGACCGTCAATATGTTTCACTATGAACCCGTCAATTTTTTCAAGCTGGTGGCTGTCTCTGTTTACCGGACTCTACGGATATCGTCTGGTTACGGACCTGCATACTCCGAACCTAAAGCTGACGGGTATTAAAAAAAAAATATTCCAGATATTTTTCAATTCAGGCATCAGAAGATCCAATGTCGTTATTGTCACCAATAACATTTACCGCCAGGAAGTTCTTTCTCTTAACAGGAATGTTGTTATTGTCCCTGATCCTTTGCCGGTATTAAAGAAACCCTTGAGAAATACCGCTAATAATTATCAGGACCCTGATAACAAAACACAGATACTTTTCGTGAGTTCATTCGCAGAAGATGAACCAATTAATGAAGTCCTTGCACTGGACCCTGAACTTGATGGATTTAATATTCTGGTAACCGGCAACTGGAAGAAGATGTTTGCATCAATGCCGGCTACCCGCAATATACGTTTTTTGGGATTCGTTGATAGTGATGAATATGACCAACTGCTTTTATCAGTTGACGGAGTGATGGTATTGACGAGTGAAGAGGGTTGTCTTTGCTGCGGAGGTTATGAAGCCTTTTCTGCAGGGAAACCAATGATTTTATCTCAGACCCGGGCCTTGCAGGAATTCTTCGGTGAGGCCCCTGTATATACCCAAAATTCTTCAGAAGCTATTTTGGCTGCGCTGAAAAGACTGAAGGCGGAAAGAGATAAAAGGGCAGAGATGGTAATAGAACAACGCAATATGCTGAACAGGAAATTTGATAAAGGCATTGAGGATTTTGAAAAAACGCTCGAAGGGATTACATGAGAGCCAACGATTTATATCTTATTGTGAGCATAGATGTTGAAGAGGATATGCCGCATTGGGGAATAGAGGAGACAACAACTATTCGAAACCTCGAAGGCATTCCGCAGCTTCAGGCGCTGTTTGACAGGTACGGCATCAGGCCCACCTATCTGCTTAATTACCCGTATGTTTCAAACGGTGAAGCGGTTAAATACTTTAACAGTATCATAGACAAGTGCGAGATCGGCGCTCATATGCATCCATGGAATACACCGCCGTTGACTGAGGAAGAATCGAAGAAGAACGATTATCCAAGCAATCTGTCTTATGAGAGACAGTATGACAAAATCAAAACGATGACGGATGTCCTGACGGCTGCTTTTCATAAGCGCCCCACTTCTTATCGTGCTGGCAGATTTGGTTTTAATGAAGATACAAAGGATATCCTTATACGTTTGGGATATCTCGTGGATTCCAGCATTTCGCCGATGGTATCGTGGCGCAGTCAAAGCGGTCCCTGTTTTTTGAATTATCGTGCGAAGCCGTTCTGGCTGAATCATTCTACGGACCACATACTGGAAGTGCCAGTGACTATAGGGCTGAACAGGAAGGTTCCTGAGATATTTGAAAAAGTCTATCTTCATATCCCCAGATTTACAAAGATAAGGGGGCTCCTGAGCAAGGACTACCTGAATATACTGGATCTGGTCTGGCTTTATCCGGCCCTTTTTTCAGAGAGAGAGATGGTTTCATTGACAGATGTCATGATAAAGAAGAGAGTCAATGTGTTCAACATGTTTTTTCATTCCAGTGAAGTCAAAACCGGAGAGTCTATTTATACCAGGACTGAAGAGGAGTTAAAGGAATACTTCAGACGTCTCTCTATGTTCTTTGACTATGCGGTTAATGAAAAGAAGATGAAAAGTGTTACATTATCTGAATACAGAAATCTTCATGTTGCATAGCGACATATCATAGTTTTGGAGGCAAGATGAATATACTGGGAATATCGGCCCTGGATACGGATTGCACGGCAGTTTTAATTCAGGGAGATAAAGTAATTTTAGGCGCGGGTGAGGAGAGATTTTCGAGAATAAAACAGCATCCGGGCTTTCCGCACAGGAGCATAGAATTTATATTACACAAATCCGGTCTGGGCCCTGAGGATATTGATATTGTGGCATATCCCTTTTTCCCCTGGTATAAGGAAGCGTTTCTGATTTCTAAAGGATATATTCAGAACAACTTATTTAATATCTTTCAGCACGATGGCCTGAAATCAAAGTTCTATCATTTTGCCTATTATACGAGGTTTTGCAATCAAGCGTTTCTGGATCATAAAAAATATCATATGGATCTCGTACAGAGCCTTCAAAAATTGGGCCTCGGAAATAAACTCAGAAGGGTGGAGCATCATCTTGCTCATGCTGCATCTGCTTTCTATACCTCAGGATTTGAAGATGCGCTTATTGTAACTCTTGATGCTTACGGAAGCGAGCTGGCTGGAAGCATCAGCCTTGGTTCACAACAGGGGATAAAGAGAGTGCTGAATATCAAGTATCCGCATTCTCTGGGATTGTTTTATTCACAGGTAACCGAGGCGTTGGGATTTAAGCCGACGAGGCATGAAGGCAAGATAGTCGGTTTGGCATCTTATGGAGACCCGGCCATATTATTTCAGGATGTTTATAAAAGGTTTGATGGCTCGGCAAACGGCTTTGCATATATTTCAGGATTGAACATGAAATTTTGCAGGGAATTGGCCAGGAAGTATCCGAGAGAACATGTTGCTGCGGCATATCAGGCAGTATTGGAGCGGGTAGTGGTGGATGTGGTATCAACGTATTTAAAGAAATACGGACAGAAAAATGTGGTTCTGGCCGGTGGAGTAACTGCTAATGTCAAGATGAATCAAAGGGTTTTTGAGATAAATGGAGTGGAGAAGATATTTATATATCCCAATATGGGTGACGGCGGCACGGGTGCGGGAGCAGCGCTGTATTGCGCATCAGAATTGAATGGCAGTCTCAGGCCGTATCAGCTTGAAAATGTGTATTTCGGGCCTGCTTTTTCGGATGAAGAGATAAAAGATGCTCTGGATAAGGAGAATTTGACATGCAAATATTCCAGTGAAATTGAAAAAGAGACTGCGGTGCTTATAGCTCAAGGAAAGGTTGTAGCAAGATTTAACGGGGCCATGGAATATGGGCCCAGGGCCCTCGGAAACAGGTCGGTTTTATATCACGCCAAGGACCCTGCTGTAAATGACTGGCTTAACAAGAGGCTGGGACGCACTGAATTCATGCCTTTTGCTCCAGCAACACTTTATGAGTACCGGGAACAGTGCTACAAGAACATCAAAGGGGCGGAACATGCTGCTACGTTTATGACTATCACGTTTGACTGCACTGACTTTATGAAGAAGGCTTCTCCTGCAGCGGTCCATGTTGACGGAACCGCACGGCCCCAACTGGTTCGAAAGGACATTAACTCAAGCTACTACGATATTATCAGTGAATACCATAAACTGACCGGGATTCCCAGCGTTATCAATACGAGTTTCAACATGCATGAAGAACCGATTGTCTGTACGCCGCATGATGCCATAAGGGCGTTTAAGCTGGGGAAGCTGGATTATCTGGCGATTGGCAGCTACATGGTTAAAGGCGAATAGCTTGCGGGATATAGGCAGTAAGATCAAAGCCAGTCTGATGTGGAATATTTCCCTGAAGACAGTATTTCAGGTAGTCAGGTTTGTTACGTCCATTATTATTGCAAGGCTGCTGGATCCAAAGGATTTTGGTATCATGGGTCTGGCCACGATGGTTATAATGTATGCGGATAATTTGACGAGTGTCGGGTTTAATCGTGCGCTGATACAGAGAAAAGATATAACCGAGACTCATATCAATTCGGTCTTTACTGTCAATTTGTCTATTTCATTATTATTTACTTTCGGCATTGTTTTGTTCTCGGCCCGGATTGCCGATTTTTTTGCAGTGCCTGAGCTGAGAAACGTTTTGCTTGTCTCATCAGGTCTTTTTGTTGTCAGTACCTGTTATCAGGTGCCGATGACTCTGATGAAAAGACATCTGGATTTCAAAACGGTGGCTCTTACAGAATTATTCAGAGGCCTGCTGCAATCTTTTATTACATTGTTTCTCGCATTGTCAGGATATAAATACTGGGCCCTTGTCAATGGTTTTATTGTCTCATATGTATTAAGTGCACTTTATATTCTCATAAAGGTTCAATGGAAACCAAGGATCAGGTACAATCATGCAGCAATGAAAGAAGTGTTCAGTTTCGGGTTCTGGAATTTTCTGAGGGTACAGACGTCGGAGATTAACGAGTATGCTGATAAATTCATAATCGGTAAGTTCCTCGGGCCTGTGTTTCTGGGTTTTTATGAAAAGGCTTTCTCGATAGTAGCGATACAGAAAGGCAACTTTACGGTGCAGATAAATTCTGTCATGTTTTCTTCTTTCAGCCGTTTGCAATCTGAATCAAATGACACCATCAAAAAATATCTGAAAAAAACGCTTTCCCTGATTTCCCTGGTAACGTTTCCGTTAAATGCCGGCCTGGCTGTGTTAGGGGACCATTTCGTTCTGGTGCTGCTGGGAGATAAATGGGAACCCATGATTACAGCATTAAAAATACTTTCAGGCGCATTTGTATTCAGCAGTCTCAGCGGATTATGTTCCAGTCTGAATATGGGTACAGGAGATTATGTTAAACAAACATTGCGCGAATGTTATGGCAATATTCTTTTAATAATCTTCTGCCTTGTGGCTGCCAGAAATGGAATTGAATATGTAGCTTTTGGAGTGTTACTTGTCTATGCGATAGTTTTTTTTATGACGTTTCAGATTACAAGACAAAAATATGAGGTGAAATGGACCGAACTGGTTGAAAGCATTATGCCTGCTGCTATAGGTTCACTGGGGATGCTGGCGTGTATCATTTTATTGGAAAAATTGTTTCTTGCTGAAATAAATGCTGCGAATTTTATATTGCTGTCTGTTGCTGGCGGCCTTGTTTATTTAATGATAATTTTTTTGCCGAGGTATCCCATTTTGGAAGAGTACCGGTCTTCTGCCATTTATCATATGAAAAACATAGTTAGCAGATTGACTGCTTTTTCAAAAGGATAAGGTTAGATAATATGCTTTCAGCTATAATTTTCATATTGCTTTTTATAGCAGGCTGTGCTGCAGCCTTTCTGATTGACGCATCATATGGGATACTGCTTTATATCATCGAATATTTTCTTCATCCTCCCGGAAGATGGTGGGGTCAATATTTACCCGATCTAAGATATGCTTTTTCAATAGGAATCATAACAATGATCAGCTTTCTTATGAGGGCCAAAAGATATTCAGAGAGCAGGGTTTTCGATGTGCCGCAAAGCAAATGGTTAATATTACTGGGCCTTGTGATAGTCCTGACATCACCTATTGCAGTGGATCAGATAGAACATCAGAATTTCATGATTATATTTATAAAATATGTTGCCTTGTATTTTATAATTGTGAAGGTGATCGATACCCCCCAGAAGCTTGAAAAGGTAGTAGGGGTGTTCCTGCTGGGGCAGTTTTATCTTGGATGGATCATATATGATGTGGGCCGAACTACAGAAGGCCGTGTTGAAAGAATGGGGACTGCAGATGCCAAGGATGCAAACGGCCTCTCTGCTGTTCTGGTAGTTGCTGTTCCATTGCTTATTCATTATCTCATTACAGGCAAGAAGTGGCAGAAACTGTGTTCTCTGCCGGCTATTGCGTTTGTCTTAAATGGACTTATATTGATTAATAGCCGGGGAGCTTTTCTTGCCGTGCTGGTATCAATGTCCTACTATCTGCTGTTAATGTTGAAGGCTCCATCATTTCCTAAATTTAGCAAGAGGCAGCTTTTGGTAGGAATTGCTGCGGGATTTTTACTTTTTGTATACCTGGCTGATGATATCTTCTGGAAACGGATGTCAACTATTACAGAAGAGGCTGAAGAGACAGAAAGATATACGGGCCGGGAAAGGATTGATTTCTGGTTTAAGACCTTTGATATGCTGAGAGACTATCCGCTCGGTGTGGGCGCTATGGGGTATGAGAAACTCAGTCCTCAATATCTGCCTCGCGCAGCACTCAGCCCTGTTACCAAAACAAGGGCTGTACATTCGACATATTTCGAGGTTCTTTCAGAATATGGCTACCATGGGCTTATTATATTTATGGCCTTTCTGATGTCTAACATCAGATATATGCGGCGGCTAAAAAAGGCATTGATACAGAAAAAACTTTACGAGCCTTATTATCTTGCTATAGCAATAGAAACAGGTTTTGTAGCGCATCTTATAGCAGCCATTTTTATTAATCGTTTGTATGCTGAGGTGTTGTACTGGTCCTCTGCCTTTATTGCTACTTACGGATACATATATTTAAGGAAACTCAATCAGCCTGAATATGCTGAAGCCGGCAACATACGGACTTGATTGTGGACAGAAAGAACATACTTCATATCATACACTCTCTCGAAGTGGGCGGGGCTGAAAGGCTTGTTGTTGACTTTGCAAGGCAGACGGATCGTGATTTGTTTAATGTGAGCATATGTTGTCTCGACGGGATTGGGGTATTGGGGGAGGAACTCAAAGCTGATGGATTCAGCGTTATTTCTCTCGGAAGAAAACCCGGTGTTGACTGGAATCTTATTGTCAGGCTTCGGAGGTTTCTCAAAGAAAGAAAGATAGATATTATACATGCACACCAATACTCTTCTTTTTTTTATGCCGCATTAGCTAAAAACTTCTCAAAAAAACCATGTATTATTTTTACCGAACACGGCCGGTTTTATCCGGACCGGAGGAGATTGAAGAGGGTTTTATTCGATCCTTTTCTGTCAGGATTTGCATCCGAGATTATCTCTATTGCAGAGGCAACAAAAGAGGCAATGGCCCGGTATGATAATTTCCCCCGAGAGAAAATCAAAGTTATTTATAATGGGGTGGTATTTAAAACAGGAGATGTCAACCGTACAACAAAGCGGCAGGAGTTAAATATAGCGCCTGACGATTTTGTCCTGGCTACGGCAGCGCGGCTCGACCCGATAAAGAATCATGACATGCTTATCAGGACGATGAAGAGGGTTTCCGGGATCAGGCCTGACTGTAAATTGATTATTGCCGGCGATGGCCCTGAATATGATAGGCTGTCAGGAGAGATTAAAAAAAACGGCCTTACCGGCGTTGTCCGCCTTCTGGGGCAGAGGGACAACGTTGCTGGAATATTTCTCGCATCAGACCTGTTCCTTTTAAGCTCCTTAAGTGAGGGACATTCAGTTACACTGCTTGAGGCCATGAATGCGGGGTTGCCGGCTGTTGTTACTAATGTAGGAGGTAATCCGGAAATATTAAAAGATGGAGTAACGGGCTTTTTGGTAGATAGCAATGATGATAAAGCCATGGCAGAGAAGATACTGGAACTTTATCAGAATAGATCTTTGGCCAAGCGTCTTGGAAATGCCGCAAAAGAGAGGGCCAGAACCTTGTTCTCTTTTGAAAGAATGATGAGTCAGTATAAGGAGTTATATATAAAATATGCAGAGCAGTCTTAGGAATCATATCAAGAAGCTGTTTAACTTTGCAGCAAGATTATTGGTTTTCCCCTTATATCTGCTGTATTTCCTTACCACAGTATTTTCTGAAAAAAATGGAGTCTTTCATAGTTGTTCGCAGTTTTTGAGCCTTATTCCCGGCAAGTGGGGTAACTATATGAGAAAGGAATTTTATCGTCTGACACTCATGTACTGTGATAGTGAATGCGCCATATGTTTTGGAACTATAATCTCTCGTGTAGATTCTGAAATTGGAAGAGGTGTATATATAGGGCCGAATTGCAATTTAGGCACGGTCAGGCTTGAGGATCACGTCACGCTTGGGAGCGGGGTCCACATACTCAGCGGCAAGCGGCAGCATAATTTTAATGATACAGATGTGCCGATACAGGAGCAGGGCGGCACTTATGAAAAGGTTACCATTGGCGCTGACACATGGATTGGAAACGGCGCAATTATTATGGATCATGTTGGCAAAAAGTGCGTAATCGGTGCGGGAAGTGTTGTTGTTAAGGCTGTAGAGGATTATTCAATAGCAGCGGGCAACCCTGCAAAGGTTATCAGGAAGAGGATGCAATAATGTGCGGGATTGCCGGCATATACAATTACAGAGATAACAAACTGGTAAATGAACTGCTTCTGAAGGATATGACCTCCACCATGAAACATCGCGGGCCTGATGGAGCAGGATATTATGTGAATGGCGCCATAGGCCTGGGGCACAGGCGGTTAAGCATAATTGATCTCGAAAGAGGCAGTCAGCCTATTTACAACGAGAGAAAAGACATCTGCATTGTGTTCAACGGTGAGATTTATAATTTTCCCGAGCTCCGAAAAGAACTGACAGACAGGGGGCATGTCTTCTATACAAACACCGATACAGAAGCCATAGTTCATCTGTATGAAGAGATGGGTGAGAGATGTGTGGACAGATTGAGGGGGATGTTTGCCTTTGCGGTGTGGGATGCCAGAAAAGGGAAATTGCTTCTTGCAAGGGACCGGGTCGGGAAAAAGCCTCTTTATTATTTTGATGACGGCAGCAGAATTGTTTTTGCCTCCGAGTTGAAATCGCTGTTGGTGGATAAGACAATTCCACGAGAAATTTTAACTGAGGCCCTGGTTGATTACCTTGTTTATCTGTGTATCATTGCTCCTAAAACTATTTTTAAGAATATTTACAAATTGTGCCCCGGCAACATTTTAAACTGTACATCAAACGGTGTGTCAATAAAAGAATATTGGGACCTTTCGTTCAGGAATGGTTCAGGTAATGACGAAAATCAATACACTGATGAGCTGAGCGGCCTCCTGAGAGAATCTGTCAACTGCCGTTTAATAAGCGATGTGCCGCTTGGAGCATTTTTAAGCGGCGGCATAGACTCAAGCACAATTGTCTGCCTGATGAGTGAATTAAAGAAAGACCCGCCTGTTACCACCTCGATACGTTTCAGGGAAAAACAGTTTGACGAGTCTGAATATGCAAGAGCTGTTGCAGATTGTTTCTCAACCGAACATTACGAGGAACTGGTTGAATCCGATGCAGTAGATCAGCTTGATGATATTGTCTGGCACCTTGATGAGCCTTTTGCAGATGCTTCTGCGATACCTACTTTCAATCTCTCCAGGGCGGCAAGGAAACACGTCAAGGTTGCATTAAGCGGTGACGGTGGGGATGAAATATTTGCCGGGTACAGAAGATACTATTACGATGTCCTTGAAAACCGTGTCAGAAGGTTCATCCCTGCATTGATTCGCCGCTCCCTAATTCGTCCGCTATCCAGCATTTATCCTCAGGCTGCGTGGATTCCTCAGATATTAAGAGCGAAAACTTTTTTAGGTAACATAAGCTCTTCTCAGCAGATGAGTCATTTCAATACCCTGTCTGTTTTTAATGATGAAGAGCGATGCGGCATCATAAAGAGTGACATTGCTTCGTCATTGAACGGCTATCATCCTTTTTCAGTAATGGATAAATACTATAAGAGAACAGGCCATGTAGATGAACTCTCGAAGGTGTTGTATGTTGACTTCAAGACTTACCTGCCGGACCGCATGCTTGTCAAAGTTGACAGGATGAGCATGGCCCAATCACTTGAGGTGCGCAGTCCATTTCTGGATCAAAAGCTGGTTGAATATGCTGCTGGTATTCCTTCAGGGTTGAAACTGAAAGGCAAGGAGGGAAAATATATCCTGAAGCGAATTATGTCTGCACGGCTGCCGGACAAGGTCCTCTCAAGAACCAAGCAGGGATTCGATATTCCTCTGGATTTATGGTTTCGCAACCAGTTGAAAGACCGGGCTTATGAATGCATATTCCACCGTAGTGCATTTTCAAGGGCCTTCTTTAATTACGACTTTATTGAGAAGATGTGGCATGAGCATCAGAAAGGGACAGTAAACTGGGGACAACATTTATGGAGCTTGTTTGTACTGGAGCTGTGGGCCAATAGAATTCTGAACCAATAATATATCCCTGTTCTTATCAAGAGATTTTATGCAAAGCCACAAACTGATTTTCATTGGAGGATTACATAGAAGCGGGAAGTCCTTAGTCAGCAATTGCCTTAAAGAGCATCCGTCAATAAGCGGGTTTAAAGAAAATGCCGTGTATGAGGATGAAGGACAGCATGTCCAGTCGGTCTATAAACCGGCTAAATTCTACGGCGGGCCCGGCAGGTTTGGTTTCAGTCCTGAGGCGCACCTTACGGAAGAATCCCCTCTGGTTTCTGAAGAGAACAGGGCTAAACTGTTTGTGGGATGGTACAGATACTGGAATCTGGAGAAACCCTGTCTTCTGGAGCAGTCACCGCCTAATTTAATAAGGACCAGGTTTCTGCAGGCATTATTTCCTGATTCGTATTTCATCATAGTATTGAGACACCCAATCCCTGTTTCTTACGAAACGCAGAAGTATATGGGAGACAGCAGAGCGACCATATATTCTCTTATGAAACATTGGCTGGTTGCTCATGAAACATTTGCCTCTGACAGAAAGCACATAAGAAAACTCTTGGTCCTGAAGTATGAAGATTTTATTAAAGATCAATATATGTATTTAGAGAGAATATATTCCTTTCTCGGACTGCCTAATCATATTACTACGCAGGAGATACTTTCTGATCATAATGCCGAGGCGTTTGTTAAATGGAACAAACAACGAAGAGATGTTTTTCTCAGATATTACATTAAGCTCATAAGTAAAAAATTTGAAGCTAGGATTAATCAGGTGGGATATAGCTTGTATGAAGCTGAATAACGAACAAACCGTAGAGATCATTATAGAAGAGAGCCTGGGCCTTGATCGGTTCAGGGAACCTGTTACTGCGGGTATTCCATTTCCTAAGGGGTTATTAAAGGATAGAAATTCCTTGACTCTTATTGGTAAAAAAAATAAGCCGATACCATTACAGGCAGAGACTCTGGCTGTATGGCCAGATCAAAGCATAAAGTGGTTGCTGCTTGATTTCGAGGCTGATGGCTCAGCAAAATCAGCGCTAAGTTATTTCCTGCATGTTGATAGTTCATTATCAGAGAAGCCTGTGCATAGTGAAGGAATTAAGATGTCTGATGACGACTCCTGTATAACCGTCAATACAGGCAAGGCTTTATTTGTCATGGATAAAAAAATATTTCTCCCTTTTAAGAGTATAAAGCTGAGAGGAGATGAAATTCTTGATGTGCGTAGTAGTTGCATTATCCTGAAAGATGAAAATCAGGACGTTCTTATTCCTTCTATTGAGAACATGCACGTTGAAACAGCAGGGGCCCTGAGAAGCTCTATCAGGGCAGAAGGTCATTTTAAGTCAGCAGCGCATAAGGTCTTCTGTGATTTTTCTGTGAGGCTGCATTTTTACGCTGGCAAGAGCCTGGTTAAGATGGAATTCACCATTCGGAATCCGAAAGCCGCAAAACATTCCGGAGGTTTATGGGACCTTGGAGATGAGGGGTCTGTCTATTTTAAAGAACTTTCATTTGACTTTGCCCTGTCTGATGAAAAAGATATTTCCATTTTCTGGAAACCTGGAATTCATAAAACAGTAAAAGCATTGCGCGGACATAACATTGAAATCTATCAGGATTCAAGCGGCGGTGAACATTGGGATAGCCCTAATCATGTAAACAGACAAGGGAAGGTTGCAAATAAATTCAGAGGGTATAGGATTACGGCTGATGTTTTACTGGAAGAAGGCCACAGGGCCACTCCTGTGTTAACTGTCACGTCCGGCGTGAAATCAATTACTGCAACCATTCAGGAATTCTGGCAGAACTTTCCCAAAGCTGTTGAGGCTGACAAAAATATATTAAAGTTGAAAGTTTTCCCCGGACAGTATGATGACTTATTTGAATTGCAGGGAGGAGAACAGAAAACTCATACGATATACGTTCAGTTTAACACAGATGCTGACGGTCCCGTAAATATGGACTGGGTCCATGAACCTCTTGTTTGCCGAAATACCCCTGAATGGTATGCGGAAAGCATGGCGCTTGGTTATATGTCGCCGCAATGCAGGGACCGGAATCCTGCATATCAGGCGCTGCTTGACAATGTGATTAAAGGCCCGGATTCCTTTTTCGAACTCAGAGAAAGGATTGATGAGTACGGATGGCGTAATTTCGGAGATGTGTATGCAAGTCACGAGATCGTATTTTACAAGGGGATGTTATCCCCCTTTGTTTCTCATTACAATAACCAATACGATATTATCAACGGCTGTCTTTTGCAGTTTGCCCGAACCGGAGACAGAAGGTGGTATCAGATTATGGAAGATCTTGCAAGGCATATAACAGATATAGACATCTATCATACGAAAGAAGACCGGCCCGCATATAATGGTGGACATTTCTGGCATACCGATCATTTTATGCATGCAGAAACATCTACGCATCGTTCTTATTCCAGAAGGAATATAGGGCTAAACGGGATGGAATCATACGGCGGCGGCCCCTCACCGGAACATTGCTATACGACCGGCCTGACCAATTACTATTATTTGACGGGTAGTATTATGGCGAAAGAGGCGGTTATCGGACTTGCAGACTGGCTTATGAATAAGGACAGAACAGAAATCAGTCTTAAGGGTATTCTGAGAAAAGCAAAACAAAAAATATCACATGTGTTAAATGATTACTCTAATGCCCCGGGGAGAGGCGAGGCCAACTCTATCAACACGCTTATTGATGCGTTTGAATTGACTGAAGAGAGAAAGTATCTCCTGAAAGCCGAAAGCATAATCAGAAAGTTCATAAGCCCGTCTGATGATATAAATAAGTTAAATCAGCAGCAGATGGAGCTCAGATGGTTTTATCTCATATTTCTCCAGTCTGTTGGGAAGTATCTTGATATTAAAAACAACAGAAATGAGAGAGATAAAATGTATGATTATGCAAAGGCCAGCCTGCTCTATCATGCCGAATGGATGCTGCAAAATGAAGCGCTGTACAAGCAGATGTTTCATGTTGTTGAGATTCCGAGTTCGACATGGCCTGCACATGATATCAGAAAAAGCGCGGTCTTTGACTATGCTTGTAAGTATGCTGATAACCATAAAAAAGGTGAGTTCAAAGCGAAGGCGGAATATTTCTATAACAAATCTATTGAGGATGTTCTTTCCTTTAACGATGAATCCAGAACCTTTGTACGTCCCTTGGCTGTGCTTATGCATTATGGTGTTATGCATACATATTTTCAAAATAAATGTGATGTAAATGGAGGGGCATCTGAAAAAAATTAAGGTATTGCAGTTTGGCAGCAGCAATAGCCTTTTCGGCGCTGAGCGCTGGATACTTGCACTTGTGAGATATTCTGATAATAGTAAGGTCGAGCATATCATATTCACAATTAAAGATGCCCCGGACTCACCGATTGATTTGGTAGAAAGAGCCCGGGAAATGGGTTTCGCTACGGATTTAATACATGCCTCAGGACCTTATGATCCAGGAACCATATTCAGGACGGCTTCACTTATCAGGAAGCATAAGATTGATATTATCCATACTCATGGTTACAAGTCTGACATTATCGGTTATTTGGCGGCGAGACTGACAGGTATTCCTGTAATCAGCACTCCGCATGGTTTTGAGTTGTCTATCAATGCCAAATTGAATATTTATCAAAAACTTGGTGAAATCTTTCTTAAGCGGATTGACAGTGTTGTTCCCGTTTCTGAAGGGCTAAGGAAGCAATGTCTCGATAAAGGAATTAGCGACAGGAAAATAAAAGTTATAAAAAACGGTGTTGATATACTTGAGGTAGAAGAGATTGCTCCGGATGAAAAAATCATATCTGAGAAACGTGAAAAGAACATCAAAATTATTGGATATGTAGGACAGTTGATAGAAAGAAAAGGCCTGCCTAATCTGATTAAGGCAATGAAAGTTGTTACTAACTCAGTTAATGCAAGGCTTTTATTGATTGGTGAGGGAGTTATGAGACAGGCATTGGAGAAGACAGTTAAAGAAGAGGACCTTGTAAATCATGTTGATTTTCTCGGATTCCGTCAGGACCGGCTTGCAATCATGAAGTGTTTCGATGTCTTTGTCTTGCCATCTTATCTGGAAGGGCTTCCAAGAGTGGTGATGGAGGCTATGGCCGCAAGAGTTCCTGTGATAGCATCGGATATCCCGGGAATAAAGGAAATCGTACGTCATGATGATACGGGTCTGCTGGTGCCTGCTGATTCTCCAGACCAATTGGCAGATATTATATCAGGACTTGTGAAGAATCCTGAAAAAGCCGATAGATTAAGACAGAATGCATATCATCATGTAAGGTTGAATCATTCTGCAGAACGCATGGCAAAGGAATATCACAAGCTCTATGAAATGCACTTATTGAGTAATGAATAAATTAAAGAGGTTGGCTATCTATAACAATTGGGGAGGTTGCATATCATATGCCGGTTGATAAGGTTTTCGTGATTGGACTGGATGGGTTGTCCTTCAAGATGCTTAATCAGATCAGAGAGGAATATGACCTTAAAAATATAAATGATATTTTTAATAAAGGGGCCTCAGGTCCTTTAGAATCGGTATTGCCATACTCGTCAGCGCCCAACTGGACGTCCTTGACCACAGGGGTGAATCCCGGGAAACATGGATTCTACAGCTTCTTTTTTCCAAAGCCAAATGCATATGAGTATCAGTTTCCAAATTCGACTCATGTCAAGGTTAACAGAATCTGGGATTTTGTAGGACATAGCGGCAGAAAAACTTTAGTTGTTAATGTGCCTGGCACATATCCTCCGCAGGAAATAAATGGTTATATGGTTACATGCATGCTGACTCCCAATATAAACAGCAATTTCGCCTATCCTTTTTCTCTGGCTGATGAAATCCGGCAAAAATTCCCTGATTACTCATTTGATACAAACTGGAAAGATTATGAAAATATCGGGATTGACGCATTAATTGAGGCATTGCTTAGGTCCGTTAGAAAGAGAAGAGATTTAATATTTTATTTATTGGAAAAATATCCTGTTGATTTTGGTATGGTTGTATTTACCGAAACCGATCGTCTTTTTCATTCAGCCCTTAATCTGCTTGATGTAACCCACCCTCATTTTGATAAGAAGGCATCAGAAAGAAATAGAAGCAATATAATAGAAATCTTTAGGATAATAGATGATTCAATCGGGAAAATAGTGAAAACATATACAGGGGATGGCAGCGTAATCCTTTTGTCGGATCATGGTTTTTCACCTGCTTACAAAAGGCTCCACCTGAACAACTGGCTTATAAAACAGAATTTAATGTCCATAAGGAGTGATGATACTGGTGGCTCAAAAAGTTTGCTTAAGAAATATGCAAATAATGCTTTGAGAGCGCTCATTACAGATGACAGAAAAAGAGTCCGGCTTCAGGGAAAGATATTGTCACTGCTCAGGCAGAAGAAGGGATTGTCCGTTTTTGTTAACCTGCTGGATTCCATGTCGCGAACCGATTGGTCCAAAACAGAGGCGTACTACCTGCAAGAGTGGGGTATAAGGATAAATCTGAAAGGCCGGGAGCCTCAAGGTATTGTTGAAAAAGATGAATACGATAGGGTGCGGGATGACATAATCCATTCGATAATGAAATTCAGAGATCCGGAAAACAACAACCGGATTGTCAAAAAGGCTCTTAAGAGAGAAGATGTATATTCAGGTGATGGCTTTGAAAGTGCGCCTGATATCCTTTTAATTACTGAGGATTCTCCGGGATATGAGATGACATCCGACACTTCAACAAAGGATGAATTCAGCCCGATGGGATGGAAAACAGGAGATCATTCATTGTTTGGAATGTTTATGATTGCAGGTAAAAATGTTCAGCATTGTTCGCTGGACCATATTTCAGTAAAAGACATAGTGCCTACTGTTTTATATACTTTTGGAATACCGGTTCCGCAATATATAGACGGTAAAGTATTAACAGAAGTGTTTACCCGGGAATTTACAGGCAGCAATGTGATAGTTTCCGATAAAAACGATATGACAAAACATGTGGACCAGAAAGAGTTCTCTGATGATGATGAAGAAAAAGTAAGGGAGAGATTAAAAGGATTGGGGTATTTTTGAGGTATGCAGATCGTGCACATTTAAGGTAATCAAATGATATAAGAGCAAATTGCAGATGTAGTCGCTATCGCTTTGATTTCCTGGGTGGAACATTGTACTGAATGCGCTATGCCTAATGTTATCATTTCAGTATTGATTTGTATTTATTATGAATAGTTTTTTTGCTAAATATTTATTATTTCTACCAGGGCAAACTCTCAGAGGGGAATATATTTTAAAATATATCCGTCAATTTGAAAGAAATGAACGGATGGACAGCAAAACATTAGAAGTTATTCAGTGGAGAAAATTAATCAGATTGATTAATTACGCAACTCAGTATTCTCCTTATTATGTAAAACTATTTAAAAAGTTTAACATTGATCCTAAATCTATTAATAATAAAATTGATCTTTTAAGAATTCCAGAACTGACAAAAGAAAACTTGCGGTTAAACCAGGGGGAAATGATTTCTTCAAATAACAGAAATAGATTTTCTCAGAAAATTACGGGTGGTTCAACCGGTGAAGCTGTAACAATTTTAAAAGATAGGAAGGCGATGGCTTATCAGGACGCTGCTATGTGGAGATCTTTGCGTTGGTATGGGATTGATATCGGAGATGAACAGGCTAGGTTTTGGGGTATCCCCATAGACCCTCTAAATAGAAAGAAATATAAGTTTATAGATTTTATTATGAATCGTATTAGGCTGTCGGCTTTTAACTTTGATGATGCATCTATGAATGCTTTTTTAGAAAAAATATATCACTTTAGACCAAAATATTTTTATGGTTATGCCTCAATGATTAAAGAATTCGCGCAATTTTGTGAACAGAAGAATATTGATGTGGCCAATTTAAATCTAAAAGCCGTTGTAACAACTTCCGAGCCACTTTATTTTGAAACTCGCCAATATCTGCAGAAAATATTTAAATGCCAAATTGTTAATGACTATGGATGTGGAGAGGTAGGCCCTATAGCTTATGAATGTCCTGAAGGCGGATTTCATTTAATGAGTGATAATCTTTTTATAGAAATTATAAACGAGCGGGGATCGCATGCATCACCTGGTGAAAAAGGTGAAATAGTTGTTACAGAATTAAATAACCATTCCTTACCTTTGATTCGTTATAACCTGAAAGATATCGCTGAAGTAACAGATAAAGAATGCACATGTGGAAGAATACTCCCTATAATTAATAATGTTACAGGCCGTGTTTTAGACGTTCTTATCACAAGTAATGGAGAAAAAGTTCATGGGGAATATTTCAACTATATAGCAGAAGAAATTAAAAAAAGGGGAATCAGTTTGAAGCAATACCAGGTGGTACAAAAAAAGATAAATGATATTATAGTAAAGATAGTTAAGGATACTGACTATTCTGAAGAAACACAGACATATTTCGTACATAAGATAAAAGAAAGAATGGGAAGAGATATAAATGTTCAAGTTGAGTTTGTGGATAAAATTGAACGAGAGAAATCAGGGAAATTAAGATTGGTTAAATGTGATATATTGAAATAATATCTCATAATTGTTCGAAATGAATTCATGTCTTCTAATAACTCCTCATTACTTAATCAATTTTACTTAAAAAAATTATTTTGTATATTATGAAAATGTTATTCATTTATGATGGTGAGTATCCTTGGGATATCCGAGTTGCAAAAATCAGCAAATCACTGTTAAAAGAAAAGCATGACGTATATCTTGTTTGCAGGAACTACAATGCCGAGCCTCTTGAAGAAGAATTTAATGGACTTCGTATCTTTCGATTACCTTTTTTATTTAGGAATCTTTTATTCTTCAATAAACTTATTAACTTTCCAGTATTTTTTAGTCCTTTCTGGCTTATTCGTTCGGCGCAAATAATTTTTAGAAATAAATGCCATCTTATATTAGTAAGAGACTTACCACTTGCTCTTACGGGAATATTATTAAGTAAACTATTTAATATACCAGTTGTACTAGATATGGCAGAAGTCTATCCAGAAGCGTTAAGGAGCAATTGGATGTTTGATAAAAACAAAATGAAAGGCTTAAATTATTTACTTCGTAATCCGGTTTTTGCTGAAATAATAGAGAAAATTGTAGTTAAATTTATTAATCATATATTTGTAGTATCTGAAGAATCAAAAAAGAGATTGCTTGAACGTTACTTGTCTCCGGAAGATAAAATTACTATTATTGGAAACACTCCTGAGTTATCAATATTTTATCCAAGGCATCCAACATATCCCGGCAGTTTAAGCTACCTAAGGAATAAAAATATTATCTTATTTTCAGGTTTTATATTGGGAGATAGAGGTCTTGAGCTTGCCATTAGAGCCATGCCAAAAGTCTTACAAAAAGTTAAAAACACTTGTCTTATTATTGTCGGAGAGGGGATTGGAAAAGAAAACCTGGTAAGAGTGGTTAGAGAACTTAACCTAAATGAAAATGTTATATTTGAAGGATGGGTTGACAACCATCTTCTCCCTGATTATATTGCATCAAGCACTTTAGGTATCCTGCCATTTTATTCATGTGCGCATACTGAAATTACTTTAGCCAACAAACTGTTTGATTATATGGCAGTTGGACTACCTGTAGTTGTATCAGACGTCAAACCTATGCAAGGGATTATTGATGCAGAACATTGCGGTATCTGCTTTAAAGCAAATGACTCTACCGACTTTGTCAATAAGGTAATCTCATTGTTGAATAATCCCCCAAAAAGAAGTGAGATGTCAAGGAGAGGGATTGAAGCCTCAGTAAAAAAATATAATTGGGAAAATGATTCGGGTAAAATTGTTAATGTCTTATCACAGTTAATTAAAGTTTATTAATATTGGTATGTGTGGAATTTGCGGAATTGTAAATTATAAAAAAGACGCTGATACAACGAAACAATTGCTATTTAAAATGCGTGATATCATGCAGCATCGAGGCCCTGATGGTAGCGGATTTTATATGGATCGACAGGTGGCGTTAGGACATAGAAGACTTAGTATCATTGATCTTTCTGGAGGAAGTCAACCGATGACGAATGAAGATTCATCCGTTTGGATCATATACAACGGAGAGATATATAATTTTCAAGAACTAAGAGATGATCTGATATCAAAAGGACATCAGTTTAAAACACGATCTGATACGGAAGTATTATTGCATTTATATGAAGAATATCAGGAAGGACTTGTCAAACATCTCAATGGTATGTTTGCTTTTGCAGTTTGGGATAAAAAAAGCAGGAAACTTTTGATTGTACGGGATAGGTTAGGAGTAAAACCCATTTATTATATGTTAGATAGAGAAACATTCATATTTGCTTCCGAGATTAAGTCTATTCTAAAATACTTACCGGAAGTCCCTTCGATCAATGAACCTATCTTAGCAGAATATTTTTCATTTCGATTTCCATCTGGTGAGAACACTTTTTTTAGCGGGATTAAGAATTTATTGCCCGGGCATTACCTCTGGTGGGAGAATGGGAATATAAAAATTAACAAGTACTGGGATGTAGAATATGAAAGTAATGATGAAGAGAAATCGGATGCATATTATATCGATGCCTTGGATGAACTCTTAGCAGATGCAATTTCTCTGAGATTAATAAGTGATGTTCCGTTAGGAACCTTCAATAGTGGTGGGGTTGATTCCAGCTTGATTTCATCATATGTTGCCAAGATGACTGATTTTGGTTTAAACACTTTTTCGGTTGGTTTTGACAATAAGGATTATGATGAGAGGAAATATGCTCATATAGTTGCAAAGCAATATCATACCAGTCATCATGATTTAGTTATTGATATGCAGGAATACATGAATCTATTACCGAAGATTATATGGCATCATGATGAGCCATTAAACCATGCTCATTCTATTCAAATATTTAAAATTAGTCAATTGGCCAAGGAATATGTGACAGTGGTTCTGACTGGCGAAGGATCTGATGAACTATTTGCTGGATATCCCAGATATAACCTTCTTGCTTTTTCTCGATTAGGATCATTAATGTCTATTAAGTTATTGGTTGAGGCCATTGCCAAGATTCTTGGCAATAGAAAACTGAGAATATTATCCAGATTTATTAATTATGACAAAGATGAATCACTTGTAAGAAATTCTGAGTTTGTCCCTTTAGAATATGTATCACCGCTGTTCAATAATGGATATTTTAAAAAAACACTTGATAGACGCTATGAAATATTAAATAGTGTCAGTAATTCATGTAGCAAGTTAAATCGTCTCCTTTATCTGGAACAAAAGACATATCTTGTATCGTTATTAAATCGGCAAGATAAAATGAGTATGGCTGCAAGCATAGAATCACGCGTTCCTTTTCTTGATTATCGATTAGTCGAGTTCTCTTTTAAGGTTCCCGAAAGACTAAAAATGAGTCATTTGGAAAATAAAATAATTATAAAATTGCTTGCCCTAAAATATTTACCAAGACAGATCGTATTTAGAAAAAAATCTGGGTTCGGCGTTCCTATTTCAGAATGGCTTAGAGATGCACAGGGATTAAGAGTGTATTTGGATTTAGTTCGCGAAAAAGATAGCATTACTCAAACCTATTTTAATCCTAAATTGCTCAGTGTAATCATAAGTGAGCATCAAAAACGCAAAGTAGATCATGGAGAATTTTTATGGGCTCTTATTAATTTTGAATTATGGTATCGAATATTTTATAAGAATGAAAATCTATAACAATTTAATAAATCTAAATTTGACCATTAATTAAGAAGAGGTTATATTTGAGTGATTTGAATCACTGAGAGGATTAACTATTTAATTGTACTATTAGATTGAGAATAGATTTACTAAAAAAGAAAAAATTGGGAGGTAAGTGAGTATGAATTTGATTACTTTGTTGCTTTTAAATTTAATTTTATTATCTTTTCCAGCGTTCAGTAATAGTACTGTGGTTTTTGAAGATAATTTTGATAACCATCCAGACTGGTCACCAACTCAAGGGTATGGGCAAGGTAGTGGAACTATAAATTGTAATCCTGGAAGTTGTTCTTCAGCACCAAGTGGCTATATTGCTTATAGGATACAAGGATCGGAATATATTGATAAAAAACAAAATACAATGAATATTGATTCAACTAATTACAGGGGTAGTTCAGGGAAAGGATTTACATATTATAATGAGGTTTGTGATAGATGTGGCTGGGCAAGCGATGGATTGTTAGCCGTAAAACTTGCATCGCCAACAAGCGGTTTTTCTGAATTGTATGTTCGTCATTATATAAAATTTCAACCTTCATGGATTTGGAATACTACGGAATCACCCATGATAAAAATGCTTCATGTTTTCAGTCATGATGGTACTGGTAGTGTTTGGGATTATTTTGCTCCAACTCCCAATAAACCATTATTTATTGCAAGACCTGCAAAATTTACACAAGGTAAAGACCCTGTATCACACGCTGGTGCAATATTTTATGATGGCTTGGATAGTGAATTTGGAAATGGAGATAAAAGAAGTGCGTATTTCCCAAAACCAGGTGGGGGTAACTGTGACTGGAATGAAACAGGATGCCCTGGTGATGGCAACTGGCATAGTTGGGAATATCATCTCAAAATGAACTCTGCTCCAGGGGTTCATGATGGTGAATATGACTTATATTATGATGGGGTTCGTATTGTGCATGAAACAAATATTGCATGGCATACTTCGAATGGATCTATGAATCGTCTTTGGAATTATTTAGCGATTGGCGGCAATAACTATAATCATTACGCCCTCCAATCTCAAGAACATGAACAATGGTACGCAATTGATGACCTTGTTATTAGCACTTCCTATATAGGCCCTAACTACGTAATTGGTGGTGGTCCTCCAGCAGACAATACTCCGCCAGCTCCGCCAACGTTGAATTAGTAATGGGCAATAATTACTTTAAGTTTTTTCAGAACTTTCCTGTTAATATTAGTAAGAGATAGCCTTAGTTTTAACCTAAGGCTATCTCTTACTATAAAGTCTCTTATTAAGAATCCCCGAAACAGCGCGCAGGTTAGGTCTTGGTTTATTAAATTTGATAGGCAAACTCCTTGATATCTAAGCTAAAATAATCCATACAATACTATAATGGAGAATTGGTAAAAAATGAAGAATCCCGTTTTTATTATAGGATGTCCACGATCCGGGACCACGATGCTGGCTTCCCTGTTAAAGCATTCGAGTTTCGGAGAGCCTGTGGAAACACATTTTGTAACAAAGTTCTATAGAAAACTTGACGACTATGGACAGCTTGATAATAAAGAGAATTTCAGTCGCCTGATTAAAGACATATTAAATGAAAGGGCGATAATGCAATGGAAACTCCAGATGGACCTGGACAAGTTTTATAATGAACTCACTGAGATCAACTATAGAAATATCGTTAATAAAATATGCATGTTAAGGGCAGAAACGAAAGGAAATAAATCATGGGGGGACAAGACACCCCACTATCTCAGAAACATTGACATATTGTATAAACTTTTCCCTGATTCAAAATACATCTATATAGTACGGGATGGCAGAGACGTGGCGCTTTCGTTACTCGAAAAGCCCTGGGGACCTAATAATATCTTCACATGTGCTCACTCATGGAAAGAATATAATGTACCTAATGAGATTATTGAAAAACTGAAGAACCGCAATCACCTTTATTTTGTCCAATATGAAGATCTGCTTGATAATGCCGAACGAATAACCCCCGATATATATAAGTTCCTGGATGAAGAATATGATGAAGGCAAAATGACGGAGTTGATCGGCAGAATAAGAAAAGGCAACTATGGAAAATGGAAAAGGAAAATGAACACCCGTCAGATCAAGTTGTTTGAAAACATTGCTGCGAATACATTGAAGAGATTTGGCTATGAAACGACGTATGAAGAATCGGAAATTGGCGGATTGACTAAAGCAGTTTATAATTCCCATGAATTGTTGATGAGGGCTGTATTCCTGTTCAGGACCAACGTAATAGATGGAATAAAGATAAAGTTCTTTGGCAAAGAACCCTTTGCGGATTAAAGACCTTA
The DNA here is from genome assembly GCA_020723105.1 of Nitrospira japonica. Taxonomy (GTDB): domain Bacteria; phylum Nitrospirota; class Thermodesulfovibrionia; order UBA6902; family UBA6902; genus SURF-23. Next base: position 9,593 of record DYJL01000003.1, on the reverse strand, counting down.
TGCCCTATGATAGTTTGACATCATGGGGAGCATCGCTTAAAATATTATCAAGATTTAATAAGCGGGGTTTATAGATGGCTCGAACAGTTGCACAAAAGAAAAAATTTACCTACCAGGATTATCTCAAAACACCTGCAGACGAAAGATATGAACTTATCGAGGGGGACATGCTTATGACGCCATCACCGGCAACAAGGCATCAAAAAATTTCGAGGGATATTGAGTTCGAAATATTAAAATTTGTAAGGGCAAATCATCTTGGGGAAATATTTGATGCTCCTTACGATGTGTATCTTGATGAAGAAAATGTTGTGCAGCCGGATATTTTATTTATTTCAAAAGAGAGATTGAATATTATTGGTGAGAAAAACATACAGGGATCTCCTGATCTTGTAATAGAGATATTATCTGAAAACTCTGCTTACAGGGATCTTGTACAGAAAAAGAAACTATATGCAAGGTTCAGTGTTAAAGAATACTGGGTTGTGATACCCGATGAAGAATCAATAGAGATTTATATTCTTAAAGACAATACATATACTATACATAAAACTTTTAATAAGAATGAAACTCTCGAATCACCTTATCTGAAAGATTTGAGAATAGAGTTAAAAAACATCTTTTAACGCCCTCCTTCGTTGAATTCTTTTACAGCATTTATAGTCTTTCTCGTGGTCATTAATATTTCCGCTTGTAACGCCTATGCGGGAACTCTTAAATTCAATGCAACGAGAGACGTCTGGATATCAGCCTATCCAGGGGAAGAAGAATTCAATATGGGGGCCGCGGATAGATTAAAACTCAAAGGCATCCAGGAAATGGCGCTTCTGGATTTTAATTTAACATCATTAAATGGTAAGAAAATTGAGAAAGCAAGATTATATTTTTGTAATACGAGCAAGAAAAATAAACTGCGGAAGATCGGAATTTCCACTGTTGCTTCTCCATGGGTTGAGGGTAAATCCAGAGGACCGTTTAGAGATACAATTGGAAAGGGTGCGACGTTTCTTTATTCGAGCTATGAAAGTCAAAGATGGGCTGATGAGAGATCGGACCTGACAGATGTAACAATGGGGATGGGGCACACCTGGCAGCATCATACGGAGTTAAGAAAAGAAGAAGGAGATTGGTGGTCTGTGGACATTGCCCCTGAATTGATTAATGCTCTGATTGCTGGTAAATCTTATGGACTGCTTATCATGGATGAGTCGGGACAGACCTTCGCCAACAACTATGTGTTTTCGAGAGAATCAAAACACTCACCTTACATAATGATCACCTCAACGGATATTAGAAAGAATAAGCCTCTTAGACCTGATGCAGAATTGGTATCTTCAATGGAACATGCACATATGGACTATGGCGCTGCAGTTCTTAAGGTTCCCATCAAAGAAGATATATTTGCCTTTGATGTATTCATTAATAACCATGAAGTGCCTTTGTGGAGAATCCCGAAACCAGGACCAAAAGGCATTGTGCATGAAATAATATTGGACTGGCTGCCTCCTGAACAAAAGGTAACTACAAATATAAGCGCAGTGGATGAACTCGGTCAGAGGTCTGAGCCTGCTGTGGTGAGCGGTTATTCATCGGGCACATTACAGAGAATAACTTTTCAGGACCGTCCCTCCAACGGGATAATTGAAAAGAGAAACCTTAATACGAGGGGCGAAAAGGAGCCGTCAGCAAGGCATCTTAAAGTTTGGGCAGTGCCGGATATAACCAAAATTGATCCAATCTTGGGACATATAATTTCGGAGACCGTAGCTGAAGGATTCGACAAGGAAAATTCAATATGGTCAGAGGATGGGAATGTAATCACCCTCACAGGAGTAAGGGGGGAAGTTGTAGGATTTCAATTGTGTATTGAAACAGAAAACAGGGATTTTGAAGATATCGAGGTAAGGTTATCCTTCCTTGACAGTAAAGGGGGAGCAAGAATATCTGCTGACAGCTTCAATCTTTATCAGGTTCATTATGTAAAAGTTAAAGATAAGTGGTATCCGGAACTGGCGGTCCCAATGTTTGATGGGAAGATAGATATGAAAATATTCCAGAAGTCCATTGAGAATCGGAGTAACCAATTGATATTTATTGACGTTAATATCCCTTATGAGATAAACCCCGGGCTATATAACGGCAAAATTATAATTATGAGAAAAGATAAACCTGAAAGATCTCTTGCCATTAATCTTGATGTAAAAGATATTATAATGCCCCAAAAACTTGTTTTTGTCCCTGAGCTGAATATATACAGAGGCCCTGGAACAGCAGGAACAGAGAAGTTTTTACAGGCTTATCGCATAGCACATGAGCACAGGACAGTTATCAATAGGATCCCATATTCACAGGATGGACGGGTCCATGCAGACATGATCCCTGCGATAACATATTCAGATGGCGGAGAGATTAAGATTGACTGGGCCGACTATGATAAGCGGCTTGGGTCCTTGTTTGACGGTACTGCCTTTACGGAAGGAGGACGAAAAGGTATTCCTGTAGAGAGATTCTATCTTCCGTTCTTTGAGAATTGGCCATCAGAGTTGTCTTCTAATTATAAATATGGAATTACAGAAAGAAAGACACAGGAAACAATCTCAAGGCATGCATTGGATTCACCATCATTGGATGAGGCTTTAACATCAGAATATAAAGACAGGTTTGTTAAAATAGTCAGGGAATTTAAAAAACATTTTGAGGCAAATGGATGGAGTCAAACCGAATTTCAGTTTTACCTTAATAATAAATGGAAGTGGACCGATTCCTCATCGTGGTGGAATCTCGATGAGCCTTTGTCTTATGATGACTGGATGGCTTTGAAGTTTTATGGGGTATTATTTCAGCAGGCCTTTGGCGCAAAACCGTCGCAATTTGTTTTCAGGGCAGATATCTCAAGACAGCGATGGCAGCATGACTGGTTAAATGGAATATTGAACAGAATGTATGTACAGAGTGAAGACTTCTTCAGATATCCGGACCGTGCACGGAAATTGAAAGAAGATGGTCAAATCAAATTTTCTGTTTATGGGTCACTTAACGACATTGACTTGCCTAATCAGCAGACCGTTATGTGGTGTATGTGCGCTTATGTTGAAGGCGCTGACGGTGTATTGCCCTGGCAGAGCCTGGGAGGGACTAAAGCCTTTGCCTTTCCAGATAAGAATGCCTTGATTGTTAATGCAAAGGAAGAAGCAGGAGTTGACTGGGTTGTCAGTCTTCGTGTAAAGGCGTTGCGGAGGTGTCAGCAAAACGTTGAGTTGCTTGCTATACTGGAACGGGAAAACGGCTTTAACCGTGAACAGATCCGTGATTTATTTTATGGATATTTTGATATGGGAAAATCAGGTTACTATGTAGATAAAATGGATAGAGCTGTTTTTAAGAATGTTAATGTTGATAAAATGGAGCACTTCAGAAAAATATTGATTAATACGATATTGATGTATAGAACATCAAGACTATAGCAGTTACTGTCTATTCGAATATGAATATTAATAAAGACAATAAAATTAACATACTGTCTATCGTATTTTTTCTCCTTGCCTTTGGTTTTTTATACTGGAGTACCATCTTTGAAATGATTAGTGACTGGTATAACGATGAGAATTATTCACATGGTTTTTTAATACCGTTTATATCCGGCTATTTTTTCTGGCAAAGGAAGGAGTTAGTAAAATCTGTACTGCTCTCTCCGTCAACTTCCGGCCTTTTTATATTGATCTCGGGAATGGTTATTTATTTTATTGGCTATCTTTCAGGTGAACAATTTACAATGAGAGCCTCAATGCTGCTTGTGCTTGCAGGCGCTATTGTTTTTACTTGCGGGATAGAATTTTTTAAAGCTGTTGCTTTTCCGTTTTGCTATCTCTTGTTTATGATCCCTCTGCCGTATATTCTTTATGATTCTGTTGCTTTTCCGTTAAAACTTCTGGTATCAAAAGTTTCAGTAGATTTTTTATCATGGATTGGCGTTCTTGTTATAAGGGAGGGGAACATCATATACCTTGCCGATACAACGCTTGAGGTTGCGGATGCTTGCAGTGGAATAAGGTCCATAATTTCTTTGCTTGCTTTATCAACAGCGATTGCCTATTTGACCCAAAAAGGATGGATAAAAAAGTTGGTGCTTATAGGCATGGCAGTTCCAATTGCTGTGTTTGTGAATGCCGTAAGAGTTGTGGGTACAGGTATTCTTGCTGAGAAGTATGGCGCAGAGGTGGCTAAAGGGTTCTTTCATGAGTTTGCCGGTCTCTTGATGTTTGGTATTGCAATCTCTTTGCTGATTATTCTGTCAGTTATTTTAGTGCGAATAGGAAATAAATAATCTATGAATAAAAGAATAATAATAATGTCGGTTATTATATTTTTATTTGCGCTTTATCTTAATAGTGTTTCATTCCATGAGAGAGTGCCGCTTAAGAAGACCTTAGATGATTTTCCGCTTGCATGGCAAGGGTGGGAGGGGAAAATTTACCAGTTTGATGATGTGATACTTGAGAAACTAAGGGTTAACGAATATATGTCAAGAGCATACCGAAAAGGAGATGACAGCATTAACCTTTATGTTGGTTATTATGGTACACAAAGAGAAGGCGCACAGATTCATTCACCGAAACATTGCCTGCCTGGAAGCGGATGGTTTAAGCTGTCAGAGCGGGAGAGAAGGTTGCAGGTGAATGGCGCTGATGAAGTAAAGTTCATAGAAGCGGTATATCAAAAGGGTGCGGAGAAAGAACTTTTTATTTATTGGTATAAAATGAAGGATGTATATATCACGAATGATTATATATTAAAATTGTACATGATTATAAATTCCTTGAAATATCGGAGAAATGATGCTGCTTTTATAAGGATTTCAACGCCTGTAAGTAAAGGTGTTGAAGAGACTGAGCACTTAGTGGAAAGCGCTATAAGGGATTTTCTTCCATTATTAAAGGATTATCTGCCGGAATAAATTGACTGAGAAAGGAATAGAATGGAATTGAACAATGTGATATGGGATAACAGGTATGTAAAGAGGGAGGAAAGGAACCAGTTTAATAAACATAAAAGCGGGTTTGTTTTATTGACCGGACTCTCTGCCTCTGGGAAATCCACTATTGCTCATCATGTTGAAAGAAAACTGTTCAACAGGGGTGTACATGCATATGTTCTTGATGGTGATAATATCAGGCATGGATTGAACAGTAATCTGGGTTTTGATCGCGAGGACAGGAAAGAGAATCTCCGGAGAATTGTTGAGGTGTCAAAGCTTTTTGTGGATGCTGGGATAGTTGTTCTCGGCGCCTTTATTTTTCCTTACTATGAAGACAGGGAATATATAAGAAGACGTTTTGATGGTGATAATTTTCTTGAAATATATGTAAAGTGTTCTATTGAAATGTGTGAAAAGCGTGATCCAAAAGGCCAATATCAAAAAGCAAGAGCAGGAATTATAAAGAACTATACAGGGATTTCTTCACCTTATGAAGAACCCCGGAACCCGGACCTTGTTATTGATACAGAAAGAACAGATATTGCAAATGCTGTGCAGTTAATTACGGCTCTCCTTGCTGAGAGGAGAATTTTGGATGTAGACTAAAGTTGCAGTAACAAGAGCTCTTTTTGTGACAACATAGAAACGAACGGGAAGAACTTCCGTTCGTTTTTTTATAGCTTACCGTTTGATTCTGACTGACATCTCATCGTAATGATATTCATCTGGATCAATTGAGCCATTCGCATTTGTATCAACACCAAAGTAAAGCTTATACAGCCCCCTTGGCAGATTTGAGGTCTTCATAACCTCAACAGTTGCAGTATTGATAATTTCTCTCTGGTCGTAGTATGCAGGGATTTTTTTCCAATATTTAGTCAGAGGATCGTAGTAGTACCAGTTATTATTGCGTTCTAACAGCAACCACCAGTCAGCATTTGTATATTCGAAGTTTCCTGGATCAAGTTCTAAAGCCATTTTAGCCTTTATACCTTTTCTCAGAGTAACAAGGCTGTCTTTGCCGTTGATGCTGACTTTAGGGGATGGATTAATAATTCCAGTCAGAGGAATATCGAGTACTGGTGTATCAGGGTCATTTGTGGTAATGGCAAGATTGGCATTTTTAGAACCAGACAAAACTGGCAGGAAGACTAAATCAAGTGCACATGTCTCTGCAGGGAGCAAGGTACGACCTAAACAGTTATTCTTATCGTCTATTGTAAACTCAGGAGCATCAGTACCCTCAATAGTGATGTTATCTATGGATAGATCTTGAGTACCTGTGTTAGAAAGCAGGATGGTTTGTGTTGGGGAAGATTTAAGAATCTGGCTTGAAAAATCGAGCTGGGTTGTTTGACAGGTAACCCAGATATTATCAAGGGCCCATAATCCATCACTTGTATTGTTTACATAACTGAATTTTACTTTTGCATTTTTAACACCTGTAACAGCAGTTATATCAATATTCTTCCAGTTAGGTGAAGGATAACCGTCACTCATTGGCATATTTACAGTGTTCAACCAGTTTGCTCCCCCATCACCTGTAATATTTATCTGGACATATCCACTATCCAGATAGTGTTGGTTGCTGAAAGCGAGTTCCACACTATTGCATGAAGTAGTATTAAATGAAGACGTTACAAGCTCTTCATTGCCAGTTGCTAAACAGGAAGAATCTGCCAAGGCATAAGGTGCCACAAATGGATAATCTATAGTCTTTCCACATGTGTTGTCCGAATCCCACACTCCCTGTCTGGACCATGTTTGAGGTATTCCGCTGGAGAAGTCTTCACTTAAAAGCACCTTGCTGACCTTAATAGAAGCTGTACACTCTTCGTCTACCTGGCCGTTACAGTTATCATCTAATCCATTACAGTTGATGTCCGATGCAGCAGAGTTAATGTTTGCATTGTTGTCATTACAGTCATTGCCTGCGACAGTCTGGCATCCGGATGGTTCACAGCCTGTACCTGCACAGGTGCCGTCTGCAATTACGTTTATGTAGCTATCCGTATCTTTGTCGCAGTAATAAGTCACAGACGCAAGAGTTTTACTGACCTCATTGGAAAAACTGCTTTCATTGCCGCTTGTATCATAGGCAGTGATAGTAAAATAATAAGGAGTTCCGGCTGCAAGATTACCCCAGGTGTAGCTTGTTACATTGCCGGCGTCAGCGCTTTGAGAATAACTGCCTGAAGATGTGCCGAAATATACTTTATATCCAGCGAGGTCTGTCAGGGGTGTAGCATCAGCATTTGTGGTGGGAGGCGTCCATGAGAGTGTTACATTGGCTGCGAAAAGATTATGAGTATTAAAAATAATTATCAGGAAAAACAGGAAGAAGAGAGATACGGTGTTATATCTTAAGTTAGTACTTAACACGGTCTTTCAACCTCCTTCTGTCTCCGGCATTGGAAACAGGCTTGTTCTGGAGGTAAAAACCAGGTCAAGCGCTGTTTCTTCGGCGGCCCGGCTATCCTGAAGCTTCAGGACCCGTGGCTTTGTGCCCCCTGATTACTCAGGGTTTACCTTTTCGGAAACATCCTCTATGTAACCTCTCAATATTAGGATAATCTAACGTACTATGGGATAGCGGTGATTTGAATCACGAAATGTAAATAGTTGTTAACCATTATGAAAAAGTTTACAATTTCAATTAATCCCATATATTGAAGAAATATTTCATATAAATTATGGAGTTAGTCTCATATTACGCTTAATAAATATCGTTTTTTCAAGGAGATATGTCGGGATAATTTACATGTGAAGTGTTAATGGAAATAATATAATTACTGGAATGTATAAAATATACTTTATTATCAACGAGTTATAATTGTTAAAAGAAATGGCATGTATATTGCTAAATAGTTTATTCAGAAGTATAGATAGGCATCTATAAATAATAAAAAATTAAAAAAGGAGGAATTAACAATGAATAAAGTAGTAAAAATCTTATTAGTCTTGGTAGCTGTAATAGGTATAGTAGGTGTTCAATCAGCCAATGCTATTCCTACCCTTACATTGAAGAGTGGTGCATCAACTGCCATAATTTTTGATGAAGGTCTTGGAGATGCATATAATTTTGCAACATATGGTGCTGCCGCAATAGGTACTGTTACATTTATGGGTCCGTTGGGTGTATTTAATATCAATGTAACAACCGGTCTTACAAAGCCAGCTGTTGGTTCAGCATCATTGCCTTATATGGATGTTGCATCACAAAATACATCAAACAGGGCAGGGACATTAGAAATATGGTTTGATGACTCTGGATTTACTTATGATGGCGGTTTAATAATGAATGTTGGTGGCACATTCCAGAACACAGCAACGTTTGAAACTCGTGTTAATGGAACAACGATCAGCTCCCTTGTTTTAGGTCCTGGAGCAGCATCAGGTTCAGTTGGATCTGGCTATCTCTCTCTGACAAACCCTGATACGCTGACACTATACACTAATATCGATCACTCAGGCCGTGGTACCACAAGCTTTGATCAAGAGGTTGTAACTCCGGAACCAAGCACACTATTGCTTCTGGGTTCAGGGTTAGTAGGCGCTGCTTTATACGCAAGACGCAGAAGAATAAAGTAGTATATTTAACGTGTTGATAAATAAAAAAAGGCTTTTGCAAAATTTGCAAAAGCCTTTTTCTTTTCTATTAACTGAGAGATAATGGATTATACAGAAAAAAGGATAGGTTAGATATTTAATTCTTTTTGTAAAAAACTTGGATTTAGACGTATAAATTTATTTTTCAGCACAGTTATTTCTCCTGTTTTTTGCCACTTATCTAAAATCCTTGTAACTGTTTCCCGTGTCATCCCAGTCATTTCGGCTATATCTTGATGAGTAAGTTTAATGTTTAATGTAGTTCCATCTGAAGATTTCTTGCCATATTCATCTGACAGCATAAGGAGTAACGTTTTTGTTCTTTGTGAAGCATTGTTGAAATTTAATAATTGTATTGTATCCCAGCACTTACGGAGTCGGCCGCAAAGTATTTTGAGCAGACTTACCATAAATTTGTTTTGAACCAATAATATTGAGTAGAAATCCTTCTTGGAAATGATTGCTAATAAAGAATCCTCGGTTGCAATGACAGAGGCAGGGGTTGTTTTACTGTCAATTAGCGACATCTCCCCAAAGAAATCGCCTGTTTGATGTACTGCAAGGATTATTTCTTTACCATCTTCCGTCATACGTACTGCTTTGACTTTTCCAAATAAAATAATATACATGAACTCATTAGTATCTTCTTCGTAGAGGATGGTTTCAAGTTTTTTAAACTTCTTAATAATTAACTTACTTATAAGTTGTTCTATTTCATTGTCAGTAAATGATGAAAAAAGCTCAGCTTTTTTAAGAAACTCATTCTTAGAATTGTCTTGCATTATGTTTAACTCTTATATAATTTTGCATAAAGTTGATAGGATGCATTAATAGTATAACTAATTATCTGAACTAAAAAAATAAGGTAAGATCACTTTTGTATTTATCAAAAATGATAACACAACCATTATGAAAATCAAATATATTTGCCTTGTATGTAAAATCCTTCCCGTCTCGAACAGAGGTGGCCCCCAAAAATCGGACAGTCGTATAAGGTGTAAAATACGAC
>DYJL01000045.1 GCA_020723105.1 Nitrospira japonica | reverse complement strand
ATTATGTTGAGGTCCTGATTATGTGAAGATACCCTCGCATCCTTTCCTCACCGCTACAAACCAATCGCGTTTATGTCACATAATGAGAATCGAAGAAGGCGCAGAATTTCATTCATTTTGATAAATACCTTCCTTTTTAATTCCTTTTCTATTTTCAGCATTTTTTCGATCCTGCATGATGCTGAAAGATCGATAGAGACCTCATTTCGAGGTATTTTGGGACTGACTTATACAAAGGGAGGGTTTCTCATGTTTCAACGACTACTCAAAAATCAAGAAACAATAAATCGGTATAGCCAAAAACCTTTCGCACCTGCAATTAATTCGTATCTGGCTTGGATGGAAGAGAAAGGGTATGCAAAAAACACCATGCTCAAGCGTCTCTTTTTGTTGGCCTCATTCAGTGATTATCTTGCCGGCCAACGGGTCAACACCATAGAAAATATCTCTGCATGGGCTTCTTGTTTCGTTTCCAATTGGGTTCAGGAATCCAAAAGAAAAAATCAAACCCAAAACCCGGAAAGACTAACCAGGGAGCTGAACAGCGGTCTGAACCGGTTTATCCACTTTTTCGATACATCCCTTGAGGTCGAAGATTGTCCCGCTTCCGTGAGGGGCTTGGAGCCTTGGTTTCGAGAAATTCTTACTGACTTCATAATTTTTTGCCGGAAGGAGCGTGGATTGGCGGAACCGACGATCAGTCTGTATTCATTATACGCCGGTAGATTCTTGACCTATTGCCAAACAATCGGAGGGCTACTGCCTTCCCAGTGGAACCACCAGACCATCCAGGACTATCTCAAAAAAGAAGGCGAAAAAACAGGTAGAAGAGGGATGAATAGTGTATGCAGCGCATTGAGGAGCCTCTTTCGATTTCTTCAAATAGAAGGCTACGGTCTTGCCCATCGTCTTGATAAATTGCCAAGGCCTCGAATCTACACGCATGAAGCATTACCCCGGTTTTTAAAAGCCGATCAAGTACAGCGGGTACTGAACTCCGTGGAACGGACTACGAAGGAGGGTATCAGGGACTATGCCATCCTCATTCTGCTGGTCACCTATGGAATGAGGGCTGCGGAGGTGGCAAGACTAAGCCTTGATGATTTGGATTGGATTGGTGCCAAGATCTATTTGAGGAACCGAAAGACCCGAAGAAGCGATGTTTTTCCTCTAACTGTCCCCGTAGGAGAAGCGATCATTGAATATCTTCGAAACGTCCGGCCCAATACCGGCCTGCGTCAATTATTTCTATCTATTAAGGCCCCTATTTGTCCCATTCGTGTCGGTAGTCGTGTTTCCGCCATTGTAAAGAAATATCTCGTTGCTTCCGGGATCCCGTTGCCTGATCGTCCGGGGGCTCATCTGTTTCGACATTCCCTTGCCTACCAACTCCTCGATTCGGGCGTTTCGTACAAGGTTATCGGAGATTTTCTGGGGCATTTCAGCGCATCCTCCACCAGTGTATACCTAAAGATTGATGTAAGTGGACTCGGGCAGGTGGCACTAAATGATGGGGAGGACGTATTATGAGAAACCTCCAACCTCTCATCCTTGCGTTTGCCGAGGAAAACTTGAAGGGTCATAGCTCTTTGACCAGAAAAACCTATGTGCGTATCCTGCTTGATTTTAATCTTTTTCAAGAAAGCCATAATGTTGCCGACATGGGATGGCAACATCTTCAGGAGGAGGGCCTAATCCTGGCATGGCTTCATCACCATGGGAGACTTGTTGATAAAAGGAATCTGGGATCTCGCCTGCGCCTCATAGGAAATTTTCTTGAGTTCATGAAACGTCATGATCTCATCGCCTGCAATGTGGTTCGTCAACTTTATCAGCGATACCCTCTAAAAGGGTGGCGGGGGCTTGCGGAAGCCGGTAAGAGTGAAAATCCCGCCGCCATTCTTGAAACCCTGCGTCCGCAACGACGGTTCTCGGGTCCCTGGGGTGAGCACATGTCTGAATTTATCCTGTTTAAAAGAAGACTGGGTGCTAAATATGAATTCGAGGAAAGAACCTTGGCCGATTTGGACCGATATCTTGCCGGTATCGGATTATTCTTTGGCGATAAGATCTCCAGCGTTATTGTTGACCAATGGTTGTTGAGCCAAGTGGCGAACAATGAGCAGACCCTCATCACAAAACGGAGGGTTGCGGAAAGATTTTTCGAACATGCACGGAGCCTGGGACTACTTGCGGAAAACCCTGTCTGTGGCACCAAGTCCGCACCTCGTCGTACGCTGCGGCCTTATATTTTTTCAAAAGAGCAAATCCATGAGATTTTAACAAAAGCTCGGTCATTGCCTGATATTCCATTTTTCCCTTTTCGGGGGGCAACGTATGTGATGGTATTTGCCACCTTGTATTCACTGGGTTTGCGAATCAGCGAGCTTTGTCGTATCCGCTTGGCCGACATCGACTTCGATAATAGCCTTCTGGTCATTCGCCCAAGCAAGTTTTACAAAAGCCGTCTGGTAGCTTTAGGACCGAAATATAATGAAAAACTGAAACAGTTCGTAGGGCTACGAAATAATCTGTCCTGTGTGGGGCGTGAAGAAACGCCCCTGTTCCAATCCCGGTTCGGAAAATCAATGTACCGTAACGGCATTGGCAGAGTTTTTCGTAGTCTTGCCCAAGAGCTTGGCCTCAAACCGGGGCCGGGACAGCGAAACCCCTGTTTGCACTCTTTCCGTCACGCTTTTGCGGTGCATCGTTTGGTGCGTTGGTATCGAGAGGGAGAAAATGTGCAGGCAAAACTGCCTTTACTGGCCGCATTTTTGGGACACGTTGATATTGCCTCCACTCAGGTCTACCTCGACATGATTCCTGATTTGCTCGAACAAGTTCATCTGCGCTTTGAGTCCTACTGCGAAAATCATTTTTTCCCAAGGAGGGACCGCTTATGAAAAATACGGACAAAATCGCCCCCTATCTTACCCGCTTTTTCCAGGAACACCTCACAAATGAAAGGAATTTAAGCTCAAATACGATCCTGAGTTATCGGGACGCATTCAAACTTTTTCTGGTTTTCATGCGATCAAGAACAAAGCGATCTCCTACAACCCTGTTGATTCAGGACATCACTCCCACCCTTGTCCGTGATTTTTTAAATGCGCTTGAACATGAGCGGGGAAATTCGGTCCGGTCGAGAAATCACCGATTGGCCGTTCTACGTTCCTTCTTCGAATTTGTGGCAAGATCCGAACCAAGTCACGCCGGGATTTGCCGTCAAATCGTGAGCGTTCCCATCAAGAAGTCACAACGGGGATTGGTCGATTATCTGGAGATGGATGAAATCAGAGAAATTTTCAATCAGATTGACCCCGCCCGACCTGAGCGCGCGCGGGATTATGCCCTCCTGCTTTTTCTTTACAATACCGGTGCCAGAGTGAGTGAAGCGTCACAACTTCGCTTCTCTTGGTTGACACTGTCAAGACCTTACAGGGTCAGTATACTTGGAAAGGGAAGGAAATGGCGGATTTGCCCTCTCTGGACAAAAACAGGGGAGGCCTTCCGCGATTTTTTAAATGGACGCGTGGTTCACTCCGAAGAGGAACATGTGTTTTTAAATCGCTTCAATTGTCCTCTCGGTCGACATGGAATCTTCAACATCGTGAAAAAATATGCCCAAGTAGCGTCGGTCAAGATGCCGAGGTTGGCCCAGAAAAGAATCAGCCCGCACACAATTAGGCACACTACCGCGATGCATATGCTGCAAGCAGGGGTGGATTTGAACAGTATCCGAACCTGGCTCGGCCATGCAAGCCTCGAAACCACTCATCAATATGTGCAAATCAACATTGAGATGAAGACCAAAGCAATGGAGAAGTGCGAATTTTCTTTTTTGAATAATGTACTCCCTTCGAATCTACCATCCTGGAAGGAAAATGAGGACATCCTCAAATGGCTCCAATCTCTCTGATTATGTTACATTGATTTGATCTGAATGGATAATAAAAGTGCTGATATCCGGATAGGGGGTGATTATCTTCACATAATCAGGATCTCAACATAACGTTGAT